>JAJDUZ010000063.1 GCA_022826385.1 Silicimonas sp.
GGGCTAAAGGGCTGGGGTGAAGTGTGCCCGATTCCGCATTACCTTCCGGCCTTCGCCAAGGGCATTCCAAGTGCGGTGGCCGAGATGGCGCCCGAGATTCTTGGCCTGGCACCCCTTGGCGTTGATGCGGCGATGCGCAAGCTGGATGCGTTTCTTGTGGGCCATCTCGCGGCCAAGTCGATCGTGGACATGGCGCTTTGGGACCTCTTCGGGCAGGCGACCGGCCTGCCGCTTTATGCACTGCTTGGCGGGCGCACCCGGCAAGACATGCCGCTCTATCACTCGATCACGTGTGTCGCGCCCGACGAGATGGCCCGCATCGCGCGCGAGGCGCAGGCGACCGGCATCACGCAATTTCAGGCCAAGCTGGGGGCGGACGCGAATTGGGAGGCAGACGCTGAACGTCTGATCAAGGTGCGCGAAGCCGTTGGGCCGGGGCCGTTGGTCTATGGCGACTGGAATTGCGGGGCGACGCGCTTGCATGCGACGCGCACAGGCCGGGCTGTCGCGCATCTCGACGTGATGCTCGAGCAGCCCTGCAAGACGCTGGAAGATTGCGCAGCAGTGCGGTCGTCGACGGGGCTGGCGATGAAGATTGACGAGTGTGCTTTCGATACGGCCTCGCTCTTGAAGGCGCACCAGCTTGGCTGCCTCGACGCGGTGGCGTTGAAGCTGTCAAAGTTTGGCGGGTTGTCGGCCATGCGCCGGGCGCGCGATCTGACGGTCTATCTTGGGGCCGAGATTTGCGCGGAATGCACATGGGGGTCTGACATCGTGACGGCGGCTTCTCTGCATTTCGCGGCGTCCACACCGCAAGGCTCTTTGCTCAACACCTGCGACCTGTCAGGCTATGTCGGGCCGCGTGTCGCACCGGATTGCCCTGTGCGGAAGGACGGCCGCATCGCGCCGCCAGAAGGGCCGGGCCTGGGCGTGACGCCGGATATGGATGTGCTGGGCACACCGGTATTGGAGATCGACTGATGCAGAAGCTCTCGACGCAGGACGAATGGATCACCCGCGCGCGCGAGGTGCTGCCAGCGGGCGGGTTCGGCAATTTCGACCCGGGCATCATCATTGCGCGCGGTGACGGCAGCCATGTCTGGGACGAGAACGGCACCGAGTATATCGACTACCTCATCGGGTCCGGCCCGATGCTCTTGGGGCACGGACATCCCGAGGTGATGGAGGCGGTGCTGGAGCAGCTTCCCAAGGGGATGACGTTCTTCGCCAACAATGCGAAAGGCATCGAACTGGCGGAAGCCATCATCGAAGCCGTTCCCTGCTGCGAACAGGTGCGCTTCGTCGCGTCCGGGGGCGAGGCGGATATGTACGCCATCCGGCTGGCCCGCGCCTTTACAGGGCGGGACAAGATCCTGAAGTTCGAAGGCGGCTATCACGGGATGAGCGCCGAAGCGCAGATGAGCCTTGCGCCCGAGCGGCAGGTCAACTTCCCGCAAGCCGTGCCGGACAGTGGCGGCATCCCGCAAGGCGTGGCGGATCAGATGCTGATTGCTCCGTTCAATGACCTGGGCGCGGTGGAAGCCCTCCTGGCCGAGCATGACGATATTGCCGCGATCATTGCCGAGCCGTTGCAGCGCATCATCCCGGCCGAGCCGGGTTACTTGCAGGGCCTGCGCGATCTCTGTGACCGCCACGCTGTGCTGCTGATCTTCGACGAGATCGTCACCGGCTTCCGCCTTGCCTATGGCGGGGCGCAGGAGCGTTATGGCGTGACGCCGGATATCTGCACGCTGGGCAAGATCATCGGCGGTGGCTTCCCTTTGGCGGCACTCGGGGCCAGCGCCGAGATCATGGCGCATTTCGACAAGAGCCTTGCCGGTGAAGGGCGCTGGCTGATGCAGCTTGGCACGCTTTCGGGCAACCCGATCGCGGCGGCTGCGGGGCTGAAAACGATGGAAGTCTTGGCGCGTGAGGGCGCCTATGACCAGCTTCGAGCGACCGGGCAGGCGCTGCAGGAAATGCAGACGGCCGCCTTGGAGGCCGAAGGGATCGCGCACCGGATTTGCGGTGATCCGACGTTGTTCGACGTGTATTTCACCGAGGGCCCCTGTCGCGACTATCGCAGTGCCAGGCATGATGACCCATCTGATAACGCCATATACAACAAGGTGTTGCGCGAGAATGGCGTCTTCAAATCCCCGGGCAAGCTTTACCCTTCGCTGGCTGTGACCGAAGCGGACCTGCAAGCGACGCGCAACGCGGTGCAACTGGCCGCGCGTGCCGTGGCCGGTGCGCGTGGGTGAGGTCGCTCGGGCTGGTCTTTGAAGCACGCCCGGTGCAGGTTTGATCCAAACAACCGCCACCCGAGGCCCCGATGACCCGACCCCTGCCGTTTGAACCGGACGAATACGCCACGCGACTGATCAAGACCCGCGCCGCGATGGAGCGTGCGGGGCTGGATGTATTGATCGTGTCGGACCCCTCGAACATGGCGTGGCTCACCGGGTATGACGGATGGTCGTTCTATGTTCATCAGGCGGTGATTGTTGGTCAGTCCTTTGGCCCCCTCTGGTTCGGGCGCGGGCAGGACGCGGCGGGCGCCCGGCGCACCACATGGCTGCCCGAGGCCGACATCCTCGGCTATCCGGACCACTATGTGCAATCGACCGAACGGCATCCGATGGAGCTGCTGGCCGCCACGCTGATCGACCGGGGGCAGGGGCAGGCCCGGATCGGGGTCGAGATGGACAATTACTGGTACTCGGCCAAAGCCCACGCCGCGCTGGGTGCAGGGCTGCCGGACGCCCGGTTCAGGGATGCGACCGCGCTGGTCAACTGGCAGCGGGCCGTCAAGTCGCCGCGCGAGTTGGACTATATGCGGGTTGCGGGCAAGTTCGTCTCGAAGATGCACGCCCGCATCTTCGACGTGATCGAACCGGGGATGCCGAAATCTTCGCTGGTGGCCGAGATCTATGACGCGGGCTTGCGATACGACGACGACATCGGCGCGGGCGGTGACTATCCGGCGATTGTGCCCTTGTTGCCCTCGGGCGCGGAAGCCGCGGCCCCGCATCTGACATGGGACGACCAGCCGATGCAGGAAGGCGAGGGGACGTTCTTCGAGATCGCGGGCGCATATCGCCGCTATCACTGCCCTTTGTCGCGGACGATTTTCCTTGGCAGGCCCACGCAAACGTTTCTGGACGCGGAAGCCGCGGTTCTCGAAGGGATGGAGGCGGGGCTGGAGGCCGCGCGCGCCGGAAACCTGTGCGAGGATATCGCGCATGCCTTCTTCAAGGTGCTCGCACGGCACGGGATCAAGAAGGACAACCGGACAGGCTATCCCATCGGTCTCTCCTATCCGCCCGACTGGGGTGAACGCACCATGAGCCTGCGCCCCGGTGACACGACCGAGTTGCAGCCGGGCATGACGTTTCATTTCATGACAGGGCTCTGGATGGACGACTGGGGCTTCGAGATCACCGAGAGCCTTGCCATACGCGACGGCGCGCCCGAGTTGCTGGCCGACTATCCGCGAAAGCTGATGGTCAAGGCGTAAGCGACTCTCTCTAGCCCGTTAAACAGACGGCACGACAATCGCCCGCACCTCGCCTTTCCGAGGCGGTTGGGTGATGGCATCGACGGTTTCGTCCAGCGAGATCACGCGGCTGACAAGCGGTGCGACATTGATCGTGCCATCGGCCACCATTTGCGCCGCGCGGGCATGGGTGAAGGGGTTCAGGAAACTGAAATGCATCTGGATCTCGCGGAAGAGCAGGTCAAACGGCTCAATCGGCACCTGCTGTCCTTGTGGCAATACACCAAGGATCACCACGCGCCCGCCGGTACGCGCCAGTTTCGGAGACATGGCAACGGTCGCATCAACACCCGCGCATTCCACCACCAGATCGGCCCCGTTTGGCCAATGCGCGCGCAACTCGGCTTCGTTTCCGACCGCAAGATCTGCACCGGTTGACAGGCCAAGGGCCTGTTTTTCGGCGCTGCGGGTCATCAGCATCACGTCGCTTCCGGCCAGTTTGGCGATCTGTACCGCCATCAAACCAATGACCCCGCCGCCGATGACCAGCACCTTCTCACCGGCGCGAGCCGCGCCAAGGTCCATGCCATGCAGGGTGCAGGCCAGCGGCTCGCAAAACGCGCCGTGCAACGGGTCGAGATCAGCGGGCAGTTCGACCGCCTTCGAGGCCGGGAAGGCGCAGTATTCGGCGAACCCACCGTCGCGATGAATGCCGGTCGCGACGTTGTGCGAACACAGGTTCACCCGCCCGCGAAGGCACTGGTCGCAGGTTCCGCACCATGTGTTCGGGTCACAGGTGACGCGTGCGCCTTCGGCCATCCCGGTGTCGCCGCTGTCGACGATGATGCCCGAGAACTCGTGGCCCAGAACCTTTTCAGGCACAGACGGGAACTCACCGTGATAAAGGTGACGGTCGGTGCCACAGATGCCCGCCGCTTCGACCTTTATCAGGATTTCGCCCGGCGCAGGCTTGGGCACCGGAATATCGATGGCTTGCAGATTGCCGGTTTCGACCAGTTGTATCGCACGCATCATTCCGTCCCTTGGCTGGCGTTGATTTGATCGATCCGGGCGATCATGTCGGCGGTCTCGGTCGGGGTCAGAAGCCCCAGTTGCATATCCAACTGCCACGTCTCACCGCCCGGGACCTCGGCCACGCGTCCCTTGGATTTCTCGGTTGTATACCCTTCGACACCCGAGGTAGCCGGGAATGCGATGCCCAGGCCGTCTTGATCGGGCGTTCGGCAAATCCAGCGGGTGCAAAGCGGCGCCTGATCGGGGCGGCACCGCACATAGTCAGCCGTGCCATCGGGATGTTCCTGCAGCGCGTGGGCGAACCCGTCGGTATCTGCGGTCATGTCGATCTCGAACACGACCTCGGGGTCGAAACCAAGACCCGGGCGCAGCAAGTGATGCCCGGTCGGGTCTTCAGCCAGTTCGGCAAGGAACTCGACATAGCCCGGTTTCGGCGTGACGTGGGACGGGATCGACTGGCGCACCCGAACCGTTTGAGGCGTGTGGTCGGCCGAGTAATGCAGCACGCCGTGGTCCACGGGTTTGAAGTTGGCATGGCCGAGATACATCAGATCCATCGGCGTGGCCTTAAGGTTCTCGACGCGGATCGAGATATCAAGCAGCGCGTCCGTTGCCGCAAGCGTTGTTTCCACCGTGGCGCGGTAGTTGGTCGAGAACGCAACGATGTGCTGGAAGCTTCCGGCGACTGTCACGCTTTCGCGCCCGGCATCGATGTCCAGCCATGCGCTTTGAAAGGGCGCGTTCGGCAATTCGCCGTGCAGGGGATGCGTGTCCGTCGGGCCGGGCGCGCCAAGCCCCGTCAGACCGCAATGGATCATGAAGGCGCCGTAGTTTTCGAGATAGGTTTGCGTCTGGCGCGGTTCGTCGAACATCGAGCGCATGGTCAGTTCGCGCCCATCGAACCGGGCGCGCCAGACCTGCTGGCCCTGAAACGGCAGCATGATGATCTCGCCGCGCGCATTCGAGAGCCGCAAGGCCGCGACGCCGCTGTCGAAGCGGAAGGTCGACACAGAGAACGCTCCCCACGTAAGCAGAGGTTGCTCTCTCTCGCTGAACATTGCGTCGCGAAGATCAATGCGCATCGACATGGCGTGCTTACCTGATCCGTTTGCCGCTGCCTTCTTCGAAGACGAACAGGTGCTCGCGCGACAGACGTACACCGACCTGATCCCCCATTTCACCCGTGAAGTCCTTGGGCGCCTTTACCGCGATCTGATCTTCGCCCCAGTCGATCGTGACCAGCGCGTGGTCGCCAATGAGTTCGTTCGTATAGATCGTACCGGTTAGAGTACCCTCAGAAGGCGGCGCGATTTCGCAATCCTCGGGCCTGACACCCATCACCGCCTTCTCGGCCTTGCCAGAGACCGCCGTTTCGATGCTGACACCATTGGTGTGAAACGTACTGCCGTCGAGACTGCCATGCACCGTGTTCATCGGCGGCGAGCCAATAAATTGCGCGACAAAGAGGTTGGCGGGATCGTTGTAGATCTCGGACGGGGTCGCCAGTTGTTGCAGCACGCCTTTTTCAAGGATCGCGACCCGGTGCGCCAGCGTCATCGCCTCGATCTGGTCGTGGGTCACATAGATGGTCGTGATGCCCATCGACTTCTGCATGTGCTTCAACTGCGCCCGCATATGGCCGCGCAGCTTGGCATCAAGGTTCGAGAGTGGCTCGTCCATCAGGAAGGCCGAGGGCCGCCGGATGATCGCGCGCGCCAAGGCCACGCGTTGGCGTTGACCCCCCGACAATTCCCGCGGAAAGCGTTCCAGCAAATCCTCGATTTGCACCTGCTTGGCGGCATCCAGTGTTGCGGCGTCCATCTCGGCCTTGTCGGTGCCGCGGACCTTCAATGGGAAGCCGATATTCTCGGCCACGGTCTTGTGCGGGTAGAGCGCATAGGATTGGAACACCATCGAGATGTCGCGGTACTTCGGCAAGACATCCGTGACGTTCTCGTCCCCGATATAGACCTGCCCGCCGGATGGCGTTTCAAGCCCCGACAGGATGCGCAGCGCCGTGGTCTTGCCCGACCCCGACGCGCCCAGCAGGACGACAAACTCGCCCGGCTGCACCTCAAGGTCGAAATCGCGCAGGACCTTCACGTCGCCGAAGCTTTTCTCGACATTTTCGAAGCGGACCGAAGCCTGACGGCCGAAATCACTCATGCCTTAGCCTTTCACCGCGCCCAAGAGGACGCCTTTCGAAATGAACCGTGTCAGCAGCACCGCCATGATGATGACCGGTATGATCATCACCACGATCAGCGCGCACATTTCCCACCAGAAAATGCCCTTCTCGCCGGCGTTTTTCGCAGCGACCATGATGGGCATCGTCTGGACCTTCACCGTCGCAAGGAACACCGCGAAGAGGTATTCGTTCCAGCTGAGCACCAGGATCAGAAGGGTGGTCGCCGCCAAGCCGGGGCGGGTCAGCGGCAGGACGATCTCGCGGAAAATGCGCAGGCGCGTTGCGCCGTCAAGCTGGGCGGACTCCTCCAACTCGATCGGCAGGTTTGAGAAGAAGTCATACATCAGCCAGACCACGATCGGCATGTTCGCGACCGCGTACAGCAGGATCAGGGCCAGATGCGTGTCCAAGAGGCCCACCGCCTGGAACATCACGTATAGCGGGATCACCACCACGATGGGCGGCAGGATGCGCTGCGAGATGATCCAGAACAGGATATCTCCGTTTTTGAGCGACAGCTTGAACCAGTTGCGAAGCGCCCGGGCGAGGAAGAAGAAGAACGCCAGCGCCACGCTGGCTGAGGCCCACCAAGGTATGCCGGCATAGGTCGTGGCAAGGATCACAACGACCAGCAGCAAGACGAAGATCATGATATTGCCGAAGCGCGGCGCGTATTGCACCCGCGCCAAGGCATAGGCCGCCATCGAGCCGACAAAGACGCAGAGCGCGGTTGAGAACACGCTGATCACCACCGAGTTCGTGAAGGCGAGGTATATCTTACAGATCTGCGGCTCCATCGGTGCCAGCGACACGACGGGCGAAACGATGAAGACGAACGAGTTATAGACCAGAAGCCAAAGCTGACGCCCGATGGCGCCGATGGTGCAATTCGCATCCTCGGTAAACTGGGTGCGCCACGCATCCAGCGTCGGTTGGAAGTCGACGAACGGAATATAGAACGGCCCTTGGTTCACGGCCGCCGCGTCTTTGAACGATGTGATGACAACCCAATAGATCGGGAACAGCACGAAGAGCGACCAGACCGCCAGCAGTGTATAGGCCACGATCTTGGCCACCGGGGACATCTTGCCCACGGCAGGGGCCTCGAACAGCCGCTGCATCAGGGTGCGTTCGGACTTCTTGAACCGATACGACGCTTGGCTCATGCGCGGGCCTTTCTGATCTGTCCCAGAACCACGTAGTTGAAGAACGACGCGCAGACGACGACCGTCAGGATCAGCAGCAGATAGGCAATCGCTGCCGACGAGCCGAGGTCGTTGGCGCGCCAGATATACATGGAATGCAGGGTCATCGATTCCGTGGCCGAGCCCGGACCGCCACCGGTCATGATGTTCGGCAGGTCAACGATCTTGAACGCCTCGATCATCCGGATCAGCAGCACGGTCACGGCGACAGGCAGAACCTGCGGCCACGTGATCTCGCGGAAAATCTGGAAGCTGGACGCGCCATCGACCTGTGCCGCTTCGACGTGATCGCGCGGGATGTTTTCCAGCGCGGCCAGCATGCAGATGAAGATGAACGGGATCCATTGCCAGCTGTCGCTGACCATCATCATGAAGCGCGCCGACCATGCGTCCGCCGACCAGACCCAATCGGACAGTCCGACGAAATTCAGGAACGGCTCGAACGGCCCCTTGGTGACATCCGCGACCATGCGCATCGCATAGCCCACGCCAAGCGGCGTGATCATCAGCGGGATGAAGAAGATGACGCGAAAGAAGTTCTTGCCCGAGATCGGTTGCGAGCACAGGAACGCCAGCCCGGTTCCAATCACGAACTGCAGGGCACAGCCGATGATGACGTAGAAGAGCGTCGTGTAGAGCGTGCCGATAGAGTTGCCCGACAGGAACGACGCGCACAGGATCCAGCCAAGGAAGATCGCCATCGCGGCCGAGATGGTTCGGCCAATCATGCCGACCCATGTCGTTATCTTGCGCGAGCGCCAGAGCCAAAACAGCACGGCGACGACGAGCGCGGCGAAAACGGCATAGCCGAAGATGCTGACGGGGTCGGTGCGGCCAAGGAAGTGGACCTCGCTTGAGCCGAAGAACTGTTTTTCGAAGTTGCGGAAGCCGACATATCGGAACCGCAAGCCGTCGCCGGTGAAACGTACGCGGCTGACGGCGAAGAACAGCGAATAGATTGTTGGGAAAATTGCGAAAATCAGGATCAGCGTGACCGCAGGCGCAATGAAAAAGGTCCCCGAATGCCGGTCGACCCACTCCGCCAGACGCTCGCGCCGGGTGACACCAGCCGGGACAAGTCCCGGCTGGCGCATGTTGTCATAAGCAGCCACGGTGCGCTCGGATTATTCGCCGAGTGCCAAGGCCTGAGCCGCGATCTGCTCGTCGCGACCGAAGTCTTCCGTGATTTCTTCCCAGCCTTCCTCGATAT
Organism: Silicimonas sp.; assembly: GCA_022826385.1. GTDB lineage: Bacteria > Pseudomonadota > Alphaproteobacteria > Rhodobacterales > Rhodobacteraceae > JAJDOD01. The sequence goes on from JAJDUZ010000063.1 coordinate 9,138, forward strand.
TCTCGAGCGCTTCTTCGACCGAGATTTCACCGGCCAGATAGCGGGCCAGTTCGGTATCAAGAACAACCGCGGTGTACTGCTGAGCGCCCGGGATCTTCATGTCGGACGACATGTTCGGGTTGGCCAGAGCCGAGTTGATGGCGCCAAGATAGTTCTCGGCCAGCTCGGCCGGCATACCGGCTTTGACCCAAGGCTCGGTGCTGGAGAGCTGCGAGATCCGATAGGGGTTATAGCCCGTTGCGCCGATGGTCACGTCGATGCCCGACTGTGCCGGCTGGTTCATGTAGGACAGGAACGCGTAAGCAGCATCCTTGGTTTTCTGGTCAGCCTTGGCGTTGATCGCACCAGCCCAGCCACCGAAGGCGGCGAAAGGCGAGTAGTTGATGCCATCGACAGCGTAAGGTGCGCTTTCGGCCGACACGGGAACCAGTTCCCCGGTCTCACGGTCCAGCACTTCGCGCGAGCCGACACCGGCGATTGCGAAGATTTTGCCTTTCACTGCAGACGCGTCGTCGTCCAGCTGCAGCGTTCCGGGATCACCCCATTCCACCAGCAGGCCGCAACGACCGGCTTTGAACAGGGCGCGAGTGTCGCCGATGTCCATGTTCAGCTCTTCCGGCGGACCGAATTCACCGGTTGCCTTGTAAAGCTCGAACGCCTTCTTCCAGCCGGCGTTGTTCACGATCGGCTTCATGGTCGCGTTGTCAAAGTGGAAGCCCTGCGCGGTGCCCTGCGTTTGCACGATCGGGGCCGCAAAGGTCTGGATGGCGAAATAGGACTGCGCGTTCCGCTTCTTGAAGATGCACGAGCCATAGTCCGCTTCGCCGTCGCCGTTCATGTCCGTGCCATGAATCTTCGACGCCACGTCAAGGTAGTCTTCCCACGTTTTCGGCGGTTCCAGACCAGCAGCCGACAGCACATCGGTGCGGTAGTAGACCATCTGGAAGTCACCATCGACCATCAAGAGCTTGGTCTTGCCGCCGACCTTCTGGCCGAACTCGCGGAAGTAAGGTGCGATGTCGTCCAGCTGGATCTTGTCGTCTGCGGCAACATAGGGGTCGAGGTCTTCCAGCAGCCCGGCCGCGTCAAGTTCAACGCCCCATCCAGCGGCGAAGACGCCAACATCGATCGAGTTTGTTCCCGTGGCCCAGTCGTTCTGGATCTTCGGAAAGATCTCGGCGAACGGCACTTCGGTGACCACGATTTTTGCACCGGTCAGCGCTTCGAAGTCCACGCCACGCTCTGCGAGCGGACCCGCGATCACGTAGCCGGGTCGGGTCAGAATGTTGACCGTGACGCCTTCGAATTCCTGAGCGATGGCGGGCACAGTTACAGCGCCCAAGGCAGCGGCGCTGACGGTGAGCGCCGTTAGATGTTTTCGAAACATCAAGAAAATCCTCCCAGATTCATATGTTCGTCGCGGGTATTCTTTGACCCGACGTAAGTAAGCCTATGGCGCAAATTTCGTTCTGGCTAGAAAAAATTACCAATCCGGTTTGGCGGCTTGCTATGGTCAGGTTTGGGATCGGTTTAGAAAACTGACACCTCGGACGCCGGGAGCGACGGAACAAGAGAGGGAGAATTGAGCCATGCAAAGCGGGTTGAAGGGGCGATCCATTCTTGTCACCGGTGCGTCTGGCGGCATCGGCGCCGCGACGGTTCGGATGCTCGCTGACGAGGAGGCGCACGTCATTGCCTCGGGGCGAGACGAGGCCAAACTTTTGGAGTTGCAAAGTACGACGGGATGCGAGGTTTTGCCCTTCGATCTCACATCCGAAGACGAGGTGCGGTCGGCTTTGACGGGGCTCGAGCTCTATGGCGTGGTGAATTGCGGCGGCTGGGGCGGCGAGATTGCAACGCCCATGGAAACCGACACCTCGGTCTTTGATAAGGTCATCGACATCAATGCACGCGGCACGCTTCTGGTGACCAAATACGCGTCGCAAGGCATGGTGGCGGCGGGAAAGGGCGGGGCGATTGTCAATGTCTCGAGCCAGGCGTCGATGGTCGGATTGGCGGGGCACATTTCCTATGCATCGTCAAAGGGGGCGGTCGACGCGATGACCCGCGTATCCGCTCTTGAGCTGGGCAAAGACAACATCCGCGTTAACGCCGTCAATCCGACGGTCGTGATGACGCCAATGTCCGAGTGGTACTGGGGGCGCGACGATATCGGTGGGCCGCTGATCAATGCGATGCCGCTTGGCCGATGGGCCACGGAAAACGATTGCGCGGCGCCGATCGTGTTCTTGCTTTCGGACGGCGCGGCCATGATCTCGGGCGTGTGCTTGCCCATCGATGGCGGCTTCACGGCGGTCTAGCCGGGGACAGACGCGCTTTCGTCGACAAGCCCCTTGGTCTTGAGGGTCGTCCAGAACTCGGCTGGGATCGGTGTCTCGAACCAGTCGAGGATTTGCGCCAACTCGCCCGCATCGCGCGGTCCCGGAATGACCGAGGTCACGATGTCATCCCCAAGTGGGAACTGCAGCGCTGCGGCAGCCAGTGGCACGCCGAACGCATCGGCCACATCGCCAAGGGTACGGGCTTTCTCGACGACCTCGGCTGGCGCTTTCGCATAGTTCCACATCTCGCGCCCGACAAGGATGCCCGAGTTGAACGGCCCGCCGCAGATGATGGATGTGCCAGCCTCGCGGCAGGCCGGGAAAAGCGCCTGAAGCGCGGTCTGTTCCAGAAGCGTATAGCGGCCAGCCAGAAGGAAGACGTCCCAGTCGCCGATGCCAAGCGCATCGAGACACACCTGGTTTTCGTTGACGCCAAGACCAATCGCCTTGATCAGACCCGCGGCACGCAGTTCGTCCATCGCGCGATAGCCGCCTTCGGCAAGGTCGCGGAAGTGGCGCTCGTTTTCGTCGCCGTGCTGAAAGGCGCCGATATCATGCGCCAGAAGGATATCGATCCGTTCCAGCCCGAGGCGCTGCAGGTTGTCTTCATAGGCCCGCATGATCCCATCATAGCCATAGTCATAGACCACGTGAAACGGGAGCGGATCGACCATGCCGAAGTCCCCCGGGTTGTCGACGGCACCGGGGCGCAGAAGGCGACCGACTTTGTCGGACAAAACATAGTCACCACCGCGCAAGACATCGCCCATAACCCGTTCCGAGCGACCGAAGCCATACCAGGGCGCGGTGTCGAAATATCCGATGCCTGCCGCTTGAGCGGCGCGGATCAGCTCTTCGGCCTGCGCATATCCAAGATCGACAAAGTTGCCGCCAAGCGGCGCGCCCCCAAGCCCGAGCACATCAATCTCAAGCTGCGTTCTGCCAACCTGTCGCTTTTCCAATATAGGTCCTTTCGGCTTCACACGCGCCGAAGCAGGCACATGATCGTGTCGATGTTGAAGGCAAGGCGGTCATCCAGCGCCGCCTTCGTCATGTAGTCCCGCTCGAACAGGATCTCGCCCGAGAACCGGTTTGTCAGGTAATAATACCCAATCGCCGCGATCGTGATGTTGAGTTGTCCGGCATCGACATTGGGCCGGAACAAACCGGCCTCAACCCCGCGGTCGAGGATGTTCTGTATCATGGCCACATAGGTGCGGCTGGCTTCGACGACGTTCTGCGAGCTTTTCAGATGCTTGCCCTTGTGCAGGTTGGCACTGTTGACCAGCCGAATGAACTCGGGGTGCTCAAGATAGTAGTCCCACGTGAACCGGATCAGCGTCTCCATCGCTTCGTCCGGGGGCAGGTTGTCGAGTTGCAACTCCTGTTCGGCGGTCCGGATGTTCAGATAGGCATCTTCGAGGACCGCGATGAACAGGTCCTCCTTGTTGCCGAAATAGTGGTAGATCATGCGCTTGTTGGCGTTGGCCTTTTCCGCGATCTCGTCAACGCGCGCACCGCCCAGGCCAAGCCGGGCGAACTCGGCCTTTGCAGCGGCCAGTATCCGGGATTTCGTTGCGTCCGCGTCGCGGGTGCGGGCTTTGGTGGCTTGCATGATCCAGTCCTGATCGAGCGATAAGGCGGCCGCCGGAGCGGCAGGTGTAAGCCTGTATAAACAGTCTTTTACCCACTTGACAGGCAAAAGCAAGATTAAGTAACTAACTGGTGCGTTACTTGGTGAATCTGCTGCGTTTGCACCCGCCTTAGGGTGGAATGCAGGCACCGGACGGGGGCAAGGCTCGCGTTCGGGAAAGACGGGGAGGTGGGGAGGAAATCCATGTCAGTCATCAGGAAGTGTGTCGAGGCCAAGACCCTCTCGCACCGCACCGTCTTCGGTCAAAGACGGATGAAACGATTGGCGCACGCATCGTGACGCCACCAGCCAGGAGCTGCCTTCATGGATACCTCTTCAACCACGCTTTCCCTGCCTGAAGCGCCCCGCGACTTCGGCTTCTTCCTGAACGGACAGGTCATTGCCGCCGGTGATCGCGATGTCTTCGAACGGCACTCGCCCGCGCATGACGTGCCGGTCACGCGTTTGCCGAAATGCACCCCCGACGATCTTGATCGTGCAGTCGCTGCGGCGCGCGCGGCCTTTGTCGACCGCCGGTGGTCGGGGCTAAGCGGGGCAGACCGCGCGGCGGTTCTGTTGAAGGCGGCCGATGGCATCCGCACACGGCTCGACGAGATCGCCTATTGGGAAACCCTCGAAAGCGGCAAACCGATTTCGCAGGTCCGGGGCGAGGTCGGGGGCTGCGTCGGCATGTTCGAATATGCGGCCGGTTTGGCGCGCAGCCTGCATGGCGACAGCTTCAACAACTTGGGGGACGGCATTTTCGGCGTTGTCACGCGCGAACCGGTGGGTGTCGTCGGGATCATTACGCCTTGGAACTTCCCGTTCCTGATCCTTTGCGAGCGGGTGCCATACGTGCTGGCCTCGGGCAATTCGATTGTCGCGAAGCCATCGGAGTTCACTTCGGCTTCCTCCGTCATACTGGGCGAAATTCTGACCGAGGCGGGATTGCCCGACGGTGTCTTCAACGTCGTCACCGGTCTGGGGCCGACCGTTGGGCAGGCGATGGCCGAGCACATGGACATCGACATGCTGTCCTTTACCGGGTCCACACGGACAGGCCGCGCAATTGTTGCCGCAGCAGGGGCGTCGAACTTCAAGAAGCTGGGGCTGGAGCTTGGTGGCAAGAACCCGCAGATCGTCTTTGCCGACGCGGATCTGGAAGACGCTGCCGACGGTGTGGCCTTTGGCATCGGTTTCAATGGCGGGCAGTGCTGTGTCTCGGGTGCGCGGCTGATCGTCGAGGCCAGCGTGGCAGATCAGTTTGCAAAAATGGTGTCGGACAAGATGTCCAAAATCGTCGTTGGGGATCCTCTGGACGAGGCCACGCAGATTGGCGCCATCACCACAGATGCGCAGAACAGCACGATCCTTGGATACATTGCCAAGGGACAGGACGAAGGGGCCGAGTTGGTTCTGGGCGGCGCGGCACTGGATTTCGGGCGGGGGCAATTCATTGCGCCGACGATTTTCGGCAATGTGACGTCGAACATGGCCATCGCACGCGAGGAAATCTTTGGCCCCGTGCTGACTGTGATGCCGTTCGACACGCTGGACGAAGCCATCGCGCTTGCCAACGACTCCAATTACGGCCTTGCGGCCAGCGTCTGGACGAAGAACATCGACAAGGCTCTGACCGTCACTCGGCAGGTGCAAGCCGGGCGGTTCTGGGTCAACACGACGCTGGCCGGTGGGCCGGAATTGCCGATTGGCGGATTCAAGCAATCGGGGTGGGGGCGCGAAGCCGGTGCGATGGGGGTTGAGGAATACACGCAAGTGAAGTCCACTCATATCGAGATCGGAAAGCGCACACATTGGATCGGGTGAGATGAAAGAGGCAGGGTACGATTACGTCATCGTCGGAGGCGGGTCAGCAGGCTGCGTTCTTGCGAACCGCCTGAGCGAGGACAGCGCGGCGCGCGTCTTGCTGTTGGAAGCGGGCGGCAAGGACAATCACCCGTTGATCCATATGCCGGTCGGCTTTGCCAAGATGACCACCGGGCCGCATACATGGGGCTTCAAGACAGCGCCGCAACGCCATGCCAACAATCGGGAAATCCCCTATGCGCAGGCCCGTGTGATCGGTGGCGGTTCGTCGATCAATGCCGAGGTCTTCACGCGCGGGCATCCCAGCGACTATGACCGTTGGGCCGAGGAAGAAGGCTGCGACGGCTGGAGCTTCAAGGAGATCCAGCAATACTTCCTGCGCTCGGAAGGCAATACGATGATGTCCGGCGACTGGCACGGCACCGATGGCCCGCTTGGGGTCTCGAATGTGCCCGACCCCCAGCCGATGACGCGGGCTTTCGTCCAGTCGTGCCAGGAAGCCGGTATTCCCTATAACCCCGATTTCAACGGTGCGACACAAGCCGGGTCGGGCATCTATCAGACCACGACCAAGAACTATCGCCGCTGCTCGGCGGCGGTGGGCTATCTGAAGCCCGTCCGCAAGCGACCAAACCTGACGGTCGAGACCGGCTGTATGGTGAAGCGGATCGAGTTCGAGGGAACGCGCGCCACGGGTGTGCACTACTTCAACGGCAAGGAACAATGCCGCGCCAAGGCCGAGAGCGAGGTGATCGTGACCTCGGGCGCGATCGGGACGCCCAAGATCATGATGCTGTCGGGGATCGGGCCTGCCGCGCATTTGCAGGAACACGAGATCGATGTGGTCGCGGATCTGCCGGGCGTGGGCGAAAACCTGAACGACCACTTCGGCATCGACATCGTGGCCGAGCTCAAAGGGCATTATAGCCTCGACAAGTACAACAAATGGTACAACGCGGCGCTGGCAGGCATCCAGTATTATGCGTTCAAGTCCGGCCCGGTGACGTCGAATGTCGTCGAAGGCGGGGCGTTCTGGCATTCGGGTCTGGGCGAGGGCGAGATACCTGACCTGCAGTTCCACTTTCTGGCGGGGGCCGGAGCGGAAGCGGGCGTGCCGAGTGTGCCGCAGGGCGCGTCTGGGATTACGCTGAACTCCTATACGGTGCGCCCGAAATCGCGTGGCACGGTGCGGCTGCGCTCGGCCGACCCAGCGGCGCTGCCTGTGATCGATCCGAATTTCCTTGCCGAACCCGACGATCTGAAATGCTCGGTCGAAGGCGTGAAGAAAAGTGTCGAGATCTTCCGCCAACCGTCCTTGCAGAAATACGTCAAGGCAATCCATTTCCCGGACGCCAGTGTGAAAACGCAGGAAGACTTCGAAAACTATGCGCGCCAGTACGGTCGAACGTCCTATCACCCGACCTGCACCTGCAAGATGGGCCAGGACGAGATGTCGGTGGTCGACACGCAATGCCGGGTGCGCGGGCTGGACGGGATTCGCATTTGCGACAGTTCGATCATGCCAAGCCTTGTCGGGTCGAACACCAATGCGCCGACGATCATGATTGCCGAGAAAGCCAGCGATCTGATCCGCGGGAACCGCTAGGCGAAGGTCAAAGCCGACCGCCAGCGCTGTAGTGGCAATGGTTGCGCGGGCGTCCGTCTGGGCGCTGGACGCCTGCCTGCCCAAATTGAGCAGAACGCCAAAAGTCTGCGACCACATTTAACCTGATCTTCACGCTCCCGTGCAAATGGGGGAGAGGGGGAAGGGGGGTGAGGGGGCCCTCGAGAGAGGGTGTGGGAGAGAGTTTGATTTGGCGCAAATGCGCGAGAGCGTCGGCCAAGAGTCACCACAGTGAAGCGTCAGGGGGCGCGGGCAGGATCGCTTGGGTTGCTTGAAAACAGCGCAATCTTGTTTCCATGCGGGTCGCGCAAATAGCCGACATAGAACGTGGGTCCATAGCTGTCGCGGAACCCGGGCGCCCCGTCATCGAGACCGCCTGCGACCAGCGCTGCGGCGTGCAGATCGCGGACCTCGGCTTGGTCGCGTGCTTCGAAAGCCACCATGGTCCCGTTCCCTGACGTGGCCGGATGTCCATTGAATGGCGCTTTCACATAGAACTCCGGCAAGGCGACGGTTTGCTCGGGCCGCCGGGGCAGCGCATAGCTCAGGTCGCCGTGATAGTATTCCAGTGCGTACCCAAGCCGGGGCAGGAACGCGGAATAAAACCGTTCAGCCAACGCGATGTCGTCCGTACCAACCGTGACGTAAGCAATCATGTGGATGGCCTTTTCAGCTTGCCCGGTCCAATTCCCCGGACAAACCTTCAATAACAGAGTTCTCGGACGACATCACGCAGCAGATGGTGAGGTCAGTCGAAGTCGGGCGCGAAAGGGACCAGGTCCTTGTTCACGATCCGGTAATTCGCGGCCGTTATCGCATCGATCCGCGCCATCTCCACGTGGCTCAAAGTAAAGTCCATGATGTCATAGTTGGCCTCGATATTGACCGGATTGGTCGACATGACATTCACGCTGACGCCCTTTTGAAGAATCCAGCGCAAGACGACCTGCCCGGCGGTTTTTCCATAGGTCGCGCCAATCTCGGCGAAGATCGGTCGTTTGAAGACTTCGCCGCGCGCGACCGAGCAATAGGCCGAAAGCGGAACACCCGTTTCGTTGGCGCCCGCGATCAATTTGTCCTGGTTCAGCAGGGGATGGAACTCGACCTGATTGGTGACCAGCGGCGCATCAACGATCTGGATCGCGTCGCGCAGCATCGCCACCGTGTAATTCGAGACGCCAATGTTACGTGCATAGCCTTTGTCATAAGCCTGTTGCAGCAGCCGAAGCGATGGCGCGATATCGCCGTCAGCCGGTGGCCAGTGTAGCAAAAGGACATCAAGATAATCAGTTCGAAGGTCTTTCAGGCTTTGTTCGACCGAGGGCAGGAACGTCTCCTCGGTAAAGCAGTTGACGCTTACTTTGCTGGTGATGCAAAGCGTATCGCGGGGCAGACGCGTCGCGGCCAGCGCTTCACCGGTGGCGGCCTCGTTCTCGTACATCTGCGCCGTGTCGAACGCGCGGTATCCAACCTTCGCCGCGCATTCGATGGCCGACAGAAGCGCCTCTCCGGTCAGGGGATAGGTTCCGAATGCACGTTGGTGATTCTTCTGAAAATAGATGTTCATGTGAGCCTCCGGACATGTTTGGCTATTAAGTAACTTAATGGTTACTTAATGAAAAGGACTTCTTTGCTAAGTGGCGAATTAATTTGATTTTTCCGCGCTTGATTCATGGCGCGAGACGCGTCATAAATATAACTAATCAGTTACTTAGCGTGTCGAATGCTGGGGAGGAGAGGTGCTTGTGAGCAAGGTCGTATCGGCAGCAGAGGCTGTCTCTCACATCGCGGACAACGCCATGGTCGCCGTCAATTCGTCCAGTGGTTTGTGCTGCCCGGATGCCGTGTTGGCTGCCCTCGGTGCGCGCTTTGACGACACCGGGTCGCCCCGCAACATAACCTCGATCCATCCGATCGCAGCCGGCGACTTCTTTGGCACCAAGGGCGTCGATCACATTGCCAAGCCGGGCTGTCTCGCCCGCATCATTGGCGGCAGCTATCCATCGGGGCCGACCAAGGCCGAGCCGCCGAAGATCTGGCAGATGATCGTTGGCAATCAGGTGAAGGCCTATAACGTGCCGTCTGGCATCGTCTTCGATATGCTCCGCGAGGGTGCCGGGCAGCGGCCGGGTGTCCTGACCAAGGTGGGGATGGAGACGTTCGTAGATCCCGACCTTGAGGGCTGCGCTATGAACGAGGCGGCCCGGGCCGAACCGATTGTCGAGCGCAGAAGTTTTGACGACGAAGACTGGCTCTATTTCAAGGCGTTGCGTCCGGACGTTGCCATCATTCGCGCCACCACGTCGGATCAGAAAGGCAACCTGAGCTTCGAAGGCGAAGGGGCCTATTTGGGCGCGATGGAAATGGCGCTGGCGGCCCGCAATTGCGGAGGCATCGTGATCGCCCAGGTGCGCCGGGTGGCCGCCAACGGATCGATCCGCCCGCATGACGTGCGCGTGCCGGGCATCCTTGTCGACTACATCGTCGAAGCGCCGGATATGCTGCAGACGACGGCGACCGAGTACGACCCGGCCATTTCAGGCGAACTGATCCGCCCCCTCGACAGTTTCAGTGTGCCCGAGTTCGGTGTGCAGAAGGTCATCGCGCGCCGGGTCGCGCAGGAATTGAAGGCCGGCTGGGCCGTCAATATTGGCTTCGGTGTATCGGCCAACGTGCCGCGGGTCTTTCTGGAAGAGGGGCAGCACGGCTCGGTCACATGGGTCATCGAACAGGGGGCCGTCGGCGGGGTGCCTCTGCTGGATTTCAAATTCGGGTGTGCCTCCAATGCCGAGGCCTTTGTCGCCTCGCCGCATCAATTTGCGTACTTCCAAGCGGGTGGGTTCGATTGTTCGCTTCTGTCGTTTCTCGAGATTGACGCGAACGGGTCGGTCAACGTCTCGCGGCTCTCGGCCACGCCGCACCGGACTGCGGGCGCCGGTGGGTTTGTCGACATCACGACGCGCGCGCGCAAGATCGTGTTTTCCGGGACCTTCAATGCAGGCGCCAAGATGCGGATCGAGAACGGAAAACTGGTGATCGACAAGGAAGGCCACACGGCCAAGTTTGTCGAAGCTGTCGACCAGGTGTCGTTCTCGGGCAAACGGGCCAAGGCGCAAGGTCAAGCGGCCACCTATGTGACCGAGCGCTGCGTGGTCGAGCTGCAGGACGAAGGACTGACGGTCACCGAGGTTGCGCCCGGCGTCGACGTGCAGCGCGACGTGCTGGAGCAGGCGGGAGCCGCCTTGCGCGTCGCGAACGACTTGGCGCCCATGGACCCCGCACTCTTCCAGCCCGGACTGATTGGCTTGGCGCCATGACCGACCGGATCCTGCTTGAGATTGACGGCGGCGTCGCGCGGCTGCGCCTGAACCGCCCCGAGAAGTTGAACGCGCTCGACGCCGAAATGGTTGACGAGCTCGGCGCCAAATGTCGCGTGATCGAACGCAGCGAGGCCCGCGTCGTCATCCTGTCGGGCGAAGGCAAGGCATTTTGCGCGGGCGGCGACATTGAAGCGTGGTCCGGTGAAAGCGCCGAGGCTTTCGGTCGGCATTGGGTGCGCGATGGGCATGCGGCCTTCGATGCCTTGGCCCGTTTGCGGCAGCCGGTGATTGCCGTTCTGGACGGCCACGCTCTGGGTGGCGGTCTGGAACTTGCGGCCTGTGCCGACCTCCGGATTGCCGAGGCGCATATCAAGATTGGTCAGCCCGAAACCGGCCTTGGCATTATTCCGGGCTGGTCCGGAACGCAGCGCGCCGTCCGCCGCTTTGGGGCTCAGGCCGTCCGGCGCATGGCGTTGTTGGGAGAAGTCTTTTCCGCCGACGAGGCGGCAGGTTTGGGCATCGTGGATCGGGTTGTGCCGACGGGAGACGCGCAGGCCGCGGCGGACGAGACAGCGGCCAAGGTGCTGGGACGCAGCCCGCGCGCAACTGAACTGGCCAAGATGATGGTCAATGCCGCCGAGGGTGAAGAACGCGAGCGCATCATCGAGGCCTTGGCCGGGACGATCGCTTCCTCGACCGACGACCTTGCCACCGGGCTTGCGGCCTTTCGTGAAAAACGCAAACCAGATTTCGGAGACACATGATGATCCGCCACCTTGTCGCCTTGCGGTTCAAGCCAGAGACCTCGGCTGAAACCAAGCAGGCCATCTATGACGATCTTGCCGCGCTGGATGCGCGGATCGACGGTATTCTGGACTTTCAGTCGCGGGCCAATGTCAGCGTAGAAGATCATGTGGTGCGCGGCTTTCGCGATCTCTTTTGGTTCGACTTCCGCGATTTGGGTGTGCGGGACACCTATCTTGTCGACGAAGTGCATCAGTCGATTGGCGGGCGCATCGTGGCCGAATGCGAGGGCGGCGTCGATGGGGTCTTCGTGATCGATATGGAGATGTAGGTTTTTCGACCCTTCACGGCACAGTGCGTTCACCGCGACACGTCTGCTTACAATTCCGACCTGGAACCCGGGCCGCCTTCACAGTTTCTTCAACCTTCCGACCCTATGGGGGAGAGGGGGCAGGGGGGTGAGGGGGCCCCTTGGAGAGGGTGCGGGAGAGGATCGTGGTGACGGTGTTGGAGAAGGGCGGCGCCTTTCTGTCCAGTGCGCCTTTCGGCCTCTGCCGGTCATTCAGCGATAGGCCAGCAACCGGTTCGTTCCCGTCTGAACGCGCTCGCCCCGTTGATTGGTCACTTCGAACGACAATACCAGCGTCGCCTGATCGTCGCGCCGCGCGGGCTGGATATCGGTCACACAGAGTCTGACCGCCAAGTCATCGCCCGCCAGAATGGGCGCCTTGAATATCCAGTCCCACCCTTCGAGGCTCTTGCGTCGAACTGCGCGTCGGCCTGGTTCTTAAGCCCATCGACCAGGGAAAGAACCAGCAACCCATGCGCCACCTGACGGTCAAACCCATGGCGCCGCGCCGCCGCGTCCGACATGTGGATTTCGAACCTATCGCCCGTCAGCTCGGCAAACTGCAGTATGCGTTCGGCTGAAACAGTGACGCTGCCGCAATCGATCCAGTCGCCCGGTTCGACATCGTCCGCACCATAACGGCCCGGTCCGAGAGCGGGGCGCGTCATGCGGGCACCGGGGCTGTCTCGCGCGACGTGCTGTCGTGCGTCAACTCGGCCCAGAATTCAGCGGCATGTGCGGCCGGGGACCGACGCGCCGCAGTTGGCAGAGACTGCGCCCCTAAGGTGCGAGAGACACGGCCATAATGGGTCGTCGCTGTCGGTTGCATGATGGTCCCTCGCCCAAGTAACCAAATAGTTGGTAGATGCAGAAGTCGCCGCACGACAAGCCCAAATTTTATCCCACGCGCTTGACGCGGTGGCCGATGCCTTCTTAAAGTAACTAAACAGTTACAAGAAGATTCGCCGGAGATGTCGCCCATGTACCTGACAGAGACTCATGTCCAAGTGCGTGACATGGCGCGGGACTTTGCCATCAACGTGGTCCGCCCTCTGGCCGAGGAGCTCGACCGCGAGGAGCGTTTCCCGAGCGACATCTACCAGCAGATGGCCGAGCTTGGCCTTTTCGGGATCTGTGTGCCCGAGGCGCTTGGCGGCCCCGGCTTCGACACGCTCACCTATGCTTTGGTGATGGAGGAACTGTCGTACGGCTATGCCAGCGTGGCCGACCAATGCGGGTTGGTCGAACTGATCGCCACGCTGCTGGTCCGGCACGGCACCGAAGCGCAACAGTCCCGCTGGCTGGGGGACGTGATCGCGGCGAAGACGCTGGTGGCCTATTGCATCACCGAGCCGGATGCGGGCACCGATGTGTCGGGCATTCGGACCGAAGCGGTGCGCGACGGCGACGGCTGGGTGCTGAATGGCGGCAAGATCTGGATCCACAACGCACCGGTTGCCGATCTGGGCTTCGTGCTGGCGCGCACCGACAAGGCAGCGGGTCATCGCGGCATGTCGATTTTCGTGGTCGATCTTCATGCCAACGGGGTCGAGCGTGGCCCCAAGGAACACAAGATGGGTCAGCGTGCGTCGCAGGTCGGAGCGCTGACTTTTGGGGACGTGAAACTGCCCGCGGACGCGCTTCTCGGCGAAGAGGGCCGCGGTTTCCACATGATGATGAGCGTGCTCGACAAGGGGCGCGTCGGCATCGGTGCCTTGGCCGTCGGCATTGCGCAGGCCGGACTGGAGGCGGCGCTCGACTATGCGGGGCAGCGCAAGCAGTTCCAGCAGCCGATTTCCGACTTTCAGGGCGTGCAGTGGATGCTGGCCGATATGGCGAAGGACATCGAGGCCAGCCGCCTGCTGGTCCACTCGGCCGCCACCAAGATCGATCGTGGGGAAGACGCCACTAAGGCCTGTTCGATGGCCAAGTGTTTTGCGGGTGACGCCGCTGTCAAATGCACGCAGGATGCCGTGCAGGTCTTTGGAGGGTCGGGGTATATTCGCGGGTTCGAGGTCGAGCGCCTCTATCGCGATGCGAAGATCACGCAGATCTATGAAGGCACGAACCAGATTCAGCGCATGATCATCGCGCGGGAACTGATGAAGAACGGAGCGCGCGGATGAGTGTGGCCCTTGTAACAGGCTCCAGCCGGGGGATCGGCTTGGGCGCGGCACAGGCCTTGGCCAAGGAAGGGTTCGCCGTTGCGTTAAACGGGCCCTTAGATGATGACGAGCTTGCCGCCGCCGTGACCTCGATCGAGGCATCTGGCGGCCGGGCGGTCAAAGCGCCTTTCGATGTCAGTGACCTTGCAGAGCATGATGCGGCACTTGAGGCGATTGAAGCGCAACTCGGGCCGCTCACGACACTGGTCAACAATGCCGGGGTTGGCGTCATCAGCCGGGGCGATCCGCTGGACGTGTCCGAAGAAAGCTGGGACCGCTGCCTGACCGTCAACACCAAAGCGATGTTCTTCCTGACACAGGCTTTCGCCAAGCGCCTGCTGGCCCGAGAGCGGGACCCGAACGTCTTTCACGCGATCGTCAATGTCACCTCGTCCAACGCCGAAGCCGTGGCCGAGCCGCGGGCGGAATACGCGGCCTCCAAGGCTGGCGCAGCCATGGTCTCGCAATCCTGGGCGGTACGCCTCGGGCGTGAAGGGATCGCGGTCTATGACGTCCGCCCCGGCTTGATCGAAACCGACATGACCGCCCCGGTCATCGCGCAATATGAAGAGCGCGCCAAGGCCGGGCTCACCCTCTTCCCGCGTGTCGGTCAGCCGCAGGATGTCGGCACGATCATCGCTTCACTGGCGACTGGAAAACTGCCCTACACAACGGGGCAGGTCATCTATGCCGATGGCGGCATGCTTGTTCCAAGGTTCTGAAACATGACACTTCTCCTCCCCGACGACACCGGCGCCCTGTCCGAGTATCGCCTGCAAGGCACCCCCATCACTGCAGCACCCATTGGTTCTGATCCGGCACGGGTGGTGTTCTCGGCCGCGCATGTTGTTGCCGATCCTTTCACCGCCTCGGACCCCTCGGGGCGGGCGGTTGTTGACTGGGAAGCCACCATGGCGTTCCGCCGACATCTGGCGGATCTCGGTCTGGGGATTGCCGAGGCGATGGACACCGCGCAGCGCGGCATGGGGCTGGATTGGGCCGGGGCGCTGGAGCTTATTACACGCACCAAGGCAGAGCTGCCGGAGGCATTGGTGTTCAACGGCTGCGGCACCGATCATCTTGCGCCGGAGGATGCGACAAGCGTCGAAGATGTGACACGTGCCTATCTCGAACAGGTCGAGGCGATCCAGAACGTCGGCGGGCGCCTGATCCTGATGGCAAGCCGCGCGCTAGCCCGCGTCGCACAAGGGCCGGACGATTACCTGCGCGTGTACCGCGAGGTGCTGGCGGCCTGCGACCAACCGGTGATCCTGCATTGGCTGGGCGAGATGTTCGATCCGGCGCTGGCGGGTTATTGGGGTGGGGAGGTGTTTCACGACACGCTTGAGACCGTGCTGTCCGTCATCGAAGAAAACGCGGTCAAGGTCGATGGCATCAAGATCTCGCTTCTGGACAAGAACAAGGAAATCCAGATGCGCCGCCGTCTGCCTGCGGGCGTGAAGATGTATACCGGAGACGATTTCAACTATCCCGAACTGATCGCCGGAGATGACCAAGGGCACAGCCACGCGCTTCTCGGCATCTTCGACCCGCTGGCGGTGGCCGTCGGCAAGGCGATGAGCCAGTTGGAAGCGGGGGATATTGCAGGCTTCCGCGAGACTCTGGACCCGACCGTCCCCTTGGCGCGGCTGATCTTCCGGGCACCGACGCAATACTACAAGACGGGCGTCGTCTTCCTTGCATGGTTGAACGGGCATCAGGATCACTTCGTCATGCTCGGCGGCGCACAGGCGATGCGGCCGCTGCCTTACTTCACCGAGGTGTTCAAACTGGCCGATCAGAACGGCCTGCTGGCCGATCCCGATCTGGCCACCGCGCGGATGCGCACGCTGCTGGGACTTTACGGCGTTGCGTGATTTCTCGGACGATCTGTCGGCGCTTGCGCTGAACACAGCAACGCTGGGCCACAATCTCGACGGGCAGGGGGCTGGCTGGTCGCCGGAACAGGTGATCGACGCCTGTGCCGCGCGGGGGATGGGCGGCATCGTTTTCTGGCGACGCGAGATCGGAGCCCGGGCCGTCGAGGTCGGAGAGCGCGTGCGCGCCGCCGGGATGCAGGTCGTCGGGCTCTGCCGTACGCCTTACATCACTGGTGCAGAGGCGCCCGGAACCTTGGACGAGGCGCGGGCATCGGTTGACATGGCCGCTGACCTGGGAACGACGGTGCTGACCATTGTCACGGGCGGAACGGAACCGGGCACGAAGGGCGTCGTGGAAAGCCAGAAGCGGCTGGCCGAGCGCGTTGCTCTGTTGGCCGAGTATGCGGACGGGGCCGGGGTGCATCTGGCGCTGGAACCGCTCAACCCGCACGGCGAATTTTTTCTGTGCATGATCGTCTGTTTCTACATTGGGTTTTCTGAACCGGCTGGACATTCTTCTGTCAACCGTCTATGACGTTTTCTGACCGAAATCGAATCAGAGGCCGCAATGGATCTCTCGAACCTGACC
>JAJDUZ010000050.1 GCA_022826385.1 Silicimonas sp.
CTGGCTGTCGTGGTGCCGACGCTTGGCGAAGTACGTGGAGCGGACCTTGGCCAGTTCTCTGGCCTGGGTCCAACTGGCCGCGTGCCGGTTCCTGATGCGACGGGTGGCGCGGGCAATAACGTAATTATTACAATATGTTAAATAATTATGATTCAGGCTCTAAGACCGGGCTTATCACAACGGCGGGTTTCCGGGACGTTCTGGAATTGGGGCGTCGGACACGGCCGCAAGCCTATGGGATGAAAGGGGTCTTCACGCCGATCATACCGCGGGATTTGCGGCTTGAAGTGCCCGAACGCATGGACGCGGCCGGCCAGGTGGTGACGCCTCTCGATCGGGATGCGGTGGCTGACGCCATTGGCCAGTTGCGCGAGGCGGGTTGCGAAGCGCTGGTGATCCATTTCCTGCATGCCTATGCCAACCCGGCCCATGAACTGGCCGCGGCCGAGATTGCGGCCGAGCTCTGGCCGAACGACTTCGTGACCTGCGGGCACGCGCTTTTGTCCGAGACCCGCGAGTTCGAGCGTGGCGTGACGGCAGCGGTCAATGCCAGCGTTCAGCCCCTGCTGGAGCGCTATGTTGCGCGATTGGGCGAGGAGTTGGGTCGGAAAGGGTATCCGGGCGATGTTCTGGTGATGAACGGCAACGGCGGCATGGTGTCGTCGAAGCTTGTTGCACGTGAGGCGGCAAAGACGGTGATGTCGGGGCCGGCCTCTGGTGTCATGGCGGCGGCCTATACGGGCCGGGCTGCCGGGCTGGGGAACCTGATTACTTATGACATGGGGGGCACGTCGACCGATGTGGCGCTGATCCGGGACGGCGTGGCGCCAGTCTCGAACGAGATCGAGATCGAATACGCGATGCCGATCCATGTGCCGATGGTCGATGTTCGCACCGTGGGGGCCGGTGGCGGCTCGATCGCGCGCGTGAATGCAGCGGGCTTGCTGGAGGTTGGACCGGAGAGCGCGGGCGCCGATCCCGGGCCGATCTGCTATGGGCGCGGCGGGCAGCGCCCGACGATTTCGGATGCGAACCTGTTGCTGGGGCGGCTGGACCCCGCGAAGCTTGCGGTCACCGGCGGCGTGACGCGCGACAGCGTGGCCGAGGTGTTTGCCCGTGATCTGGGCGCGCCGCTTGGGGTCGATGCCGAGGGTGCGGCGGCTGCGGTGATCCGGCTGGCCAATGCCAAGATGGCGGGTGCCATTCGCATGGTCTCACTGTCGCTGGGGGCCGATCCACGGGATTTCGCGCTTTTTGCCTTCGGGGGCGCGGGGCCGTTGCATGCTGTCGCGCTGGCGCGCGAGTTGGGGGTGCCGCGCGTTCTGGTGCCGGTGCGTCCGGGCATCACCAATGCGCTGGGCTGCATGGTGGCTGACCTTAGGCATGACTATGTGCGCACGATCAACGCAGCCTTGGACAAGGTAGATCTGGATGTGTTGCATGGTCTCTTTGCCCAGCAGGCTGCCGCGGGCCGGGCGGCGCTGGGGCGCGAAACCGTCGCCATCCGGTCGGTCGAGGAAAGCTTCAGTGTCGACATGCAATTCGTCGGCCAAAGCCACGTGGTGCGGGTCAATCTGGATGATGGGCAGCCGACGCGCGAGACGTTGCAGGCGCGGTTCGAGGCGGTGTACTGGGACCGGTTCAAGGTCGAGTTGGACGAGATCCGGGCGAAGATCGTGAACGTGAATTGCTCGGTTGTGGGCGTGTCGGACCCGGTCGATCTGTCGACACTGGTGGACCCTGCCGGACGACGGGCCGTGGCCGAGCCCTCGGGCACGCGCGTGGTGGTTTTCGAGGACGGGGCGTGTGAGACGCCGGTCTATTGGCGGGATCACCTGCCGTTGGATATCGAGCTTGCGGGACCTGCCGTGATCGAACAACTGGACACGACCGTGTTGATCGAGCCCGGCTGGGTGGCGCGGGGCGATGCGCTGGGGAACCTGATCGTGGAGGTCTCGGGATGACGTGTTCGACCGGTTGGCCTCTGGTAAGCGTCGACTTGCGTATTTGGGAAGAGATGAAATGAGTGTGCCGATGTCCCCAGACGTCGCTCCCGCGTTTGACGGAGCGCCGCGGGGCCTGCTCGAAGTGCGGGCGTTGATTTTCGAACGGGCCGAAGAGCTCGGCGTCGGACCTTTGACCGAGACGCTGAAATGGGGGCAGCCGGCTTATCTTACGGAAGCGAGCAAAGCCGGCTCGACCATTCGGCTGGGGGTTAAAGACGGGCGGCCCGTGGCCTATTTCATCTGTCACACGGGCTTGGTCGACGCGTTTCGCGCCGCGTTTCCCGAACTGGCCTATTTGGGGAATCGGGGCATCTATCTGGATGGCGATTGCAACCGGGCGGCTCTGGCGATCTGTCTTGGGTGGACGCTGACCTATCATCGGCGGAAGACAGGCGTGGCGGCATGAGCATTGATCCAATCACGCTTTCGGTCATTCAGGCCGGGTTGGCGCAGGTCTGCGACGAAATGGATATGGCGTTTTCGCGGGCCGCCTTCTCGCCGGTGATTGCCGAGGCAAATGATCGCTCGGACGGGATTTATAGCGCCGAGGATGGTGCCTTGATCGCGCAGGGCGCAGGTGGCTTGCCGGTCTTTGTCGGCACGATGCAGGACAGCACGCGGCAGTTGATCGGACGCATCCGGGATGGCGTGACGGCAGCCCCGGTGCCGGGGGACGTTTACATGGTGAACGACCCCTATCTGGGCGGCACGCATCTGATGGATGTCCGCTTTGCCCGGCCGTTTTATCGGGACGGCGAGATCTTTTGCTGGCTGTCGAACACCGGCCATTGGCCCGATACTGGCGGCGCTGTGCCCGGCGGCTTTTCAGCAAGTGCGACCGCGGTCGAACAGGAAGGGCTGCGGGTGCCGCCGGTCAAGCTTTTCAAGGAAGGGGTGCTGGATCAGGAGATCTACGCGATCATCTGTTCCAATATCCGCGTCGCTGACCAGCGGATCGGGGACGTCAAGGCGCAAGCTGCGGCCTTGCAGGTGGGCGAGGACCGACTGAACGCGTTGCTCGACCGCTATGGGGACGACTTGGTGCGCGCCGCGATCGGTGAATTGCGGACCCGGGCTGAAACACAGATGCGGCGTCTGATCGACGAGGTGCCGGACGGGGTCTATCGCTCGGTCGCGTGGGTCGACAGTGATGGTGTCGTCAATGAACCGCTTGCGATCCGTTTGACCGTCGAAAAGCGGCCGGGGCATTTGACTTTCGATTTCTCGGAAACGGCACCTCCCTGTATGGGGCCGATGAACTCGGTCCGGGCGACGACGCTGTCCTCGGTCTATCTGGCGATGCGACATATCTTTCCCGAAGTGCCGATCAGCGCAGGCGCCTTTGCGCCCCTGGACGTGGTCGGGATCGAAGGGACGTTTCTTGATGCGCACTATCCGCGCCCGGTTTCGGGTTGCGCGGCCGAGGTCTCGCAGCGGATTGCCGAAGCGGTCTTCGCGGCACTGGTCGAGGCGTTGCCCGACCGGGTGACGGCGGCGCCAGCCGGCACCAGCGGCAACTTCGCGCTGGGCGGGCATGACCCGGCGACGGGCCGTGACTTCGTGATGTACCAACTTTCGGGCGGCGGATATGGCGGCAATGCCGACCATGACGGGCTGGCCAATGGATGCTCGACCATCGGGATATCCAAGGCGCCGCCGATCGAGATCATGGAGCAGAATTTTCCGGTGCTCTATCATCGCTATGCGCTGCGCGAAGGCTCGGGCGGGGCGGGGCGGCATCGCGGCGGGCTGGGGCTGGACTATGAAGTCGAGTTGCGGCGCGGCACCGCGCGGGCAAGCTTCGTGATGGATCACGGGCGGTTCGGGCCGCAAGGGGCGTTGGGCGGCGAGGATGGCGCGGTGAACGAAGTGGAAGTCTGGCAGAACGGCGTGGCCCATGTCCCCGAGCATCTTTCAAAGGCGCAGGACATTCCCTTGCAGGCAGGCGACCGGGTCCGCGTGAAAACGCCGGGCGGCGGTGGTTATGGCCGGAAAGAGGAGCGGGCGCCCGAGCTGAGTGCCGAAGACAAGCGGTTGGGGCGGACATGAGCGACGACAAGAAGGCCGGGGAATTTCTGCATTTGCGGGAGTTGATGAAGGGCGCGCCGGTGCCGCCGCCTCTGGTGCAGGCGTCGATGTTCCACCTGCCGGGTGACCCGCAGGCGGCGGCCACCTATGGCCGGGCCGAGAACCCGACATGGGAGGTGGTGGAAGCGGCGTTGGCCCATCTGGAGGACGCGCCCGCGGTGCTGTTCCCGTCGGGCATGGCGGCGATTTCGTCGGTGTTCTTTGCAACCTTGAAGGCGGGTTCGCGGGCGCTGTTGCCGTCGGATGGATACTATGCGACCCGGGTCATGGCGGACACGTTCCTGTCGGCCTATGGCGTCGAGATTGTCCAGCGTCCGACGCTGGGCTTTGCCGAGGGCGGCTTTGAGGGGTTCGATCTTGTCTTCGTCGAAACGCCGTCGAACCCGGGGCTGGAGGTGATCGATATTGCCGCCGTGGCAGAGGCCGTGCGCGCCGCGGGTGGGATGACGGTGGTCGACAACACCACGATGACGCCGTTCGGGCAGAGGCCCTTGGCCCTTGGCGCGGATGTCGTGGTGGCGTCCGACACCAAGGCACCGGGCGGGCATTCCGATTTGCTGATGGGCCATGTTGCGTGCCGCGATGAAGCCGTGCTGGCGCGGGTGCGCGACTGGCGCAAATTTGCGGGCGCCATTCCGGGGCCGATGGAGGCCTGGCTGCTGCATCGGGGGCTGGAGACGCTGGAGGTTCGGTTTGACCGGATGTGCCGCTCGGCCGAGGCAATTGCCGCGCGATTGCAGGCGCATGGAACGGTTGCGGATGTTCGGTTCCCGGGGTTGCCTGACGACCCGTCGCACGCGCTGGCTGCGAAGCAGATGCAGCGGTTCGGGTTCCTGATTCACCTGACGCTTGCCGATGCTGAAGCCGCCGAGGCGTTCATCGATACCTGTGCGCTGTTGCAGCCCGCGACCTCGTTCGGGGGCATCCATTCCTCGGCCGAGCGGCGGGCGCGTTGGGGGGATGATGTTGCACCGGGCGCGGTGCGTCTGTCGGTTGGGTGCGAACCGGTCGAGGCGCTTTGGGAGGCGATGAACGCGGCCTTGTCGGCACTGTGACCGCGTGAGTCTTGGTTAACGAGCGGACGGCCTGTTTACCGATTTTTAACGTTCCGGCGATCCCCCGTCCTCCCACCCCTAGTTTTCCGGGCGGGCTGTTTACATGGGGTTAAACCACGTCGGAGTGTCGCGGTCCCGTTCTCCGCCGCGTGTAACCCATTGCCGGTAAACACTTTACTGACGCCGCCGTAGAGCGGCGCCGAGCGCATGTGTTGCAGCTTCTGATTGTGACGTTCGAAGATTCGGGCGCCGCCCCAACGAACTCAGCCCTTGATGTTGCGCAGAACCGCCCGTGCCGCTTCGACCAGCGGCGCTTCCACTTCACTCAATATCTGCACCCGGTCGAACCGGTCCGGGTCCGCGGCTACGGCGTCACGCAACGCGCCGCCAAAGGCCATGCGAAGCTCGGTCCCGATATTGTACTTGCAGATCGACGTGCCCTGCGCGAGCCGCCGGCGCTGCTCGGCCGGCACGCCCGACCCGCCGTGAATAACCAACGGCACTTCGGTCGCGGCGTCGATCTCGGCGATGCGCGCCTCGTCCAGCCCGCCGGACTGGTCCTGCTGCAGGTGTACATTGCCGACCGAAATGGCCATGGCGTCGACGCCGGTCAGGCGTGCGAATTCTGCGGCCTCCGCCGGGTCTGTCCCGTTCGACTGTTCGCCGCCATCATAGCCCACGAACCCGATCTCGCCCTCGCAGGAAATCCCCGCTTTGTGGGCCATCTCGGCAATTCGTGCGGTTTCCTCCACGTTCTGGGCGAATGGCTTGCGCGATCCATCGAACATCAGCGAGGTGAAGCCGCTGTCCAGTGCCAGCTTGCAATCGTCAAACGTATAGCCGTGGTCGAGATGCGCCACGACCGGGACCGAGGCCGTCTCGGCCAGGTTGCGGAACATCGCGCCCAGCACGGGCAGGGGCGTGTGCGCCCGGCATGATGGTCCGGCTTGCAGGATGACGGGGCAGTCTTCGGCCTCGGCAGCGTGGACAAAGGCCCGCATGTCCTCCCAGCCCAATGTCACCAGCCCGGCCACGGCATAGCCCTTGTGCAGGGCCGGTTGCAGAACGTCAGAAAGTGTCGCGAGTGGCATGTCCCATATCCTTCGTTGAGGGGGCATGGCCCCCAATCCGGCCCGTGACCATGCGGGCCGATGCAACCGCGTGGCGTTACTTGAACTTCGCGATCATGTCCTTGATGCCCGGGATCGTTTCGATCTGATAGGCATGCGAGGGCTGGAAGTACTGCACGAGGCTTCGCTGGCTGAGGCCGCCGAGGATGGTGAAATAATACATCTCATAGCCCGGCAGCACGCAGCAGGGGTGATAACCGTTGTCGAGACAGATCGTCGAGCCATCCACGATGTGATAGGCGTCGCCTGGCTTTCCGTCCTCGCGTTGTAGCATCTGCACGCCCGAGCCGTGGTTCGGGCGGAAGCGGAAGTTATAGGTCTCGTCGTGGCGCGTCTCCAGCGGCAGGCGGTCGGTGTCGTGCTTGTGGCTGGGAAAGCCCGACCAACCGCCGGCGCCAACTGTAAAAAGCTCGCTGACCAGCAGGCGACCGACTTTGTCGTGCTGTTTCTGGCCAAGGATGTGCTTGATCTTGCGGTGGGTCTTGGTGTCGTCCGAGCCGTATTGAACAAGGTCTAGCTCGTCGGCACGGACGGCAAAGGGCTCGAGCACCTCGTCATACTTGGCGCCTGCCACGAAGACCTCGCAGCTGTCCTTGGCGATCATCGTGGCCTTGGCGCCCGAGGGCACATAGACGCCTTCCGGCTCGCCGTCCCAGACATCCTCGCCGCGCCCGCCAATATCCGCCGCCGCGAAGCCTTCGACCTCGATGTCGACCGTGCCGGTGGCAGGCACGATGCAGGTCTCGTAGCCCGGCACTTGATAGTCGAAGGCCTGTCCGGCCTCAAGTTTGACGATGTTGAAATAGTTCAGCGGGACCGTGCTGTCATCCACATCGACGATCGGGCTGTTCTGGTTGTCATAGGGGGCGATATGCATGTCGTGTCCTGTCGTCTTCTAGTGGTCCGTCGGTCCGGGATGATCGGCGAGGAACTGTTCAAGCGTGTCTGTCGTGGCCATCGCCGGGGCGCAGCCGGGCTTTGATACGGTGATCGAGGCACAGGCCGAGCCGCGCAGAATGGCGGTCTCCAGATCATGCCTCGCCGCAAGTGAGGTGACGAGACCGGCCATGAAACTGTCGCCGGCGCCCGTGGGTTTCAGCGCCTCGACCGGATAAATGCCGGTCTTGATCTCTTTACCTTCGGTGAAGGTGATCGCGCCTTCGTGGCCCATCTTGTAGATCACGATCTCGCAGGTGGTTTCCGAAAGGCTTCGGGCCTTTTCGAGCCCCTTGTCGTAATCGCCCGCCATGAAGCCGAATTCCTCGTCATTGCCGACGATCATGTCGCATTGTTCGGCGGCACGGCTGAGCACGTCGGAGGCAACTTCGGGCGAGGGCCACGAATAGGGGCGATAGTCGACATCGAAGATGATCGGAAGACCGGCGGCTTTGGCCAGTTCGAACGACCGGAAGGTGGCGCTGCGCGATGGCTCGGCGGCGAAGACGGTGCCAGCGGTGATCAGCGCGCCGAAGCGGCCGTAATCGACGGCTTCGACATCCGTCTCGGACATTTCGAAATCGGCGGCGCCGTTCCGATAGATGACGTTCCGGTGGTTTTCGACCACGCTTTCATAGACCGCGAGCGAGTTCCGGAACTCGCCGCCGACTGTTCGGACATAGGTCGTATCGACGCCGTAATGCTGCAGGCGGCGGGTGCAATAGCTGCCGATGCTGTCGTCGCTGACACGGGTGACCAGCGCCGCTTTGCCGCCAAGCTTGCAGATGCCCGCGCCGATATTCGCCGATGACCCGCCAAGATCGACGGTCATCCGGGTGCTGTCTTCCAGCGTCACGCCGGGGTCGGTGAAGAAGTCGATGCCTGCGCGGCCAACAATGACGAAATTGTTCTGGCGGATGCCGTCGAGGAGCTTGCTCATGTCGCGGCGCCCCCGATTTCTTGGAAAGAAATCTGTCCGGAAACTTTGAAAGTTTCCGGTTTGCGTATTTGGGAAGAGATGAAGAGGCCGGTTTGCATCAGACCCCCCGGCGCTGCTTGTCCCGGGTGGCTTCCCAGTCCTTGTGGGCGGCTTCGACCTTGGGGTTGTCGGTTACGTGCGGTGTGCCGACTTCCCACCATGTATGGCCTTCGGTTGTCCAGCCTTCATAGGCGTCGACCTTCATCACGATGACGCTTGTTTTGTCGGCCGCCTTGGCGCGGGTGAAGGCCTCGCCCAGTTCGGCGCTGTTCGAGACGGTCTCGGCGTGGCAGCCCATCGCGGCGGCATGGGCTTCGAAATCGACGCCGACCTGATGCGTTGCGGTGGGGGTGTCGGCGAAGAGGTTGTTGAAACTTTCGTTCCCGGTGTTGTTCTGCAGCTTGTTGATGACGGCGAACCCGCCATTGTCGAGGACGAACACGATAAGCTTCTTTTGTGTCAGGACTGAGCTGTAAAGGTCGGAATTCATCAAGAGATAGCTGCCGTCCCCGCAGAAAACCAAGGTGTCCTTGTCAGACTCTTGTTCGGATTGTGCAATTCGCGCGCCCCAGCCGCCGGCGATTTCATAGCCCATGCAGGAAAAGCCGAACTCGACATCGACGGTGCCGATATCAAGGGTGCGCCAGTTGGCGGTGACCTCGGCCGGCAGGCCGCCTGCGGCGGCGACCACGCGGTCGCGCGGGTCGCAGAGTTTGTTCACAGTTCCAATGGCTTGCGCATAGGAGTTCGGGCGGTTGCCCTGCGTGGTGTTGTCGGCCACATAGGCCTGCCATTTCTTACGCTCGTCCTGGGCGAAGGCGGTCCAGCTGGCCGGTGTGCGGTAGTCCGTCTTGAGGGCATCGAGCGCCAGCTTGGCATCCCCGACCACGGGGTGGCTCAGATGCTTCATGGCGTCGTGCCGCCCGACATTCACGCCGATGAACTTCGCGTCCTTGGCAAAGGCAGTCCAGCTGCCGGTCGTGAAGTCCTGCAGCCGCGTGCCGACGGCAATCACCAGATCAGCCGCTTCGGCCACGGCATTGGCGCTGTCCGATCCGGTGACACCGATCGGGCCGATGTTCAGGGGATGGGTGTCCAGCATGTTGGCGCGCCCGGCGATGGTTTCGACCACCGGGATTGCGTGCTTTTCGGCGAATGCGGTCAACTCGGCGACAGCGCCCGAGTATTGCACACCGCCACCGGCGATCAGGATGGGGCGTTCGGCGGCCTCGATCATCTCGATTGCCTTGGCCACTTCAGTTACGTCGGGGGCCTGACGGCGGATGTGGTGGGTGCGTTTTTCGAACAGCGCGACAGGATAGTCATAGGTCCAGCCCTGCACATCCTGCGGCAACGCGATGAACGCCGGGCCGCAATCTGCCGGGTCGAGCATCGTGTTGATGGCCGCCGGAAGCGACTGGATGACTTGCGCGGGATGGGTGATGCGATCCCAGAACCGCGAGACCGCTTTGAACCCGTCATTCAGGCCAAGCGCGGGGTTGCCGAAATGTTCAAGCTGCTGCAGCACCGGGTCGGGCAGGCGGGTCAGGAAGGCATCGCCGCAAAGCATCAGCATCGGCAAACGGTTGGCATGGGCCAGCGCGGCAGCCGTCAGAAGGTTCGCGGTGCCGGGGCCGGCGGAGGCGGTGCAGAACATGAATCGCCGGCGCAGCCAGTACTTGGCGTATGCCGCCGCGGCAAAGCCCATCGATTGTTCGTTTTGACCGCGATAAAGCGGCAATTCGGACTGATGATCATAGAGCGCTTCGCCAAGGCAGGTGACATTGCCGTGGCCGAAAATGCCAAAACCACCGCCACAGAGGCGATGCTCGACCCCGTCGATCTCGATGTACTGATTGGCCAGATAGCGCACGATGGCTTGCGCCGTGGTCAGCGTGACGGTCTCGCTCATGATGTTCCTCCCTTGGCATGGGGTTTTGACCCATACACGAAAGTTGCGACTTGTGCCGCTGTTATTCTGAGGATAGGGATTTTGCAACCGGTTGCAAACCGAAAAGATCAGGGAGGAGCGGCCCATGTCCGAGATTGGCATTGGCATCGTTGGTGGCGGCTATATGGGCAAGGCCCATTCGGTCGCCATGGCGTCGGTCGGGGCCGTGTTCAACACGGCGCTTCGGCCCCGGTTGGAGATGATCGCGGGATCGACACCCGAAAGCGGCGAGCGCTATCGCGCGGCCTTCGGGTTTGCCCGCGGCACCGGCGATTGGCGCGCGCTTGTCGAAGACCCGCGGGTCGAGGCCGTGGTGATTGCAACGCCGCAAACCTTTCACCGCGAGATTGCCGAGGCTGCCTTTGCCCTTGGTAAGCCGGTACTCTGCGAGAAACCGTTGGGCGCGTCGCTGGAAGACAGCCGGGCGATGGTCGCGGCGGCCGAAGCCTCGGGCGTCGTGAACATGGTGGGGTTCAACTATATCCGCACGCCGGCCTCGCAATATGCGCGGGCCTTGGTCGACGAAGGCCGGATAGGGCGCGTGACGTGCTTTCGGACCGAGATGACCGAGGACTTTCTGGCCGATCCCGATCTGCCCGCGACATGGCGCACCGAAGGGATTGCCAACGGCAATATGGGCGATCTCGCGCCTCATATCATCAACTGCGCGCACGCCTTCATGGGGCCGATTGCCGAGCTTTGCGCGGTGGTCGAGACCGTCCACGCGGACCGGGGCGGGGTGGCTGTGACGAATGACGATCAGGCTGCCGTGATGGTGCGATTCGAAAACGGGGTGATTGGCACGATCTTTTCCAGCCGCGTCGCGACGGGGCGGAAGATGGGCTATGCCTATCAGATCGATGGCACGCATGGGGCGATCCGGTTCGACGGCGAGGATCAGAACGCGATCCATCTCTACCTGCGCGAGGGGCCGGAGACGACCCAAGGCT
This sequence comes from Silicimonas sp., assembly GCA_022826385.1. Classification (GTDB taxonomy): domain Bacteria; phylum Pseudomonadota; class Alphaproteobacteria; order Rhodobacterales; family Rhodobacteraceae; genus JAJDOD01. The sequence goes on from JAJDUZ010000050.1 coordinate 11,096, forward strand.
TCCGCAAGATATTGACGGGGCCGACCCACCCCGACTATCTGCCGTTTTGTCAGGGGCCGGGGCACGGCACCGGGTATCAGGACCAGATCATCATCGAGGCGAAGGATTTCCTCGAGGCCATTCACAGCGGTGAAAGCCGCTGGCCGACCTTCCGCGAAGGTATGGAAGTGAACCGCGTGATCGCGGCGGTTCATGCCTCGCATAACGACAAGGGCTGGAAAGCCGTCAAGGACTTCTAAGGGAGACAAGACCCATGATTAGGATTGGCAACGCGCCCTGCTCCTGGGGTGTGGAATTCGCGGATGATCCGCGCAACCCGACGTGGCAAACGGTTCTGAAAGAGAACTCCGAAGCCGGGTACAAGGGGATCGAGCTTGGTCCCGTTGGCTTCATGCCGGAAGACCCGGCGGTTCTGGCCGATGGGCTGGCCCAGCATGACCTCGAACTGATCGGCGGCGTTGTCTTCCGCCCGTTCCACGATCCGGACGCATGGGATGACGTGCTGGATGGTACGGTCCGCACCTGCAAGGCGCTGGTCGCGCATGGGGCCGAGCATCTTGTGCTGATCGACAGCATCTCGCCCCGCCGTGCACCGACCGCTGGTCGCGCTGACGAGGCCGAGCAGATGGACAAGGCCGAATGGGAGGCCTATCGCGACCGGATCAAGGAAGCGGCAAAGATCGGTGTCGACCATGGCCTGACGGTGGGCATTCATGCCCATGCCGCCGGTTTCATGGATTTCGAGCCCGAGCTTGAACGCCTGCTGGCCGAGGTGGACGAAGACATCCTGAAGATCTGCTTCGACACGGGCCACCATTCCTATGCCGGGTTCGATCCCGTGGCCTTCATGGAAAAGTATATCGGTCGCATTTCCTATATGCATTTCAAGGATATCGACCCCAAGGTGAAGGCCGATGTCGTGGCCAATCGCACCGACTTCTACAAGGCCTGCGGGCAGGGCATTTTCTGCAATCTCGGGGATGGCGACGTCGATTTCCCGAAAGTGCGGCAGATCCTTCTGGACAATGGCTTTGAAGGCTGGTGCACGGTCGAACAGGATTGCGATCCGACGCTGGACGTGAACCCGATCGACGACGCGCGCGCGAACCGCGAATACCTGCAATCGATTGGATTCTGACATGGCACGACTGAACTGGGGCATGATTGGTGGCGGCAAGGGCAGCCAGATCGGGCCGGCGCATTTGATGGGCGCGCGCGCTGACGGGAACTTTGTTCTGGCAGCCGGTGCCTTGGACGTGGATGCCGAGCGCGGACGCGCCTATGCCGAAGAACTGGGCGTGGCACCGGATCGCGCCTATGCCGACTGGCAGGAGATGCTGGCGGGCGAAAGGGGCCGCGACGGCAAGGTTGATCTTGTGACAGTGGCGACGCCGAACTCGACCCATTTCGAGATCACCAAGGCGTTTCTTGAAGCCGGGTTCAACGTGCTTTGCGAAAAGCCGATGACCATGACGGTCAAAGAGGGCGAAGAGATCGTCAAGATCGCCAAGGCCAGCGGCAAGATTTGTGCCGTCAACTACTGTTATTCCGCCTATCCGATGGTGCGCGAGATGCGGCACATGGTGGCCACGGGCCAGATCGGGAAAGTACGGCTTGTCGTGGCCAATTTCAGCCATGGCCACCACGGTGACGCCACCGATGCCGACAACCCACGCGTCCGTTGGCGCTATGACCCCGCGATGGCGGGCGTTTCGGGCCAGTTCGCCGATTGCGGCATTCACGCCATGCATATGGCCAGCTTCATCACCGGGGACGAGGTGAAAGAGCTTTCGGCCGATTTCGCCTCGACCATTCCGAGCCGCGAGCTGGAAGACGACGCGATGGTCAATTTCCGCATGGAAGGCGGCACGGTCGGGCGGCTCTGGACCTCGTCCGTGGCCATCGGGCGACAGCACGGGTTCGACATTCAGGTCTTCGGGGAAACGGGTGGCATGCGCTGGCGCTCGGAAGAACCGAACCAAGTCTATTACACCCGCGTCGGTGGCCGGACCGAGATCATGGAGAAGGGCGAGGGCGGTCTGTCGGATGAAGCCACGCGGCTTTCGCGCGTGGCGATCGCCCATCCCGAAGGCTTCCCGCTGGCCGTTGCCAACATCTATGTCGACATCGCCGCTGCGATCCGGGGCGAGCCGCATGGGCGCTTTCCCTTGGCCGTGGACGGGTTGCGGTCGATGGCGGCGGTGCATCAGGCCGTGGCGTCGGCCAAGGCGAACGGTGCATGGGTGGACGCCCGCCCGCCATCGCTGAGATAAACCCCCTGAAACGACAGAGCCGCCATGACGGCGGCTCTGATCCGTTGCTTTTGTCGCCGAACCTATGAGCCGGCGGGAGCCGGTTTGGCGGCCTGCACATAGAGGCCCACGACCTTGTTCATGTTGACCATGGTCGTGTTGAGCTGCCGGAACTTGAAGGCATCTTTCTCGGGTTCCAGCACATCGCCGGTGCGCACCTGCGTCAGCATCGGCTTGACCTCTGACCAGTCCGTCAGAACGACATCCAGCCCGCTCGAGATTGTCCCGTTGGGTGGCGGCATGATGCCGACATTGGCCATGCCGTGGCGCAGCGCGTTCAGCGAGGCTTCGAAAATGCGCATCGTGCCGGCCAGATCATCAAGGGTCGTGTCCTTGCGATAGGAGCTGGCTGCAATGCAGCTTTCCTTCGACATCTTCTGGGTCAGCATTCTCTGCCGTCCCGAAATGTCGATCAGCATCAGGTTGGCGTGGCTGACGGCGTTGGGGTTCGAGTATTGTTTGACCAGTTCCGACACCAGCGGGATCGCGGCGCCAAGCACGTTCATGTTGTTGGTCAGGATATAGTCGATATCGGCGTCGGTCGCAGTACCGTTGGCCACGGCGTCGGCGGCGGCCTTCATCGGCTCCCAACGGGCGCGCAATTCGTGGATGCGGGCCAATGTCTTGCGGCGCGTTTCAGGCTCTTGAATGTTCAGATCAGGGTCACCGAATTCAAGCGCGGTCAGAATTTTCTCAAACTCAGCGGGGGCGCTGTTCAGAAGCGCGCTTGCGCCTTCGACGTCGACGCCACGGACCAGATGGCAGGCGGCGGACGGAATGCGCTGCGACAGCATGCGCAACTTGCCCGAGAAATTGATCCGCTCCTCGGCGTTCTCTTCCGGTGTTTGAAGGTTTGCACCCAAGGTGGTGTTCTGTGCGTGCAGGGGGGATGTCACTGTCGTCAGGATGACCGCAGAAAGCGCGGCCAGGCGGCGAAATTTCGTGAGCATTTATAGACCTTTGTTCGTTGGCTGATGCGATAGGTTCAGCACTGATACGGCTTGGAAACTCAAGACTTGGCCTTCGCAGCTGTTTTTGGCGTTATGAAAATAGCTTACTCGCGTCAAAACTACTGTGGGTTGAGGGTTATCCAGTTTTTGGGGCAAAAATGTGGAAATGCCGAAGGTCAGGTCTCAGCGATCAAGACTAGGCAAAACACCGCCCAATCAAACTGTGCACAGCAGGGCGCACCACAGGAAGGTCAGCGTCAGAAGGCCGTGTGTCAGTAGTCTCAAACAGGCATAAATCAAACGCCTTGGATCGCCCCAGCGGCCGTCAGCCCGCGCCCGGACGATCAACCATCGCAGCAGGTTGATCAAATCCAGCCCCGCGACCACAAGCGATGTGGAGAAGCCGAAAATCCCTGTCATGCAGGACAGTTTCGCGATCGGGTTTGATGCGGTCAGCCCAACCGCCAGTACGGCAAGCGCCAGATGCAGCCAGACCAGCCAATAGGACAGGCGCACGCCCCGGTCGGCGTCGTCAAGCCGCCGGTAGCTGAGCGTCAACGCCACGACAAGCAAGCCCGCCAGCATGGCGGGGGCGCCGATATAAACGTATTTGGACATGACTTAGCGGGGGCGCAATGTGCCGCGCTCTACCACCTCGCACGAGAAGAGCCGCGCCTTGGGCCGTGCGTCAGGAAGATCGAGAAGTGAGGCCATGAGCGACACGCTGGCGTCAATGATATCTTCGACCGGCTGGCGGATCGTGGTCAGGTCGATGCTTTCCCAGCCCGACATTTCCATGTCGTTCAGCCCGATCAGCCCGACGTCACCCGGAACATCATACCCGGCGTCCTGTAAGGCCGAGAGCGCGCCGACCGCGATGACATCATCGCCGCAGAAATAGGCCTCGGCCGGGCCATTGGCGATCAGGCGTTGCATCTCGGTGCGCCCGGCATGGAATGAATACCCGGTGGCGAAGGAATGGCTCATCTCTACGCCCGGATGCTTGGCAATCTCGGCACCGAACCCGTGCAGGCGATCCTGTGTCGAGGTGGCGCTCTCGGGGCCGCCAAGGAAGGCGACGCGCTTATAGTTTCGCGCCAAAAGCTCGGTCGCCGCCATGCGGCCGCATTCGACATTGTCGATGCCCACGACATGGACGCGGGGGCGCGTCGAATAGCGCCCGAAGCTGTGGACGACCGGAATGCCGGCGTCGCGGAAGGCTTTCGCAAAGACCGGCGGCAGGGTCGACGACGCCACGACGACACCATCTACCGAATAGGTCCGCATCATCCGGATCGAGTTTTCCGGATCGGTTTCGTCGGTGAGATTGACCAGAAGCGGGCGCAGGCCCCGATCCTGAAGGCGACGTGTGAAGCGGTCGAAAATCTCGAGAAACAGGGGGTTGTGAAAGTTGTTCGCGATCAGCCCGATCAGCTTGGTCCGGCCTGTTGTCAGAGACGAGGCCAAGGCGTTCGGGCTGTATCCCAGTTCCTCGGCGGCGCGCTCGACCTTGGCGCGCATCTTCTCGGACACCGAAGCGCCATCGGTAAAGGTGCGCGACACCGCAGAGCGAGAGACGCCCGCGCGTTCGGCTACATCCTTGAGGGTTGGGCCCGGCATGATGGCAGTATTGGCAGAAAAATCAGAGGGTTCAAACGGTTTTGCAGGGCAGGCCGGCTGGTGTCGCGCCCTTCGGTCAGGCATCAGACGTCTTAACCTTGGTTAACGCCGTCCTGCTTTAAAGCCACCGCCACCCACCCTCATTTTCTGGGGAGGTTGGTTGAGGAAAGGTGAATTTGGACCCTAATATGCGCAAGTTTCACGACGTATGGTTGAGGTTTCGTGAACTCGCACGCGTCGAAACGACTTACTCGCCAGTCCAATCCGGCATCGCCGTTTTGTCAATAAACGCCCCGATCCCGGCTTCGGCATCGCGCGCCATCATGTTTTCGGCCATCACCTTCCCGGCATAGGCATAAGCCTGTTCCAGCGGCATTTCAGCCTGTTCATAAAAGGCGCGTTTGCCAATGCGTACGGCGGCCGGCGACTTGTCGGCGATCTGCCGGGCCAGTCCCCGCGTCGTGTGCTCCAACAAATCCTTGGGCACCACCCGATTGACCAGACCCAGTTCCGCGACGCGGGATGCGGGCAGGAAATCGCCCGTCAGCAACATCTCCATCGCGTGTTTGCGCGACAGGTTTCGGGACAGCGCCACCATCGGCGTCGAACAAAAGAGCCCGATATTGACCCCCGACGTCGCGAAGCTTGCGTCATCCGACGCGACCGCCAGATCGCAACTGGCGACCAGCTGACAGCCGGCGGCGGTCGCAATGCCCGACACTTCCGCGATGACCGGCTGCGGCAGACGAACCACTTTCAGCATCATGGCCGAGCATGTTGCGAAAAGGTCCTGAAAATACTGAAAACCCCCATCCGCATCAGCCCGGCGTGCGGTCATTTCCTTCAGGTTATGGCCAGCGCAGAAATGCGCGCCTTGGCCCCGCAGGATCACGACTTTGACCGACCGGTCCTCGGCCAGCGCGTCCAGTTCGGCGGTCAGGGCAGCGATCATGTCTTCGCTCAGCGCGTTGATCGAGCCCGGCGCATTCAGCGTCAGCGTCGCGATGCCGTCGGCATCCGAGCGCAGAACAAGGCTTTCCGTGGTGTCTTTCATGCAGCGCTCCGATCCGTGTCGACACGATGGAGGGGATAGTGGCGGAAAGACAGTCCGCCAACACGAGGTCTGCCAATGTCCACACAGGATGATGATTTCGCCTTGTTTTTAGGGCGTTTGAAGAAGTTTTCGTCCACTGTTGTCCTCTCAATTCCAAGGTGGTATTTGTGCCGTGCGTGGGAACAAACGCGGTAACGAAAATGGCGGACCGGATGGGAATCGAACGCACGAAAGGGAACCGGAAATGAAGCAACTGACACAGAGATTCGTCAATTCCGTGGAAGCGCCGGGGCGATACTATGACGGCGACGCAGGGCTTTTCTTGTGGGTGAAGTCCGCAAGCCGCAAGTCATTTGTGCAACGGGTGACAGTATTCGGCAAGCGGCGCGACATCGGCATCGGGTCGGTCAAGTGGACCACCCTGGCCGAGGCGCGGGCGAAGGCATATGAAAACCGCAAGACGGCCCGGACGGGCGGCGACCCGACGAACGCGGGCAGCGCTCAGGTTCCGACATTCGCGGCGGCGGCGGAAATCGTCATTGACCTGCATTCCGAGACATGGCGCGACGGCGCGAAGTCTGCCGATCAGTGGCGGGCCAGCTTGCGCGACTACGCAATGCCGCGCCTTGGCAAGAAGCCTGTCGACAAGATCACGACGGCGGACGTGCTGGCCGTGCTCATGCCGATCTGGAACGGGAAGCGCGAAACGGCGCGGCGGGTCCGGCAACGGATCGGCGCGGTCATGAAATGGGCCATTGCGAACGGGCACCGCGAAGACAACCCGGCAGGAGACGCGATAGGCGCGGCACTGCCAAAGGGCGGCAATCAAGCCAGGCATCAACGCGCGTTGCCATACACGGAAGTGCCCGCCGCGCTGGAGGCCGTGCGCACAAGCGCCGCGTATCGAGCGACCGCGCTGGCCTTCGAATTCATCGTTTTGACGGCGGCGCGGTCGGGCGAAGTCCGCAACGCGACATGGGCCGAGATTGACGTTGAGGGCGCGACGTGGACAGTGCCGGGCGAGCGCATGAAGTCCGGGCGCGAACATCGAGTCCCATTGTCACAAGCCGCGCTGGACGTGCTGGAACAAGCCCGCGAAATCGCTGACGGAAGCGGGCTTGTGTTCCCTTCCGTCTCTGGCAAGCCGCTATCCGACAACACCATATCGAAGTTGCTAAGGGACCTTTCGGTTGAGGCAGTGCCGCACGGCTTCCGTAGCAGTTTCCGGCAATGGTCGGCGGAGCGTAGCAACGCGCCGCGTGAAGTGGCCGAGGCCGCGCTGGCGCACGTCAACCGCAACAAGGTTGAGGCCGCCTATCAGCGTTCGGACCTTTTCGAGCGGCGGCGGCAACTCATGGACCAATGGGCGGCGTACCTTGCCACCGAAAGCGCTGACGTTGTGAGGCTCCGGGCATGAGCAACGAAGAACTGATACGCAAACTCTTGGCGCGGCCTGGCCGACCGCACCGGGACCCCAGTGCCGAAATTTCGGACTATCTCGAAATCAAGGCACGAAGGGACGCCGGGAAGAGCTGGCGTGAACTCGAAAACACGGAAATCAACGGACAGCACTTGAGCAAGGGCGGTCTTGAACGCCGTTTCCGCGCGGGCGAAAAGCAGCACAAAGCCCTTGTTTCCTTTTTCCGAAGCGCTGTGAAATCGGCAGAAGCCATACGTAAATCAGCAAAATCGGTTTTCATGGGGACAGGGATTAAAAAGACACTCACGGCGATTAAAAAGACACCCCGCAAATGAATTGTCCGCTATGGCTCAAGCAATGACGCAACCGTCTTGTGAGGACGCCATGAACAAACCTGTATCACTCTTGAAGCGCATCGACGTTGAGGCGCGCACAAGCCTTTCAAAGGCATATCTTTACAAGCTGATTAGCGAAGGCCGATTCCCCGCGCCAGTGCGCTTGGCGAGGCGGCGAGTCGCGTGGCGCTCTGATGAAATCGACCAGTGGATCGCGTCACAAACCGAGCGGGCCAGTCCCCGGTTGTGAACCCCTGAAACGAGGAACCCCGGCTGATGCGGGCCGAGGGGCAATGAAAAAACCCCGGTGCGTGAACACCGGGGCCTTCAACAGATTCGAACTGAAAAATTAAGGGTAACCCCTTATGACAGCACACGACCAGTTTGGCAACACAAAAACGGGCCGCACGAAAGAATGGACCTACGACACGGTTGAGGGCGAACGTTTCGTAGTCAAGCGCCGGATCGGCAAGGGCCAACGGTGCTGGCGTGACCCGTCCGGGGTGTCAGGTCCGTATCTGCCTCTTGATTATAAAGAATTGCCGCCGGATTGCTGCGTCGTCATTACGGAGGGCGAGCGCGCCAGGGACGCGGTGCATTCCAAAACGCCATTTGCAGTAACGACCTGGTGCGGTGGCGCGGGGTCCGTGCTGCAAACAGACTGGACGGTGCTCGCGGGCCGCGATGTAATCCTCTGGCCGGACCGCGATGAGCCGGGCTTCACGGCAATGGAGAAGCTGGCGGGCCATCTTTTTGAACTCGGATGCACCGTTGCGGGGGTTGAGCCGCCGGACGGGCCATTGGACGGCTGGGACGCAGCAGACGCAACCTGGGAGCAAGCCGTAGATCTCCTCGAAAATGCCCCTGACTTTCAGAAACCTGCGGAAACGCAGGTTTCGGCGCGATCCCTTGACGAGCGGATGGAATGCTGGGCGGTTGTCGAACCAACCACGGAAGCGCGTTACCTTGTAAAAGGCGTAATGGATACTGGAACGCTGATAATGATCTACGGCGATTCCGGCAGCGGCAAAAGTTTTTTCACAATGGATCTGATTGCGCACATTTCACATAGCGCAAAATGGCGCGGCCACAGGACGAGCGGCGGGCGGATCGTTTATGTGGCTGGCGAAGGGGGCGAGGGCGTCCGACGCCGGATTAAGGCTCTGCGGATAAGAAACCCGGCCTGGGACTTCACCAACCTTGATGTTGTTTATGGCGCAGTGAATCTCACCAGGCCGGACGAAGTGCACGCGCTGATCGCCAAACTTCATGACAACCCGCCAACGTTAATCGTCTTCGATACGCTTGCGAGATGTACGCTCGGCATGGACGAAAATTCTGCGCAAGACATGGGTATAGTAATTGAGGGCCTGGACAAAATCCGCACGCAACTCGAATGCGCCACCCTGGTCGTTCACCACTCCGGGAAAGACAAAAGTCTAGGTGCGCGCGGCTCAAGCGCCTTACGAGCCGCCGTTGATACCGAAGTCGAAATTACAGCTAAACACGAAATAAAATTCACGAAACAGAAAGATCTTGAAGCCGCAAAACCGATGTTTTTTGAACTCGAAACAATCGATCTGGGGCCGGACAACGAGGGGGACGCTCGGACAACCGCTTTTGTCCGGGTTTCGGACAAACCGGACAAGCTCGGACAAAAATTGGACGGCAAGCAAAAAGCATACATGCGGGCAATGACGGACGCCATTGTTGAGCACGGATCGCAAAAACACGGCAGCGATTTGCCGGACTGCAAAGTTGTCACTCTGGATCAGTGGAAAGCCCAATGTATTAAGCACGGAGCAGTAGCCAAGGACATTAAAGAGGACAGTCAGAGACGCGCTTTTGAGCGGATTGTAGACAATGCTGTAAAGGCGGAATTGGTGATCGTTTTCGATAGTTTCGTGTGGCCAATTCGGACAGCTCGGACAAGCTCGGACAAGCTCGGACAATTTGCAACACATGTCTCGGACAACTCGGACACCCCTCTATAGGAGGGTGTCCGAGTGTCCGAGTGTCCGGTTGTGTCCAGATCCGCAAACGAGAAAATGAGGACAGAATGAGACAGACACCCCGCAAACTGTTTTATGCGTGCCGAGTTTGGAAACGGCTGGCGAACCGCGTGCTGATGGATGATGCGTGGTGCACGTGCGGCCAGCCAGCAACGCTGGTGCACCATCGGGTGCGGATCGATTGGCGGGCCGTGCCGCAAAGCCTGGTGGACAATGCACCGAACAGGCGCAAGGCGGCGCGTGTCATTGAGCATCTTGAGCGGACGCAACCGCACGCGCTGGACGAGCGCAACTTGCGATCAATGTGCCGCGATTGCCATGAGAAGCTGCACGGGCGATCACGTGGCGGATCAGAACACCCGGACCGGGCGGCAATCCGCGCTCTTGGGCGCTGAATTTTGCCCCTGCTGACCCCCACGGGGTCCCCGGAAACGGATTGCCTCTGAAAACCGGAAGCCGCCGCCACACCCATTACGCACGACGCAATTAGCCGCACAGAGGCCCGGAGAGCCGCCACAAGCGCCGTTTTGGTGGGGATGATGCCCGGCACCCCTAGACCCCACTCAGCGCCGCGCTGAGCGCCTCTGCGGCGTTATTTGGTATTGTTATCAAGCCGGAGTTGGTGATAAGAAAAACTTATGGTTGGCGATTTGCATACCCTCTTTCCATTTCAGAAACGCATCCTGAACGCGGTCTTTGGTGCCCGCTTTTCGCAGGTCGTTTTCAGTGCGCCGCGCGGCAACGGGAAAACCTATCTGGCGGCCCGCGCCGTGCGCGAAGTCATCGACCCGGAAGGGGATCACTTTGCCGAAGGACGCGATTGCGTCCTGATCGCGGCAACACTGGACCAGGCGGGGCTTGTCTTTGACCATCTCAAGGATTGGCTGCAGGACACCGGCGAATACAAATTTCGCGAAAGTGGCAACAAGCTGAGCGTCGTGCACCAGCCTTCCGGCGTGCGCTGCCGTGCGGTCTCCAGTGACGCACGTGGCGCGTTCGGGCTGGGCGCACGCGAACGGATCATCGTGGCCGATGAACCTGGCGCCTGGCAGCCTCGCAAAGGCGCGTTGATGCGTGACGCGATGCGGATGATCCCTCGGCACCTGATTGCCAGTGACGGCGGCTTGACCGACGAACAATCAAGATCGCTCGGCAGGGCGCTCCTGCGCGGTCTCAAGGACGGTGTGCCCGCGATCCTCGGACTGAAAAGCAAATTAAGGGAACTACCAGCATGATTAGCCAAAATTGAATTGCCCAAACCTTTGGAATCCTGTAGATTCACCTTAGTCGAAAGGATCAGAGATGAAGAAGCAGAACACCCTAAGCACATTTCAGTTTCATGAGATGTTCCCTGATGAACCAAGCGCGTTAGCGTGGTTTGAAAGCGTTCGCTGGAAGGATGGACGTTTCTGCCCTCACTGCGGATCAACCGAGACGGTTGAGTGCAAGAAGCCTCAGCCATACCGGTGCAAGGATTGCCGGAAGCACTTTTCGTGCAAGACCGGATCAATCATGCAGTCCTCCAAACTTCCGGTCAAAAAGTGGCTTTACGCCATGTACCTCATGAGCGTGAGCCGCAAGGGCGTATCCAGTCTTCAATTGGCGCGTGAACTTGGCATTGCGCAAGAGGCTGCGTGGCGTCTCGGGCACAAGATACGGGCTGCTTGGAATCAAGGCGGGCTCTTTGCCATGACTGGCCCCGTAGAAGCCGACGAAACTTATATGGGCGGTAAGGAAAAGAACAAACACGCGAAGAAAAAACTCCGGGCAGGGCGTGGGTCAGTCGGCAAGACAGCCGTTGCCGGTGTTCGGGACCGTAAAACAAGGCAGGTTGTAGCAAAGGTGGTCGAGAATACCGACGCCAAGACCTTGCAAGGCTTTGTCACAGATAACACCGTCAAGGAAGCGCAAGTCTACACGGACGAAGCCAAGGCTTACAAAGGGATTGACAGGCCGCATGAGGCGGTGAATCACAGCGCTGGTGAGTATGTGCGTGACCAGGCACATACAAATGGGCTAGAAAGCTTCTGGGTTAATCTCAAGCGCGGGTATGTCGGAACCTTCCACTACATGAGCGAGAAGCATCTGCAACGCTATGTGGACGAGTTTCAGGCCCGCAACAACCTGCCTAGCAACGCCGTGGACTTCATGGCTCGCACGGCAGAGAAGTTTGAAGGGCGACTGTTGACGCACAGGCAGCTTGTAGGGGGTGTAAAATGACAAATTGTGCACCCGCCCTCCCCGCCAGTTTTGAACAGATTGTGTCCCGTGTGGCCGGGGTTCAGATTCCTGGCGAGAAAACGATCATCAGCCTGTTTTCCGGGTGCGGGGGAATGGATCTGGGATTTATTGGCGGCTTTGAGTTCTTGGGAACGATATATGACCGGCTACCTTACCGAATCGCGTTTGCGAACGATATATCTGCATCCGCCTGCAAAACCTACCGCGAGAACATCGGCGACCACATCCGGCAGGGTGACATTGACACGATGATTGAATCACTTCCGGCGTCATGTGACATCCTGATTGGAGGATTTCCGTGTCAGGATGTATCCATCAACGGGAAGAGGTCGGCAGGCGAAGGGCAGCGGACAATCCTCTACAGGCGGATGCTAGAGGCAATCCGAAAAACGAAGCCCTCGGTTTTCGTGGCCGAGAATGTGAAGGGGTTGCTGGCATGTGACTTCGGTCAGCAGGTTCTCGACGACTTTGCGCTGCCAGGATACACGGTCACGTCTCAAGTGTGTCTGGCCTCGGGATGGGGGGTGCCGCAGAACCGTGAAAGGCTGCTGATTGTGGGTGTCCGTGGTGATACTGCGTTCCGGTTCCCAGACCGCGCCATGTCGGCCCCAATGACCGCCAGAGACGCAATAGGAGACTTGGAGCAGATGGGCGAAGCCCCAGAGATCAAGCACATCTGGAGCAGAGCCAAGCCGTCACCGGATCAGGGATCACGCAAGCTGAAAGCCGACGTTCCAGCGACGACGATGCGGGCCGAACATCACGGCAACGTTCAATGGCACTACAGTTTGCCCAGACGCATATCCCTGCGCGAGCAGGCGCGCTTCCAGTCGTTCCCCGATGACTTTGTATTCCCGTGCGGTATGCGCGAGACAGAGCGGCAGATCGGCAACGCAGTTCCGCCCGTCATGGCATGGCATATCGCCCAAGCGATCCGGGATCAGGTATTTGCATGACCCTCGACGAGTTTGCCGCCCTGATGGACCGTGCAACGACCCGGATGAACGAACAGGCCAAGGCAGGAATGCCGGGCTACGCGAGCGCCGGCGAGTTTGAGCAAACGGTTTTGGCTCAGCTTCGGGTTTGCTGCGAGGGTCTTGCTGGCGCTGAACCCTCCTTCCACGATAGCGCCTTTCCCGATATCGTCGTGAATGGTTTCGGAGTAGAGGTCAAGTTCACGACGAGATCAACATGGCACGGTACGGGAAACAGCATCTTTGAGGGGATGCGTGATGAAACCGCCAAAGAAATCGCACTGGTCTATTGCAGGTCGGACATCCGTGAAATCCGGTGGCGCTGGTATACCGACTGCATCAAGGGAATCAGGATATCGCATTCGCCCAGATACATGATCGACATGGACGGCGCGGACTCGTTCTTCGATCAGATCGGCATGACCATAGAAGAATTTCGGCAAGCTGACCTGCGATCAAAAATGGGAATCGTGAAGGATCACGTCAGACAGCGAATGGGCGACGGGGAAAGGCTCTGGTGGTTTGATGAAGACCGGGAACACACGGTTCCTGTGAACGTTCGGCTTTACAGGCTGCTGGATGCGGAGACAAAAGACATCATGCGCGCCGAATCCGCGCTTATGTGTCCCCAAATATTCAAGGGATCGAGATCTCGCGGAAAATACGACGATGCCGCTCTTTACATGCTGACACAGCACGGCGTGTTTGCACCGCAGACCCGCGATCTGTTCTCGGCTGGCAGTGTTGCAGGAAAAGATCGCGGCGGGGATTACCTGATCCGCGCCGTGCAGAACAACGCTCATCAAATTGCCGAAGCAGCCGAGCGATTGAGGGATGAATTGTTCGTTGAATACTGGGGTGAAGCCTGCCCGCCCGACCAAAGGTTGAGGCGCTGGCTTGAACTGGCTGACAGCCACCGGCCAAACGATCCGCCATCCCAATACATCGAATTTGGCTAATCATGCTGGTAGTTCCCCAAATTAACGCATCTCGGCAGCCTTGGGCCGGACCTGCCCGCGTCGGGCATTCAGGTCCGCACGCGGCTGGGAGACGAGGTGATGGGGTCCTTCGGCATCGCTCCGGCGCTGTTAAGCACCACAAGCGGCCCTGCGGCAATGCGAGAGGCGCAACGGGCGCTCCTCACGTCCACCCTGGAGCCGCTTGCGTCGAGCCTCAGCCAGGAATTTTCGCGCAAGCTGGGCATGGACACCGTTATCAGCCTGGAGGCGCTGCACCGCACCGACTGGCCCATGACGGCCCGGGCGATCAAGTCACTCACAGACGCCGGAATGAGCCTTGCGGACGCAACGGCTCTTGTCGCGCCGAAAGGGTAAAAACATGGCAGCAATCATCCAGTTCGCCATAGACGCTCCGGCCTGGCCGGACGACGATGAACGGCGCGAGCAAACTTTGCTCACCCTTGCGCAACTGCGCGAAGACCTCCGCATTCCGTTCGGCGACACCGGGCATGACGAATTGATTGCCGATCTTGCTGCCGAAGCGCTTTCCGCAGTGAGCGCCGATCTGAACATTCCCGTGCTGCCGGAAGCGGGTCTGGTGCGTGTTTGTGTGCCGAGCCAAACAGCCGTCCTGACCATTCCCGGCGACGGCGACCCGTTTGCGCTGGAGGCCACCGCCGTGCGCTGGGCGGGCGATGGCGCACTGGACGGGGCACCTCTCACGGCGGCGGTCGCGTGGCCGGAGGAAAGCGACATACCGCAAACCTCGGTGCTGACGCCGGACACGGACCTGCCGTTGATCTCTGGCAACATCGCCGTGAATCCGCCTCAGGGCGGATGGCCAGCCTTGCAGCTTGGCTTGGTCTACCGGCGCGGCTTGCTGCAAACGGACGCGCGGCTTAAGGCGCTCCGGGCGCTGACCACGATGCGGACGCGCGGCCTCTATGACGGCATCGCGGCAGTTCCGAGCATTGAGCGCTCCGCCTACGAGCGCATCGCCGCGCCGATCCGCAACATGGCCCCCCGGCCACACGGCTACACGCCCCTGGGGCTGGCACCATGACGACATTGCCCGTAATCGATATTCGCGGCGAGGCCCGGCGTATTGACGCAGCTAACCGGTTTCGATGACAGCCTCGAGGATGCCGAGCAGAAAAGCAAGCAAAAATATGCCGCACACGCAAATGACGACCAGCAACAGCATGTTGATAGCAATTTTTTTTAGCATTTGGGTTCCTTGGAAATTCGGGGACTTATATATCAGAGTGGCCCAATTCAGTTTAAGCATAGGTAAAGCAGTCTGAAGTGTTGTCCGTCTTGAACTTGAATACGACTAGCGCTGACGTATTCAGCGTTTTGCCGCTTCTCGCCTTTTCTGCAAATGCGCAATGCTTCTGCGTCTAATTCCGACTTTCTGACATTCAAGAAATCTTCGAGTTGCTGATATGAGTCACCCCAAAACGGTCCCGCTTGAAGCGTCACACTATCGCCGTTAAACGAACTGACTGCGTACTCAGCCGGAGTGCAAGCTGTAAAAAGTATCGGAACAAGTGCTATGATTTTTTTCATTGTGTTTCCTCACTCTGACGGCGCTCACGGGCGAAAATAGAGGGAGCCTTTTGCAAAACTCGCCGAGGCGCTGGAATTTCCCGCCGATTTTGACGGTTTTAGCTTGGTAGTTCTGGAAATCGGGGCCGCCACAAGCTATGGTGTGATTAGCAATAAACCCATAAACAGAGGCAACCCCGATGTC
>JAJDUZ010000071.1 GCA_022826385.1 Silicimonas sp.
TCCGCTCCAACAGCCATTCGCGGTAGTTGCCCAGCGTCCGGTCGCCGTGCCGGGTGACCAGTTCCACGTGGTCGAAGCCATAGAATGGCAGGTCCGTGTCGAAGCGCTCGTTCGCCGGATGCTCGGCGCGGTAGCTTTCCAGATCGTGCCGCACCGCCTCGGACAGCGCGCCGCCCGCTCGATGATATCCGCCTCGAGTTTCAGGCCGAGGCAGTGTCGCCCCCTTGCCCGAGAAGGGCTGCAAATGGCTCTTCCCGATCAGTGCTGTCTTATAGCCCGCGTCCCGCAACAGGTCGACAAAAGTCACGTTGCGCCGATCCAGCGGTATCCCGTTCGAGCGGACGCCGTGGCTTGACGGCATCCGGCAGGTCATCAGGCTGGCCCGGTTCGGCATGCAGACCGGGCTTGCCACATAGAACCGGTTCCAAAGCGTGCCGCCGTCCGCAATCGCGTCGATATGCGGCGTCTTCAAAACAGGATGGCCCATGCACCCAAGGTAATCGGCCCGGTGCTGGTCGGTGATGAAGAGAATGAAGTCAGGCCGCTTCGACACGGGCCCGCCCCCGGTGATGCAGCGTCAAGAGGGCGACGGTTCCGACCGCCGCCGCGATCCAGACCGTCTCGGGCTTCGCCATCAACAGAACCGCAAGGGCCAGCCGCGCCAGAATCTCCCACGACGCCAGCGCGTGCCGGTCGAACGCCGACAGGGCCGACGACAACAGGTAAAGTGCGACCACCAGCCGGACGAGCAGCAGCGCCAGCGCGCCCAAGTGGATCGCGCCGTCATATCCCGGCAAATAGCGGCCCCCGCCTTGCTGCGGGTTCAGGATGGCTTCGTCGATGAGCAAAAGCTCGGGATAGAAGGCGAAGACGAAGGGCACAATGAAGATCACGATCCCCGATTTCACCGCCGAGAAGCCGGTCGCCATCGGCTCGGCCTTGGTAATGGTCGCGGCAGCGAACGCCGCCAGCGCCACGGGCGGTGTGATCGCGCTCGCCACGGCGAAATAGAAGATGAACATGTGAGCCGTGAACAAGGACAATCCCAGCCCCGCCAGAACCGGCCCCATCAGAAGGGCCGCGTTGATATAGGCCGGCACCGCAGGCATCCCCATGCCCAGAAGCACCGCCAGCAGCATTGTCATCAGAAGCGCCAGGAACTGGAACATCACCGGTCCGCCGCCGCCCAGATCAAGGCTGTTCAGCCACTCAAGCACGTCAAGCGCAAGAAAGACCGGCAACCCGGTGAATGACAGGCAGAAGTCGATGATCGAGACCGCAAGGAACATCAGGTAGAGCGTCGAGATCAGAACGCCTGCATTGGACATCGCGTCGACGATCTTCTTCGGCTTCGCCCGCACCTCGGGGTCGACGAACAAGAGCACCAGCAACAGCATGACGGCCCACCAGCCCGCCGCGCCAGCGGACCCGGCCGAGTTCTGTAGGGCCAACTGGAACCAGCTGAGGCTCTGAACCTGACAACCGGCTTCGGTAAAGATGCGCTCGGCCCCCAGAAGCCCGCCCAGCAGGCCGCAGCCCACCGCATCTTTCGGTGTCAGCAGCAGGACAAGGATCAGCAGGATTGGCCCGAAGATCATCACAAGGTTCAGAAGATCCTGACGGTCCAGCCGCATGTCTTCGGTGATCTCGCCAATCGCGGTGATGTTCTGTTTCCGCGACTGGAACACCGCCGACAGGAACAGGCAGAAGAAATA
Organism: Silicimonas sp.; assembly: GCA_022826385.1. Classification (GTDB taxonomy): domain Bacteria; phylum Pseudomonadota; class Alphaproteobacteria; order Rhodobacterales; family Rhodobacteraceae; genus JAJDOD01. The sequence goes on from JAJDUZ010000071.1 coordinate 1,716, forward strand.
GGCAATCGCCGGAATGATCGCCGCGACGATCACGCTGGAATAGGGCACGGTCGTCAGCGAGGCGAGGACGAAGGCCGCAACCCCCATCACCGGCGGCATGATCGACCCGCCAGATGACGCCGCCGCCTCGACACCGCCCGCGAACACCTTGGAGAACCCGCGCTTCAGCATCATCGGGATCGTCAGAACCCCGGTCGACAGAACGTTGACGATCGGTCCGCCCGAAATCGTGCCGAACATGGCCGAGGATACGATCGCTGCGTGCGCCGGACCGCCGCGCAGATTGCGGGTCCAGCGGAAGGCCAGCTTGATCAGGGATTTCCCCCCGGCCGACGAGCCGAAGAGTGAACCAAGGACGAGATATGGGAAGATCGTGTTCAGCACGATGTCCATGAACCGACCCAGAAGGCCCGAGGAGTTGTTGACCAGAACGTCATGCACACGCGGGCGCCCATCGGCCAACATACGCGGTTCACCGGCCAGTTTGGTCACGAAGTACTTGTTGATGTCCTCGACACCGTAAACGTACCAGACCAGCACGGTGCCGATCGTGTATGCCGCCATCAGTATGGCGACCAGCACCAGCGGCAGGCCCCAGACCTTGATGTTGTAAGACAGGAAAACCACGATCGCGAGGCCAACGATCAGCACCAACCAGCCCCCGGTCGTGTTGACGCATTGCGGATCTTCCACCGTCGTCGGCGCTGAAAGGCCAAGGCTTTCATTGAAGGCCGCTGCAGCGGCAAGGCTTTCCTCGATCAGGCGCGCGCGGTCGCCGGTGATCTGGTCGACAAGGCAGATCGCCTCGATCTCGACGAGGTAGGTCAGCGAGATGGTAAAGGCCATCACCACCAGCGCGACATCCATGAACAACCCAAACTTGCGACGAAGCGGCGCGCGGTCCGCCCAATCGCGCCACATCGAATGCTTCAGCGCGACGATCAGCATCATCAGCGCGAAGAACAGGGGATAGAACCACTCGAACGGGAACTTCCGAAGCTGCCCGCCGGACCAACCCGTCACACGGGCCACCAGATCGTCATAACCGGGGATGCCGGGCGTCGAGTTCAAGAGCCCGATCAGCACCATCGCGACCGCCAAAACGTAAAGAAGCCGCAGAGAAAAACTCTGCGGTGCCGCGCTGGTGTCGGTCTCGCCTGTCATCCTGGCCCCTGCTCCCTCGGATCGACCGGGCGCAGTTTCCGCGCCCGGTCAAAGCTCAAAGCGATTACTTGGCGCAATCCGGGATGGTGTACCCAGCCTCTTCCCAAGCTGCGACCGCGCCCGGGTGATACTTGATCGGGTTATTGCCGCACATGTCGGTCAGCGCCGGGTCGGTTTCACCATGCCACGTGCCCGCCATGAACGGTGCTTTCTGGTGATAGATGCCTTCGATGTTCTTGATGAAGGCCGCGGTCAGGTTCTTGGCCAGATCGAAATCCATCGACGCATTGACGATGTCGGCCCCAACCGTGCCCGGCCCCCGGAACATGTCATCGTCCGAGACAACCGTGATGCCGTCGCCATAGCCCATATCGGCAACCGGGATCTCGACCGGTACCGTGCCGGGCAGTTTGCCGACATTCTGGAACGCTTCGCCCTCATAGACATCTTTCGAGACCGACCAGATGGTGATGTTGCCCGAAGCCAGTGCCGCGGTCACGCGCGGATCCGGGAAGGACATCGGCAGAACGAACGCATCCGCTGAGCCGTCCTGAATGGTCTTCACCGCCTGACCCCAGTTCACCTGCACGCCGGTATATCCCGAGCCCTCTTCCATGCCGGTATTCACCTTGATCAGCAGGCGCGCATTGGTCAGCGCGGCACCGCGCGGCGGTCCGTTATAGATCGTTTTGCCTTCCAGACCGTCCCAGCCGCTGATGCCCGAGCTGTCATAGGCGTAAAGCCCCTGAACCGAGACACGATAGGTGTAAAGCGCCCGAATGTTCGAGGCGAGTTCGGCGCCCTTCTCTTTCCCGAGGCTCGCATAGGGGCCAACGCCTCGCGACAGCAGGAATGGCAGAATATAGGGTGCCGCAGCGATGTCGGTTTTGCCTTCGGCGACGTTCTGGACCGAGTTGGTCAGGGTTTGCCCGGCCGCCACTTGAATGTCGGCCACGCCTTCCTTGGCCGCCGCTTCCGAAAGCGAAATGATCGAGATGCCGGGTGTGGTGTTTGGCGCCGCGGTTTCCGCGGACAGAATGCTTTGCGCCTGAGCCGACCCCATAAGGCTCATAGTCGCGACCACAGTCGCGATCAGCTTCTTGGACATCTATTTTCCTCCCTAGACATAGATGTTCTTCTTTTGTGGAACCAAGCCTTGCATGGAAGGACGGCGCCTGTCACTTATTGAGTTCCAAAAAGTAGATATTCTGTCCCGCATCGTGGGAATCTCGGATGATTTGGGGGGAAATGCCGGAACTTAAGCTCTTCGTCGCGCCAAACACCTGCGCGCGCGTGCCGACCATCGCTTTGGAAGAGATCGGCGTGCCGTTCGACACAGAACTGGTGCGCACCGCGGCCGGTCAGCAAAAGACGCCCGAATACCTGAAGGTTAACCCGAAAGGCAAAGTGCCCGCGCTTTTGATCGACGGCGAACCGCTGACGGAAAACGTGGCGATCCTGTCGTGGCTCAACGCCACCTTCCCTGACGCCAACCTGCTGCCCAAGACCGATGATCCGCTCGAGGCCCTTCGGCAAACCGCAGACCTCGCCTTCTTCTCGGCCACGGTGCACCCGCTGGTGACCCGGATCGCCATGCCGCTCAAGTTCATCGAAGACAAAGCGTTGTCGTTCGAGATCGTCCGGCCCGAAGGCGTGAAGGCAATGCAACCGGTGATGCGGATGATCGACGACCGTCTGGCAGATGGTCCGTGGTGGTACGGCGACACGTGGTCGGTGCTGGACGGCTATCTCTACTGGGTCTGGTCCCGGATCACCGGCGTCGGCTTCGACGGCGACGCCTTCCCGAACATCCAGCGTCACCACGCGATGATGAATGAACGCCCTGCCGTGCAACGTGCGATGGCGCGCGAAGCGGTGAATGTCGACATCCTCAAGGCCGAAGGCCACTACGTCCCGCCGCGCTGATGAACGTTCTCTGGATTATGGCCGACCAGCTGAGATGGGATTACCTCAGCTGTTATGGCGCGAAACACATCGCGACGCCGAACCTTGACCGGCTGGCGGCAAAGGGCGTGCGCTTTGACCGCGCCTATATCCAATCACCGATCTGCGGGCCAAGCCGGATGAGCTTCTATACCGGGCGCTATGTCCGGTCGCATGGTGCCACTTGGAACGGTTTTCCGTTGCGCGTGGGCGAACCGACCCTGGGCGATCACCTGCGCGAGATCGGAGTGCAGAGCACGCTGGTCGGCAAGACCCATATGCGGGCCGACGAAGAGGGGATGAAGCGCCTTGGAATCGAGCCTGAAAGCACCATCGGCGCGCTTGTCAGCGAGTGCGGCTTCGAAGTGTTCGTGCGCGACGACGGCACCAATGCCGCGACCGACAAGAACCGGCATGCCGAGGATTACGAAGACTATCTGCGCTCTCATGGCATGGGTGGCGACACCCCGTGGGAAGAATGGGCCAACACCGCGATCGGCCCCGATGGCAAGAAGAAGTCAGGCTGGCTTCTGGAAACCGCGCCCCTGCCCGCCCGCGTTCCGAAAGAGCATTCCGAGACCGCCTGGCTGACCACGCGCGGCATCGAGTTCATCGAAGCGCAGGGCGATAAGCCATGGCTTTGCCATCTGAGCTATATCAAACCGCATTGGCCCTATCTGGCACCTGAGCCCTATAACGACATGTTCAGCGCCGATGACGTGCCACCGGTGAACCGGCGCGACGACGAACATTCGCACCCGCTTTTGCAGGAATGGGTCAACACCCGCATCTGCAAAAGCTTCTCGCGCAATCATGTCCGCGAAATCGTAGCCCCGGTCTACATGGGGCTGATCAAAGAACTTGATGACAACATGGGCCGGCTCTTCGACTATCTCGAACAGAGCGGGCGCATGGACGACACGATGATCGTCTTCTGCTCGGACCATGGTGACAATATGGGCGACCACTGGCTGGGCGAGAAAGACCTGTTCTACGACTGCTCGGCCCGCATTCCGTTGATCGTCTATGATCCGCGTGCTGAGGCCGACGCCACACGCGGCACCGTCGACACGCGATTGATCGAGGGCATCGATCTGGCGCCCACATTCCAGCAATTCTTCGGCGGCAAGGCGAAACCGCATGTCTTTGAAGGCCGATCATTGCAGCCGTTGCTTCACGGCGAGGCCACCGAGTGGCGCGATCATTGTATCTCGGAATACGACTATGCCACCCGCGACGCGCGGCGCATGGTCGGCGTCGATCAAAGCGATGCGCGGCTGGTCATGGTCTTCGATGGGCGTTGGAAGTACGTCCATGTCGAGAAGATGCGGCCAATGCTCTTTGACCTCGAAACCGACCCGCAGGAACTCAATGACCTGGGCGACAGCCCCGCGCATCAGGACCACGTTGAACGCCTGAAAGCGCTGCATTTCGACTGGGCGCGTCAGCATCACACGCGGATCACGCGCACGCCCGAGATCATCGAGAAGATGACCAACACGCGCGAGCCCGAGGGCATCTACATCGCCTATTGGGATCCCGACGAACTGGCGCGCGACGGCCTGAAGATGCCGCCGCATATCAAGGACCAGTAAGCCTCAGGTGAACCAGCGGTCATAGTCGCTGACCAGCAAATGCGTCGGGTCGGTGTCTTCCTCGATCTCGGAGAAGCGCCCGATTGGCTCGCGGAAGATGTTATCGGTCACGTCGTCGTTAACGGTCGAGACTTCTCCGATCAGCACGTCACCGCCCTCGCCCCAGAAGGCGTGCCAATGGCCCGGGTTCAGCGTCACGCTTTCGCCCGGTGCCAGCTTCAGCTTTTCGCCCGGTCCGAATGGCCGTTCCAAACCGTCACACAGCACCATGCCGCCTTTGTCCTCGGCGAAGTTGCCCGCGTCATCCGATCCGAAAAGTTCGACGATCAAGGTCGCGCCACCCCGGTTGATGATGTCTTCGGACTTGATGACATGGGTGTGCATCGGGCTGATCTGCTCGTCCTTCGAGATCAAAAGCTTCTCGGCATAAACCATGCCCCGCCCCCGCTCGAGGTCGGCCAGGTGTCCGTTCCGCAGCGTGAACAGGAACAGGCCAAGCTCGTCATACTTGCCCGCGCCAAAGTCGGTGATGTCCCACCCCATGCGCGCATCCGCGATCCGGCGCGCGCTGCCATCCGCCACGCGCGCCTTGAAGTCGCCCGGCGACCAATAGGCGAACGGCGGCAAGGTGAAGCCGTGGCTGCGGATCATGTCATCGGCTGCGGCCATGATGTCGTTGACGGTCGAGCGTTTCATCCGGCGATCTCCCTGTTGATTGCCAAGCCTAAATCGCAGGCGCGCCGCGCGGCGTCCAGTCCAGAAAACCGAAACTTGTTTCGTTACAAATGGGAAGAAACCCACGTATCGACTGTTTCGGCAAGTGCCTCCCAGTCGGTGTACTCGCGATCCGTGCCCGGTTTGATCTCGGGGTCCTTTTGCCGTTCGATCCAGCGCATCGCCCAATATTTGAAGAAATCGTATTCCTCGAACCGAAAGGCGCCGGCCACCTGGGCAACCTGACCTGGCTCCCAGCCCGTTGATTGGGACAGGTCAGAGACGATCCGATCAAGGTCGGCAAGCTCGGCCTCGTCCTTGCCCGCCGCCGCAAGCGAGACCGAGATGAAGAGTGTCGGCATCGCATTGAGTGCCGTGCTGTGTCGGGCGGCATAGAGCAGTAGCGGGATCTGGAACTTCCCGGTATGCACGGAGCCGGCAAGAATACTGGCATCAAACGCGGTCGGACTGATGTCGATGGCCTCTTCAGCAGCGGCCAGCGTCACCGAGTGACCGGCTTCCCCAAGACGATCTTCGGCAAAACGACTTATCTTGCGGGTCTGCCCTTCGGTCGTGGCATAGACAATCAAGATGTTCATGGACGCACCCCCTTCTCAAGGATGCGTCAAACGTACGGTATGTCTCGGAAGCAGACCTTGATCCCGGTCAAGTCTTGCTCAGGCAGCGCGACCCATTTTGTCGAACGTCAGATCAGGCAAGGCGTCGCAAGCTTCGCGGATGAAGGCCCGGATCGCCTCGTCCGAGATTGTCCACAGCCGCGGATAGAGCACCGTCATCTCGTTCCGGATCAGCATCAGCAGCGTATCCTTCAGCGCCACCGGCGCATCGGTGCCCAACAGGCGAATTTCCCCGGCCAGCGCATCTGCCATCCGGTTCACCTCGGCCTGCGTTGCCGACATGGTGGCCAGATCGAGGATCGCGGAGGCATAGAGTTCGGCATCGTAAAGCTCGCGCCCGTTTTGTCGCAGCGAAACCAGAGGCTGGTAGAAGAGCGCATAGCCCCCCATCCCGATCGTTTCCGTCGTCCGGTCAATCGCGGCATCCGCCAAAGCCTCGATCTCATCATCCGAGGCATTGTTGGCGTCCGACAGCCAAACGGCATGTGCGGCATAAGTCGCTGGGTTGGACGGATCGAGCGTGATCCACGTCTCGAACAGGTCGGGCATCCGATGCGACTGCCCCGGCGAGCCAAGGCCTTGCATGTATTGCGCCTCGGCCACCAAGGGCGACATCAGCGCGCGGGCATCGTATTGATGCAGGATCTCGCCCGCCGCGACATAGTGCTTGGCCATCCGGCGCCACGCCTCGCGGTGGTCCTTGTCGGGCCAATGGTCGGCTCGGTAGGCCAAACCAAGCAGCAGATGCGCCCGCGCGGCCAGCACCGCCAATACGTGGCTGTCCGGGGCACTTTCATGGGTTTCCATGAAGCATCCAAGTTCCAGAAGCGCTTCGTCCAGATCGGACAGGTCGTCATGCGGCGCGTCATCAATCAGGGATTGAAGGCCGGACAGAGCGACGTCGACGGCAATCTCGTGAAAGCGCAGACCGCCCGGTGTCGAGGCCAGTTCGGCCTCCCACGCCGCGATCTGGTCGCCGATTTCGACCCACTCGTCTTCCAGCATAAGACCGGCAATATGCCCGCCAACCGCGCGCCGTTCGGCGTGATCCGGGTCGTCGTGCTCGATCGCAAGGCGCGACGGGTCGTGCTCGGGTTCTTGCGCCACGTGTTGTGCCGCGGGCTTGGACAGCACGAACGTCATACTCGACGCAATCCCTCGTGCGATGATCTGCAGAACGCGCATGGTCCCTCTCCATGGTGTTTCGAGAAACTCTGGAGGGGCAATTCGTCAACTTTAAGGCAAATTATCGGCGCTTCAGGCCAATTAAATCAGGGACTTCCAGCGATCAGCGCGCCCAGCTTGGCAGCTTGGTGTTCTGCACCAGCGAAACGGTCGGGGCGTATTTCCCGCCAAGCGCCAGCGTAGCGCGGCGCATGATCTCGATCGCGTCCTCGGATTTCACGGGCAACGCCGACGGAGAAATCGGCTCGCCAATGGTGATCCGGTAAGGCTGCCGGTCCTTGTTCAAGGTCTCGTAAAACAGCGTGATGTCCCTCAAAGTCGGGTGCACCAGATCGAAGAAATAGAACAGCGCCGAGTTCCGCGCCCGAATGTTCAGCGGGATCACCGGCAACTCGAACTTGCGGGCAATCATGGCCGCCGAGGCCATCCATGGACGCTCGTGCAGCTTCAAACCCCGGCGTTTGGCAAGGCGGCCGCTGGGGAAAATGACCCCAAGACGCCCGTCGTCAATCGCGTGTCGCGTGTACTCCATGGTCTCGCGGGTCTTGGCCCGCGTGCGCTTATCCAGCCGCCATTCCACGGGCGCGATCAGGCTTTCGAATTGCGGCATGATCCGCAGAATGTCCGAATTGGCATAGATGAACATGTCGGGCCGCAGCGGATAAAGCGCGTGATGCAGCATGATCCCGTCCGCGATCCCGGTCGGATGGTTCGCGACAATCAGGGCCGGGCCCTGCCGGGGAATGTTCTCGAGCCCCGAGACTTTCAGATCGCGCGCCAGAAGCCCCGCAACATGCCGCATGACATGATCGGTCGGCCAGTCGCGGTAAAGCTCGCCCAAAGCCAGCGTGCGCTCGTAACCCAAAAGGGACATCAACCCACGCCGAGACATGTCAGCCGTCAGGTTGCGCTCGAACAGCCACGGAGCGCGTTCCGCAATCAGAGGATCAATGCGATCTTTCATACCCACCGTTGAACCCGACTTTTGAAACAGATTCGTGTCGTCATTTTATCATTTGGTTACTCTGGCCCGCACGCGCCAGAGAGGTCTCAGGCGGGTTTTGGCCGAAATCGGAGGGAAGGTTGGAATAGTCCAAGCTGAAATCTGGACCGAACACATCAGGAAGAGTCTTTAAATAATTGAAAAGCAGAAAGTTTATAAGTATTACTTCGTATTCGACAAAGCGAGGCGCGGCGGCGTATTGGTCGCCAATTCACAAGCTCTGCCCCGGACCAAAACCGCAATAATTCGGCATAACTTTGCCTAGCGCCCCAAGATACGCCCCGCGATTTCGGTCATGTCTTTCGATGGCTCGCCGTCCAAAAGATAGGTCAGCGCATCCCGCATTTGCCCCTGCCGGTCACCGTCGTAGCGCCCAAGGGTCTCGAACACTGTCGCCATGCGGGCGGCTGTCATCGGGTTGATCGGATCAAGCTCTTTCAGCCATTTGGCGACGAAGGCGTAGCCCCGACCGGACGCATGGTGGAACCCGGCGGTATTCCCGAACAACCCGCCGATGACGGCGCGGAAGCGGTTCGGGTTCTTCAGGTTGAAATCAGGATGCGCCACCAACGCCTCGGCCACATCCACCGCAGCCTCGGCAGGCGCATTCGCGACCGACAGCGAGAACCACTTGTCCAGCGTATTTGGATCATTCTTCCATCTCTGGTAAAAGGCAGCCGCCTCGGCGTCCCCCTCACCCGCCCGCAGAAGCATGGCAAGGGCGCCAAGGCTTTCGGTCATGTTGTCGGCGGTTTCGAACACCGTCCGCGCCTGCCCTGGCCCGTCGCTGAGGGTCAGGAACCCAAGCGCTGCCAAGCGCAACGCGCGGCGCCCGGCATCGGCGGCGACCGGGCGATAGGAGCCGGGGTTGTCCATCGCGGCGAACAATGCAGAGAAGGTCGACCGGTGCGCGTCAGCGATCTCTCTTCGCATGGCGTCTCGCGCGTCGTGAATGCGCGCCGGGTCTGGCGTGCGCCCGCTTTCGAACAGTGTCTGCGCCAAGTCATCCTCGGTCGGCAGGCCCAGCGCAAAGGCCCGGAATGCCGGGTCCAACGTGTCGTCGCTGATCAAACGTCCCAACGCGTCGAGATAATCCGGGCTGACCGAAGCGTTGCCGGTGATGCCCTTGACCAACTCGGACTTGGCCAATGTCCGTCCGGCCTCCCACCGGTTGAACGGGTCGGTGTCATGCGCCAGCAAAACCAACTGGTCTTTCATCGACAAGGGCTCGGCCCGGCGGAAGAGGACAGGTGCGGCAAACTCCCGGTTCACCGACAGAATGGGCGAGGTGTCGGACGGAGTTACGGGCAGCGTGACCTTTTGCGTTGTGTCCATCAGTTCGAACACGCGCGTCTCTGCCGCGACGCTGCCGTCCTTGTGAACGGCGCCCACGACAATCGGGATGTGCATCGGGTGTTTGGTGTCCTGCCCCGGCGTTGTCGGCACCGATTGGGTCACGGTCAGAGTGACCGCTTCACCGTCCCAGTCTTCGCTGTATTCGACGACAGGCGTCCCCGCCTGACTGTACCAGAGCTTGAACTGCGAAAGGTCGCGGCCCGTCGCATCCTCGAAGACCGTCAGCCAGTCCTCGATCGTGCAGGCCTGCCCGTCATGGCGGTCGAAATAGAGATCAAGGGCCGTGGCATAAGCGTCGTCCCAGACGAGACGCCGCAACATTCCGATCACCTCGGCACCCTTCTCGTAAACTGTGGCCGTGTAGAAGTTGTTGATCTCGATATAACTTTCGGGCCGCACCGGGTGCGCCAGAGGCCCAGCATCCTCGCGGAATTGGCTGGCGCGCAGCCGCAGCACATCGTCAATCCGTTTGACCGCATGGCCCCGCATGTCGCCCGAGAATTGCTGATCGCGATAGACCGTCAGGCCTTCCTTCAAACACAGCTGGAACCAATCGCGACAGGTGATCCGGTTGCCGGTCCAATTGTGGAAATACTCGTGCGCGACGATCCCCTCGATCAGCTCATAGTCCCGATCGGTCGCCGTTTCGGGACTGGCCAGCACGTATTTCGAGTTGAAGATGTTGAGCCCCTTGTTCTCCATCGCACCCGCGTTGAAGTCGTCGACCGCCACCAGATTGAACACGTCGAGGTCATAGGCCCGGCCATAGACGTCTTCGTCCCACACCATCGAGCGTTGCAGCGCATCCAGTGCATAGGCGCATCGATCCTCGTCGCCCGGACGAACCCAGATGTGCAGGTCAACGTGACGCCCTTCGGACGTTTGATGCGTGCCGGAATGCGCAACCAGATCGCCCGCAACCAGCGCGAAGAGGTAAGCCGGCTTCGGCCAAGGGTCCTGCCATTCGGCCCAGCCCTCGCCCTTGGCGACAAGGTTGCCATTGGACATCAGAACCGGCGCGTCCCCCTCGATCCGAACGGCAAACGGCGCCATCACGTCGGGCCGGTCGGGATAATAGGTGATCTTGCGGAACCCTTCGGCCTCGCATTGGGTGCAATAGAGCCCGTTCGACATATAGAGGCCCTCAAGCTCGGTGTTGCCGGCCGGGTCAATCTCGACCTCGGCCTCCCAAGTGAAAGCCCGGTGCGGCGCGTCGAGGCTGAGACCCGTTGCGTCAATCTGCGGTTCAACCGGCGCGCCGTCGATTTGCGCGCTGATCAGTTTGAGATTTTCCCCGTCCAGTCGAAAAGTTCGGTCAGTGGCCTCGGGGTTCGGGCGAAACGCGATTTTCGACAGAACGCGCGTTGCCGAGGGCTGCAGGCGAAACGTCAGGTCGACCCGGTCAATCAGCCAAGCTGGAACAGAATAGTCGGCAAGGCGAACGGGTTGAGGCGTGGCGTCTTTCATTCGGGCATGTCCCATGGGTCTAAGGGGAAGTCGCCCTATATCTAGCTTCGACAAAACGGGGGAGCAATTGGCGAAGACGGTCAAGAAACGCGATTTGCCTGAGAAAACCTGCGCAACCTGTGGGCGGCCGTTCACGTGGCGCAAGAAATGGGCAAAGGTCTGGGACGAGGTGCGCTATTGCTCGGATCGGTGTCGGAAAGAACGGGCACGCCCGTCCTAGGCCGTGCCATCCGCCCGGCCCCAACCTTCTCCCACACCCTCATAGGCCCCCTCACCCCCCGTCCCCCTCTCCCCCAATGTGGCGGACAGGTAAAAAACGTGTTCACGACGATGCCGTATGAGCTGCACTTTCCGTTAAAAGACCAGCCGACCGCGAGGCTTTGCATAAATCGCCCGGCAAGGGGGCATAAACCCGTGGTCGGCACCTTGAAGGTATACCATTGTCGACCTAGGTTGCCCCGCCAGAACGAGGGAGAGTGCGATTATGGGGACACGGGTCGACCGTCACCGCCTGCAGGTGGACGAAGAACTTGCAACATTCATCGAAGCCGAAGCGCTGCCGGGAACCGGCGTGGACGCCGCGCATTTCTGGGAAGCGTTCAGCCGCCTGGTCCATGACCTGGCGCCGAAGAACCGAGAGCTTCTGGACACGCGCGCCGTGCTGCAAGGCAAGATCGACCAGTGGCACAAGGATCACCACAACCAGCCGCACGATCACGACGCCTACAAGGCCTTCCTGACCGAGATCGGCTATCTGGCACCGGTTGGCCCGGATTTCGAGATCGAGACCGAGAACACGGACCCCGAGTTTGCCACCATCGCAGGCCCGCAGCTTGTCGTCCCGATCACCAACGCACGCTATGCCTTGAACGCGGCAAATGCACGGTGGGGCAGCCTCTATGATGCCCTTTACGGGACCGACGCCATTGATGGCGCTGCCCCCTCTGGCCCCTATGACAAAGGCCGCGGCGCGCGCGTGGTCGCACGGGCGCGCGTCTTCCTTGACGAGGCGTTCCCGCTGGACGGCACAAGCCATGCGGATGCACGCCGCTATCACATTCACGACGGCGCGCTTCTGGTGGATGACCTGCCGCTCAAGTCGCCCGAGAAGTTCGCGGGCTATAAAGGCAACCCGAAAGCGCCGTCTTCGGTGCTCCTGCGGAACAATGGTCTCTATGTCGAGCTCGTCTTCGACCGCGCCCATCCGATCGGCAGCCGCGATCAGGCCGGGCTGGCCGACGTTCGCGTTGAAGCCGCGGTTTCGGCCATCATGGATTGCGAAGACTCGGTCGCCTGCGTCGACGCCGAGGACAAGACCCTGGCCTATCGGAACTGGCTTGGCCTGATGAAGGGTGACCTGACCGACACGTTTGAAAAGGGCGGCGCCCAGATCACGCGCGCGCTTCATCCCGATCCCGAGTTCACCGGACCCGATGGCAACAGCTTCACGGTCAAGGGACGCGCGCTGATGCTGGTCCGCAATGTCGGCCACCTGATGACCAACCCGGCGATCCTCTTGGAAGACGGGTCGGAAATCTATGAAGGCCTGATGGACGCGATGGTGACCGTCCTTATCGCCAAACACGATCTGGCCAAAACCAGCGGCGACCGGAACAGCCACCACGGCTCGATCTACGTGGTGAAGCCCAAGATGCATGGCCCTGACGAAGTGGCCTTTGCCGACGAGACCTTCACCCAGGTCGAAGCCGCGCTTGGCCTGCCGCAATACACCGTCAAGATCGGCATCATGGACGAAGAGCGTCGGGTTTCGGTCAACCTGAAAGAGTGCATCCGTGCCGCCAAGCACCGGGTTGCGTTCATCAACACCGGGTTCCTCGACCGCACCGGGGACGAGATCCACACGTCGATGGAAGCGGGCCCCTTCAGCCGCAAGGACTGGATCAAGCGCAAAGGCTGGATCACCGCCTATGAGAACCTCAATGTCGATGTGGGGCTGGCCTGCGGACTGTCGGGCAAAGCGCAGATCGGCAAAGGTATGTGGGCGATGCCCGACATGATGGCGGCGATGCTTGAAACCAAGATCGAGCATCCGAAAGCCGGCGCCAACACGGCGTGGGTGCCCTCACCCACCGCCGCGACTTTGCATGCCCTGCACTATCACAAGGTCGACGTCTTCAAGGTACAGGCCGCGCTCAAGGCCAGCGGCCCCCGCGCCCATGTCGACGGTATCCTCGATGTGCCGCTGGCGACCTATCGCAAATGGTCCGAACCGCAGATCCTGCGCGAGGTCGAAAACAATGCCCAGGGTATTCTTGGCTATGTCGTGCGCTGGATCGATCAGGGCGTCGGCTGTTCGAAAGTGCCGGACATCAACGATGTCGGCTTGATGGAAGACCGCGCCACCTGTCGCATTTCGTCCCAGCACATCGCCAACTGGTTGCACCACGGTGTCGTCAACGAAGATCAGGTGATGGAAGCGATGAAGCGCATGGCCGCCAAGGTCGATGCACAGAACGCAGGCGACCCGGCCTATCGCCCGATGGCGCCCGGTTTCGACGGGATCGCTTTCAAGGCAGCTTGCGATTTGGTCTTCAAGGGCCGCGAGCAACCCTCGGGCTATACCGAGCCCGTGCTGCATGCCCGTCGTCTCGAACTCAAAGCCGCCTCGTAAGGAACTGACAATGCCGGAAATCTCTCTCTCCAAAGCCCGTTCAATCATCCGCGCCACCCTCAAGAAGGGGCGCGAGATGGACCTGAAGCCCCTCTCGGTCGTCGTGCTGGACACCGGCGGTCACCTGAAAGCCTTCGAGCGTGAAGACGGCGCCTCGCCCGGTCGGTTTGAAATCGCCCGCGGTAAGGCCTATGGCGTGGTGATGACCGGCATGACCGGGTCGGCCCTGATGCAGCGGGCCGAGGATCAGGCCTATTTCGTCACCGCGCTGAACGGAGCTTATGGAGGCAAGGTCGTGCCTGTTCCGGGCGGCATTCTGGTGAAAGACAGCCGTGGGCGCGTGATCGGCGCGGTCGGGGTGACCGGAGATACATCGGACAATGACGCCGAAGCCGGACTGGCTGGGATTGAAGCAGCCGGGCTTATTGGCGAGGCATAAGCGCCCCATTTAACGCGATTGCAGCTTGTATTGTGCGAATTTGTTGCTGGCATCTGTGAAATCTAAGGTTAGGTTCGCAGCAACCGGAGGGAACGCCGCACATGCCTGTTGTCGGGATTATTGGGAATTTTACGCTTCTGAACGACGAATACCCCGTCCATACGGGCGGGGTCATGAACAGCACCGCCGTGGCCGAGGTTGCCGGTGCCCTGCCCTTGATCGTGCCAGCCGATCCCGGCCTGGTGGATGTCGACAAGCTGAAAGCCACCTGTGATGGCTTCGTCTTCACCGGCGGGCGACCCAATGTGCACCCCGAAGAATACGGCGAAGACCCGACCGAAGCGCATGGCACCTTTGACCGCGCGCGCGACGGGCTGACCTTGCGGCTGATCCGCGATTGCGTGGCCAGCGGCCAACCGATCCTTGCGATCTGCCGGGGGTTTCAGGAGCTCAACGTCGCCATGGGCGGCTCGCTTTACCCCGAGATCCGGGACCTGCCGGGCCGGATGAACCACCGGATGCCGCCTGATGGCACGATCGAGGAGAAGTTTGCGCTTCGCCATGATGTTACGCTGACGGAGGGCGGTGTGTTTCATCGCATTCTTGGCGCGTCGGTCGTGCGGACCAACACGCTGCATGGGCAGGGCATCAAGGAACCCGGCCAAAGGATCGTCGTGGATGGGCGGGCACCCGATGGCACGGAAGAAGCGATTTATGTCGACGGCGCGCCCGGCTTCGCGCTTGGGGTGCAATGGCACCCGGAATACAAGGCCTCGGAAGACCCGGTGTCGCGCCCCCTTTTCGAGGCTTTTGGCTCGGCCGTCCGCGCGTGGTCTGAAGGCAAGCGGCCCGAGCGCCTGCGCAGCGCTTAACGTCCTGGTAACCCCGTTGGACTAGGGCCGGGCTATGCCGGTGCCAAGTCCAGAGATGTTCTTTCACAGCCTCTTCGCCAGCCGTGCGGTGCAAGACGGCGCCGTGATCCGTCGCAAGGTGCGGGATGTCGAACGCCTTGTCGGGCGGGAGGTATTTTTGCGCGAGTTGCAGCGCCGGGGCAATTCCGCGGTCGAGAATGCCGGCCAATTCGTCATCATCTGCAACTCGGAACCGATCCGCCGGATCCTGTGACGCATATTCCGACACGGAATATGCGTCGGAAAACGACTCGTTTTCCTGGGCTACGATTTCCGCGTCGGAAATCGGAACAGAGTTCGCGTCGAACTCTGGCCGCTCACGGTCGCGCAGGGGGACGCAAGTCTTCCAGTTTCCGGCAATACACCTGCCGTTTCGTGTAACGCTGCATGTCCCGGCGCTTCGGCGCGTCGCGGATCGGCCCCCAATCGGCGGCGACACCGCGCCAACGCGTGTCCTTGACCGAGATCGCATTGTCGCGCGGCACGGTGATGTTCATGATCCGGATCGCGCAATTCAGATTGTCCGATCCCCGCTTGAGTCCCTCACCCGTCTGCACCCGACAGGCGCGAAACTCGGCTGTGGGCGGATAGATCTGCATCAAGCCGAACCACCGACCGTTGCCGCCGACCGCACGCGGGTTCCACGTGCTTTCGTACCGCGCCAGCGTCGAGACAAAGCCCGCCCAGAACGCGGCCCGCGCCTCGGCCCCGTTTTCGGCATAGGCCGGACACCAGTCGTCGATGTCCTTGGGAACCGTTTGCAAGAGCTCGACACCATGCGTCTTAACCGCAGACATCACGACGCGGGTCCAAAGCGGTCCCTGACCGCGCTGCTCCCATCTTGCACGCGGCAGGTCATTGTCGCGGGGTTCGGGGCGCAACAGTTCGCCATCCTGTCCGGTAAATGGCGCATCATCAGCGCAGGCCTGTGATGCAATGATGCAGAGGACAACAACAAGGGCTCGAACCGACATCGCAATGCCTCCTGTAGTCGTGCCCCACCGGGCAAACCTTGCCACGCCAGCCCCTTGCCTGCCAAGCCCTGCCTTCGCGCTTGAAGCACCGAGCGCAAGCGCCTAAAAGCCGTGGGCGATCAACCGCGGAGCCTTCGCATGCTGGACCTCACCTTTGAGACCCCGAAACCGAAAGTGATTGCCGGTGCAACCGGTGACTGGGAACTTGTGATCGGCCTTGAAGTCCATGCGCAGGTGGCTTCGAACGCAAAGCTCTTTTCCGGGGCCTCCACGACCTTTGGTGCGGAACCGAATGCCAATGTGGCCTTTGTCGACGCTGCAATGCCGGGCATGTTACCGGTCATCAACGAGTTTTGTGTGGCGCAGGCCGTGCGCACCGGTCTGGGGCTGAAGGCCGAGATCAACCTGACCAGCGCCTTCGACCGCAAGAACTATTTCTATCCCGACCTGCCGCAGGGCTATCAGATCAGCCAGCTTTACCACCCGATTGTCGGGGAAGGCGAAGTGCTGGTCGACATGGGGCCGGGTGTGGCGCGGCGTGTGCGGATCGAACGCATTCACCTTGAACAGGATGCAGGCAAGTCGATCCACGACATGGATCCGCATTTCTCGTTCGTCGATCTGAACCGGACGGGCGTCGCCCTGATGGAAATCGTCAGCCGTCCCGACATTCGCGGCCCGGAAGAGGCCGCCGCCTATGTCGGCAAACTGCGCCAGATCATGCGGTATCTCGGCACTTGTGACGGGAACATGCAGAACGGCAATTTGCGGGCTGACGTCAACGTGTCGGTCTGCCGGCCGGGCGACTACGAGAAATACGAAGCGACGCAGGATTTCTCGCATCTGGGCACGCGTTGCGAGATCAAGAACATGAACTCGATGCGCTTCATCCAGCAAGCCATTGAATACGAAGCCAAACGCCAGATCGCCATTCTCGAAGATGGCGGCGAGATCGACCAGGAAACCCGGCTTTATGACCCCGACAAGGGCGAGACGCGCTCGATGCGGTCGAAGGAAGAGGCGCATGACTATCGCTACTTCCCCTGCCCGGACCTCTTGCCGCTGGAGATCGAGCAAGGCTGGGTCGACGACATTGCGGCGACCTTGCCGGAATTGCCGGATGCCAAAAAGGCGCGGTTTGTCAGCGATTATGGCATGACCGAGTATGACGCCGGGGTTTTGACGGCGGATGTCGGCAATGCGGCCTATTTCGAGGAAGTGGCCGATGGCCGGGATGGCAAGCTTGCGGCCAACTGGGTCATCAATGAATTGTTCGGTCGGTTGAAGAAGGCCGACCTCGAGATCGAGGACAGCCCTGTTTTGGCGGGTCAGCTTGGGACGATTGTCGAGCTGATCGCGAAGGGCGACATCTCGGGCAAGATCGCGAAAGACCTGTTCGAAATCGTCTGGACCGAGGGCGGTGACCCGGCGGACATCGTCGAGGCGCGCGGCATGAAGCAGGTGACTGACACAGGTGCTATTGAAGCTGCCGTGGATCAGGTCATTGCGGACAACCCCGCTCAGGTTGAAAAGGCGAAAGCCAATCCGAAGCTGGCCGGCTGGTTCGTGGGCCAGGTGATGAAAGCGACAGGCGGCAAGGCCAATCCGAAAGCTGTGAACGAAATCGTGTCGGCTAAGCTCGGTCTTTGAGGCTGATTTTCAGGTAAGTTCTCACGCCGATTGAGCGCCCGGTTCATCCTTTTTGCGGGCCATATACCAATTCGGGTCGCCCCATTCCGATTCAAGCCGCCAAGTGACCTCGTCCGGCGGAACAGCCCGCCCGAACAAGTAGCCCTGGCCCAATCCGCCGGCCTCGGCCCCCAAGTATCCAAGTTCCTCGGGGGTTTCGATCCCTTCGATTGTAACATCAATCTCGAACCCCTCGGCGAGGTCCATAATGATTGAGACGATCTTCTGGTTCTTGGGATGATGGGTAATGTCGCGCACAAAGCTTTGGTCGATCTTCACCCGGTCGAACGGCAGGTTTCTGAGACTGGCCAGACTGGAATACCCCGTTCCGAAATCGTCCAGCGCGATCTTGACGCCCAGGGCCTTCAGCGCTTCCAGCTTCTCGGACGCGGTGTCGAAGTCTGCGATAACCGAGCTTTCCGTCACCTCGACGGTCAACCTTTCCGCAGGAAAGGCACACTCCTGCAACAACACTCTGATCGTTTCGACAAAGTGAGCATCCAAGAACTGCAAGGGGGACACGTTCACGGAAATCGATAGGTGTTCGGGCCAGCGACACGCGGCAACCAGTGCCTTAGAAATGATACCCTGCCCAAGTTCCGAGATCATGCCGCAATCCTCGGCGAGTTCGATGAAATACCCAGGTGGAATTGCCACAAGCTCGGCATGGTGCCAGCGCGCCAACACTTCGAATCCCACAAGCTCGCCCGTGCTGATATCGACAATCGGCTGGAACCACGGTTGCACATCGCCGTGCCGGACAGCCTCGCGCAACGCCAGTTCCATTTCGGCGCGCGCGGTCGACAAGTCGTCCAGATCGGCGTCATACCATGATAACCGCCCGCGTCCTTCAGACTTCGCGCGATACAAAGCCGTGTCCGCACGACGCAGTGCTTCGGACGGTGCCACATCGTGCGTCCAAAGGGCCAAGCCCACACTACACCCGATCGAGACACCGACTTGATCGACAACAAACCGCTCCTGCATACCATGGACAATGCGGCGTGCCGCCCGCTCAATCTCGGTCGCCGACAAATCTTGCTTGAAGAGAACAGCGAATTCATCGCCACCGAGCCGCGCGACGACGCCGAGGTCATCGACGATGTGACGCAGGCGAATTGCCACCTCTGTCAATACGGCGTCACCGACAGCATGTCCGCGCAGGTCATTCACCGGCTTGAACCGGTCCAGGTCAATCATGGCCACACAAAGCGGGGTGTTCTCAGACATTTGGCGTTGCGAGCTCTGCATACTGACGCCGAACGCGCGACGGTTCAAGAGACCCGTCAGTGCATCGTGATTGGCCGTCGCCTCGGCCAGTTCGTGTGCTTCTTCTTGCTGGGCCAGAAGCCATTTCATCCTGCGAGACTTGACGAACAGCGACAGGATAAGCGCGACGACAAGATTGAAGACCAAGACGATTGTCTCATCCAGTTCGTAGTCTTCGTGATCCCGGCTGAACTCATAAAGCGCTTCAAATGCTTCCAACTCGGCCAGAACCGGCCAGGTCACAATGGCCGACGCAAAGAACAGCCCGTGCGCCGATAAGACAAAGGTCTTGATCTTCTGAGGCAACGCGCCTTGGAACATTTAGAAGCACCGGTCATTTGTCCTGCTGCTCGATGTCTAAGGCGGAACGTTTGGCATTCCGTAAAGGGCTGCGAGATGACCCGGCTGACATCCTTAAAATCCCATCGCAAAGGGGGCCAAAACAAGGGGCACTTCCAGTCCAAACGTGCAGATCACCTCTGAATAGACTGAATACCTGTTTGAAAAGAGCCCCTTAGGCTTGCAGCCGTCGACGTCGGTATCAGTAAAAATATGAGCCAAATTGATGTCTCTTTGGCGCGCCAAGACTGCGGCAAAACCAGAAAAGGCCCGGCATTTGCAAACCGGGCCTTCCAAAGCGAACTGGTTGGCTTCAGGCGATGGCGACGCTGGCCGCGCTTTCCGGCAGTTCCTCGTCGAAACAACGCTGATAGAACTCGGCCACGGTCTGGCGTTCAAGCTCGTCGCATTTGTTGAGGAAGGTCAGGCGGAACGCATAGCCCACATCGCGGAAGATCTCGGCGTTCAGTGCCCAGTTGATCACCGTGCGCGGGCTCATCACCGTCGACAGGTCGCCATTCATGAACGCCGTCCGCGTCAGGTCAGCCACCGTCACCATCTGGCTGACGGTCTGGCGCCCCTTCTCGGTGTTGTAATGCGGCGCTTTCGACAGAACGATGGCCGCTTCGGCGTCATGGTTCAGGTAGTTCAGAGTGCAAACCAGCGACCAACGGTCCATCTGGGCCTGGTTGATCTGCTGCGTCCCGTGATAGAGGCCGGTCGTGTCACCGAGACCAACGGTATTTGCCGTGGCAAAGAGCCGGAAATACGGGTGCGGCGTGATCACTTCGTTCTGGTCAAGCAAGGTCAGCTTGCCGTCGGTCTCGAGCACACGCTGGATCACGAACATGACGTCGGCGCGGCCTGCATCGTATTCGTCAAAGACAATGGCCGTCGGATTGCGCAACGCCCAAGGCAGGATACCCTCCTGGAAGACCGTAACCTGTTGGCCGTTCTCAAGCTTGATGGCGTCCTTGCCGATCAGGTCGATGCGGCTGATATGGCTGTCGAGGTTCACGCGCACGCAGGGCCAGTTCAAACGAGCCGCGACCTGCTCGATATGGGTGGACTTACCAGTCCCGTGATAGCCTTGGATGATGACCCGGCGATTGTACTGGAACCCAGCCAGAATCGCGATCGTGGTCTCGGGATCAAACTTATAGGTCGTGTCGACCTCGGGCACACGGTCGGTCCGCTCGACGAAGCCTTTGACCTTCATCTCGGAATCTATGCCGAAGACATCGCGCAGGTCGATTTCTTCTGTCGGTTTGCCCAGTTCATCCATCATCTTGCCACCTCGTATCGGGCCGCCCGTCGGCCGCGGTTCCACCTGCCTCATTTGGAGCGGGCGTGCAAGATGTCGACCAGCGTCGTTTACAGATTGTTTGGTCGAATCTGCGACGGATAGCTTGTTTTCGTGAAGCCTCGGGAATGGGTCGCGAGTTTTTTGGTCGCGAGTGCGGCGCCCTGTCCGCTTGCGGGCGGGGCGCTTGGGCTTTGTGGGACGGGACAAGGACCCGCCAGACGGGTCCGTCTTTACGGCCCATTCACCCATCTGTGGTTTCGTGACGGCGTGTTGGAAAGTGAGAACACCATGTCGACCGAAGCCATCTCCCGGCCAAACATGTCGCCGCACCGAAAGGCGTCACTCGATATCAGGTCCAAGATCCTTTTGGCCGTCGCCGTGCCCTTGGTGTTTGCGATTGCCGTGGGCGGCATTGCGATCGTGAACATCCAGCGGATGGCACATACGCAAGGATGGGTCGATCACACGCAAAGGGTGCTTGGACAGGCCGCGAGCATTCTTGGGGCGGCGGTCGACATGGAAACCGGCATGCGCGGCTTTCTTCTGGCGGGTCAGGATCAGTTCCTTGAAACCTATGAAAACGGCGGCGCACGCGTGTTCAAGATGTTGTCGGACCTCCGCCAAACGGTAAGTGACAACCCACCGCAGGTCGAGAAACTCCAGGATGCCGAAGATATTCTAAAGCAATGGCAAACCGACGTGGTTGCAAAGCTTGTGGCATTGCGCCGCGAGATTGGCGATGCGCCCACAATGAACGACGTGGCAGGCGAGGTCAGCGAAGCCCGCGGACAAGTGTTCTTCAACACGTTCCGTGACCTGATCGACCGGTTCATAACCGCGGAAACGCGTGGGCTCGCCAAGCGACAGATGCGGTTCGAAGCGATGCTGACGAACCAGTTCGTAAAACCCGAGATGGTGCGCCGCGCCAAGAACGCGCTGCGCGATGCAAACGCCCGCATTGCAGAAGCCCAGGCGCTCTATGCAGCGGGCATCAACATGGAAACCGGCATGCGCGGCTATCTTTTGGCCGGGCAGGACAGTTTTCTGGCCCCCCTCACCGCGGGCGAGGAAGAATTCACCGAGCGGTTGCGCAATCTGCAAACGGCCGTTTCCGGCTCCGAAAGCCAACTTGCCCTGCTCTCTGAAATCGAGAGCGTGATTGGGGACTGGCGCGCCAGCGTTGTTACTCCGATGATCGCTCTTCGGCACGAAATCGGGGACGCCAAAACAATGGACGACATGGCCGACATCGTTGGCGAGGCGCGTGGCAAGGCCTATTTCGATGCTTTCCGCGTCATCATGGCTGACTTCACGAACGAAGAGCGCGCGTTGATGGTCGTGCGCCAGGCCGAGAATGCGTCGACGCAAAAGATGACCATACGCATGACCCTTGGCGCCCTTGGCGTGGGACTGGTGGTTGGCGGTTCCCTGGCGGTTGGGCTGGGAACCAATATCGGCCGGTCGCTGCGACAGCTGGCGGATGGGATGCGACAACTGTCCGAAGGCGATCTTGGCGTTGCCATTCAGGGGCAGGATCGCGGCGACGAAGTCGGATTGATGTCTCGGGCGACAGAAGTCTTCAAGCAGAACGCCTTGAAGATGGACGCCCTGAATGCCCGACGCGAAGCCGACGCAAAACGACTGTCGGAACTCGCGGAAGAACGCGAAGCGGCGGCCGCCCGCGAGGCAGAGGCGCGACAGGAACAGGACTTGCGAGACCAGCGCGCGCAACAGCAACGCGATGCGATGATGGCCGAGCTGGATGCCTCGTTCGGCTTGGTGGTCGACGCGGCCGCACAGGGCGACTTCGCCAAGCGCATCAACGCTGATTTCAAGGACGAGGTGCTGGTGGGGCTGGCGCGCAAAATGAACACATTGATGCACTCGGTCGACACCGGATTGTCAGCAGCCGGCACCACGCTGCAACACATTTCCGAGGGCGACCTGACCCAGGAAATGCGGGGCAACTTCAAAGGCGCATTTGCAGACCTGCAGCACCACATGAACAGTATGGTCGCGTCGTTGCGCCAACTGATCGGGGGCCTTTCCGACAACAGCGCTTCGGTCGCGCAAGCATCCAGCAATCTGACGCGAACCGCCGAGGAGCTCTCGCGCGAGGCTGAGGCCAACGCCTCGGCCCTGGCCCAGACCTCGACATCTGTCGAGTCGATTGCCGAAAGTTTCGCGCAAATCACCGCGAACGTCTCGGCCTCCAGCAATCTTGCGCGTCAGGCCCGCGAAACGGCGAAGGAAAACGAAAACGTTGCCTCGGAAGCCGTGGCCTCGATGGAAAAGATCGCCGAAGCGTCGCAGGAAATCGAGCGCGTGGTATCCGTAATCGATGGCATCACCTTCCAGATCAACTTGCTGGCGTTGAATGCAGGCGTTGAAGCGGCGCGCGCCGGCGACGCCGGTCGCGGTTTCTCGGTCGTGGCGTCGGAAGTGCGGGCGCTCGCTCAACGGTCCAGCGACGCGGCGACCGAAATCACACAAGTCATCGGTCGCACCAACAGCGCGATCTCTGACGGGGTCACGAAGGTGACAGCGGCAAAGTCGTCGCTCGATCAGATTGCCGAGAATGTCTTGACCATCGCGTCAAGCATTGACGAGGCGTCCGAGATGATCTCGAATCAGGCGACGGGGCTTGGCCAGGTCACGTCTTCTGTCACGCAAATCGACAACACGACCCAGCGTCAGGTCAGCGCCTTCGAAGACATCACTGCCTCAAGCACCGACCTTGCCAATCAGGCCAACGACCTGCAAAGCGCCGCAGCCAGTTTCCACCTCGGGCGGACCAAGCGCGCGCTGGATGCAGCTTAGGTCGCCTCGGAATTGCTGTGCGGTTTGCGCCCCAGCAAGGGGCCCGAGCCCGCTTCCTCGCGCACCGGACCCCAAGGCATTGTGATTTCCCCGTGATCCGCCGATCGCGTAGTCTGCGCGCGAAGGATAAGGAGACGGATCAATGGACAGACGCTTGTTTCTTGGGGCCGGGCTGGCTGCAGCGGCAACGGGGGCAACCATGCCGCAAGCTGTATTTGCCGCGTTCGAAGTAACGCGGACCGATGCCGAGTGGCGAGCCATGTTGACCAAGGCCGAATACAAGGTGATGCGCAAGGAAGGCACCGAACGGGCGGGTTCCAGTCCATTGGACAAGAACTACGCGGCGGGCATCTATCACTGCAAAGGCTGCGACCTGGCCGTCTATTCCTCGCAGCACAAGTTCGACAGCAAAACCGGGTGGCCGTCTTTCTGGCAATCGCTTCCAAAGGCTGTCGGCACCAAGCCGGACCGCAAGCTTCTGACGGTCCGCACCGAAGTGCATTGCCGCCGCTGCGGCAGCCACCTTGGGCACATCTTTGACGACGGCCCGGCACCGACGGGCAAACGGCACTGCCTGAATGGCATCAGCCTGGTCTTCAAGGCCGCCTGACATCCCGAGTTTTCAGAGGCTTAACGCTGGAGGGCGCTGCACAATTTCTGCGGAGCCCTTTCCCGTTTAAGCAGAGTCTGCACAAACACTGATCAAACACGGCAGGTCAACTGCAGACCGGGCCGGTAAATGTATCCTCAATAACTCTCACACAGACTTCGATCCACCCTTCGAAGCACGCTCGTACCCGCCTTCGGTTCCCCTACCGAAGGCGGTTTCGATTCCGGGCCGGCCCGGTGCCTAGTTTTGGAAGTTACGGCTTTCCTTGATCTGGTCCCAAGCCCAGACGACCTCGGCCAGTTGTTCCTCGTGGCCCCGGTCACCGCCATTCATATCGGGGTGAAGAACCTTGATCAAAGCCTTGTAAGATTTTCGAATTTCGGCCTTGGTCCAATGATCTTTGGCTTCAAGGATATCCAGCGCCCGGCGTTCGGTCGGCGGCAGCTTCCGCGTGCCGGTGATCGACTTGCCCGGGTTGCGCGTGGCGTTCTCGCCCAGGATCTGATGCGGGTCATCAATGCCAAGGCGCGACCAGGCCCGCGCTTCCTCGCCCTTCTTCCCGAAAGGTCTTGTCTCCCGCTCCCACACCCGATCCTTGTCGAGCTGGGCGTTCATCTCGTCCTCGGTCTGGCCTTGGAAAAAGTTCCATTTCAGATTGTATTCGCGCACATGGTCCTTGCAGAACCAATAGAACTCATCAAGGTCATCGGGCGATTTCGGCGCCCGGTATTGGCCGGTTTCCTGGCAGCCGGGATGCTCGCAGGCCCGCGTCGAGGTCTCGAATGCGCCAGACATGCCGCGACGCGTGCGCTGGCGCTTCTTCTTGTCCGAGGACACACTCAAATCGAAACCAAACGGATCTTCTGCCATCTGCTACCTGCCTTTCCGACTCGGACCAGAGAGTTTACCGTGGTCCCGACAAGATTGAAGGGGCAATACGAAGAAAATGCGCGTCGAAGACGAAATCCGCGCAAAGCTGGACGAAGCCTTCCAGCCGAGCGCACTTAATGTGCTGGATGAAAGCGAACAGCATCGTGGCCATGCCGGTTACCAAGAGGGCGGTCAGAGCCATTTTCGGGTCGCAATCACCGCGGACGCGTTCAAGGACATGAGCCGGATCGAACGGCACCGCGCCGTTCATGCCGCATTGGGCGCCGACCTGATCGGGCGCATTCACGCGCTCGCGCTCGAGATCAAGACCTAGTCTTCGACCGCGCGGATCGAGGGCGCCGCCCCTTCGGCAGGTGGCTCGGCACTTAGAGGTCTCGTGGGGGGCTCGGGGTCCGCGGCTTCCGGGATGTCGTCCCCGACACCCAAGGGCCGCGAGGTGACCCGATCAAGCGGCAGAGCTTCGGCCTCCAAACGGCGGAAGATCAAAACGTTCTGATAGGTTTGCTGCGACCCGGTCAGACCTTTGCGCTCGCTGCACGGCAAGGTCTCTGACCGGACATACTCCCAGCCGTCCGCGGCCATTTCGTTCAACGCCTCGGTCATCGACAGGGCGAACCGGTCCTCGGTCGTTTTAACGCCCTTGGCCTTCGTGCCCGTATTCGGCGCCGGCACGGCCTTGTATTCGAACTTGCGCATTGCGTGTCTCCCAGTCTTGGGCCGGAGTTAACACTTACATGCCAAGGACGAAAGTCGGCATGGGAGCGATTGGCGGCGGTCGGCCAAGTGCGGCGCTCGGAACACATGCTGCGCCGCGGCGTCTTCAAGATACCTAAATTGTTTCATCATTGAGCAGCTATTTCTGCCTATGCTGTAATTATGAGCGGTTTGAAAACAATTTTAGTCGCTTTGATCGGGCTTATGCCTTTCAGCGCGACAGCATCGGCGGATGACACCCTCCGCACGTTCGCCTCGTGCGCGGGTCGCCTCTCGGCGACGATGGAATATCAATGGCTTATGAGCCATCCCGACGCGGACCGAACGGAAGCCCAACGCGGCGCGATGTTGTCGCTGGTCGACGCCTTGATGGCGCCCGGCCAAGGCCGCGACGTCCTGTCTTGGCGTGTTGACGCCAAACAGGCGCATGCGGTGCTGCTTACGCGTGCCACATTCAACCACGACGCCGAGGACGCGGCCTGGGCGCTGGCCCGCGCGGAAACGCAGCTTGCGGCCTGTACAGGCCTTCTTCTGAGCTGAGCGGTCGAGGGGCTCTGCCCCACGTTGGCTGCGCCAACGCCCCCGGGATATTTTCAGGCCAATGGAAAGCGCCTGTGGTCCTTGTGATTGTCGGCGTTTGCTGGTTTATCCCGGGATCATGAGCAAGCCCAACGACAACCCGGCAGATCCGTTCAAGAAGGCCCTTGCGGAGGCGACGAAAACGCTGGCCGATGACACCGAATTGTCGGTGAGCTTCAGCCTCGATCCACCGGGTATGACGGACGACGGGATGCGCCTGCCGCAGGTCACCCGTCGGATGACCCGCGAAGAGGTTCTGAACGCGCGCGGCACCGCCGACCGCTATGCGATGCGGCGCAAGCATCATAACGCGTCGACACACGCCAAATACGTGCCCGAGGGCCAATTGGCGCGCGATATCTATGAAGCGATGGAGATGGCCCGTTGCGAGGCGATGGGCGCCCGCGACATGCCCGGCACGACCGGCAATATCGACGCTGTGATCGAAACCGACGCGCGGCGCAAGGGCTATGACCAGATCACCAATGCGGGCGAGGCACCGCTTGCCGTCGCCGCCGGATACCTTGTGCGGCACCTTGCCAGTGGCCGCGATCTGCCACCAAGTGCCGCCAACCTGCTGGACCTGTGGCGCGGCTTCATCGAAGACCAAGCCGGCGACACGCTGGAAAACCTTGATGACATGCTGGACGATCAGGCCGCCTTTGCGCGGTTCGCGCGTCAGGTGATCACCGACCTCGGCTATGGCGACCAATTGGGCGACGATCCGGACGACCTCGACGGCGAGGAAGACCCGGAAGCGGCCGAGGATGCCAGCGAGGATCAGGACCCGAACTCGGAAGACGAAAGCGCCAACCAGCAGGAACAGTCCGACATGGCGGCGGATTCGTCCGAGGAGCAGACCGACGACGATGCGGAAGCCGAACTGGTCATGGACGAAATGGCCGAGACCGAGGGCGGCGAGGAAACCGAAATGCCCATGGGCGACGCCGAGATCGAACCCGGCCCGCCCATGCCCGTCAGCGAGGCCGATCCGACCTATGCGGTCTATACGCCCGAGTTCGACGAAGAAATCGCCGCCGAGGATTTGGCCGAGCCCGAGGAACTGGAGCGTCTGCGCGCCTATCTGGACCAGCAGCTTGACCCCCTGAAAGGCGCCGTCAGCCGCTTGGCCAACAAGCTGCAACGGCGCTTGCAGGCCCAACAGAACCGCACATGGCAGTTCGACCTTGAGGAAGGCACGCTGGATGCAGGCCGTCTTGCCCGCATCGTGGCAAACCCGACCGTGCCGCTGGCCTATAAGCAGGAAAAGGACATGGAGTTCCGCGACACGGTGGTGACGCTCCTTCTCGACAATTCCGGCTCGATGCGGGGACGTCCGATCTCGATCGCCGCGATTTGCGCCGACGTGCTGGCCCGGACGCTGGAACGCTGCCAGGTCAAGGTCGAGATCCTCGGCTTCACGACCCGTGCGTGGAAAGGCGGCCAGTCGCGCGAGCAATGGTTGCAGGAAGGCCGCCCGCAACTGCCGGGGCGGCTGAACGACCTGCGCCATATCGTTTACAAATCCGCCGACGCACCGTGGCGCCGGGCGCGCCCGAACCTGGGCCTGATGATGAAAGAAGGCCTGCTGAAAGAGAACATCGACGGCGAGGCGCTCGAATGGGCGCATCGCCGGATGCTGGGCCGGCAGGAGGCCCGTCGCATTCTGATGGTGATCTCGGACGGGGCGCCGGTCGACGATTCAACCTTGTCGGTCAACCCGGCGAATTTCCTTGAGAAACACCTGCGCGACGTGATCGCGATGATTGAGCGGCGGAAGGCCGTCGAGCTGTTGGCCATCGGCATCGGCCATGACGTGACGCGGTACTATGACCGCGCTGTCACGATCACGGATGTTGACCAATTGGCAGGTGCCATGACCGAGCAACTGGCAGCACTCTTCGAAAGCGATCCGCAGCAACGCCGGCGCCTCGCCCGTCTGCAGCGCGCGGTGTAACCCGGCACTAAGGGGATCGCCGGCTGGGCCCGTTCCAGCCAAGCCTCTTCATCTCTTTGAAAATACGCAAACGGCGCGCCCGTGGCCAAGTCGACGCATGTCAGGCACTTGCACCTTCGGCGCGCATAGGCTTCCCTGCCCCCATGTTCCAAAGCTTTGACGCCCCGACCTCGCCCGATCAGGGTCCGCCCCGCCTCGCCAAATTGCGTGAGGAGATGAAACGCACCGGGATCGACGCGTTCCTTGTGCCGAAGTCCGACCGGTTCCAGGGTGAATACGTGGCCCCTGCCGATGAACGTTTGGCCTGGCTGACCGGGTTCACCGGCTCGGCCGGGTTTGCCATCGTGACGCCCGAGATTGCCGGTGTTTTCGTCGATGGGCGCTATCGCCTGCAGGTACGGGCGCAGGTGGCTGATGTCTTCACGCCGGTTGACTGGCCCGAAACCAAACCCGGACCGTGGATGTCCGAAAATCTGGGCGCTGCGGCCGTGATCGGCTTTGACCCGTGGCTGCACACGATGGACGAGATCGCGGCTATCCGCAAAGCACTGGGCAGTGACCAGACGCTTGCCGCGACCGACAACCTGATCGATCGGGTCTGGGAGGATCGCCCCGCGCCTCCGCAAGGCGCAGCGCGGGCACATCCGATCGAGTTCGCGGGCGAACGCTCGGGCGACAAGCGTGACCGGATGGCGAAGGCGTTGCAGGATGCGGGTCAGAAAGCGGCCGTCATCACCTTGCCCGACAGCATCTGCTGGCTTTTGAACATCCGGGGCAGTGACTTTCCCAGAAACCCCGTGGTGCATGCTTTCGCGATCCTGCACGACAGCGGGCGTGTCAGCCTGTTTTCCGATCCTGCCAAGTTCGAAGCGCTTGGACCGGACCCGAATATCGATCTGCTGCCGTGGGGCGCGTTCTCGGACGCCCTGTCCAAGCTGGACGGCCCCGTGCGGGTGGATCGCAAAACGGCGCCCGTGGCGGTCTCGGACGTGCTGGAACAGGCGGGTGTCACCGTTCATTGGAACGACGACCCGTGCATCCTGCCCAAGGCCTGCAAGAACGAGGCCGAGTTGCAGGGCATGCGCGACGCGCACCTGACTGACGCCGTGGCCATGGTCGAGTTTCTTGCGTGGCTTGACCGCGAAGCACCGAAAGGCGGGCTGACCGAGATCGCGGCGGCCACGAAGCTTGAGGAACTGCGCCGAGTGTCCAACGGATTGCAGGACATCTCGTTCGAGACGATCTCGGGGGCCGGGCCGAACGGCGCCATCATCCATTATCGGGTGACCGAAGACACGAACCGCGCGATCCAACCGGGCGAGCTCTATCTGGTCGACAGCGGCGGCCAGTACCTGAACGGCACGACCGACATCACGCGCACCATCGTCGTCGGTCAACCGACCGAGGAGCAACGCGATTGCTACACCCGTGTTCTGCAAGGCATGATTGCCCTGTCGGCCACGCGGTTTCCAAAAGGTCTGGCGGGGCGCGATCTTGACGCGTTGGCGCGGGCGGCGCTCTGGCGGGCGGGGTTTGACTATGACCACGGCACGGGCCACGGCGTCGGGGCCTATCTCTCGGTGCACGAGGGGCCGCAGCGGATCAGCCGGGTGTCGGACGAGCCGTTGCAGCCCGGAATGATCGTCTCGAACGAGCCCGGCTATTACCGCCCCGGCGCGTTCGGCATCCGGATCGAGAACCTGATCGTGGTACAGGAGGCTGCCGAGATGGGGGACGGACGGCGGCAATACGACTTTGAAACTCTGACCTATGTTCCGCTGGATCGCCGCCTGATCGACACCGAACAGCTTGCGCCATGGGAGGTCGATTGGCTTGACCGCTATCACGACGATGTGCGACAGAGGCTTTCTGGCCGGATTTCTGTAGAAGCGCAAAGCTGGTTCGATGCTGCAACGGCACCGTTGCGGTTACAGGATCGTTACAGTCCATCCGGCATGTGACGTGGGGTATGAGGAGACAGACATGGCGGACCACATCAAGATCAGGCCAGCAGACGGCACGTGGACAGTACGTGCAGGCGGCGCTGTGCTGGGCGAAAGCGCCAATGCGCTGGAACTGACCGAAGGCGATTACCCGGCTGTCATCTATTTCCCGCGCGACGATATCGCGATGGAATTCCTCGACGCGTCCGACAAAAGCACCCACTGCCCGCACAAGGGCGACGCGTCCTACTTCTCGATCGTGACGAAAAGCACCGTCTTGCAGGACGCTGCCTGGTCTTATGAGAGCCCCAAAGACGGCGTGGCCGAGATTGCGGGCCACCTTGCGTTCTACACCAGTGATAAAGTGGCTGTGGAACAGATCTGAGGTCTTTTTGAAGGACCGGTTTGTGGACGGCGTTGTCATTCCCGGACCTTCACGGCCACCCCACATAATCACCCAAAGCGCCTAGCCGTGCTCTTCCTCGGCGGTGGCGGCCAGCGCGCGGTTATAGGCCCGGAGGGCGTCGACGTGGAACAGCGCCCCGTGGATCTGCGGCGCCTCGCCTTCGGCGCCGATGGTGACCACGGGCAGGAACGGGCGCGGCGTCTTGTCGAAGATCGGCAGCGCGGTTTCCAGCGTAGCATTCGGGTCGACCCACATGCCTTCCTCGATTGCGGCCCAGACGGCGTCCTCGTCGGCGGCGTCGGGCGCATCGGGCTTCCGCATGACATTGGCCACGCGGAAGAGCGACAGAAGATAGGCCTGCGGCCCCTTGGCCAAGTGAATGTTGCGCCGCTCGAGTTGGGTCAGGAAGAACGACCGATCCACCAGCTTTGATGTCAGCGCGGTCGACAGGGACACCGCGACCATCACAGCCAGACCGGTCTGCCAGTCGCCTGTCAGTTCGAACACGATCAGCGTCGTCGATATCGGCGCCCCCAGCACGGCGGCGGCAACCGCCCCCATGCCGGCCAGCGCATAAAGCGTTTCGGCCCCGGACACATCGGGGAAGATCGAGGTCGCGATCAATCCGAAGGCCAGCCCCAACAGCGCCCCGATCATCAGCGAGGGCGAGAAGATGCCCCCGCCCATGCGCCCGCCCATGGTGATCGCAACGGCGATGACCTTGATGACACAGAAGACCACCGCTTCATGCCAGAGAAGCTGGCCGGTCAGCGCAGCACTTGTCGTCTCGTAGCCGACGCCGATGATATGCGGATAGGCCAGCGCGATGGTTCCCAAGAGCAGCCCTGCCGCGGCCGGGCGTAGAAAGCGCGGCAAGCCGGTTTTCTGCTGCAGGGCAGTGCCAAGATCATCGACAAGGAAGACCGACCGGATCAGGGCAACGGCCACGATCCCGGACAACACCCCCAGCAGCAGAAACGCCGGAAGCTCGACATAGAAGGCCAGACCGCCCTCTTCCATCAGCATGAACTCGGTCACGTCGCCGAAGGCCAACCGGTTGATGACCGTACCCGCGACCGAGGCGATGACGATTGGCGCAAAGGCGTGCACCGCGAAATGGCGCAGAATGACCTCAAGTGCGAACAGCGCACCGGCAATCGGCGCATTGAACGAGGCCGACACCGCCGCCGCCACCGCGCAGCCCAACAGATCACGGCCCGTGATGCCGTCGGCCTTCATCTTGTTCGACACAATCGACGACAGAACGGCCGCCAAATGCACCACCGGCCCTTCCCGTCCGCTGGACCCGCCGGTGCCTAGCGTGATCATCGATGCCAGCGCCGAGGCGAACCCTTCCTTCGTCTCAACCCGGCCATCGTGGAGGGCCGCGCCTTCGATGACCTCGGCCACCGAGCGCGCCCGCCCGTCAGACGTGAAACGGTCAAGGATCATCCCGACCAGCAAACCGCCAAAGACGGGGATCAGCAGGATCGAGTACCATGGCAGGGTTTCTGCAAACGAATGCAAAAGCCGCACGTTGTCGGTGCCATATAGTGTCTCCTGCAGGAAATTGATGCCCAGACGGAACAACACGGCTGCGCCGCCGGCGGCAATCCCGATCAGAAGCGCGATGAACCAGAACTGGATGTTGCCGGGGCCGCGCTCGCGGATGGTTTTCCACGTCTCGGCCAGCGACGCGATAAATGCCGCAGGCAGCGCACGAAGCGAGATTTGACGAGGCGCATCCATCTAGGGACACCGGTCGGGGCATGGAGACACAAGCGAAGCGCGAACCCTGCCCGGTTTGGTCCGGCTCCCGCCGCGGCTGTCCCGGTCGCGGCTTCCCCCTTCGTAGATCATCGATCCGTGCGGGAAAAGATCAAGCTTGGTGTCACCCTGCAGGTTCTTGCCACTTCGTGTGCCGCAAGACGCGGATCGCCCTTGCAGAAGCGCGGTTCCGCGGCTCAGATGGGGCCCATGACACAGACCGTTGATCTCAATTCCGACATGGGCGAGGCGTTTGGCCCTTGGCCGATGGGCGACGATGCCGCCCTGCTCTCGACCGTGACGTCCGCCAATATCGCCTGTGGCTTTCATGCCGGCGACGCCGATACGATGGCAACCACGATGAAGCTCGCCGTTGAAAACGGTGTTGGCATTGGCGCGCATCCCGGTTTCCCCGACCTGCAGGGCTTCGGGCGCAGACGGATGCAGGTGCCGCTTCCAACGCTGGCGAACATGGTGCGCTATCAGGTCGGTGCGGCGCAGGCGATGGCCCGTGCAGCAGGCGGCGACGTCCGGCATCTGAAACTGCACGGCGCGCTGTCGAACATGGCTTGCACAGACTATGACATGGCCCGCGCCTGCTATGAGGCGGCACTGGATGTCGCGCCGGACATCATCATCATGGGGCTGGCCGCGACCGAGATGGAACGGGTTGCCCGCGATCTGGGCTGCCGTTGGGCCGGAGAAATCTTCGCTGATCGCGCCTATAACGCGGACGGTACCTTGGTCGACCGCAGGCAACCGGGCGCGATGATCCATGACGGCGCCGAAGCGGCGAAGAACATGGTGGCGATGGTGAAAGAGGGCGCGATCCTGACGGGCAGCGGCGAACGGCTTCCGACGCGGATCGACACGATCTGTGTTCACGGCGACAGCGCTGAAGCGGTCGAGATGGCGCGAACGGTCAGGTCCGGGCTCGAGGCGGCCGGGATCACGGTGCGGGCATTCGACGGAGCCCCGCTGGCTCAATAAGCGGTTGGCACCTCGGGTGAAGCGTTGCGGTCCAGCAAACGCTGCCAGCCTTTGTCGAGCACGGTCAGGTCTTTCAGCACGTCCAGCAAGCGCGCCGACGGCACACCCGTGAAATTGCAGAAATCCAGGTCATCTTCCAGAGCCGCAAGGTCGTCATCGCTCATCCGCGAGAGCTTCGCTTGCAGTCGGTCTTCGTCGAACAGATCGGACTTGATATCGAACATTGAACTTACTCGTCGGAAACTAGCCACGCTTAGGTTGTACCAAATATGGCGAAAAGCGTCCAATTGCGGCGAATGTTTGTCCGCTTTTGGTCGGCATTAGGAAACAGTCCGTGTTTGCAGACCCCGAATGATGCGACTGCCGGAACATTTTTGGCCCCTCAAGCGCGTCTGTCAGCTTTAGATTGTGATTCGAGGATGACGCCGGGAATGCGTCTCAAAGACCGCCGTATGCGTGGGCCCTAAGATGGGGCGCAGATGACGCGCCTACTCTCCGAGCGACACGATGTACGCTGCAATCGCCGCCCGATCTTCCGCCGAAAGCTGGCTCATGTTCTCGACCACGGCCGCCATCTCGCCCCCGGCGCTGTCGAAGTCCGGGGTGAACCCGGATTCGAGGTAATAGGCGATGTCTTCGGCCGACCAGTCCAACTGATCGCGACGCAGGCCGGGGATACGCCCTTCACCTGACGGGTTCGGCGCACCGGCCATCCATAGCGCGGTATCCAACCCGCCCAACGCGTTCCGAGGCGTATGACACTCGCCGCAATGCGCCAGCGCTTCGACAAGATACCGGCCACGTTCCAGCTGGGGGGTGTCGGCCTCTAGCACCCAGTCCGTCCCGGCGAAAAGCAGCTTCCAACTGCCCAGCGACGCCCGGATGTTGAACGGAAACCCGATCTGATGCGGTTCATTGGCCCGGTCCGATGGCGGCAAAGTCTGGAAGAACGCCCAGAGATCGGCCACATCGACCGGCGTCATGCGGGCATAGCTGCCATAGGGAAAGACCGGGTAGTAATGCGCCCCTTGGGGCGACGTGCCCTTGGTCACGGCGCTGGCAAACTCGCCAAGGGTCCAGCCGCCGATCCCGGCATCGGGGTCCGGCGAAATGTTGGGCGCGACAAACGTCCCGAACTCGGTCTGGAAGCGATGGCCCCCGGCCAAGACCAGCTTGTCGTCGCTGCCCGGCGCGGTGTGACAGGACGCACAGCCCGAT
Source organism: Silicimonas sp. (assembly GCA_022826385.1). Lineage (GTDB taxonomy): Bacteria > Pseudomonadota > Alphaproteobacteria > Rhodobacterales > Rhodobacteraceae > JAJDOD01. The sequence continues at coordinate 36,236 of JAJDUZ010000071.1, forward strand.
GCCCAATAAACCACCTCGCCGCGAGTGGCATCGGCCTCAAGCTCGGCCAATCCCATGGCAACAGGGTCGACAACCTGCGGCCGTGTCAGCCAAAGCCCCGCGGCAAGCACCGCGAGGCCAACGCCTGCCAGAACGACAAGTGTACGTAACATGCGACCGGATCAGTTCCTTGGTGCGCGATAGGCCTTGTGACAGTCCCCACACCCTTTGCCGACGGCCCCCATGGCACCGGCCATGGCGTCCTTGCCGTCGCCCGCGACCGCAGCAAGCGCCGCAGCAGCCTCGGCAAAGCTCATGCCAATTTCAGCAGCCGTCGAGCCTGCCTGCCAAATTTCGGGCTTGGCCCGGCTTTCGCCCGGCAGATCATCCGACGAGGTGCCCGGCACCCAATACGCGCTCTGGTTCAACGAGGCGACCGCCGCAAGGTTGCTGGCGGCTGCCGCCGCCGCATCCGCATTGTACTCGGTTTCGCCCTTTGCCATGGCGCCCAGAATGCCAAGGTTGAAGGAATAAAGTTGCATATGCGCTTTTCGGGCCGACACGGCCGGATTTCCGGCATGGCCACCGGCAAACGCGGTCCCCGCCACGGCAAGCCCGCAGGTCAGTGCCAGTGCAAGTGGAATTCGGACCATATTCGTCTCTCCCTGAAAAATGTTTTGGATTGGTTCAGATTACCCCTCGCCCGCGCAAAAGAAACCCTGCAATACTGCGGAGGTTATGGCGAAAAACGCACAAGTGCGATGGAACGACCTGACCGTTCTTCTGGCCGTGGTGGATCATGGGTCCGTTGCGCAGGCCGCGCGAGCGCTTGGCATCAATCACGCAACGGTTCTGAGGCGGATTGCCGACTTCGAGACCCGCACCGGCGTGCGCATGTTTGACAAGACCACCCGAGGCTATCGCATCTCGCCCGACCGGCGCGACGTGATCGCCGCCATGCGCGACGCAGCCGAGGCGCTTGGCACGGTCGAGCGGCTGGTCAACCACGCGCGCCCCGATCTGTCGGGCGGCCTTCGCATCACCACGACCGACACGTTGGCACAGGTCGTGTTACCCCCGTTGCTGCCAGACCTGATCGCCGAGACCGGCGCCCCCGTCGAAGTGATGGTCGACAACGCCCATGTCGATCTTGGGCGCATGCAGGCGCAACTCACCGTTCGCCCCGCGCTGAAGCTGCCACCCGAGTTGGACGGCATCGCCGCCGGCGTTGTGCGATTTGCGGTCTTTGGCAGGCAGGACGGCAAAACGGACTGGATCGGGCTAACGGGACCGCTGTCGCGTACGACCGCCAGCGCATGGATCGCCCAGCAAACCCCGTCGCCGGTGGCCTTTGGCGACAGCTTCATGGCCGTGGCCGCGCTGGCTGCCGCCGGTGTCGGTCGCACGGTTCTGCCCGACTATCTGGCGGCGCTCTGGCCCGGCCTTGTCTGCCTTGCGCGCCCCGACGCGATCGCTCCGGTCCCGGTCTGGGTGGGCGCCCATGTGGACTTTGCGCGATCCGGCCGCATCCGGCGGGTCCGCAGCCACCTGGCCGATGCCCTTGCAAAGTCTGACGCTCTCAAACCCTGAAAGCGAAAAGGCCGCCCCGAAAGGCGGCCTCGCTTAAACGATTGTCGAAAGCGATTTACGCGTCGTCGAGCGACTCGACAGCCTTTTCCAAGGCAGCTTTCGTGGACTTCTTGTCCTTGACTTCAGCCTGCCCGAAGATGTGGTCGACAACCTTGTCTTCGAAGATCGGCGCCTGGATTTGCTGACGCATACCGGGGTTCTGCTGCACGAATTCGAAGAACTGACGCTCCTGACCCGGATACTGACGCGCCTGGTTCATCACCGCTTGCGTCATCTCGGCATCGGTCACCTCGATCTTCGCCTGCTGACCCAACTCGGCCAGCAACAGGCCAAGACGCACACGGCGCTCGGCCAGCTTGTTGTGCTCGTCCGTCGGCTCGATTTCCGGATGGTCATGCCCCTGCACGTCCGGGTTTTCCTCGTGCCACAGCTGGTGCGCAATCTGCCCGGCCTCGGCCTCGACCAGCGACGGCGGCAGGTCGAAGCTGACCGCCTTGTCCAACTCGTCCAGCAGCGCGCGCTTCATGACAGCGCGTGCAGCGCCCTCGTACTCGGCGCCCAGCCGTTCGGTGATCTGCGCCTTGAGCGCGTCAAGGTCTTCGGCACCGAACTTCTTTGCCAACTCGTCGTCGATCTCGGCCGGCTTCGGCTCTTTCACGGCCTTAACGGTCACGTCGAACACAGCCGGTTTCCCGGCCAGATCGGCATTGCCGTATTCTTCCGGGAACGTCACTTCGACAGCCTTCTCTTCACCGGTCTTCACACCGACCAGCTGCTCTTCGAACCCCGGGATGAACTGACCCGAGCCCAGAACCAGCGGGAAGTCTTCGGCAGAGCCGCCTTCGAAGGCCTCACCGTCAACCTTGCCGACGAAATCGATCACCACCTGGTCGCCATCCTTGGCTTTCGAGGTTTTCTTGCGATCTTCGAAGTTCTGCGCGTTCTCGGCCAGGTTCGACAATGCTTCGTCGATGGCCTTGTCGTCCGCCTCGACGACCATCTTCTCAAGCTTGATCTTCGAGAAGTCGACCTCGGGAATCTCCGGCAGCGCCTCATAGGACATGTCGACTTCGACATCCTGACCGGGCTTCCAGTCTTCATTGGTCATCTCAAGCTTCGGCTGCATCGCCGGCCGATCACCCGAGTCTTCCAGATGTTTCGCCATCGCGCCGTCGACGCTTTCCTGCATCGCTTCGCCCAGCAAACGCTCGCCGAACTGCTTCTTCAGAAGCGCCATCGGCACTTTGCCTTTGCGGAAGCCCTTCATCTCGATCTCGGGCGCCGCTTCGGCCAGTTTCTCGTTCACTTTGGCATCAAGTTCGTCAGCCGTGACGATCAACTTATAGCCGCGCTTCAGCCCTTCGTTCAGGGTCTCGGTAACCTGCATGATGGTCCTCTCTGGGGACGTGTCCGGAAAATCAGCGCACCTTCTAGCAAAAGAAGGCAAAGACGCAAGGGGGGAAGCAAAGGAAAGCCCGCCTTTCAAGGACAAGAGGCGGGCTTTCCGGAACCGGGGTCCACGCCGAGGCTGAAAAGCGCGGTCCCCACCCTCTCACAGAGGAGCTTCTGCCTACCGCATTGAAAGGGGGTGTTGCGCAAACCGACAAAAGACCGTGCGCAGGGCCTCCATCGGCCCTGAAATATCCTGGGGTGGTCTGGAGGGGCAAAGCCCCTCCAGCGAGGCGACGGGGCGCAGCCCCGGCGCAAAACCTTTATTGCTCACGCCAGGCTGGGCAACCAGAGCACGATCCAGGGGAACGCAACGAGAAGCGCAATCGTGATGCCATCCGCGATGAAGAACGGCGTGACACCCCGGAACACGTCTTGCACCGACAGGTCCTCGCGCACGCCCGCAACCACGAAGCAGTTGAGGCCAATCGGCGGTGTGATCAGGCAGAACTCGGCCATTTTCACCACGAGAATGCCGAACCAGATCGCGCACATCGGGCCCGACATGCCAAACGTGCTCTCGGCCGCGCTCACCGTCTCGCCCCCGTTCAGCGCCATGACCGCCGGATAGACGACCGGCAAGGTGAGAAGCAGCATCCCGATCGCATCCATGAACATGCCAAGCACGGCATAGGCCAGAAGAATGCAGATCAGGATCAGCATCGGCGACATCTCCAGTGTCGTGATCCAGTCGGAAAAGGCGCCCGGCAGATCAGCAAAGCCAAGGAACCGGACATAGATCAGAACGCCCCAGATGATCGAGAAGATCATCACCGTCAGCTTGGCGGTCTCCAAAAGCGCGTCTTTCAACTGCTTCAGCCGCATCCCTTGATAAAGCGCCATGAGGAAGACGATGAACGCCCCCACCGCGCCGCCTTCGGTCGGCGTGCCCCAAGCGTCACCGAACGGGTTGTAGACGAAGAAGATGATGATCACGACCACCGCAACGATCGGCAACGCGGGCGGCAGGCTGACCAGCCGCTCCTTCCAGGTGAAGCCGCCGACGGGTGGACCGACGTTCTTGAAGATCAGCGCGATCCCGATGATCAGCGCGGCATAGACCAAAGCCGAAAACGCGCCCGGTATGAAGCCCGCCAGAAGCAGTTTGCCGACATCCTGCTCGACGATAATTGCATAGATCACAAGGATCGCCGAGGGCGGGATCAGCGAAGCCAGCGTGCCGCCTGCCGCCACAACACCGGCGGCGAACTGCTTGTTATAACCCACTTTCAGCATCTCGGGGATGGCGATCCGTGCGAACACGGCCGCGGTTGCGACCGACGCGCCTGACACGGCAGCAAAACCGGCCGTCGCGAACACGGTCGAGACCGCCAGACCGCCCGGAACCCAGGCAATCCAACGTTTCGCGGCTTCGAACAGCGCAGTCGTGAGGCGCGCGTAATAGGCCAGATACCCGATCAGAATGAAGGTCGGGATCAGGCTGAGCGCCTGCGCTGAAACCTTGGAATGTGGCACCTGGCCCGCGATCTTGGCGCTGATCTCGAACGCCTTCCAGAACCGCGCGGGATCATAGTCGAACCCGTTCCACCGAAGCCAAACGAGGCCCACGAACCCGGCAAGCCCCGCGGCAAAGGCCACGCGCATGCCAAGGACGACCATCACCAGCATGCCGCCGGTCGTCCAAAGACCAATCTCGATATCGGTCATTTGCCTGCCCCTTCCAACTGCTCGGCTTCGGCTTGCGCCTGTTCCGTGACGGATTGGATCAGCGGCACCGCGACCGGGCTTTCCAGCCCCAGCCACAGCGCGCGGGCATAGGCCACCGCTTGCAGCACCAGCCGCAGGCAAAGCACTGCAAAGGCGATCGGGACAACCAGCTTCGAAGGCCAAATCGGCAGGCCGATATCGATCGAGCTGTCGCGCGAGCACAAGGGGCGCGCGCAATCAAACGACCGGTCGAAATGCGACCACGCGCCCCAGAGCAGCGCCAGCATCAGGCCAAGGATCAAAAGGATCGACAGCAGCTCAAAGAACCAGAGCACCCGGCCCTTCAACTGCCCGATCAGGATGTCCATGCGGATATGAGCGCCCTCGCGCTGGACATAGGACACGCCCATGATCGCGATCAGCGGCATCAGCGCCTCGATATAGTCGACATAGCCCAGAAGCGGCCCGTCCATCAGGCCGATACTGTCCAGGAAGGGCGCGACGAAGGTTTTGTCCAACTGCCGTCCCGCCACCGAATAGGCGGCAAGGAACATAAGCGAAAACGCGGCAAGGCCGCTGATAAGTGCCGTAAACCTCTCGACCGGCAGTAAAGCCCTGTCCAATCGACTGAGGAGGCTTGAGTCCTGTAGGACCGTCGATGCCCCTGCCATTTACCCCGTCTCCAATCCCAGCGCGGCGCGCGCCTTCTTCGTCAGTTTTGCCACCACCAGATCAAAGGACGCATCGATATGCTGCCTGATATCTGCGTCCGGAACCTTGTCCGGCTCGTGAATCTGGATCCACGTCATCCCGCGCGATGCCAGATACGGCGCCGGGCGACACCCCGGCTGATCCTGCAGCACCTCGTACATCATTTCGCTGACCTTGAAGGTGAAGGCGGCCTCGCCATCATTCCAGCCGCAAAGCGCATAGACCTTGCCGCCGATCTTCCAAACGTCCGAATTGCCCCATTGCACAACATGCGTGCTGCCGGTCTTGGACTGGCAATAAAGGTTGAATTCGTCGCGTGTCATGTCGTGAAAAGGGGCGCCGCGATGGGCGCCCCCGTTGAAGACATCAGTTGGTCATCTTGGCGTCTTTGAGCGCCTGCTGCGTCAGGTCATAAAGCTCCTGCCCCGGCAGACCCTGCGCTTCCATATCCGCGATCCACTGGGCGCGGATCGGGTCAGCCGCCTTGGCGCGGAAGGCATCAAGCTCGGCTTCGGGAAGTTCGACCTTGGTCACGTTCTTCTCGGCCAGAACGCTGTCCCACTGCTCAAGCAGTTGGCCATAGTTGGCAAGGTAGTGATCCAGAGCTTCCGGGATCGAGCTGTCGAGCGCTTCCCGCTCGGCATCCGAGAGCGACTCGTAGGCGTCGATATTCACGACAACCGGGCAGTTGACTGTGCCGGGGTTGAGGTTCGCCGTCCACCAGTCTGCCTGATTGATCGTGCCGAACGAGAGGTGCGCGTGCTGGGCAAAAGCCACCGTGTCGACAACGCCCGATTCCATCGCCTGATAGGCTTCGGTCGCGGTCACCGAGGTCGGAACCGCGCCGACGCTTTCGAACGCCTTGCCAAGACCGCCGGTTGCACGAACGCGCATGCCTTCGAATTCCGCCAGCGCATCACGCGGCTCGCCGGTGCCGACGATGTTGTATTGCGGCATGGGCGAGGTCATCAGCAGTTTGGCGTTCCACTGTGCCATTTCCTCGGTCGCGGCCGGGTGACCGTAAACGGCCATAGAGACGGCGACTTCTTCTTCCAGCGTCGAAACGCCAAGGAACGGCAGTTCAAGCACGGTGATGACGCGGTTCTTGTCGGGATGATAGCCCGCGCAGAACTGGGCCATTTCGAACGCGCCAATCGAGATACCGTCAAGGTTCTCGCGGTTCTTCGACAGGCCGCCATAGCTGATGTTCATGGTGAACTCGCCGCCGGTCTTCTCGGCAACCAGCTCGGCCAGCTTTTCAACATGCTCGGTAAACGCGCGGCGCTTGCCCCAGAGCGATACGTTCCATTCGGTCGCCATGGCTTCGCTGCCAAATGCGACGATGACGGCAGCGATGGCCGTCCGGCTCAGATATTTGTTCATGGTGTCCTCCCAATAGACATCCGTTGGATGATGGCACGAGTATTGCGAAAGTCGAGAGCGGACGCCATGACGGAAATTGCTTGCGGTCCGCGAATAAGCCTGCGGAAATCCGCAGGGCACCGGAAACCACCCGAAATCCTTCGAAACATGGTCGTTTTCGATCAGATCGCCGTTAGAGCAGCGCGCCCTTGTCGAGGCCCAGCTTCACGATCTTCTCGTTCAGGGTCCGCCGACCGATACCAAGGGCTTCGGCGGTGGCGTCCATTCGCCCTTCATGCGCCTGAATGGCCTTGCCGATCAGTTCCCGCTCGAACGCGGCGACAGCTTCGCGCAGCGTGTCCGGTACATCCGAGACACCGCTATCTGTCCGCAACGCCTCGACCATCGATCCACCGCCCCGACGCGCGGCCAGAACGCGCCGCTCGCAGGCATTTCGCAATTCGCGCACGTTGCCGGGCCAGTCATGGGACATAAGTGCAGCAAGGTCGTCGGGCGACAGGTCTGGAACGGCGACCTCATAAAGCCGCGCTGAATGGTTCAGGAAATGCGTCGCCAGCAAGGTCAGATCGTCCCGGCGCTGCCGCAGCGGCGGCAGAACCAGCTCGACCGTATTAAGCCGGAACAGAAGATCGGCGCGCAACCGGTCGTCGGCCACCGCCTGCTCGACATCTTCATTTGTCGCCGAAATGATCCGAAGCGACACGGGCACCGGCTTGGTCGCGCCAACCGGCAGCACTTCCTTGTCTTCGATCACCCGCAAGAGTTTCGCCTGCACCGGCAACGGACAGGTGCAAATCTCGTCGAGGAACAGCGTTCCGCCATTTGCGGCCCGCAAACGCCCCTCGGCGCCGTCCTTGGTGCCGAACATGTCGGCCTCGAACCGGTCCTCGGACAAGGCCGCGCAGTTCAGCGCAAGGAACGGGGCGTCCGGCGCCGCGCCAAGGTCGTGCAACGCGCGGGCCACCAGTTCTTTCCCGGTTCCGGTTTCGCCCCGGATCAGAACCGTGGCCGGTGTCTCGGCCAGATCGAGGATGTCGCTCCGCAAGGATGAGACCTGCTCGGTCCGGCCCAGAAGGATGCGGTCCAGACCAGAAAGGCGGAACAGCCGTTCGCGCAGGCGGGCGTTGTCCTCGGCCATGCGGGCCTGGTCCGCGGCATGGGTCAGGATGGTCAGCAAGCGGCGCGGTTCATAAGGTTTCTCGACGAAGCTATAGGCGCCATCCTGCATCGCCTTGACCGCCATCGGGATGTCACCATGGGCCGAAATCAGAACAAGCGGCGGCGCGGCGCCATCCAGGCTCGCCAAAAGATCGAGCCCTGACATGCCGGGCATCCTGACATCGGACAGGATCACGTCCGGAAGGGCTTCGGCAAGGCGGTGCGCAACCTCGGTGGCGCGTGAGACAGCCTCGGCCTGCCAACCCGCCGCTTCAATCAGATCGACCAGCGAGTTTCGCATCGATGCGTCGTCATCAACGATCAGGATGCTATAGGGGCGCGCGGTGCTCATGCCGCAGCATTCGCATCTGTTTCCGCGACGGGCAAGCGCACCGTGAAGGTCGCACCACCGCCCGGATTGTTGGCCGCCGTCATCTCGCCGCCATGGTCCTGCACAATGCCCGCGGCGATGGCGAGGCCAAGCCCCATGCCGCGTCCGCTTTCACGCGTGGTCACAAACGGTTCCTGCAAATCGGCTAGCGTCGCGTCGCCAAGCCCGTGGCCGTTGTCGCGCACACTGAACCAACAGGTGGCACCGCCACGGCCGACGGCCGCGTACAACATGGGCTCGGCCGCACCATCGGCCGCATCAAGCGCGTTGCGCAGAAGGTTCGTCATCACCTGCTCGATCCGCAAACGGCTGCCCCGGACAAGCACGGCGTCTTCCGGAAGGTCCGTTTCGATCCGCGCTCCGGAGGCCTCGCGGTTGGGCTCGATCAAGGCCAGCGCGGCCTCCATGGCGGCCCCAAGGTCCACATCTTCGAAGGTTTCCGCATCGGACCGGGCGAAAAACTTAAGCTGGCGCGTCGTGTCCTCCATCCGTTGCACAAGGCTGCCGATCTTGCCGACCAGACCGGTCGATCCCGGCGTGCCCAGCTCGGCGGCGGTCAGGTGGTTTTTCATCGCGGCAATCGGCTGGCCCAGTTCGTGGGTGACCGACGCGGCAAGCTGTCCAAGCGCCGCCAGGCGGCTGGCGCGCTCCAACTCGCCCTGCGTGCGCTTCAGGCGGCGCTCGGCGGTGCGGCGGTCTTCGATCTCGCGGGCAAGGCGTTCGTTTGCCTCCCGCAACCCCGCCTCCTCGCGCTCGGATCGGGCCAGCGCCGCGCCTACCCTCTGCGTCCGCTGCACCTGATAGGCGATGAAGGCGAGACCCGCGATCACCAGAACGAAGGCCGCGGCCAGCCAACTGCGCGTGATGGCCTGATCGTCGCTGGCAAAATAGTGCAACACCCAGCCATGCGGCAGGTCACCCGAGGTCAGGTAGATGCGATCGTCGCCCGAGATACGCGCCCAACCTTCGCCCGTGGGCGACCAGTCCAACGGTTCCAGCGGCTGGCCGGTAAACTGCCGCGCTTCGCCAATCCGGGCGCGCTGCTCGGTCGTCAATTCAGACAGCGCGCGGTACTGCCACGCCGGGTCGGACGACAGCAGCACGACGCCATCCTCGTTCGAAAGCAGCACCTGCTCGCCGGAATTACGCCAACTTGCCGCCAGCTGCGACAGGTCGATCTTGATGGCAATGACCCCGATCACCATGTCTCCGGACCGTACGGGATCGGCAATGAAATACCCCGGCAACCCGGTCGTCGCGCCAATCGCATAGAACCGGCCCTGACGCCCGTCCAAAGCAGTGCTGAAATAGGGACGGAACCCGTAATTCTGACCAAGGAAGCTGCCCGGATCGCTGTGGTTCGAAGCGGCAATCGTCAAACCGGTTGTGTCCATCAGGTAAATGGCATCGATCCCGGCCTGACCGGCAAACTCGCGCAGCCGGTCGTTCAGATCGCCGACCCCACCTCCGCCTGCGCCCGAGATGACAAAAGGATCGACGGACAGCACATAGGTCAGGTGCGCGAACCGTTCGATTTCGGCGGTGACCGTGCTTTGATAGAGCGACAAGCGGCCGGCTGCCTCTGTCCTCTCCTCGTTGCCGAAATACCGATACGCCCCTTGAAACGCCGCAAGGGCGAGGAGCGCGGTGGCAAGGATCGGCAACAGGATCGAGCGCAGTCGCATGGGGCGGATTAGGTACCGGCGTCGCGCTTGGGAGTCGAGACGCAAGCTCGCATCGGCGGCGTGATCCACCGTAAGTGTCTGGTTTTGAACACGCCCTGATCAGGGTGGCATTGGGGGACCAGATCCAGGAGGGTGCCGAACCCGCCCCCCGAACCGAGTGACATCCGCGTGTCGACACCAGACCATCCAGGCGTTTACGTATTGTATTTGGATATGGTGCGGGTGGAGGGACTTGAACCCCCACGCCTTGCGGCGCCAGAACCTAAATCTGGTGCGTCTACCAATTTCGCCACACCCGCAGTCCGGAGCGGTCTCTAGCAAAGCAATCCGGGCAAGGCGAGTGCGAATTCACGTTGGGCGCCGATTTCTTGCAAAGAAATCGGATCGGAAAATGGTCATTTTCCGCTTCCCCCCTCGCCCTTGCCGCGCATCCTCCGTATAAGGCGCGTGATTTCAAGCGGAGCTGCCCACATGTCCGACGACATTTCCCCCATCGAAGCCGCAAAATCCGCCGCTGCGCTGCGCGCGGCCGGTTACGTCAAATCCGGCATGAAGGTCGGGTTAGGCACCGGATCGACTGCGGCCTGGCTGGTGAAACATCTGGGCAAGATGGTCCGCGAAGACGGGCTGGAGATCATTGGTGTGCCGACCTCGATCCGGACCGCCGAACAGGCCCGCGAAGAAGGCATCCCGATCACCACGCTGGACGAGGCCCGCTGGCTGGACCTTACAATTGACGGCGCCGATGAATACGACGCCGATCTCGCCTTGATCAAAGGCGGTGGTGGCGCGCTCCTGCACGAGAAGGTCGTGGCCACCGCGTCGGACCGGATGATCGTGATCGCGGACGAAAGCAAATTCGTCGACCGTTTGGGCGCCTTCCCGCTTCCTGTCGAGGTTCTGGGCTTCGGCATGGGCACGACACGCATGCTGCTGGAAGAAATGCTGGAAGGCCTCGATGTGACGGGCACGAAGGCGGTGCCACGCATGGCGGGTGACGATCTTTTCGTTACCGACGAGGGCAACCACATCCTTGATCTGCATCTGGGCCGGATCGGCAATGCCCGGCAACTGTCGCTGGTGCTGAACCAGGTGCCGGGCGTGGTGGAAAACGGGCTCTTCGTCGACATTTGCGACATATGTATCACCGCATTCTCGGACGGTCGTGTCGAATTGCGCGATGCCCATAACGGCAAGGTTGAGAAATCTGAGCCCGAGAACGCTTTTGCGGATCTGTCTGACTGATGACCTATGACGTTGATCTCTTTGTAATCGGCGGTGGCTCGGGCGGGGTCCGGGCGGCGCGGACCAGTGCGGAGACCGGGGCGCGTGTCGCACTTGCCGAGGAAAGCCGCATGGGCGGCACCTGCGTGATCCGGGGCTGCGTTCCGAAGAAACTGATGGTGTTTGCCTCGGAGTTTCGCGAATTGTCCGGTCTCGCGCGCGACTATGGCTGGTCCGCGGATGCGGGCGATTTCGACTGGTCCGCCTTTCGCACCCGCCTGCACAGCGAGTTGGACCGGCTCGAAGGTATCTATCGCGGCCTTCTGGAGCGTTCGGGCGTCACCATGCACGACGCCCGCGCCCGCGTGACCGGTCCGAATGAAGTGACCTTGGACACCGGCGAAGTCATCACCGCTGGCCATATCTTGGTGGCCACTGGCGGGCATCCGGTGCGGCCCGACATGCCCAACGCCGCACTTGGTATGGTGTCGGACGATATCTTCAACCTCGACACCCTGCCGGAAAGCATCCTGATCGTGGGCGGCGGCTATATCGCCTGCGAATTCGCCTGCATCCTGAACGGACTTGGCGTGAAGGTGACGCAGTTCTATCGCGGCGCACAAATCCTGCGCGGGTTTGACGAAGAAGCCCGCGGCCTGATCGCGGAAATGATGCGCGAACAGGGCATCGACCTGCATGTCGGCACCAATATCGTCGACATGTGGCCCGCTGACGCCGATGGCGGCACCACGGCGATGGGCGCCCCGGCGGCCAAACGCAGCGCCGACATCGCCACGGAACCCGGCCCGGTGGTGGTGAAGGCCACGAATGGCACCGAACAGCGCTTTGACCGCCTCTTCTTCGCAACGGGACGTGCGCCGAACAGCCGGAACCTGGGGTTGGAAGACCTTGGCGTCGAAATCAACCGACGCGGCGCCATCGAAGTGGACGCATTCAGCAAAACCGCGGTGCCGTCGATCTATGCGATCGGTGATGTCACCGACCGGATCCAGCTGACACCCGTTGCGATCCGCGAGGGCGTGGCGTTCACCGAAACCGTCTTCAAGGACAACCCGACCGCGGTCGATCACGAAAACGTGCCATCAGCCGTTTTCACGCAACCTGAATTGGGCACGGTGGGGCTGTCGGAAGAAGCCGCGCGCGAACAGGAAGAGATCGAGGTCTATTGCACTTCGTTCCGTCCGATGCGCACGGCATTCGTCGGCAATCCGCATCGGGTTCTCTTCAAATTGATCGTATCGAAGGCCACGCGCAAAGTGCTGGGCTGCCATATCGTCGCAGATGCCGCTGGCGAATTGATCCAGATGGTGGGCATCGCGGTCAAGGCAGGGCTGACAAAAGAGGACTTCGACCGCACGGTTGCGGTCCACCCGACCATGTCGGAGGAACTGGTGACGATGCGAGAACCGGTGAGAACCGCTTGAAAACAGACGCCGGAAGCTACAGTTAGCACGGCAAGACACGAAATGATGGACAAGGACGCAAAAAGCCATGGCCAATAACGGTGGCGGCCCCTGGGGCGGCGGCGGTGGAAACCGCGGCGGCGGAGACGACAGACGACCGGGACGACCCAGTCAGGACGGACCGCAGATCCCCGAGATCGACGAAATCATGAAAAAGGGCCAGGAGCAGTTGAAAGTGCTCATGGGCGGTCGCAGCGGGCGTGGCCCGAACGGCGGCGGTGATGGTGGCGGCGACGGCCCGCGGATCACCAAAGGCACGCTGGGTATTGGCGCGCTGATCGCTTTGGCGCTTTGGGCTTTCAACTCGTTCTACACGGTCCGCCCGGAAGAACAGTCGGTTGAACTGTTCCTTGGCGAGTTTTCGTCAATCGGCGAACCGGGTCTGAACTTTGCCCCATGGCCGCTCGTGACCTACGAGGTCCTTCCGGTGACGCGCGAACAATCCGAAGATATCGGTCTGGGTCGCGCCGGCTCGTCGGGCGGCGACGGCCTGATGCTGACGACGGACGAAAACATCGTCGATATCGACTTCCAGGTGGTCTGGAACATCAACAACCCGGCCGACTACCTCTTTAACCTGCGCGACGGCCCGCAAACCGTTCGCGCCGTGTCGGAATCGGCCATGCGCGAGATCGTTGCCGGCTCGGAACTGGCGCCCCTTCTGAACCGTGCACGTGCCGATACGGCCGCACGCGCCGAGGAGCTGATCCAGTCGACGCTCGACAGCTATGCGTCCGGCATCAACATCGTGCGTGTGAACCTCGACAAGGCCGACCCGCCGCGGGAAGTGATCGACGCCTTCCGTGACGTGCAAGCGGCAGAACAGGAACGGGTGCGCCTGCAGCGGGAAGCCGATGCCTATGCCAACCGGGTTCTGGCTGGTGCGCGTGGTGAAGCCGCGCAGATCCTTGAAGAGGCCGAAGCCTATCGCGCACGCGTGGTCAACGAAGCACAGGGTGAAGCCAGCCGCTTCACCGCCGTTCTGGGCGAGTACCAGGCAGCGCCGGAAGTGACCCGCCGTCGTCTCTATATCGAGACGCTGGAAAAGGTTCTGGGCGATGTCGACAAGATCATCCTTGATGAAGGTGCCGGATCGTCCGGACAGGGCGTCGTACCCTACCTTCCTCTGAACGAACTGCGCCGCGGCGCAACCACGGGAGGCAACTGATATGGGACGTGGAACCATCGGACTGATCGTCATTGCCGTCGCCATTCTTGGTGCCCTGTCGTCGATCTTCATCACCGACGAACGTGAAAAAGTGCTGGTCCTGCAATTCGGTCAGATCAAGCAGGTCAAGACCGAGCCGGGCCTTGGCTTCAAGATCCCGTTCATCCAAGAGGTCGTGCGCTATGACGGACGTATCCTCTCGCTGGACACGCCCGCGATCGAAGTCACCCCGGACGACGACCGTCGTCTGGTCGTCGACGCTTTCGCGCGTTTCCGGATCGGGAACACCGAGGAAGAAATCCGCCAGTTCCGCCGCGCCGTTGGTGCCGGTGGCGTACGAGCCGCGGAAGACCGTCTGGCAAGCATTCTGGTTGCTGAAATCCGTGCCGTCCTCGGTTCGGAAGACGTGACATCGAACACCATCCTTTCGGCAGAACGCGCCGAGTTGATGAACCGCATTCGCGCAAACGCCGATGCCGATGCCGCGGATCTTGGCCTTGATGTGGTGGACGTGCGCCTGAAGCAGACCAACCTGCCCGAGCAGAACCTGGAAGAAACCTTCAACCAGATGCGCTCGGAACGCGAACGGGAAGCCACCGACGAACGGGCCCGCGGGGCGGAAGCCGCGCAACGCGTGCGCGCCCAGGCCGACCGGACCGTGGTCGAACTGGTTTCGGACGCCAATCGCGACGCCGAGATCACCCGAGGCGAAGCCGACGCCGAGCGGAACCGCATCTTTGCCAATGCTTATGGCGCGGACGAAGACTTCTTCCGCTTCTACAGGTCGCTGGCCGCCTACGAGCGCTCGCTTCGCGGCAACAACTCGACCCTCGTGATCACGCCGGACAGCGAATTCTTCGAATTCCTCGATGGCGCCGGCATGTCGGGTCTGACCGCGAATTAAGGCATGGACCTGATCCTGCTTGGCTTGGGCCTGGTCCTTGTCTTCGAGGGTCTGGTCCTGGCCTTGCTGCCAAAACGGTTGGAAGAGTTGATCCGGATGCTCGATGACATCCCGCTCGAGACCCGTCGCGTGATGGGTCTCGCCGCCATGGCGATCGGTGTCTTCCTTGTCTGGCTGACACGCGGGTTCTGAAAGAGGCTTTGCGCCGACTGCGTCGCCGCGCGTTTGGGGCTCTGCCCCGCTCCCTTCGGTCGCCCCCCGGGATGTTTGCGGGCCGATGGAAACGCTTAGGGTTTTCTTAAAATTGTGAGGCTAGTGCTGCCGGCGCGGTACAGGTGGGGACGCCGATGGCCGTGGCCGGTGGAGACGCTGCCTGTGAGCAGAGCTCGCCATACGGGGGCGTGTCACTCGGCGCGTCCCCGTTTTCCATCGGCCCTGAAATATCCTGGGGGAGTGTGAGGAGGTGAAACCCCCTCGCCCATCGCGACTTGGCGCAGCCAAGGCGCAAAACCACCGGCACCTAATGCCCGCCGTCGTCCTGCGGCTGGGCCGAGATCTGCGCGACGGGAATATCGTCGCCCTTGGCGTATTTCTCCAACAGCAGCATGCCGCGCCGCTCGGCCTTCAGGATACGCATTGCGGTCAGATAGGTCTCCTGCAAGGTCGGAGACGACGCGCCAATCTCTTCGGCGATGCGTTTTTCGATCGTTTCATCGCCCGTGGCCACGATCAATTCCATCGCGCGGCGGGCCAGCTTGGTTGACGTTTCTTCCAGTAATGACATGGGCTGCCTCGTTGTATCTCGCGCGGTTTTAGCCTCTGGCGCAGCGCAAAGCGAGCGCCATCTGCCGATTTCGGTCGCTGTCATGCCGCTGATGTCTCTGGCGCGACACGTATGGTGCGCTACATGCTTGTCCATGTTTCTGAGCGTCTTCGACATGTTCAAGATCGGCATTGGTCCGTCTTCGTCCCACACGATGGGCCCGATGGTTGCCGCGTCGCGTTTCCTGAACAGGTTGCGCCACTCTGCCTTCCACCCGACCGGCGTTGCCGCACGCCTGCATGGATCGCTGGCCTTCACCGGTGTCGGCCATGCCACGGATCGCGCTGTCATCCTCGGCCTCGCCGGGTTCGAGCCGGACAGCTACGACGCGGATGCCGCGGAAACCGCCCTTGCCCAGATCAATGCGCTGCGACAGGTGTCGCCCGACGGTCTGGGCGCCCTCGCCTTTGATCCCGAGAAGGATGTCGTCTTCGATTATGGCCCCCCACTCCCCGGCCATGCCAACGGACTGGTTTTGCTGGCCACCGACGCGCAAGGCGACGTGCTGGTTCAGGAGACGTATTATTCGGTTGGCGGCGGGTTTGTCCTGACCGAGGCCGAACTGGCGGCAGGGGCCGCCACCGAGGACGGCGCGCCCGTGCCCTATCCGTTCAAGTCAGCGGCGGAAATGCTGGCGATGAGCAAGTCGTCGGGGCTTTCGATCGCAGATATGAAGCGCGCGAACGAGGAAACCCGGATGAGCCGTGGGGCGCTGGACACCGGTCTTCAGCGGATCTGGACGGTGATGCGGGACTGCATGGATCGCGGGTTGGACAGCACCGGCATCCTGCCCGGCGGGCTCAGCGTCAAACGCCGCGCTGCCGAGATACATGCCAGCCTGCAAGCCGAGCGTGGCCGAAACCTGACGGCGCCCCACGTGATCAACGACTGGATCAGCGTCTATGCCATGGCGGTCAACGAAGAGAACGCCGCCGGGGGACAGGTGGTGACGGCACCGACCAACGGCGCGGCGGGCGTGGTGCCGGCCACCATACGGTACTGGCTGGACCATGTGCCCGGTGCCAGCGAAACGCGCGTGGGCGAGTTCCTGTTGACCGCTTCGGCGATTGCGGGCCTCGTGAAATACAATGCCTCGATCAGTGGCGCCGAGTGCGGATGCCAGGCCGAGGTCGGGTCTGCAAGTGCCATGGCCGCGGCCGGGTTGGCGGCGGTTCTGGGCGGCACGTCCGAGCAGATCGAGAACGCGGCCGAGATCGCGCTGGAGCATCATTTGGGGATGACCTGTGACCCGGTGAAAGGGCTTGTTCAGGTGCCTTGTATCGAGCGGAACGGTCTTGGGGCCATCAAGGCGGTGTCCGCGGCCTCGCTTGCCCTTCGGGGCGACGGAACCCATTTCGTGCCGCTGGACGCCGCGATCGAAACGATGCGCCAGACCGGGGCTGATATGAGCGAGAAGTACAAGGAAACGGCGTTGGGCGGTCTGGCCGTCAACGTCCCCAATTGTTGAGTCGTTCCCTGTTTTTCGCTGGTAGCCTGCGTTTGACCTCTGCAGCACCGAGGTGCTAGGGCAACATCAGACTGGCAAGGCAAGACATGACGACAACACTGGAAGAACCGTCCGACCACGTTCGGATCCGTCGAAACTGGGCGAAGGCCGCCGCGGCGGGAGAACTGGTGGGACAGATTTTCTATGCCCGGCTTTTCGAGTTTGCCCCTGCCGCGCGGTCCATGTTTCCGGACGTGATCGACGATCAGGCGCGGAAGCTTTTGCAGACACTGAACTGGATTATCGATCACCTTGACGATCCGGACAGCCTTGCACCTGCGGCCGAAGCCCTGGCCGTCCGCCATCTGCGTTATGGCGTCGAGGCCGAGCACTATCCTTTGGTTGGCGAGGCCCTGATCGCGACGCTGCAACAGGGCCTTGGCGCGAACTTCAGCGAGGAAGACAAGGCGGCGTGGCTTCGCGTCTATGCCGCCCTGTCGGATATCATGACGCGCGCCGCCTATCCTTCGGATTAGGCGGCGGCGGACAGACCTTTGGCGGTCAATCCCGGCATTGTCATCGTGGCCTCGGCAAACCCGGCAGGTTGTCCGCAGTCAAACCGACGCCCCTCGAATGCGAACCCGAAGAGTTTTGACTGCGCGCTGTCGGCTGCGATTGCATCGGTCAACTGGATCTCGCCCCCCGCGCCGGGGCGCGTTGCGGCCAAAGCGGCCATCACGCTGCCTTGCAGGATATAGCGGCCAATGACAGCGTGGGTCGACGGTGCTTCGGAGGCCAGCGGCTTTTCGACCATGCCGTTCGCGGCCAGCAGCCGACCGGTGCCGTGCGCCACATCGAGACAGCCATAGGCCGAGATCGCATCGCGCCCCACATCGACGGTGGCAACCATGTTGCCGCCCGAGAAGCGCCACGCCTCGACCATCTGTTTCAGGCAAGGCCGGTCGCAAAGCAGGAAGTCATCCGGCAGAAGAACCGCAAAGGCCTGATCGCCCACATGCTGGGCGGCGCAGAGAACCGCATGTCCAAGGCCCAACGGTTGATCCTGATAGACCACCTTCAGAGCGTCCCCCAGCACCGGCTGGCGCACCTTGTCCAAGGCAGCCGCCTTGCCTTTGGCTGCCAGTTCGGCCTCCAACGCGGGCGACGGGCGGAAGTGATCTTCCAGCGCCTTTTTCGAGCGTGCGTTCACGAATACGAAGTTTTCGATTCCGGCGGCCCGCGCCTCGTCCACGGCATACTCGATCAGCGGGCGATCGTGCACGGGCAGCAGCTCTTTCGGGACCGACTTGGTCACGGGCAGAAAGCGTGTGCCAAGGCCGGCGACGGGGAAGATGGCAGTCTTGAGCGTTTTCATCCGAATGGTCCTTTGATGATACTTGTTACAGTGTGAACGCGTCAGTAGGCGCCGCGACCGCCGAAGACCGCGCGTGCCGTCAGGCCGATCAACAGCATGTCCAGAAGCAGCGATTTCGAGCGAAGATAGGCGACGTCCATCGCGACCATGCGCTCAAAGCCGATCTCGGCGCGGCCCGAGACTTGCCAGATGCCGGTGATTCCGGGCACACCCGACAGGCGGCGCAGCGCGCTGGTGGGATATGCGGCGACTTCATCGGGCAGCGCAGGGCGCGGGCCGACGATCGACATGTCACCTTTCAGCACATTCCAAAGCTGCGGCAGTTCATCGATCGAGAAACGGCGGATGAAGCGGCCGACAGGCGTCAGGCGGGGGTCGTTTTTCATTTTGAAGCACACGGCGTCACGCTCGCTGTCTTTCAGAAGCGCCGCCCGGCGCGCATCTGCGTCGACATGCATGGACCGGAACTTGAGCATTTCGAAGGTCTCACCGTTCAGACCAACGCGTTCCTGGCGAAACAGGACCGGGCCGCGGCTTGTGGCTTTGACGGCAATTGCCGAAGCTGTAAGCAGTGGCCAAAGCATGGCCAGAGCCGAGGCCGAGATCGCAATGTCCATTGCACGTTTGGAGCGCGGCATGGCCGGTGCGGTGCCGGACGGGGTGCGAAGCGCATTCACCATGGCCCGCGCAACGAAGGTGAAGTTGCCGACCAAATAGCGTCCGGCCATCCGGCGCGGCTCCATGGCCAGACGCCATGTCCATTCGATACCCAGCTTGCGGAACACTTTGGGTGCGCGCTCAACCGCGCCTGCCTCGAAGTCGAAAAGTGCACCGACACCCATGACCAGTTGCGCGCTTAGTTGGCGGCGGTGGCGATAGAGCCAGACGTCCTGCAAGGGGACGCCCATCGCAACCATGACGATATCCGCACCACTTTCGTTGACCTGCCGAACCACGTCGTCGGATTGGTGATCTTCGAAGTACCCGTCACGATGACCGGCGATCCGCAGCCCCGGAACTTTGGCCACCATGTTGCGCGCCGCCCGTTCGGCGACGCCCGGCTTTGCCCCAAGCAGGTACACCGACAAGCCCCGGCGCGCTGCCTCTTCACACAGCGGCCGGCAGAGGTCGGTGCCGTTCAGATTCTCGGTCAGGCGCTTGCCGATCAGTTTGGCCGCAAGCGAGATACCGGAACCATCGGGGAGAATGAAATCCGCAGCACGCAAGGCCCGGCGATAGGTACGGTCACGCGAGGCCGAGTTGACGCAATGCGCATTCAGAAACGCCGCAGTTGTCTGACCCGGCCGGTCAAGCATGGCGTTGATGGCTGTCGGGCGGTCCGCGTCAACCAGCGGAAGGCCGAAAAGCGAGAGTGTCTGTGTCATGGAACGTGTCCTCGTGTGTGTGTTCGAGGCACAACGTCGCTCTGAAAACGCACGAATTCGACGGCGCGGAGGGCGATGACGTGGTTAATAAAGAGTTAATAAATAGTCTTAAGATCAATACCTTAGAGCAGACGGCTAAGCGGACATATCCTTTCGTATAGTCGACCTCTCCCTTTGCACCTTTGTGCTGGATCATGGCCTCGGGTACGCGCGAGGGTGAAAGGATTTCAGATGCAGATTGATGTTTTCACCGCCAACCTAACTTCCGCCGAAAACGCGCAGACGCAGCTTGAGGCATGGATGCAATCCAAAAGCAGCGCGCCCAATTTCGTCGCTCTGCATCAAAGTGTGACCACATTGGATTTCGGACTGAACGCCGCGTTGCCGGGGCCGACCATGCTGCACGGCGCGACGTCCTGTCTTGGCGTGATGGGCCGCCAGGGTCCGATGATCGAAAACGGTGCGGGCGCCTTCGCCATCTGGGACCCCAAAGGCGACTATGGAACCGCCATGGCCGAGATCGAAGACGATCCGCGCAAAGCGGCTGCCGCAGCCACAGCCGATGCGCTTCTTGCCGCCGATCGGCCCGGCGAAGCGCCCGACCTGATCTGGATCTCGGCCTCGCCCGGCAGTGAGGAGTTGATCCTTGCCGGTGTCGAAGACGTTGTCGGGCAAAACGTTCCCATCCTGGGCGGCAGCGCGGCCGACAATTCGGTGTCGGGCGAATGGCGGGTGTTCGACCGAACCCGGACTTTGGCGAATGGCGTGATCGTGTCCGTGCTCTTCCCCTCGACTCCGCTCAGCTTTGCCTATCACAACGGCTATGCGCCGACCTTGCTGACGGGAACGGTAACAGCGGCCTCCGGTCGCTTGCTGCAAGAGATTGACGGCAGACCGGCGGCCGATGTCTATCGCGAGTGGATCGGGCCCGGTGCCATACCGGAAGACGTCACCGAAACAACGCCGATACTCTCGGAAAGCACGCTGACACCGTTGGGGCAGTATCTGGAAAGCGTTGGCGACGTGCCCTACTACCTTTTGGCCCATCCGGCTGGGCTGACAACTGACGGCGCATTGGAACTGTTTGCCGATGTCTCGGTCGGGGATCAACTGACCCTGATGACCGGCTCGCCTGACCAGTTGACGCAGCGCGCCGGCAAGGTTGCCGCGCTGGCGGCACAGTCGGCCAATATGACGCCCGACAAGATCGCAGGCGCCCTGATGGTGTATTGCGGCGGTTGTATGTTGGCCGTTCAGGATCGCTTGAGTGACGTCACCGACGGTGTCGCCGACGCCTTGCCGGGAGTGCCCTATCTGGGCATCTACACTTTCGGAGAGCAGGGCGTTGTTCTTGATGGCCGCAATCGTCATGGCAACTTGATGATCTCGGCAGTAGTCTTTGGCGCCTGAGGGCGTGGAGACAGGCCATGAACGATGATGAGCGGCTGAGAGAAGCTCTTCTGGAGCTCGAGCTATTGCGGGGACGCGAGGCGGAGCGCCTGCGCGAGACCAGTGCCTTGCTCGCCGCGCTTGAGGCCCTGACCGGCTCTGCCGACATCAATGACGGCATGGCCTCGCTTCTGGAACATGCGAAGGACGCGCTCGGATGCGACCGGGTCGCCTTCTTCGAGAACAACGACGGCGTATTGGTCGACAGCTCGCCGGGCGCCGCCGCTCAGGACCGCCCCCGCTGGAAGGCTCCGGGGTTAGTGACCCGACCGCGCCGCATCATCGATGTCGCGGCGGTTGCGGGCTTGTGGGAGACGCCGCCAGACCAGTTCGCCTCGATGCGATCCCTGTTGACAGTCCCGTTTGGCGAAGACCCGCAACGCGTTGTTCTGACAGCCTTTTCCAAAGAACGGGGTTTCTTCTCTGCAGCAGATGCCGACTTGCTGGCCCGCATGGCGACCGTTGCCAGCCAAGCCATCCTTCGACGCAGCCTTGAAAGCCGGAATGCCTTTCTGGCCGCGGTGATCGATAAATCTCCGGTATCGGTTGCCATTGCCGACGTGGGCGAGGAGTTGCCGCTGGTCTATGTGAACGACGCGTTTCTGGAGCTGACCGGATATGACCGCTCCGAGATCCTTGGACAGAATTGTCGGCTTCTGTCGGCAGAAGATCCGAACAGCGATGTCCGCCGCGAGATACGGAAAACGGTACAACAGCGCACGTCCGGCACCTTCACCCTGCGCAATCGCAAGAAATCTGGCGAGATATTCTGGAACGAGCTTCGCCTGTTCCCGGTGCATGACGCGCATGGAGACATTAGCCACATCGTTGCGACACAAACGGATGCAACGCAACGGATGCAGGCCGAGATGGACCGGGACGCGGCCCGGCGGCGGCTGGAAGGTGCGTTGACGGCGACGACCGAGGCGTTCCTTGTGCTGGGCAAAGACGGCAATGTCCGGTTCACGAATGCCTCGTTCGATGCCTTGCTGGCCCCCATGGCCGTCGCGCGAGACGAAATCCTGCCGGACGCCGCGGTGGCCCTTCTGCTGGGCAACCGCTATCGCGGTCGAACGGCAAACCCGATCGACGCCTTTTCCAACGATCTCAACCACGAGATCGCGACATCGGATGGCCGCCAGTTTATCGTCCGGGCGCGCTCGATCCCCGACGGCGGCGCCGTGATCGCAGCGTCGGACATTACCCAGATCAAGGTCAACGAACGCGCACTGCGCCAGCGCCTTGCCGTTATCGAGCGCAGCCAGGACGGAGTTGCGATCGGCGACAGGGACGGACGCCTGATCGACGTGAACCCCAGCTTGCTGGCGCTTTGGGGCTGTGACAGCGAAGAAGACGTCATGGGGCGCAAGTGGACGCGGTTCTATGACCCGTCGTCAGCGGAAGCCTTCACCACCAGCGAAGCGTGGTTCCAGCGCACCGGCGTTTGGCGCGGCGAAGCCGAGATCACGCGGGACGGCACGGTCTTTGTTCATGACGTTTCGTTGAGTTTGATCCCTGAGGTTGGCAGCGTTTTGATCGTCCGCGACATCACCGAACGACGCCGAAACACCGAGGAACGCGCCGAGCTTCGCCGGCGCCTTGACCGGGCGCAGATGCAGGAACGGTTGCATCAGGTGTCGGCGGGTTTGGCCCATGATTTCAACAATTTGCTATCCGCCATTCTTGGATCGGCGGCCTTGATCGAAGGGGCGGAAGGCTTGCCCGGCGACGCACGCGATGCCGTGAAACGCATCCAGCTGGCCGCCAACCGCGCGGCAGAACTGACGGACGGATTCCTTGATCTTGGCGACCGAGAGAAGACGGCGGAACCTGTCGAACTGGGCGCGATACTGCGCAACACCGTCGACCTTGCACGCGGCGGGGCGCCTCGGGGCGTTCGGCTTTCAGCGTCGCTTCAGGACACGCCCCTGATGGTCGAGGCCAGCCAGACCGACATCCTGCAGGTCGTCATGAATCTTGTGGTCAACGGGATCGATGCGCACGAAGGCGCACCCGGCGAAGTCCGGGTCTCTGTGCGGCGCGGCGCGCCTGACGCCGATGCGCATATCGTCGTCGGAACACCAGAGCCCGGTTGCACCTATGCCGCCATCATGGTCGAGGATGCCGGCAAGGGCATGGCGCCCGAGACACTGGCAAAGGTGCTAGAGCCTTACTTCACCACCAAAGGCAATTCCGGAACCGGGCTTGGGCTGGCCATTGTCGGTTCCATCATCGCCGATAACGATGCAGTTCTGCAGGTCGACACGGAACTCGGACGAGGCACGGTCTTTACGGTTTGGTGGCCTGTTGCGTCAGCCGACGAACACGTCTCGCAGCGACCCGTCTCACGTGGTCTGCCCCGCACACATCTGCCCATTCTCGTCTTGGACGACGTCCCGGATGTCGCCGCTGCGATTGCGTCCGAATTGACAACAGCAGGCTACGAAGTGGCCGAAACCAACGACCCGGAAGTGGCGCTTGAGACCATTGCCGAAGACCCGGATGGATGGGCCTGCCTTGTCACGGACTACGACATGCCGGGCATGACGGGCGGTGACCTGATCGGCCAGCTTGAACTTGCCGCGCCCGATTTGCCGGTGATCGTCGTCAGTGCATTGGCGCGACGCTTGACCGACAAAAGACTGGCAACCGCAACAGCGGTTTTGCAGAAGCCGGTAAACAGGGATAAGCTTCTGGCAGCCGTGCGCAGTGCAACGACCGCGGCGCAGCCGAGCGGAGGCGAGTAAGGTGAGAATACTACTGGCAGATGACCACGAGCTTGTTCGAGACACGATTGTCGCGTTCCTGACCCAACAACCCGACCTTGAAGTCGTGGCAGTCAACGATCTTTTCGAGGCAATGGACCGGGTCGACGAAGGGTTCGATCTGGTTCTTCTGGACTATTCGATGCCCGGCATGGACGGGCTCAATGGCTTGGAAAAGATGAAAGAGGCGACCCCGGCACATGTCGCGATCCTTTCCGGGTCGGCCGATCGCAACGTGGCGCAGCAGGCGCTTGATCAGGGCGCAATCGGTTTCGTCCCAAAGACAATGGGGGCCAAGTCATTGGTCAACGCGATCCGGTTCATGGCCGAAGGCGAGGTCTATGCCCCCGTCAAGTTCATGACAGAGGCAGACGAGGAAGAGCCTCACGAACTGACCAAGGTTCTGACCGAGCGTGAGTTGCAGGTTGTCGACGGCTTGTGTCGCGGCCTGTCCAACAAGGAAATTGCGCGTGAAATCGATCTGCAGGAAGTGACCGTCAAACTTCATGTCAAAACCGCCTGCAGAAAACTTGGCGCAAAGAACAGAACGCAAGCCGCGCTGGCCGCCAAGGAAGCCGGTCTTTTCTGAGCTATCCGAAAGGATAGAAACCCATCCGCAAGGATGCGCCACCTGTACCGCCGCGACGCGGAAAAACGGTTAACTGTCAGTTAATTAAGGAGCCGAAGGAGAAGCTCCAATGCTGACCAAGTTCCGATTGTTCCGAAGCCGCCCAAGCGTTGCACGGGTCGTCACCGGTGGACGTCTCAATGATGCAGGCCGCCTGCCACGCTATGCCTTGATCTTCGGGCTCTTGGCGGCAGCGCTTTGGGCGCCTATCATCACGTATCTGCGCCTGACCCCGGAAACGTTCGTGTCAGACGTATCGCTCATCCTGCCGGGCTCGGGGGCGCAGGCCTCGGTCAGCCTCGCCGACCTTGGACAAGCGTCGTCCTCCGCCTCCTCGGCCTTCTCATCGTCCCGTGTCAGCCCGACGCAAACCTACAAGCGGCTTCTGGCCGCAAACCGCACCCTGCAACGCGCGGCCGACGGGCTGGAGCTGGAACGCGATGAGTTGGGTGCACCCCGGATCAAGCTGGTCGACGAGACCTCGCTTATTCACTTCTCGATGTCAGGGCCGTCGCCCGAAGCCGCGCAACGCCGTGCCGACGCCGTTCTGAAGGTGTTCCTCGACGAGCTGGACGCCCTGCGCGCCGACGAACTGAAGCACCGCCAGCGGGCTGCGCGTTTTGCAATCGTCGACTATGAACGCGCGGTCGAGAACCTGCGCGAAAAGATCGCCGAAGTGCAGCAATCCAGTGGCTTGGTGTCGTTCGATCACTTCAAGGACATCGTTGCAGAACGCGATGATTTGGCCGGCCGCGTGGAAGAAGCGCGCACAGCGAAAGGGGTTGCGGATGCTTCACTGAAGTCGCTCGCAAGCCAGTTGGACACAACGCCTGAAATCGCAGCGCTGAACCTGCGCCTGCTGGCCGACCCGGAAATTCAGGACCTTGCCAAGACGCTGGCCTCGCAACACTCGACACTAGCCGAAGCCGAAGGGCGGTTCGGAGCGCGTCACCCTGCGGTGACAAGCGCGTGGCACGCCGTCTCGGGCACCGAGGCCCGTCTTGCGCAGCGCGGACGCGTGATCGGGGGAGAGCAGGTCATGCTCGCATCCACCCAGTTCGACTTCGCCCCAGATACGGCCCGCACGTCGTTGATGGCGGAACTGGTTGCGATGTCGGCCGAATGTGAAAGCAAGGCAGCGGCGTTGGCGTCGGTCGAAGCGCAACTGGAAGAAATAGACACCCGTATTGCCAGTCTTGCGTCGCAGGCCGCGCGTCTCGACGATTTGTCCCGCGACTATCAGGTTGCAGAGGCCGTGTTCGCCTCGGCCCTTGCGCGGACTGACACCTCGAAAGCCGAAGTCTATGCCTCGTACCCGCTGGTACAGGTTCTGGCGGACGCGTCTCTTCCTGACACGGCAAGCTCACCCCGGCCCAAGATCGCTCTGGCGGCAGGCGTCGCGGCGACGCTGATGCTGCTGATGGCGCTGGCAGTCGCTTGGCTGCGCCAGCCCCTGGTCAACAAGCTTCTGAACTCGGGCGCCGCGTGACGCTGCCCGAGCAAATCGTCAGCCGAACGCTGGTCTGGACTTGGGGCTTTTATGTTCTGGGTGCGCTCTATGTCGTCGGCCCTGTTCTTGCATTCGTGCTGGCGGGCTTTGCGGCGCTGGCCTTGTATCTTGGCCCGGCCATGCGCTCGGACCTGCAGCCAACCGGTTCGATCCCGTGGCTGGTGTGGCTTTGGGGGGTCGGCATGCTTGTTATGCTGGTCGCTCTTTGGGTTGGACATATCGACTGGGGTTTGGGCCTGACCAAGACAATCAAGTCGTCCATCGGGTGGGCCAAGGGATGGGCGCTGCTCGCCCTATTCCCGCTGGCAGGCGCGGTTCTGCAGATCCGCCGGGACGTTGTTGTGCGCGCGCATTCGCGTCTGGCGCTTGCCACGCTCTGCATACTGCCAATCCTGATCGTGGCCCCCCATATCGGGTTGCCCGGGCGCCTCTACACCTCGCCGCTGAAAGCCATAGGGGGAGTCGGTCCGGACTTCTTCACCGTCTTCCTCTATAAGGTTGAGTCTGCGAGTGGGGCGGCCCGCTGGCAGTTCTATGCCCCTTGGTCGCCCTTTGCCGGATTGCTTGGGGTCATCATGGTTCTCTTCGCACTCGAAGAGAAAAAACACTTCTGGTTGATCGTCGGGTGCCTCGCCGGGGTTGCGATGATCCTGATGTCGAAGTCCAGAATGAGCCTTGTGGCCCTCGTTGTCGCCAGTGTTGGGCCGCGCATGATGCCCTTGATGCTCCGCGTCTGGGCATGGGGCGCGGCAGCTGCGTTGACGGCTTCGTTGGCTGCTTTGTGGGGAACCTTGGTGTTGGCTGTCGAGGACTCGATCCAAAGCTTCAGGTCGGCGCGCGCGGACAGCACAAGGGTTCGGGAAACGCTTCAACGCATTGCACGCGAACGGTGGGCAAACGAGTCGGTCTGGTTTGGCCATGGACAGATTGAGCCCGGCCCTCATCTTGTCGAATACATGCCGATCGGATCGCATCACACTTGGTGGTCTTTGCTGTTCATTAAAGGCTTGGTCGGGTTTCTGGCGTTTGCGGTCCCCTTCGTTGCGCATTTCCTATACGTGGCGCGCGACGCGGTCTTTCATCCGCAGGGGCGCTTGCCATTCGGTATTCTGCTCGTCTTCCTGATCCTCAGCATGGGCGAGAATATTGAGATCGAGACCTACCTTTTGTGGCCCGCACTCCTCATGCTGGGTATACACCTGAGAGAAGTCGCCGACCGCGCTTAACTCAGGCCGCAAGACCGGCGATCAACGCCCCCCACCCTCGCGCGCAATGGGCTTCGGCCCGCATCGCGATTTGCCGCGCTTTCACCTGGTGATGTGGATTCGACCGGCCCGGCAATGACCGCAGCGCCTCGGCCCAATCCCGAACCGTCAGTCGTTGAACCGGAATGGCGCCGTTCAGGCTGTGATCGAGAAGACCGTCGACACGCGACACCAACAGCGGACGCCCTGCCGCCATCGCTTCAAGCGCCACCAGCCCATAAGGCTCACGACGGGACGGCATCGCCACCGCGTCGACACGGGCCATGGCACCTGCGGGGTCATCCGTGAACCCGTGGAACACGATGCGCGGATCTCCCTGTGCCAGATTTTCCAGTTCCGCGCGCATCGGACCATCGCCAAAGATGTCCAGTGTTACGCCCTCGAGATCGGCTTCCAGAAAGGCCGGGATCAGCACGTCGAACCCCTTTTGCGTATCGAACCGACCAAATGCACCGATGGAACGCACCGCCTCGCCCACGGGCGACAGGGCGAAGAAGTCTTTCAGGTCGACACAAGGCGGCAGAAGCTCGATTTTCTCGGCCGGAACGCTCACATCTCGGGCAAGCCAGTCTTTCTGAGCGCTGCAAATGGCGATCACGCGATCAAAGAGAGACATCGAAATGCTCAGCATGGTCCGGAACCGGTTGAGGGCGCGGACATGGTGTTGCTCGAAGGCCGGCGAATAACTGTGTTCCATATGCACGAGCGGCACCGAGGGGTGGCGCGCCCTGAGCGCGACGAAAAACGGCAGGTTCTTCCACGACAGCACGACATGCGACACGATGATGTCCGCCTCGAGTTTCGGCGGGCGGGTCAACCCGGCGCGAACGGGCACAACCTTGTGCGCAGCCAGTTCGGCCAGCATGTCCGAGGACCGCATATAGTCCAGAAAGCGGGTCACGCCGCCGGGGCTGGAATCGTCGATCAGATGGCAGATGCGTGTCATGCTGTTCGTCCTTTCAACACCTTCTGGATCAAGCCCCCTCTGCCCAGACTGACCACGCAGGCAGCGGCGAATGTCGTCAACGTCTTGGCTGGCTCGTGCCAAAGCGGGTGCAGCGAGGCGACATTCGAACGCAGCATCAAGGCCAGCGCTGTCCGCCCTGCCCCCAGCGTGACGGCCCGCCGCGCAAGGTAGCGCAATTGATACGCCTTTGCCGCTGGCAGGTGTAAGCGCGCGAAATCCGGCGCCACCTGTTGCACGCGCTCGGCAACCCGCAGCCATGTCTCGAACTGGCGCAGCACGTTGGCCGAGAGGCCCGACGACACGATCCGATACCTTGTCAGGGGGGCATCCGTTCCAGAGATGACCCATCGGGTCGTCAAGGCAATGCGCAGCCAGCACTCGATGTCTTCGGATTGGCGAAAGCTTTCGTCAAACCATTGGCTGCGCGTCTCGCCTTTGGGACGGAACTGGATGTCGTCGAGACATGCGCGGCGCAACACCGGGGTCGAGCCATTGCCGACCGGATTGCGCAAAAGCACGTCTCGGGCCGTGACACGACCCGCTTTCGGCGATTGCGACAGTCCAAGCGGCGCGCCGACCTCATCAATCAGGGACGAGCCGGAGTAGGTCAAACCGACAGCGGGATTGGCCTCAAGGAAGGCCACGTGTTCCGAAAGCTTCTCGGGCTCCCACAGATCGTCCCCGTCACAGAACCCGATATACTCGCCCAGCGCTTCGGCAATGCCGCCGTTGCGTGCGCCTGCAAGCCCTCGGTTCAACTGGCGAACAAGACGCAGGCGGGGGTCGGGATGCGCCAGCACCCAATCGGCGGTGCCGTCGGTGGACCCGTCATCCACGACCAGAACCTCAAAGCCATCGAAATCCTGCGCCAGCAGTGACGAAACTGTTTCCGGAAGCGTTTTCAGAGTGTTGTAAGCAGAAACGACTATGGATGCGCGGGGCATGGTTGACCTCATCAGGCAAAAAGATGTTGCCGGAGACGCGCCGGCAGGACCGGCGCCAGAAGGCAACCGAGCAAAGTAAGCGGCCCGCGATGCCCGCCGCCAAGGAACGCGAGTGGCGCGAGGCGCATGCCGCGCAGCGCCAGCGCTTGGCCGACGCGGGGCGCGGTTTGTGTGCGCAGCGCGCGCCGGGCCAGATAGCGCAGATGCGTCGCTTCGGCGGCGGCCATTTTCCTGGCGGGCAAGGCGCCTTCCGCCGAGGCGACCGCGCGTTGCCACCCCTGATGCATTGCCTGCAAGTCCGCCGAAAGCCCGCCCTCGCTGGTGCGATACCGCACGTGCAGATCCTCCGTCGCGACCAGCGTCATGCCACCTGCCGCCACACGGACCAGCCATTCAAGGTCTTCCGAAAACCGCATCGTCTCGTTGAACCCGCCCGAGGCCAGAAAGGCGTCGCGCTTGACGCTGAGGTTGGACAAAGTGCAAGCGGGGTTCTCTCCAACGAAATCGGTCAGCTCTGCGCGCCCCGGTCGGACGGTAGACGTGGTTGCGTCACCTTCGTCGTGGCTTCGAAAGAAGGCGATGCGCCCGAACACGGCGTCCGCAATTGGATCTTCCGCGAAAGCCTTGGCGACCGAGGCGAGCTTCCCCGGCAACCACACATCATCCGCGTCAAGGAAGGCCACGATGTCGCCCCCTGCTGTCGTAGCGGCGGCGTTGCGTGCGCGGCTGGGGCCAGCGTTTTCCTGGCTCATGATGTGCAGGCGAGGCTCGGCCTCGGCCAAGCGCTGCAGCACCGCAAGCGTGTCGTCGCTCGAGCCATCATCGACACAGATCACGTCCCAATCAGCAAGGGTTTGCGCCTGCACCGAGGCCAGCGTGGCTTCGATCGTGTCGGCGCAGTTGAAGCAGGGGATGACTACGGAAAACTTCGCCATGTCAGACCTTTCGCGTCCCTCGCGTCAGCAGAAGTGGCAGCGACGCCGCGACTTGCACAACCGTGGAAACAGCGAGATAGCCCCACGCGATTGTCTCGATCCCGTAGGGCGCCAGAAGCCATGTCGACATCAGCAAGGCAGCCGTCATCGCAAGCGTGACGTTGAACTCGCTGCCCGCGCGATCTTCGGCCCGCAACCACTGAGCGGTCCCGGCCCAAAGCATCGATGGGATGGCAGCGAGGCAAAGGATCGAGACCGTGCCCGAAATGAAAGCCCAATCCGCACCGAAAAGGATCGGAACGTAAACCGGAGCCAGCATCGCCTGCAGCAGGATGATCGGCGTCGTGGCCAGTGTCGCCAGCCACACCGCCTCGCGGGCTGCTTTCGAACGGTCGCGTGCGGCCGTAATCCTTGGGAAGACCACGCGCGAGAAAGCGACGGACGCCGAAGTGGCAAGGCTGAGACCAGCGTTGAAGGCGAAGAAATAGATGCCCAATGCCTCGGCGCCCAGCAGGGCCCCGATCAGCAGTTTGTCGGCTTGCAGGCGCAGGGCTTTCACAACCTCGCTGCCCAGCACCCATGCTCCGAACCCGACAAACAGCGCAACCGGGGCCGGGTCGACGTCGACGTCAACCTTGTGCGGGTGCAGACGCCGCATCCCGATCAGCCAGACCGGCGCTGTCAGGACGCGCGGTATGATCAGGGCAAATGGCGAGGGCCAAGCAAACGCCAGAGCCGCCGTTAGGATATTGGCCAGAACGATCTGACTACCGGCGACGGCGGCGGTCCCGGTCAGCTTGCCGGCGCGCATCGCCAAGGCGCAGTTCACGATGCCCGGCGGCATGGCAAGGTATTCAAACGCCAGAAGTGCGATCAACAGCGGCACAATGACACTGCCAGTGAACGCCCAAACGCCTGCCGCAATCGTGCATTGCACCAGGAAGAGCCCGATACACCACATCCAGAACAATCTGCGGCCGGTGCGGATGACGCTTGGCAAGTCGCGTTCGGACGCTGCAATGATCCGCTGCACGACACCGTTTTCGGTCAGCGACTTCAGAATATCGCCTGCCGCTATGGCAGCCGCTGCCAGACCGATGGCCTCGGGTTCCATGACGCGGGCGACCGCCACCACAACGGCAACCCGAGACAGCTTCTGTACGATCTCGGAAAAGCCGTTGGTGGCCAGCACGGTCAGGAATGAACGCTGAGATGTCACTTATTCCGCTCCTAAGCACCTGGTTAATGTCTAGGGGGTCGCGCGCGGCAAATCATGGTCGCGGAAGGGTGTTGCGGGGCGCAAAGGACGCAGGTCCCTAGCCTTTGGGATAGCTGCACGGGCATTGGCAGATAAGCGGTCGTCATGCCGTTCGGTTCAAGCTAAGGTCCGGGCAATGTAGGAACCGGAACCCACGAATGACTGTCGCAAACAAGATTGTAGGCGTGGTGGCGGTGGCTGTGCTGGTCGGCTGTGCCAGTCAAACCGTGCCAGAAAACAACGAGGACGCCAGCGCGGGTGAGGCCTATTCCGCGCGCTATCGCGCGCCCGTGGAAGATGACGCCACGCGATCGGGCTTCATTGACGCAACGCAATGCCAGGATGCCGGTCAAGTGGCCTCGGACAGAGTTGGCGCCGACAAGGGCGGACTGTTGGCTTCGAACCTTGGTGTGCGCGGCCCCGAGGTCTTGTCGATTGGCGATCTGGTCGAAGTCTTCGTGGAACAGGACGAAACCTTTACAGGCTCATACGTCGTGGGCGTGGACGGCAACCTGCGCTTGCCCTTCGCCAAACCGGTGCGCGCCATTGGTCGCACGCCAGCCCAGATCGAAGCGCGTGTTGCCAATGTGCTGGTTGAAGAGCAGCTTTATGATACGCCCCCCCGTGTCTCGGTTCTGCTGAAAGATTATGCCGAAGCCGAAGCCTTCGTCAGCGGGGCTGTCTTTGAACCACGGCAGGTGGTGATCGGCGGCTCAGACGCGCGGACCCGCGATGTCGAGCGGCAGCGCGCTCTTGGCGCTGCAACCTTGTCCCGCACCTTGTCCGCCGCCCTTCGGAATGCAGGTGGTGTGCGCCCGGACGCGGACCTGTCCCGGGTGCAGGTGATCCGCGGCGGCCAGCGCTTGCAGTTCGACTTGCGAAACGCGGTGCGCGGTCAGGCCTTCCCCGATCCTGTTCTGATCAGCGGCGACCGGGTCGAGGTGCCGTCGCGTGGATGTTTCCAGGACACATTGATGGTGCCCTCCTCGGTCACGCCACCGGGCGTAAAAGTGTTCCTGTCGAACCTGTCGGAAACCGCACGGGCGAATGCAGCAGCCGCCGTGCCGGACGCGCGCGAGATGCGGTATGGCACCCGTTACCTTCAGGCTGTCTTCGGCCTCAACTGCGTTGGCGGTTCGAAACTGACGAATGCCAATCGACGGGCCGTGCTCTTTTCGCGGAACCCGATGACGGGCGAGTCCATTGTCATCGACCGCTCGATCGAGAGCCTGCTGCGCCGGGCCGATCGCGACGAGTT
This sequence comes from Silicimonas sp., assembly GCA_022826385.1. Taxonomy (GTDB): domain Bacteria; phylum Pseudomonadota; class Alphaproteobacteria; order Rhodobacterales; family Rhodobacteraceae; genus JAJDOD01. The sequence continues at coordinate 69,039 of JAJDUZ010000071.1, forward strand.
CAACCCGTATATTCTGCCGGAAGATGCGATGGCCTGTTACGACAGCTCGGTCATCAGCCTGAAAAACCTCGCCGCTGTGCTTGGGGTTGGGGCCGCCGTGATCTATGCCTCGGAAAACTGAACTTAGGTTTCAGAGCATCCACCGCATGCAGGTCGCTGCGGCAACCACCGGGTCAATAACCGGAACATGGACCGCCTCGGCCACGGCAGCGGTGACATGCACCATGCCGGCGCATCCAAGAACGATGGCGTCGATATCGTCTTCGCGTTCGGCCCGAAGGGCTTCCTCGACGATCCTGGCCTGTGACACCGCAGGGTCCTCGTGCAGCGCCAGAACAGGCACGTCCGAGGCACGAACCTTGGCGACCTGCCCCTGCAGTCCGAGCGTTTCGATATTCCCGGCAATCACCGGGACCGACACCGCCAGCGTCGTCACCACGCTGAACTGCCAATGCCGAAGCGCGGCATAATGATAGGACGCCTGCCCGATCCCAATGACCGGACAGTCTGCAATGGCCGCAGCCTGATGCAAGGCGGTGTCGTCAAAGCAGCCGATGACGACACCGTCGGCCTTTTGGTCGGAGGCTTTCTGCACGAGCGCCAGCAACGGGGCTTCCGCCAACGCCCCGTCTGCCTCGCCTTGTATCGAGGGTGGGCCATCGGTCGAGGTCCAGCCGTCAAAGCTCAGGTCTGGGACGGTCTCCGCGGCCATCTGCACCATGGCTTCGGTCATCGCGACAGTGCTGTTGGGGTTGATGACGACGACACTCATCCCGGTCAAACCAACCCTTGGCCAGCATCCGACCCCTGCGCCTTGCGACGACGGTCCATCCACCAGACGACCAGCAGGAAAAGACCGATCACAAGGAACGAGAAGACGGTGGTCAATGTACCAAGCGCAAAGATGACCGGCGTCGTGACATTGGTCGTCATCCCGAAGATCTCGAGCGGCAGCGTGTTACGGCTGCCCGAGGTCAGAAGGGTCCGGGCGAATTCGTCATAGCTGAGCGTGAAGCCGAACAGCGCCACCCCGATCAGCGACGGCGCAATGATCGGCAGGACCACGTGTCGGATCGTCTGCCACGGCGACGCGCCAAGGTCGCGGGCGGCCTCCTCATAGCTTTGATCGAAGCGGTTGAAGACGGCGAACATGATGAGAAGGCCGAAGGGCAGCGTCCATGTCAGCTGCGCCCCGAAACCCGAGGTCGACCAATGCACGTTCAGCCCGGATTGCGACCAGATAAGGCCAACGCCAAGCGACACAAGGATCGACGGGATTACCAGCGAGGTGATGATCAGATAGAACAGGATGCCCGACCCTTTGAACCGCTTCCGGAACGCCAGACCGCCCATCACCGAGACCACGACCGTGGTGACCATCACCATCAATCCAAGCGTGAACGAACGCGAAAAGGACCCCCAGATGTCGCCCACCGCCTGTTCCTGAAACAGATCGCGGAACCAGTGCAGCGAGACACCGCGCATCGGGAAGGTCAGCCCCCCACCCGGGCCTTGGAAAGACAGGATCGCTATGGTGATCGTGGGCCCGTAAAGGAAGATCAGGAACAGCGCGAAGAACGTCGCGAGGGCATAGAAGGATTTGGGGCGCGGTTCGCTCATGCGATGTGTCCTTGTGCGAGGATTTGCGCCGGGCTGCGCCCGTCGCCCCGCCGGGGGCTTTGCCCCCGGACCCCCAGGATATTTGCGAACAGGCGAAGGGGCATCAGAGTTCCTTTCGAATGTCGACAAGACGCAGAAGCAGGCCGATCACCATCAGGACCGTGACCAGCAGAATGACCGCGGTCGCGCTGGCAGACGGGTATTGCAGAAGACCGATATCGTTCTGGATCATGCGCCCGACATTGGCGCTTTGCGATCCGCTCATGAACCGCACGGTGATGAAATCGCCCATCACCAGCGTCACGACGAAGATCGTACCGATCATGATGCCGGGTTTGGTCAGCGGGATGACCACATGCCAGAGCGTTTGCCACCCCGTGGCGCCCGCATCGGTCGCGGCCTCGATCAGCGATTTGTCGATCCGCATCATCGTGTTGAAGATCGGGACGACCATGAACAGCGTATAGAGGTGAACAAAGGCCAGAATCACACTGAAATCGCTGAAAAGAAGCCATTCGAGCGGCTCGTCAACCACGCCCCACGAAATCAGCGTCGAATTGGCAAGACCGTTGCGCCCAAGGAAGGGAATCCACGAGATCATGCGGATGATGTTCGATGTCCAGAACGGAATGGTGCAAAGCAGGAAGAGCGCGATCTGCCATTTCAGCGATCGGACGTGAAAAGCCAGAAAATAGGCCACAGTGAAGCCGATCAGCAGTGTGAAGACCCAAGTGATGCCGGCGTATTTGAAGGTGTTGAGGAAGACACGATAGGTCACCTCGGACCCGAAGAGGAAAGCATAATTGTCGAACTGGAACGCGGGATAGATCGAGAATTCTGTTGCGCCCCAGAAGCTGACGATCACGATCATGACGATGGGCGCCACCAGGAATACAGTCAGCACCAGCGCCAGCGGGGACGCCATCAGCCAGCCTGACAGGTGGCGCGACAAGGTGCGCGGCGGCGTGGCCGGGCTGCCGGACGTGGAAGGTGCAGAGGAGATCGTGTTGTCGGTCATGTTCGTGTCAAAGATGCGCCCCGGCCATACGTGGTGGGAGCCGGGGCGCTCGGGTTCATACGCCAGTTAGGCAGCGATGAACTCGTTCCATTTGCGAACCATGTACTGGTTCTCGTCCATAACGGCGTTCCAGCAGGCCACGGCGCCCATCCGGTCGTAGAACGAACCGCCGTCGCGCACGGCACCGGCTATCTCCATCACGTCGCCGAACGGGTTGGTGATGTCGCCTTGCGCCGCCTTCCCTTCGAACCAGAAGCCCCATTCGTCTTCGGTCATGAAGTTCTTCGAGGTTTCCGGCACAGCCGAGTAGTAGCCCTGACGCATCAGGAAGCCGCCGACCCAACCGGAGAGATACCAGTTGATGTATTCGTAAGCCGCGTCCAGCTCGATGCCCGACAGAGCAGCCGAGAGACCGATGCCGCCACCCCAGCTGCGATAGCCTTCTTCCAGCGGCTGGTAGACGCAAGGAATGCCTTGCGAACGCACAGCGGTGATCGCGGGCGACCACATGGACTGGATCACGACTTCGCCCGAGGCCATCAGCTCGACCGATTCCGAGAACGACTTCCAGAAGGCGCGGAACTGGCCAGCCTTCTTGGCTTCGGTGAAGATGCCAAGGGTTAGATCGATCTCTTCCTTGGTCATGTTGCCCTTGTCGGGATAGGTGTATTCGCCCATCGACTCGACGACCATCGCCATGTCCATGATGCCGATCGACGAGATGTCGAGGATCGAGGCCTTGCCCTTGAACTCGGGGTTCAGCAGTTCGCTCCAATTGCTGATCGGACGACCGATCAGGTCGGGGCGGATGCCCAGCGTGTCGGCGTTGTAGATCGTCGGGATCAGGGTCATCCAACCGGATTCTTCCTGCACGAAGTCCTTGCCGTTCGGGCCGGATGTGAAGCCGACCGTGTGCGGCGCGGTGCCCTGCGCGATGACGCTCTCCGGCGTCAGCTTGCCCGAGCGGAACGTGCCGACGATCTTGTCGTAGTTCGCGATCTTCGATGTGTCCATCGCCTGCAGGTTGCCGGTCGGCCAGACCTTCTTGCAGATCCAGTATTCGATATCGGCGATGTCGAAGCTGTCCGGCTGCGTCGCAGCCCGCTGCGTCACGCTGTCGGAATCGAGCGCCGTCATTTCCAGCGTGAAGCCGAGGTCTTCCTTGACCTTGGCTGCCACCTCGTTCAGGTTCGACACCCCGGTGCCGAACTGGCGCAGTGTCACGTCTTTAATGGCCTGTCCCCATACCATCGGAGCCGGAAGCGCGGCGGCCGCCACCGCCGCGCCACCCGACTTCAGGATCGAGCGACGCGAATAGCGTATCTTTGGAATTGTGGTCATTTCAGTCTCCCTGTTCTTGGAGTTTGAGTGTCAGGCGGTAAGGGCGTGGGCCGCCTCGTTGTCCCAATCGAGGCCCACCGCCTCGCCCAAATCCTTCGGGTCCCCGAAGAAATCCTTGTCGGACAGAAGTGCCGTCACTTCCTGCTCGCCAATGATGGCGGCGGTCAGTGCGACATGCGTGCCCTGATATTCGATGTTGGTGATCTTGCCTTGCAGCTTCGCGCCGTCCGGTGCCTTCAAGGTCAGTGCGTCGGCGCGAACGGCAACCTTGCCTTCCGGCAGCGCGATCACGTTGTGCGAGCCAAGGAACCGCGCAACGAAGGCCGTCTTCGGTGTCTCGAACACATCGCGGGTCTTGCCCGCCTGCTCGATCTTGGCATCGTTCATCACCACGATTTCATCGGCCAGCGCCAAGGCCTCGTCCTGACCGTGCGTGACGTGGATGAAGGTGATCCCAAGCTCGCGTTGCAATCGCTTGAGTTCGGCGCGCATCCGGATGCGCAGGAACGGGTCAAGCGCCGAGAGTGGCTCGTCCAGCAGCAGAACCTGCGGTTCGGTGATCAAGGCGCGGGCCAAGGCGACGCGCTGTTGCTGACCGCCCGAGAGTTGCGCGGGAATGCGGTCGGCAAAACCGCCCATATCGACAAGTTCCAGCATTTCGCCGGCGCGATGGGTGCGCGTGGTGGCATCTTCGCCTTTCATCTTGAGGCTGAAGGCCACGTTGTCGGCCACGCTCAGATGCGGGAACAGCGCATAGTTCTGGAACATCATCGCCGTGCCGCGCTTGGCGGGCGGCAGATACGAGATATCGCGCCCCCCCAGCAGAACCGACCCGCTGGAGACGGTTTCGTGACCCGCCACCATCCGCAGCGTGGACGACTTCCCGCAGCCCGACGGGCCCAGAAGGCACGCATAGGTTCCCGCTTCGAAATGATAGCTGACAGCATCCACGGCAGTGACCTCGCCATAGCGCTTGGTCAGGCTGATGAATTCAAGGTCGAGCTGGCTAGACATCTTCTTCCCACCGCAGTTGCCTTCAACAGGCCAAGTTCGGGCGCGACACGAAACTTATTTTGCGAGAGTCAGAGCGCCACCGAGAGGCGCTGATGCAGGAGAAAGCACCCTGCTGCGGAGTTGTTCAAAAAATAGGCTAAGATTGTATACGATCCAACATCGGGTTGGCTCCAATCTTGAAGTGAGCCACATCCTCTGTCAGGGAATACATAGAGGTAGTCAAATGAAAGATCTTACGCCCGGTGGCGATGCATCCGCCGAGGGCATTGCACGGCAACTGACGGAAGCGGTCCACGAACACCGCGTCTTGCCCGGCATGAAGCTGAGCGAGGACGAGGTTGGCGAGGTCTTTGGTGTCAGTCGGACGATTGTCCGGCAGGCGCTACGTTCGATGGCGCATGAAGGTCTGGTTACGATCGAGCGAAATCGCGGCGCCTTTGTCTCGAAGCCGTCGGTCAAGGAAGCCCGCGAAGTATTCGAAGCCCGCGCCCTGTTGGAACCCCAGACCGCTCGGGCGGCCGCCGAACGCGCCACGGCCGAAGACGTGGCATTGTTGGAAGATCATATCGAACGCGAACACGCCGCGCTGGCCGCCGGTGAAGCCGGGCGCGCCCTGAAGCTCTCGGGCCTCTTTCATGTCGAGATCGCGCGGGTCGCGGACCAGCAGACGATCGAGGCGTTCATCCAGCAACTCATCTCGCGCTCGTCGCTGGTCATCGCGCTCTATTGGCAGCGGCGGAACGCGCTGTGCGAAAGCCACGCGCATCACGCCCTTCTGGACGCCTTCCGGGACAACAACCCGGATCAGGCGGAAGAGTTGATGAAGGGTCATCTCGTTGACCTGTTGTCGCAGTTGAACCTGCGCGATGTGCCGGACGAAGCCCGGTCCTTGCGCGACGCCTTGCTGGGATGATCGAATTTCGCACGGCAACGCTGCCAGAGTTGGAGACCATTCTCGACTGGGCGGCGCACGAAGGGTGGAACCCCGGCCTGGACGACGCAGCGGCCTTTCATGCCGCTGATCCATCCGGGTTTTTCGTGGCCTGCGAAGGGGATACACCGGTTGCGGCGATTTCGGTCGTCAATCACAGCGACAGCTTCGCCTTCCTTGGACTTTACATCGCGTTGTCCTCGCATCGCGGCAAAGGCATCGGGTTCGGGCTTTGGCAACATGCCCTTGCCCATGCAGGCGGGCGCACGATCGGCCTGGACGGCGTGCCCGAGCAGCAAGCGAACTATGCCGCGTCTGGCTTTGAATGGGCGGGAACGACGGTTCGCTTTTCTGGCCGGGTGACCGCCGAGGCCGAGCCAGAGATACGTCTTGCCACCGAAGCCGACCTGACCGATTTGGTCACGCGCGAAGCCGCGGCCTCGGGCACGCGAAAAGAGACATATCTGCACGCGTGGTTCCGGAACACCGCCAATCGCATGACGTTGATCCACCCCGACGGCTTCGCCACGGTTCGGGCGTGCCGCGAGGGCGCCAAGATCGGACCACTGGTCGCCTCGGACACCGAGGCCGCGCGGCAATTGCTGCGCCATGCGGCGTCGCTTTGTGGGGAGGCGATCATGATCGATGTGCCGGAAAGCGCCGTCGGACTGACCCGGCTCTGCGAAGATATGGCGCTTGAACCCGTCTTCAGAACAGCACGGATGTATCTGGGAAAACAGCCGAAAGCAGCACCCGACATCTTTGCTGTCGCGACGCTGGAACTGGGTTAGAAGCTCAGCTTTCGAACGCTTCGGGCTTTGCCTCGCGGGCCATATGATCCAGCACGGCGTTCACGAATTTCGGCTCGCGGCCCTCCGGGAAGAACGCCTTGGCGATGTCGACGAATTCGCTGATCACGACCTTGGGCGGCGCATCGCCCTCAATCAGTTCGGCCCCGCCCGCCCGGAACAATGCGCGCAAGGTGGGATCGATCCGGTTGATCGGCCAGTTCTCGGCCAGCGCCCGGTCGGTCATCTGGTCGATCTTGGCCTGCCAGTTTACCGCATCATCGACAATCTTGCGGAAAAGATCGATATCGCCTTCCGCCAACGTGCCGCCATCGACCTCGGCCCCGAAGCGATGGTCTTCGAATTCCTGCTGCACCCGGTCTGCACTGGCCCCGGCCGCTTCCATCTGAAAGAGCGCCTGCACCGCATAAAGACGCGCTGCACTTTTTTCCTGACGTGACTTGCTCATGCGAACCGCCGCTTCAAAGCCACAAGGTGCAGGGCCGCTTGCGCCGCCCCACCAGCCGTATCCAGCCGCGTCGCGTCTGCGCGCTCCTCGGCCTGTTCCATGTTCTCGACGGTGATGATGCCGTTGCCGATGCACAGCCCCTGAAGGCCAAGCTGCATGATCCCGGCGGCACTTTGTTCGACCACGACGTCATAATGGCTGGTGCGTCCTCGGATCACGCAACCGAGCGCCACGAAACCGTCAAAGGCGGCACCCGCAAAGGCGATGGCGGTTGGCACTTCGAGCGATCCCGGAACCTCGATCACCTCGACCGATGCGCCAGCGCTTTCGACAACTTTCGTCGCAGACGCAATCTGTTGCTGGGCGATCTTCGTGTAATACGGCGCGATCACCAGCGCGATTTTCACCGGCGCATAGAACTCAGGCAGCCCAAGGTCGTTGTCAGAATGTCCAGCCATCAGCCCAGCTCCGAAATCTTGCGCGTGCCGACAATGTCGAGGCCATAGGCATCAAGCCCGACCACTTTCGGCTGCGGTGAATTGGTCAGAAGGATCATCTCGCTGATGCCCAGAGACGAGAGGATCTGCGCGCCCAGCCCGTATTGCCGCAGCGTCTGCGGAGACGTCCCGTCACCGCTTGTCAGCTTCATCGTCGTGTCGCGCAAGAGGACCAAAGCGCCCCGCCCTTCGGCAGCGATCACCTGCATGGCGTCCCCGAACTCGTTGCGGCGCCCCGTCGGCCCAAGACCGACCACATCCAGCATCGGGTCCAGCGCGTGCATCCGCACAAGCACGGGTTCGGGCGTCGAGATGTCACCCTTGATGAGCGCGATATGTTCGTCGCCATGCGCCGTGTCCGAGTAGACCCGCATCTGCCAGTCGCCACCGAATTCCGAGGTGACGGTATCTTCGCGCGTGACGGCCACAAGGTTGTCGTGGCGGCGGCGATAGGCAATCAGGTCGCTGATTGTGCCGATCTTCAACCCGTGCCGCTGAGCGAAGGCCACAAGATCAGGAAGACGGCTCATCGTCCCGTCTTCATTCATGATTTCGCAAATCACGCCGGCTGCGTTCAGACCCGCGAGACGCGAGATATCAACCGCGGCCTCGGTGTGGCCTGCGCGGACCAGAACACCGCCGTCGCGGGCGCGCAGCGGGAAGACATGGCCGGGTGTCGCAATATCTTGCGCCCCTTTCCCGGCATCGATCGCCACTGCCACTGTCCGCGCACGGTCATGCGCCGAGATACCGGTCGACACACCTTCGCGCGCCTCAATGGAGACGGTGAAGGCGGTTTCGTGGCGAGACGAGTTCTGCGACGACATCAGCGGCAGGCCCAGCGCATCGATCCGCTCGCCCGGCAGGCTGAGGCAGATCAGGCCGCGCCCATGGGTGGCCATGAAGTTGATCGCTTCGGGGGTCGCCATTTGTGCCGGGATCACAAGATCGCCTTCGTTCTCGCGGTCTTCGTGATCAACAAGGATGAACATCCGGCCATTGCGGGCGTCCTCGATGATCTCTTCCACCGAAGAGATCGCGTCGCGCCAGTTTTCCTCGACCGGTCCGGGCGTTTCGAATGACATGAGTGTTGGTGTCCGCGGCAGTTTCGGGATGCAGACGGGGACTTAGCCCAAGCCCACGCAGATGGCCAGAGGCAACCCTGCGTCGCGACGTCTCGTGTCTGACCCTTCGCCCTGTCCTGATCGGGTCGAGAGGCGAAACGTGGAGGATGTGCGTATTTTTGAAGAGATGAAGGCGGCGTTAACCTTAATAATCGTTAAGGTTAACGCCTGTTGCAGAGGGCGCGTTTATGCGTTGCGCCGGCGGCGACGCATCCACCCGAAGGCGCCAAGCCCTGCCAGCAGAAGCGGCATGCCGGCTGGCAATGGCACCTGGCTGACCTCGATCCGGGCCAGTTGGTTCGGCCCGCTGGCCAGATTGACGAAGGTGCCTGCCGCGGTCTCTTGCCTGTTCAGGAAGAACAGGCGGTCAGAGGCGCGGGTGATCAGGCCATCGACCTCGGTCGCGGTTCCGCCCGCCGTATTGAAGGGCGCACCGAAGCCGTTGTTCACCTCTGTCCCTGCGTCCCAGGCATCATCGGCATAGACATTGATCGGGCCAAGATTCGTGAAGGTGCCCGCCATGTCGAAGACCTCGTAGGCCATCGAATTGTCATTGCCGATGAAAATGTCGTTTGACGGGATGACCATCGACATGAAGGACAGGAAGCGCTGTGATGTCGGATCGACATCCAACCGGATCGACGCGGTTTCGCCCGGATCCAGCACGGGCGCGCCGGCAAAGCCGCCGGGCGCAAAGATCACCCCTGCCGCGGCCCCGGCGGCCTGGGCTTCGGGGACCAACAGGCTTGGCATCCCTTCCTCGGCCAGAAGCTCGACCGACGGCGACGCGGCGGACCCTGCGTCGAACGGATCAAACCCGCCGTCATGCAATGCTGCAAAGAGCGGCGTCAGATAGAGGCCATCGGCGGCTTGCGTGTTGGTGATGGTGATTTCGACGGTCTTTGCCGCCGCCGCCCCGGCCAGACCTGCAGACAATAGGATAGCGGCCGCCGAAAGGCGGTGAAGTTTTTGGAATATCATGGATATCTCCCTCTGGACTCACACAAATGGGGAACGATTTGCCCCCGTGGCGAGCCTAGATCAAAGGCGCGCGAACACCGGCATCAACTGCGCTCACGTTTCCGGGACAAGCCGTTATCCCTCTGCGAAAAAGCGGGACGCGGGCAGATACCCGGCCAAGCGTGCGGCTTCGCACCATTCCCGCTCAAGCCACGTCTCGCCGATGACCACCACGCCGTCGGCAGGCAAGGCGCCCTTCAGCTGCTGCACGCGTTCGCGCACCTCACCCCATGTGGCGGTCAGGCCCGGCGCATGATCGACAGCGGCCAAGGCCGGGTTCCGTGCGAGAACGACCTGCGGCACATGCGGGGCGTGGACCAAGGCAAGCCGGTCTGCCGACGCAACAGCCTCGACGACGGCTGCGCGATCGGCAGGCATCCGGGCGTCGGCCATCAGCCGAAGCGCGTTGTCCGAGAAAAGCAGCGCGATGACATCGCGTCCCGTGGCCGCGCGAATACCAGCGTAAGACTTGTAGTCGATCCCAAGCTCGCGCGCCCGTTTCACCCGGCGGCGCACTACTTCGATCGGCATTCTTGGCAGCAACTCGGCGCGGGCGCGTTTCCATGCATAGCGCCGCCATCCCCGGCCCCGCTCCATCGTTGGTCCGCCGTTATGCCCTAGCCCGCTCATGCAACAGTCCCCTTGATGTGATACAGTCGCCGCATTGGATTTATGCCCTTTCGCGTTGGAGACCTTTTGGATGCCAGACCAGATTACACAAGCCGAACGGATTGAGGAGGTGCCATTCCGGGTCACCCCGAAACAGATGCACAAGTTCGTCGGAATGACGGCGCTTTGCCTGCCGATTGTGCTGATGCTGGTTCCGCTGATCTGGCCTGTCTGCTTCATGACCTCGATCAGTCACTTCTATTATACGCCGGTTGGCGGCGACATTCTGGTTGGCAGCCTTTCGGTGATCGGGGCCATCATGCTGTTCTTCTATGCCTATAAAGGAGACGACGGCGACGCGCATTCGGCCTATTCCCGGCGCAATGCGCGTTTGGCGAAGGTGGCGGGGCTCTGCGCGCTTGGCGTGGCGTTTGTCCCGACCGGGGGCTTGGGCTGTGCCTATGACGGGGAAGCGGCGCGGTTCCTGATTTTCGAGGCCGGCTTCACAACGCCCGCCGGGGCGCCGCGGTCGATCTATGTCGAGGGCGCCATGGCCACGGGCACGCTGACGGCAGAGTTTGCCAAACTGCTTGGCCTTCCGAAATTCGTGGGCGGACTTCACTATGCCTCGGCGCTTGGCATGTTTCTGATCCTTGGCTACTTCTCGTTCTTCGTCTTCACGCAGGTCCAGACCGCGGCGGCGCGCGAAACCGCGACCGAACTGACCGAGGTCAAACGGACGCGGAACCGCCTCTATCGACTGGCGGGTGGCGTCATCTTCTTTGCTATCTTCGCGCTGATCGTGAAGGTGGGGCTGGAAAGCTTCTTTCTGCAAGGCGAGGAACAGCTTGCCTTCACCGAATGGTGGAACGGCCTTTACCTGACATTCGTGTTCGAGGCGCTTGCCCTGATTGCCTTCGGTGTCTCGTGGCTGGTCAAAGCGCGCATTTTTGGCTGGCTGGAAGATCCGGCGCCGTAAGGTTCTCAGGTTGCCGTGGCTTCGGCCAGACGCGCGACATAGCGCGCTAAAGTATCGATCTCGAGGTTGATGGCATCCCCAACGGCAACCCGTCCCCAGGTCGTGACGGACTTGGTGTGCGGGATGAAGTTGACGCCAAACCGGTTGCCGTCGACCTCGTTCACCGTCAGCGACGTGCCGTTGAGCGCGACCGACCCTTTCGGTGCGATGAACCGCGCAAGCTCGGGTGGCGCTTCGAAGGTGACGCGGGTGCTGTCGCCCTCGTCCAGCAAGGCCACGACATGGGCAAGACCGTCGACATGGCCAGACACGATATGCCCGCCAAGTTCGTCGCCAACCTTCAGGGACCGTTCGAGATTGACCGTTCGACCGATGGCCCATGTGTCGAGGTTCGACTTCGACAGCGTTTCTGCCGACACCTGAACGTCGAACCAGTTTTGAGGCTCGCGCCCCAGATCGATCACCGTCAGGCAAACGCCATCGCAGGCGATCGAGGCGCCGAGGTCAATTCCGCCGACATCATAGCCAGTACCGATCCGGACACGCAGGTCGCCTGCCTGTTCAAGCTCCAGAATGGTGCCTTGGTCGGTTATGATCCCGGTAAACATGAGCGGGTCCCCTTGCTGATCTGCAACTCACCTAGACCGGGATACAGCGCGCAGCAAGGGGAACAGGTGACAGGTCGCGGGCTTCGGGTTAAGCAGCGACATGGGAGCCGTGTCGACCAGCACCAAAGATCGGGCGTTCTTGTTTCTGCAAGGCCCGCATGGCCCGTTCTTCAGCGGCTTGGCGCGCAGTTTGCGCCTTGCCGGCGCACGGTGTTTCCGACTGGGTCTGAACAGCGCGGATGAACTCTTTTGGCGCGGGGCCGGATTTCTTGCCTATCGTGAACCGGTCAGTGCATTCACTGAAACACTGCGTCATTGCATCGAAGCGCACGGCATCACCGATCTTGTCTGCTACGGCTCAAGTCGCCCGGTCCATCGCAAGGCTCTGGCCGTTGCCGCAGAGATGGGCCTGACCCCGCATGTGTTCGAAGAAGGTTATCTAAGACCCTATTGGGTCACCTATGAACGTGGCCCGGCAAATGCCGCGTCGCCGGCAACTGGCTACTCACTTGGTGATATGGAGCGGCTGATGCGGGCGGGCGCGCCGGCGCTTTACGAAGCGCCAGACCGCTGGGGAGACATGCGCGCCCATATGTTCTGGGGCGCCGCCTATCATGCCCGTTTGCTTGCAGGAAACGGAAGGTATCCGGGGTTTGTTCCGCACCGTTCCCCGGACTACTGGGCCGAATTCCGACTGCATTTCGCCAAACTGTTGCTGGCACCCGGTCGCGGCGTGGTGCGAGGGGCTTCCAGCCTTCGGGTTCGACATGGCGGGTTTCCCTATCACCTGGTCCTGCTGCAATTGGCCCACGATGCCAACTTCCTGGATCACGGCCCATTCCCAAACCAAAGAGGTTTTCTCGAGACCGTGTTCCGTGGTTTTGCAGAAGGGGCGCCGGGACACCATCATCTGGTGCTGAAGGCCCACCCACTGGAAGACGGGCGCGAACCATTGCGCCCGTTGATCCGCGAACTCCGGAACGCGTACGGCCTGCAAGGGCGCGTTCACTTCCTGAGCGGCGGTAAACTGGCACGCCTTCTGGACACGGCGCGGTCGGCCGTCACGGTCAACTCGACAGCCGCCGAACAGGCGCTTTGGCGGTCTTTGCCGCTGCGCGCCTTTGGCAACGCGGTCTACAGCCGCCCCGAGTTTGTCTCGAACCAAGCCGTCAGCGAATTCTTTGCCAATCCCCACACGCCGGACCGAGAAGCCTATCTGACATACCGCGCATTTCTCTTGGCAACGTCGCAAGTTTCCGGAGGGTTTTATGGCGCCCTTTCGCGGCGAAAACTGTTGCGCCAAATGCCCGATCTGATGCTTGCCGAACAAGACCCCTATGAGCGTCTGGCCCGGAATGGGTCTGAGGCCGGCGGGCAACACATTTATCTGGTTCAATAAGGATTTGTTGGTTAAGTAACCCCAGTTCCGGATAAGCTCACGTCACACTGGTAATGCTCCGAATGACGTCTGGGACGACAATTTTGCCCATCTTGATCTTTGGCTGCGCCAGAACGTAGGCAGCGATGCAGGACAGAATGTGAACGAAGGCATTGGTGG
>JAJDUZ010000015.1 GCA_022826385.1 Silicimonas sp.
TCAGGTTCGAGAGATCCATTGCGGCCTCTGATTCGATTTCGGTCAGAAAACGTCATAGACGGTTGACAGAAGAATGTCCAGCCGGTTCAGAAAACCCAATGTAGAAACAGACGATCATGCACAGAAAAAATTCGCCGTGGGGCCTTTGTCCGCCCGAACTTCACAGCGTTTGCATCGGCCTGTTTCCGCGACGTGTCGCGGGCCTTGGCTTTGCGGGCTTTGTTCAGGTTGATGATCTTCCCGGTCATGGGACCAGCATAAGAAAACACCCCCGGGTCGTCCATCGCGTCCCGGGGGTGCTGGTGTTCGGTCGTGCCAGTGTCAGGCGTGCCGGCGGCGCATCAGGCCGAGACCACCGAGGCCGGCCAGCAATAGCAGCGCCGAGGCGGGCAGGGGGACTTCGGAGACGGTCATGCTTTTGCCGACGAAGGCGGAGGTGCCTTGTTGGTTGTTGTAGCTGAAGTAGCTGATGCCGTACTCGCCGTCTGCGGTCGATCCGTAGCCGTAGTCGTAGTTGTAGAAGTACGCCTGATCGTAGCCATAGGTGTAGCTCGTGTAGTTGTATGCACGCACCTGGCCCACAACGTACTCCTCCACTTGCCCGGACGCGTTGTACGTGTAGCCCGAGTTGTAGAACTGAATGGAGTTGTAGCTGCTTCCCACGGTCGAAAGTGTATCTGCCGTCGCCGAGAAGGTTCCGGTTTTGTAGGCGTTCAAGCCACTGTCAGGCGTCGACGAAATCGAATACGAGCTGTGTTCGCCTGTCAGTGTGAACTGCCAAGACACGATATTGCTTTGATCGATTGTCCCGAGCGAACCGTCGGTCTCGACGGTGCCGGTGACCCGGACATCGCCAGTCCCGTAAGTGCGTGTCTCGTAGTCGTAGTAGGAGTTCGAATAGCCGCTCGAACTTGTCCCGACCGTGTAGTCGAATTGATAGGTCAACGCCGACGCTGGCGTTGACAGAAGCGCCGCCGCTGCGGCCAGATAAATTAGTCTCACAAAAACACCCCGTGTGTTACTGTTAAACACACAGCACACCCCAGGATTGTGCGAAAATTGTCATGAGTCAAGTTTTGACCCGCGCGCGCCGTGCCTATTTTGGCCCGATCATCTGTTCGGGGCGGACCACGCGGTCAAAGGTCTCTTCATCGACAAAGCCAAGCGCAATGGCCTCTTCCTTCAGTGTTGTCCCGTTTTTATGGGCTGTTTTCGCAACCGTCGTGGCGTTGTCATAACCGATCGTGGGGGCCAGCGCGGTGACCAGCATCAGGCTTTCGCGCATCAGCTTCTCGATCCGGTCGTTGTTGGCCTTGATGCCCGCGACGCAATTGTCGTTAAAGGCGCTGGCGGCATCGCCCAGAAGTTGCATCGACTGCAGAACGTTATAGGCCATCATCGGCTTGTAGACGTTCAGCTCGAAATGGCCCTGGCTTCCGGCAAATCCGACCGCGGCGTCGTTACCGATGACATGGGCACAGACCTGCGTCATGGCCTCGCACTGGGTCGGGTTGACCTTGCCGGGCATGATCGACGAGCCGGGTTCGTTTTCCGGCAAGAGCAGTTCGTAAAGACCGCAGCGCGGGCCCGAGCCCAGAAGGCGGATGTCGTTGGCGATCTTAAAGAGGCTGGCGGCGGCGGCCTTGAGCGCGCCGGACATCGCGACCATCGCGTCATGGGCAGCCAGTGCCTCGAACTTGTTGGGCGCAGTGACGAAGGGCAGGCCGGTGATCCGGGCCATGTTGGCGGCCACTTCCTCGCCCCAGCCCTTGGGGGTGTTGAGCCCGGTGCCAACGGCGGTGCCGCCTTGCGCCAGTTCATAGATGTCGCCCAGTGCGGCCTCGACCCGTTCGATCGATTTGGCGACCTGGTGGGTGTAGCCCGAGAACTCCTGCGCCAGGGTCAGCGGGGTCGCGTCCATCGTGTGGGTGCGGCCGATCTTGATGATGCCGTCGAACTCGGCGGTCTTGGCTTCGAGCGTGGCGTGCAGCTTCTTCAGTCCCGGCAGCAGCACATCGCGTGCCGTCATCGCCGTGGCCACGTGCATGGCCGTCGGGAACGTGTCGTTCGATGACTGGCCCATGTTGCAATGGTCGTTCGGGTGAACCGGGGACTTCGACCCCATCTCGCCACCAAGGATTTCGATGGCGCGGTTCGAGACGACCTCGTTCGCGTTCATGTTCGACTGCGTGCCCGACCCCGTTTGCCAGACGACCAGTGGGAAATGCGCGTCAAGCTGACCGCTGACCACTTCCGATGCGGCCTGGATCATTGCGTCGGCGATCTCGGCGGGAAGTTTGCCACTGGCTTTGTTGGCTTCGGCGCAGGCCTGCTTGATGACGCCCAGAGCGCGGACGATGGCGGTGGGCTGGGTTTCCCAGCCAATGGGGAAGTTCATCAGCGAGCGCTGCGTCTGTGCGCCCCAGTACTTGTCCGAGGGAACCTCAAGCGGGCCGAAGCTGTCGGTTTCTGTGCGGGTGTCGGTCATCGCGGCTCTCCTCGTGGCAACTGCCGAGAGCTATAGGCAAGCCTTGCACCGCGTGCAATGTGCGGCGCTCAGGCGAGACGTCGCAGGTAGGCATCCTTGTAGTCGGGATGGTTGGCAAGGATGCGGGCCAGCCGGTCGCGCATTTCCGTGTAATCGTCGCCATAGAAGAAGAACCGCGTGTGGCCGTCCTTCTCGATCCAGCCGCGATTGACGCCGATCTTGCCGATGGCGCTGCGGCACATCTCGGCCAGGGTCTGACGCGCGTCGGCGTCGGGGGTCAGTTCGTTTTCGACCGCAAGCTCAAGGCCTTCGGCACGCCCGAAGAGAAGCGGCGTGCCCGGCGCTTCGCTGAAGCGGATGGATGACCCGAACGGGGCCGACAGGGTTTCCAGCATGTCGGCCACGGTTTCCAGCGCGGCGCGGCCGGGTTGGCGAAGGCCGAGATAGAGATCGACGCCGATCACCTCGCCGCTGGCGCGCTTGCGCAGCATCGAGCCCATGACGGTGCCAAGGGCGGCGGCGGCAAGTTGTTCTTTCAGAGGGGCAGCGAAGAGTTTCTCGGCGTCGCGGTGACCCAGTCGGACCGGCATGTGAACATCTGCCAGCGTCACGCCGTGCACGGTGTTTGTTTTGAACTTCAGGTCACGAAACAACATGGCCGCACTCTTCCTCATCCCTGCGCAGTCCAATCGTCGCCCATCAATGTGGCGGTATCTGGAATGCGGAATGGCAGGAGAGGGGCGGTTCAGTGTCGGGCAGACAATTCGGCATTCAGTTTGCTGACAAGGCGGCTGGCGGTCCGCTCGCACAGGGCCGGGATGATTGCGTGCAGCAGGGCGGCCATTGCAGCGGCGAAGAGGATCAGGGCAAAGCGCAGCGCGACACGGGCGTGCTGCAGGTAGGTTTCGTTGACCGATGCGGGGTGTTGGGTGAAGATCTGTGCGAACATGGGTGGTCTCCTTTTGGCGGAAACTGTCACGCATGTGACAAAAAACTTTCCCAAATTTTCTGCTCGATATTGAGTATATGTGGAAAATTTCCCATAAAGACTTCATGGAAGAGGAAATTGATGGCATTGATCGGCGCTTGCTGGGCGAATTGCAACGCGACGCCGGGCAAAATCTCGAAGAGATCGGCGCTGCCGTTGGTCTCAGCCGGAATGCCGTCTGGCGGCGTGTGCGCCGGTTGGAAGAGGTGGGCGTGATCCGGGGGCGGGTTGCGCTTCTGGACGGCGATCGTTTGGGGCTGGGCCTGAGCGTGTTCATTCAGGTGCGCACCAACCGCCACGAACCCGATTGGCTCGACCGGTTTGCCAAGGCAATGCGTGAGACGCCCGAGATCCTTGGGGCCTATCGCATGTCGGGGGATCTCGATTACCTGATCCGGGCGCGGGTGCGCGATATGGCGGCCTATGATCGGCTCTATCAGCGGCTGATCCGCCGGGTCGAGTTGGCCGATGTCAGTGCGTCTTTCGTGATGGAAGAGCTGAAGGACACCAACGCCTTGCCACTCTTTCAGGGCTGATAGGCGGCTCGCGTCGGTTCGGGCCGGACGAGATCGTCGAGCATGTGCGAGATATCCTCGATCTGCTCGGCAATCACATGGGTGACCCCGCTTTCGCGTTGCACACGCCCGGTCACCTTCAGCGCCCGCCCGGCAATCACCGCACGACGGAAGCGTTCATACATCTTGCGCCAGACGATGATGTTCGAAATCCCGGTTTCATCCTCAAGCGTGATGAAGATCACGCCCTTGGCCGTGCCGGGCCGTTGCCGCACCAGAACGAGACCGGCCACGGCAATGCGCGCGCCATTCGGAGGAATGTCGAGTTGGTCATGGGGCAGGCAGGCCGGTGGGCGAGGCCAGTTGGCATAAGGCGACATAAGAACAAAAATAGAACAAATGCGTGTTTGCGCAAGCCCGCAGGCGTTAAGTTTCGCTCACTTTGAGAAACTGCAGTGCCACCGCCTCCGACCCCTTGCATAGTGAGATTCGCTGAAGAGCGCACGAACTGCTCCCTGCAGGTCCGCAAAAACCGCGAAAATCGCGTCATAATGGCGCGTTTCCGGTCGAAATGGCCCCAGATCACGCAATCCTCACAACCTCGCCGTGCTTTCCCTCTGGAATGCCGCGGCCATGCGGCCTAGGTATGCCGCGGTTGAGTTACGGAGAGATCATGGCCAAGATCACATATATCGAGCACAACGGCACCGAGCACGTGGTCGACGTTGCGAACGGACTGACCGTTATGGAAGGCGCCCGCGACAACGGCATCCCCGGCATCGAAGCCGATTGCGGCGGGGCCTGTGCCTGTTCCACCTGCCACGTCTATGTCCATCCCGACTGGGTCGAGAAACTGCCCAAGGTCGACGCGATGGAAGAAGACATGCTCGACTTCGCATTCGAGCCCGACCCGGCCCGGTCGCGCCTGACCTGCCAGCTCAAGGTCAGTGACGCGCTGGACGGTCTGGTCGTTCAGATGCCGGAAAAGCAGATTTGATCCGCGCGCTTGCGATCTCGCTCGCGCTTTCGGGTGCGGCGCAGGCGCAAGACATCACACGGGCCGTCTATGACGACCCGACCACCCGCTATCCGCACGGCGTTCTGGGCGACACGATTGAACACGGCGCCCTTGTCATGGACACCAGCGACGGGCGCCGCTTGCGGGTGACGCTTCCCGAAACCCGTGTGTTCGAAGACACCGCCCCGCGTCTCTTTGATGTCGATGGGGATGGGGACCGCGAGGTGATCGTGGTCGAAAGCGACGCCGAACGCGGGGCGCGGCTGGCGATTTACGGGCCGGATGGGCTCTTGTCGTCGAATGCCTATATCGGCCAGCGCAATCGCTGGTTGGCACCGGCTGGCGTCGGTGCGGCGGATATTGACGGGGACGGTCGCGTCGAACTGGTCTTCGTGGACCGCCCGCATCTGGCGAAAACCTTGCGGATCTATGAATACGCCGAGGGGGAGCTGACGCTTGAAGCGTCGTTCCAGGGTGTCACCAACCACCGGATCGGGGAACGCGACATTGCAGGCGGCATCCGCCTTTACAGTGAAACGCCCGAGATCGTGGTGGCCGACGCCGCATGGCGCGAGGTTCTGGCGATCCGCTGGAACGGCTCGACCTTCGATCTCGACCGGCTTGGCCCACATCGGGATCGATCCAGCTTTGAAACGGCGATGTCCTGTAAAAATTGACGGCGACGCCAAGGGAGGAGAGGCGCCGCCGCCTGAGAGACAAAGAGCAAAGGGAGGAGGAGCTCTTTGTGTCTGGCACCCGTCGCTTCTGCAAACGGGCGGTATTAGGTCCGGCGACGCCAGGGAGGAGGAAGGCGCCGCCGCGTCCTACGAGATCCCAGGGAGGAGGAAGGGACCTCGAAGCTTGTTCTTCATCCGCCGTAGGCGGCCTTGCGGGCGATCCTGCGGAAATCCGACCGGGAAAGGCCGAGATCTGCGCATTCGCGATCACCCAAATGGTTCAGCTCGCTCAGCGTGTCGCGGTACTTGCGGTACCGGACATATGATTGAGCCAAGCTGTCAAAGCGCGTGCCCATGTCACTGATCCTTTGCTGTGCTCCGGAGAGCGTTGTTCTTTACGTGCGTCAAAGATAAGCCAATGCTGCGCGTGCACAATAGTCTCTGCTGCAATGCAGCTATGCGCTGGCGTCATAGTTAACCTTATGTAAAGTTTAGACTTTGCGTAAATCTTCATCAGTGACGCTTCGTCTTCTTGCGTCTCGGGCCGAAGGGCGCTCAAAAGGGGCAACGGACAAGAAAAAAGGTGCCGAACATGTCGATTGATCGCGACGCCATCCTTGACAGGTTGAAAACCGTTGCCGTGCCAAGCGGCGGTGATTTGATCTCGCGCGATTTGGTGCGGGCTTTGCAGATCGACGGTGATTCCGTGCGATTCGTCATCGAAGCCAGCGATCCGGACATGGCGCGGCAGTTGGAAGGCGCGCGCGGCGAGGCCGAAGCGGCCGTTGCGGCGCTGGACGGGGTTTCCAAGGTCAGCGCCGTCCTGACGGCGCACGGGCCGGCACCTGCCGCGCCCGAGCCGCCTTCGCTCAAGATCGGTGGTCATCCGAAGCCGCAGCAGGGTGGACCGCAGAAAGTCACAGGTGTTGACCGGATTATCGCGATTGGCTCGGGCAAGGGCGGCGTGGGCAAGTCGACCGTTTCGTCGAACCTTGCCGTGGCATTGGCCGCCGAGGGGCGCAAGGTGGGTCTTTTGGATGCCGATATCTATGGGCCGTCGCAACCGCAGATGATGGGGGTGATGAAACGCCCGTCCTCGCCAGATGGGAAAACGATCATTCCCTTGCAGGCTCATGGGGTTACGCTGATGTCCATCGGCTTCATGGTGGCGCCCGAGAAGGCCGTTGTCTGGCGCGGACCGATGTTGATGGGAGCGCTTCAGCAGATGCTGGGGCAGGTGCAATGGGGCGATCTGGATGTGCTTCTGATCGATCTGCCGCCGGGTACCGGGGATGTGCAGTTGACACTTTGTCAGAAGACTCAGGTCACGGGTGCAATCATCGTCTCGACCCCGCAGGATGTAGCCCTTCTGGATGCGCGGAAGGCAATCGACATGTTCGGAACGCTGAACACACCGATCCTTGGCCTGATCGAAAACATGTCGAGCTATGTCTGCCCGAAATGCGGCCACGAAGAGCATCTCTTCGGTCATGGCGGCGTGCGCGACGAGGCCGAGCGGTTGAGCGTGCCGTTCCTGGGCGAGATTCCGTTGTCGCTGGACGTGCGTCTGGCGGGCGATGCCGGGATGCCAGTGGCTTTGGGCGATGGTGCGGTGTCCGACGCTTATCGCACCTTGGCCAAGCGTCTGGTCGGCGGGGGTATGGGGTAAGGTCAGAAGGCTTTGCGCCTGCTTTGCCGTCGCGCCGGGCGAGGGGACTTTGCCCCCTCACACTCCCCCAGGATATTTTGAAACAGGCGAAGAGGTCTTTTGGTCTGAACCTGCCGCGAGCGCGTCCTTGAGAACCTCCCAGGTTCGGGTCAGGACGGCGCGGCGGGTTTCGACGACGCGTGCCGCGCCTTCAAGCATTGCGGCCCGCCGGGTGTCGTCTTGAAGTGCGACGACAGCTTGTGCGATCCCCTGAGCATCGTTGACGATCTGGCACGCGCCTTCTGCGATCAGGGCGTCGTAGCTTTCGGAAAAGTAGGACATGTGCGGACCAGAGAGGATGGCAGAGCCGAGGGCGGCCGCCTCGAACGGGTTTTTGCCATCGAGGCCGTCCGATAGTGAATGGCCGACGAACGAGACCGGGGCGAGGCGGTACCAGAGACCCATCTCGCCGAACGTGTCGGCAATATAGACTTGTGTCTTTGCCGTGAGTGGCTCATCGGCGCTGCGCCGTGCGACGTGATCGAAGGCGTTTTGTGCCATCTCCTGTGCCTCGGCTGCGTCTTCCTTGAAGCGCGGCGCAAGGATCAGGAGCGGGTTTTGCAGAACCGCGCTGACCAGCGTGTGCGCCGCGATCATGGCGGCATGCTCGCGCCCTTCAGTGGCGGCGGCGCACCAGACCGGACGTGTTCCGAAGACGGTTTGCAGATGGCTGAGTTCAGCGGGGTCAGCGGCCAGTGGGCGCGCCGCTGCCTTGAGAGCGCCCACGACCTCGACCGTTTTCGGATCGGCGCCAAGGGCCACGAACCGGTCGCGGCTGAGGCTGTCCTGAACAAGGAGACGGTCGAAAAAGCGCACCACGTCGCGGGTGAGGCCGCCGAGTTTTTTGCGGCGTTCGAAGTTGCTGTCCGGCACGCGGCTGTTGACCAGAACCATCGGGATGTTGCGGAGACGGGTTTCGACCATAAGGCGCGGCCAGAAGTCCAACTCGGCGAAGGCGGCAAGATCGGGGCGCCAGTGATCGAGGAAGGCGCGGGTTGCGCGAGCCGTGTCGATCGGCAGGAGGATATGCCGGCATCGATCAGGCAGGTTCGCCTTGGCCAATGCTTCGACCGAGGAGGCGGTTGAGGTGGTGAGCACCGCTTCCGCATCAGGCCTGTCACTGAGGGCGCGTTCGATCAGCGGCAGTAGCGCGAAACTTTCCCCGACCGAGAGCGCGTGGAACCAGAGAACCTTCGGATGTGTCGGCGCGCTTGTGTATGTGCCGTACTTCTCGGGCAGACGCGCAGGAACTTCCTTGCCGCGTTTCAGTCGGCGGTGGTGGATGATGCGCCAGAGCGGCTCGGAGACCGCCGAAAACCCGAGATACAGCCGCAGCAGGGGCGACATCGGCGTCACGCCGTGCCGCGGTTCAGGAGGCGCAGCATGGTCACAAGGCCGACGGGCCGGTCGCCATCCAGAACGAAGGCCGCCTGAATGCGTTTGCCTTGCAGGATCGCCAGTGCCTCGCCAGCGAGCATCGTTGGATGCAGGGTGACCGAGCCTTCGGTCATGATGTCGCCGGCCGTGGTGTCGTGCAGCGCGCCCTGCATCGTGGCGCTTGCATTGCGTTCGAGATAGCGCCGGATATCGCCATCGGTGATGACGCCCGCAAGTACGCCGTTCCGGGTGATGCCGGTGATGCCGAAGCCCTTGGCCGAAAGCTCGGAAATCGCGGTGATCACCGGTGTGGCGGCCTCGACCAGCGGCAGGGCGTCGCCGCCATGCATGATCTCGTCGACCTGCTTCAGTTGTGCGCCCAGCGAGCCGCCCGGGTGGAAGCCGTGGAAGCTTTCCTCGGTGAAGCCCTTGCGTTGCAAGAGGGCAATGGCCAGCGCGTCGCCCAAGGCCAGTTGCAGAAGCGTCGTCGTGGTCGGGGCGAGGTTGTGCGGGCAGGCCTCGCGGACCTTGGGCAAGGTCAACGCGACGGTGGCGGCGCGGGCCAAAGTGCTGTCGGTGCCACCTGTAAGGGCGATCATCGGGACGTTGCGGCGTTTGGCATAGCCAATCACGTCAGACAATTCGCGGGTTTCGCCGGACCACGAGAGCGCAAGGATCACGTCGGCGGGTTGCACCATGCCAAGGTCGCCATGGCTGGCTTCCGACGGGTGCAGGAAGAAGGCGGGCGTCCCGGTCGAGGCGAACGTGGCGGCGAGTTTGGTGCCGATATGGCCCGATTTGCCAAGCCCGGTCACGATCAGGCGCCCGTCCATGTTGGCAATCAGGTCAAGTGCTGCGTCGATTGACGGGCCCATGTCGTCGAGCGCGTCCGACAGTGTTGAAAGGCCCGTCAGGTCGGTCGCCAGCGCGGCGCGGACATAGCCGATGTCAGTCGTGTCGCTCATGGGTTGGGGATAGGTCATTCGCCCGGCCCGCACAAGCGCTGCTCAGGACAGGTCCTTGGCCACGCGGTCGATTGCCGTGAGCTTTGTCAGAAGCGCGTCCATCTGGTCGAGCGGCACCATGTTCGGGCCGTCCGAGGGGGAACGGGCTGGCTCTTCATGGGTTTCGACGAAGACCGCTGCGACCCCAACGGCGACGGCCGCGCGGGCAAGCGGCGGCACGAACTCGGCCTGTCCCCCCGACGAGGTGCCCTTGCCGCCCGGCAGTTGCACCGAATGCGTGGCGTCGAACACCACAGGGTACCCGGTTTCGGCAAGGATCGGCAGGCTGCGCATGTCGCTGACCAGCATGTTGTATCCGAAGCTGGCGCCGCGTTCAGTCAAAAGGATGCGGTTGTTCCCGGTCGAGGCGACCTTGTCCGCGACGTTCTTCATGTCCCACGGCGCAAGGAACTGGCCTTTCTTGACGTTGATCGCGGCGCCGGTTTCGCCTGCGGCCAGCAACAGGTCGGTCTGGCGGCAGAGAAAGGCGGGGATCTGCAGGATGTCGACGGCGTCGGCGGCGGGGGCGCATTGCTCGGCGCTGTGCACGTCGGTCAGGACGGGGCAGCCGAATTCGTCGCGGATCTTCGACAGGATCGTCAGCCCCTCGTCGATGCCGGGGCCGCGCTGACCGCCAAGGCTGGAGCGGTTGGCCTTGTCATAGCTCGCCTTGAAGACGTAGCCGATGCCATGCTTGGCGGCGAGGCTGGACAGGCGTTCAGCCAGCATGCGGGCGTGGTCGAGGGTTTCAAGCTGGCAAGGCCCCGAGATCAAGGTCAGGGGCGCGTCCTGCGCGAAGGTGACGTTTCCGACGGTGACGCTCATGCGATGCCCTCCCGTGCCATGATGTCCTCGATCAGCGGGATATCCGATGGGTTGTTCAATTCCCAGAAGGCGCGTCCGCGCGCCTCGACCTCGACGCAGCGGACCGGGATGCCGTTTTCGAGGAAGCGCAGCTGTTCGAGACCCTCGATCTGTTCCAGCGTGCCGGGCGGCAGGGCGGCATAGCGGGCAAGCGCCGCCGGGCGATAGGCGTAGCAGCCGACATGGTGGAAGACGGTCGGGCCAGCATCGGCAAAGGGCAGCACTTCCTTCGAGAAATAGAGCGCGTCGCCGTCTGGCCGAAACACCGCCGTCGTGGCACCGACGCGGCCCGCCTTGCGGTCGGCTTGCAGCGCGGTGAGATGCTCGGGGTCGGTGCGCAGGACAGGCGTTGCCATCTGGACATCCGGGTCTCGGGCCATTTCGGCAATCAGGGCCTCGACATAGTGCGGCGGCGTCAGCGGGGCATCCCCTTGCAAATTGATGATGATGTCGGCAGGCGTTTCGAGTTGCGACAAGGCCTCGGCACAGCGCTCGGTGCCGTTTCGGGGGGCGTCGCTGGTCATCAGGACGCTGGCGCCGAAATCGCGTGCCGCGTCCGCGATCCGGTCGTCGTCGGTCAAGACATGCACGGTGACGTCCGGAACCGCCGAGGCGGCCTCCCAACTGCGCTGGATCAGGGAACGCGATACGCCGGTCGCGCCTTTCAGCATGGCGAGCGGTTTGCCGGGAAAGCGGACGGACGGATAGCGGGCGGGAATGAAGATGACGGGTTTCACGCGTGCCTCCTAGCGCCGTGATGGCGTCGCGGGCCAGTGGCTGGGGCCGATTTCTTTGAAGAAATCGGTCCGGAAAATTCGAATTTTCCGGTCACCCGCGAAATCCTGTTGCGACAACGAATTTCTCGGAAGAATCCGAGCGAGATGCAGGTGGTTTGACATTGGCGACCTTGTCGAAGCGCTTCTTCAGCAAGGTTTGCAGCCCTTGTTCTGCGCCGCCTGCCAGCACTTTCGCAACAAACGTGCCGCCGGGTTCGAGCACGTCGAACGCCAATTCTGCTGCCGCTTCGCAGAGGGCGACGATGCGCAGATGGTCGGTTTGTTTGTGCCCCGACGACGCTGCGGCCATGTCCGACATGACGACATCGGCCGGACCGCCGAGCCAGTCTTTCACCTTGTCGTCGGCCCCCTCTTCCATGAAGTCAAGCTGGTGGAGCTCGGCGCCGGCGATCGGTTCGATCTCTTGCAAATCGACCCCGAGGACAGTGCCTTGCTTGCCGGGCCGGTCACCAAGCGCGTTCACTCGCTTCACGGCAACCTGGCACCAACCGCCGGGCGCACATCCAAGGTCAACGACGCGTGCACCGGGTTTCAGGAAGCCATATTTGTCATCGAGCTCAAGGATCTTGAACGCCGCACGGCCTCGGTACCCCTCCGCCTTTGCGCGGCGCACATAGGGGTCGTTCAACTGCCGTTCCAGCCAGCGGGTCGACGAAAGCTTGCGCCCGCGTGCGGATTTGACCTTCACACGAAGATCGCGCTGGCCTCTGCCGCTGGATTTCTTGGCCATGGGTGCTCTGCTTTCAACACGGGATCGCGCACTGGGGCGCGTTTGCATTTTTGCGTATTTGGAAAGAGGCGAAAAGGGAAGGGGTCAGCTTCCAAGGATCGCGCGGACGTAGCCCTGCGTTTCGCGATAGGGGGGCACGCCGTTGTGCTTTTCCACGGCGGCGGGGCCTGCGTTATAAGCTGCAAGGGCAAGCCGCCATGACCGGAACTTTCGGTATTGTTCGGCAAGGTATCTGGCGCCGCCGTCGAGGTTCTGGACAGGATCATGCGGGTTGACGCCAAGATAACGCGCCGTGCCCGGCATGAGTTGCGCAAGACCGATTGCGCCTTTGTGTGACCGGGCTTTCGGGTTCCACGCGCTTTCCTGGGTGACAAGACGCAGAAACAGGTCTTCGGGAATGTTGTGGCGCCGCGCGGCATCGCGGGCGGCGGTTTCATAGGGGCTGCGTCCGCTGCCGGAAAACTTGACGATCGGTTCGCGCGCCGCCGCGTTCGCTTCAGGCGTGCCGGGGATATAGACCCGGTTCGGGGCCAATTGGACGGGACGGCTGTTCTGGGCCGCGTCGCGCTTGTCGAGGATGGCTGACTGCCGGACGAAAAGATCCTGGCGTGCTTTTGCATCAGCGCCGACCGTTTCGGTCGCCGTAACGAGCGCAACGCAGGTCGCGCCAGCTGCAATCCACCGGATCATGATTTCCCCCAAACTGGTACAACAGGCGAAAATCTAGGGAAAACGGGCCCTCGGATCAAGTCCGGGGCCCGTCACGTCTTGTTCAGATGAGCTTGCCCATCGCGACGGCCGTGTCGCTCATCCGGTTCGAGAAGCCCCATTCATTGTCATACCAGGTCAGGATGCGGACCATGTTGCCGTCCATCACCTTGGTCTGATCCATGTGGAAGATCGACGAATGCGGGTCGTGGTTGAAATCGTTCGAGACCAGCGGTTCCTCGGTGAAGCCGAGAATGCCCTTGAGCGGTGCTTTCTTGGCGGCTTTCTTGATGGCTTCGTTCACTTCCTCGACCGAGGTTTTCTTCTTGGCCTCGAAGGTCAGGTCGACAACCGAGACATTCGGTGTCGGAACGCGGATCGCAACGCCGTCGAGCTTGCCCTTGAGTTCCGGCAGAACCAGGCCCACGGCCTTGGCGGCCCCGGTCGAGGTCGGGATCATGTTCATCGCGGCGGCGCGGGCACGATAGAGGTCCTTGTGCATCGTATCCAGCGTCGGCTGGTCGCCGGTATAGCTGTGGATGGTGGTCATGAAGCCTTTCTTGATGCCGATCGCATCGTTCAGCACCTTGGCAACCGGCGAGAGGCAGTTGGTGGTGCAGGATGCGTTCGAGACCACCTTGTGCGACTTCCGGAGATCCTTGTGGTTCACACCATAGACGATCGTGGCGTCGGCATCGGTGCCGGGGGCCGAGATCAGGACTTTCTTCGAACCGTTTTCCAGATGCGCCTGGCATTTCTCTTTCGAGGTGAAGATGCCGGTGCATTCCATCACAACATCGACGTCCGACCAGGGCAGTTCGGCCGGGTTCCGGATGGCTGTCGTCTTGATCTTGCCGCGGCCGACATCAATCCAGTCCTTGCCGGACTTCACGTTTACCGGGAACCGTCCATGCACGCTGTCATACCGCAGAAGATGCGCGTTGGTTTCAACCGGGCCGAGATCGTTGATCGCGATCACCTCGATATCCTCGCGGCCGCTTTCGATAATGGCCCGAAGGACGTTTCGGCCGATCCGGCCAAACCCGTTGATTGCTACTTTGACAGCCATGGATAGTTCTCCTTCTCGGCTTACTTGTCAGCGCCACACGGCAATTAGGTTCATCAGATCGAGAAGCCGGCGGGCCAGAAAAAGCGCCACTCCAAGCCCCAACGCATAGTCGAGCGCCAGGATAACGACGATGGTCAAGCCGATATACAATGCGATCCGATTGGTCATCTCGGGCGCCTTATGGCAAGAAGTGGGACTGTCGGAAAGGGTGTGACCCGGGAAAGTCCCAAGTTTTTGATCGGTGTCACCAGGCCGCCTAAGTGATGGCTGACAAATCTTTCTTAAGACGTGCGCGATATTCCGTTGTCATGATTTCGACAGCGTGCGCTTGATCATGGGTCAGTGGGACTATCTGGATTGTATCGAATGCCCAGTGTTCGTGCTTGAGCCCGACAGCGCGGGTGTGCCGCGCTATGTCGCCATGAACCGGTTCGGGTGCAACGATCTGGGCAGTCCGCAACATGTTTTCCTTGGGAAAACCGCGCAAGAGGCGATTCAGGGCGATCACGGCCGACTTGCCTATGATCAACATGTCGCGGTGTTTCACAGTGGAATGCCCACGTCGTACCAGTACGTGTTTGCGGTCGATCAGACGCGGCGGCTCTTGCGCATTCACCTTACCCCTCAATTCGATGCCGAAGGTGAGGTTGCGCGGGTGTTCGGGACTGTGACCGATCTGTCGGGCGCGCAGCTGGTCGACAATATTCAACTTGGTATGGCCACCATCAAAAGCGAAATTGCGGACTTCATCAGTCTTGCGACGTTTGAGACGAATGCGCCCCTGCAAAGCGTGTCTTCAGTCGCTGCGCAATTGCGCGACGGGTTTCAGGACCTTGGCGATGGCAAGATCGAACTGATCGGCTTGTTGGAAACGATTGGCGACAAGGCAATGTCCCTGATTGCGGATACGTTGGCATTTGCCCAGTTCTCGACACCCGGCGTGTCAGCACATGCCAGTTTTGAGTTCTATGATCTGGTGAACGAAATTCTTCTCTTGGTCGATCCCTCTGAGCGGTGTCATGCAACCTGTGATAAGGCCTTAGTGCGCGGTGACAGGATGGTGATGCAAATGGTTCTGCGTATTCTGGTCGAAACCGCTCAAAACACGCATCACGGGCGATTAAAGGACGACACGCTGAGTTTTGATTTCCGCACATGGCACAGCGAAGAGGAGACCTTGCACATCGCGTTCGCCGACAATGCCGGCGGCCTTGCGCCTTCCGAGCGTGATGTTCTGAAAGGCGGTCGGCTGGAGCAGGGCAGCAGCCACGGTCTGATGGGCCTGCGTCGGTTGGTACATGCCCGTGGTGGGTGTTTGCGTGTGAACGAGCAACGAACAGGCAGTGAGATCGAAGTTCAGTTGCCGGGCAGGGTGCTGGCGCACGAAGAAAGCCATATCGCGCTTAGATAGGGGCTGGCTACGACGCGGTGTCCAACCAGATGGTGATCGGGCCGTCATTCACCAGCGCAACCTTCATGTCGGCGCCGAACCGGCCCCGTTCGACAGTGATCCCAAGATCGGCCAGTGTTTCGCCAAAGAATTCCACCAGTGGTTCGCCCAAGGCCGGAGCCGCTGCTTCGGAGAAACCGGGCCGGTTCCCGCGCGATGTGTCAGCGGCCAAGGTGAACTGGCTGACGATCAGCGCCGCGCCGCCCGTGTCGAGAAGCGAGCGGTTCATGCGACCTTCGTCGTCGCCGAAGATGCGGAGCTTGGCGATCTTGCCGGCCAGTTTCGTGGCCGTGCTTTCATCGTCGCCCGCCATGGCGCAGACCAGCACCAGCAAGCCGACATCGATTGCGCCAATCGTTTCGCCGTCGACCGTCACGCTGGCCGAAGTGACGCGCTGGACCAGTGCCCTCACAGCTCGTCCCGTGTTGGCGGGTTGGCGCCTGCACGCGAGACAGTCACGGCGGCGGCGGCGGCGCCCAAGGCAAGGGCTTCCTCCAATTGCGCGTGGGTCATCCCGGCAATTGCGGGCTTTGACAGCAGCCCTTGCTCGGTCAGGCCGGTCAGGAAGCCGCCGTTGAACGTGTCGCCAGCGCCAACGGTGTCGACCACCTCGACCTTGGGGGCGGGCACGAAGACCTCCCCTTCCGCAGTGTAACCGGTGACGCCACGCGATCCCTCGGTCACACAGACCACTTTCGGACCCATGGCCAGAAGCTCGCGCGCACGATCGGCAAGGTCGCCGTCGCCCCGCATCCAGAGAAGATCCTCGTCGGACACTTTCACAAGGTCGGCCTTGGCCGTCATCCGGTCGAGCCGGGCGCGATAGGCGGCTTCGTCCTGAATGAAGCCTGCACGAATGTTCGGGTCCAGCATGGTGACGCGGGTGTCGCCCTCGCGCATCATCAGTGCCTCATAGGTTGCGGCGCAGGGTTCAACCGCCAGCGAAATGCACCCGAAGAAGAGCGCTTGAACGCTGTCATCAAGGGCCGGAATGTCGTCTTCCGACAACATGCGACCGGCACTGTTCTCGTCATAGAACAGATAGCTCGCGTGTCCGTCTGTCAGTCGCACGAAGGCAAGCGTCGTCGGGCGGTCGGACCGGGCGGTGAAACTGGCATCCACGTTCGAGGCCGCCAGTGTCTCCATCAGCATTTCACCGAAGAAATCCGTCGAGATACCACTGAAGAAGCCGACCTTCTGACCAAGGCGCCCAAGCCCGTTGGCGGTGTTGAACACCGACCCACCCACGAAGGGTTGAAAGGCGGACCCGCCATCGGTGGTTTCCCGTGGCAGCATGTCGATCAGGGCTTCGCCGGCGCATAAAATCATGGTGTCTCTCCGTAACTCATGCCTTCACTAGAATGTGGTGTTAGCGCTGACAAGGGCGCTTTATTCCCACAGCAACTCCTTCGAAGCTCCAAAGTTTCGGCGCATTCCGCTGTCAGGTTGGTGACATCGTTGAAAGGTTTGATGATGTACGCGCAAGATACTCTGACACGCCTGTCTCCTGAGGAAATTCGTTCGTTCATCGTGCAGCGCCTGAAGGCTGCGCTGCCCGGCCTGCCGCTTCAGACGCAAATGGGAGAGCCGTATCAGCTGACCCTTGTTCATCCCGAAGCGGGTGATCTGATCCTGAACCTTGGCAATCTTGTCCACGAGGTGCGTCTGGCTACGCCACGCGCGGCCGAACGGATGGTGGATACCTTTGTTTCATTGGCACAACGCGCCGTTGCGCCCCCCAGTATCTCGCTGTCTTCCGTTTATCCGGGGTTGCGCCATCGGGCGTTCCTTGATGCGGCAGGACATGGCATGTCGGACCCGATGGTGGGTGAGGGGCCCGGGGATTTGGTCAGCGTTGTCTGGTCGGATCAGGGTGATGGGATCGCAACGCTGAACGGCAATGCGGTCGCAGCCGCCGGTTTCACGACCGAAGAGGTGCTGGTGGCCGCGGAACAGAACTTTGTCGAGGTCCTGAACGAGGCGTTTTGCGCCGGGATGTCGGAGGATGGCGTGGTCTCGGTCGGGTTGCATCGCCACCCGTGGCTGGGCACCAGCCTGATGTTCGTTCCGTCTCTGCTGACAAAGGTGATGGCAGAACATGGCTGGAGCCGCGCGCTTCTGGCAGCACCGACGCGTGAGACGATTGATCTTGTCGATGCCGACGCGCCTGACGCCCATTCGGTGATGGAGCGTTGGATGACCAAGGCACTGGCGGGGCCGCGCACGCAATCGGAAGTGGTCTTCAGCTTCTCGCAGAGTGACACCGAGTATCGGAAAACCCACCTGATGATCGATCATCAGCTTGTCCGTCTAAACTGAGAGAGCGGTTCAGCGATACTGCCCCTCGGCATAGAGGTAACCGGCAATCGCCGCGACGATCAGGCCGGCCAGAACCGCCAGCAGAATTTTCCAAGTCGACCATGGCCGTTCGCCTGAAACCTGCCCGGTTTGCCCGTTCACGACGAACCGGAAAGACCGCCCGCGAAACTTGTAGGCCGCGATCCAAACCGGCACCAGAATATGCTTGAAGGTCATGTCCGACAGCTTGGTGTCGATATTCTCGACCCGCTGGCGGTCGCCGCCGATGTCGAACTTCACGTCGCGCAAAATTTGGCGATCCATGATCTCGCGCGCTTCGCCGAACGCGTCTTCCAACTCGATGGTATAGGCCTCGGCCCGGAAGCCCGCGAGATACTCGGGCTGGTAGGGTTCAAGCCGCGTCAGGTCCCAATGGACAAGTGTCTTGCGGAACCGGTCGGGCAGGGCGGTCGAGGCGACGACGAGCACGTCGTCAAAGAAGCGGGCGACGCGCCCCCGCACCGGCGTCCAGCGGATCTTGGGCACTTCGACCGTTTCGCGCTTGCCGTTCCGCGTGACTGTCATGCGCTCGTGATAGACGATGCCACGCTGGCCGCGATAGCTGGAATGTGTGTCGGCATCGAAGGTCCAGCAGGGGGTATAGACCCCCGACATCTTTCGCCCTTTGCGGGCATAGTCCATCAGACCTGACGGCGCGAACCAGAGCGAGCCCAGCCACTGGGTCATCGCCACCCGCGCTTCGCTTTCGTCCAGTGTGAAGGGCAGAACGGCGGCTGGTTTGATCTGTCGCGAAGGGCCGGTATCGGTGACGACGGGCGTCGCACAGAACGGGCATTCCTTGGCGTGAACGGCGGCGTCAAACTCGGTCCGTGCGCCGCAATTCGGGCAGGTCGAGGTGCGCGTTTCCTCCATCTCGGCGGTGCCGATCCCGGCGCGGAGGGCCCCGACAAGGTCTTGTTCCGCCACCGCTTCGGATCGGCTCCACGGGCCGTTTTCGATGGGGCGCGTGTTGCCGCAATGATCGCAGGTCAGCCGATCCTCGCCGGGTTCGAACCGCAGGTCCGAGCCACAGCTGTCGCAAGGGAACCGGTGTTCTTCCAATCCCATCAGATCACCATGGGCGACGCGCGCCCGGCCAGAGTAGCTTGAAGTCCGGTCATTCCTTGCTCGGTGAGAACATGCGCATCAGGGTTCCGTCCAGCCAAAGCGCTTGGTGCAACATGGCCATCAGCAGGTGGCCAATCGCAACCAGCATCAGCGCCTGACCGACCAGTTCGTGTATTTCGCCCAACGCCTCGACCTTGCCGTACCACGTGATCGCGCCCAGAAGCGGCGCAAGGATCATCAGCGTATAAAGCAGGCGATGCCCCCACGTTGCCGCCAATTGCACCATCGGCGGTCCGTGCGGTTCGGGCGCACCGGTGCGCAACCGCACGATCAACCGGACAATCACAAAGGCAAAGGCCGCCCCGCCCATCATCGTATGCAACGTTGCGCCATCGAAGCCGGTCAGGTCCTGTTCGATCCGCTGGCGAAGGGCGCGGCCCATGCCTTCATGCGTGAACCATGCGCCGAAAATCAGGATCGCGACGATCCAGTGCAGTGCGATCTGCAGGCCGCTGTAACCGGTTCTTTCTGTCGACATCGAGCGCCCTCCTTCCTGCGTGCAGCCCAAGGTTCAATGTGGGCGCATCAGCCTTCCGGCGGCGGCGGCGGGGCGACGGTGAAGAGTTCGGCAAGCTCGGTGTCTTCGGCGTGTTTCCAACCGTCCTGACCGGGTGTCCAGACCCAACTTTCGCGCCCGAGTGACCCCTTGGCAGCCATTTGGCCAAGGTCGGCTTTCGAGTAGGGGCCGCTGGTCTGGCCGTCCGCGGCGACGTGCCAGACATGCTCGACCGGCGGGGGCGGCGGCGGTGTCGGGGCGGCGGGCGCCTGTCCCCATGGTCCGGCCATGCCACCCATCGCCATGCCCATCCCGGCGCCCATGCCCATCCCGGCGCCCATGCCCATGCCCATGGCCTGGCCCGCAGCGCTGCCCGGATGGCCCATCGCTTCGGCGGTCTTGTAGCGGAAATGATCGTCAAGCGAGCCGACAAGCCCGCGCGAGGTCCGCTCGTCCAGCGCCTTCTCGACGGCAGGTGGCAGCGAGATATTCTCGATGTAAAGTTCCGGCAATTCAATGCCATAGGCTGCGATCGTTTCGGAAATAGCCTCGGCCACCAGCTTGCCGAGATCCTTGGTATTCGCGGCCATGTCCAGCACCGGGATCGCGCTGGAGGAGATCACGCGGCTGAATTCCTGCACGATGATATTGCGCACCTGGAAGCTGATCTCGTCCATGGTGAATTCGCCATCCGTGCCAACGATCTCGACCAGGAACTTGCCGGGATCGGTGATCTTGACCGTATAGGTGCCATAGGCGCGCAGGCGGGTCGGCCCGAACTCGGGGTCCCGGATCATGATCGGGTTCTTGGTGCCCCATTTCAGATTGGTGAAGCGCCGTGTGGAGACAAAGTAGACCTCGGACTTGAACGGCGAGCGGAAGCCGTGATCCCAATGCTGAAGCGTTGTCAGGATCGGCATGTTGTTGGTCTCGAGCATGTAGAGACCCGGCATGAACACATCCGCCAACTGGCCTTCATGCACGAACACGGCCGCCTGGCTTTCGCGCACGGTCAGTTTCGCCCCGTATTTGATCTCGTGGTCTTCTCGGTCGAACCGCCAGACCATAGTGTCGCGGGTGTCATCGGTCCAGTGAATGACGTCGATGAACTCGCCGGTCAGAAAATCAAGAATGCCCATGGGCCCCTCCGTGATAAGTCGTGTCGCCTGCCGGACGGGCGGGCGATTTCCGTGTCAGAAATCGGTGCAAGGAACGTGTCATTCTTTGCCCCTGTTCAAAAGTTCGATCCCAGTTGCGCGCGCGCTAGCCGGTCGACGACCGGACGCGCTTCACTGGCCGTCATGCCGGGACGCAAAGCCGGATCGTACAGGATCGCCAGCATGCGCTCGTCCATCGTTGTCAGTCGGCCGAACTCGTCATCGTCGTTGAAGATCGAAGGCCGCGCGGTCGGGCTGTCATTTGCCAGACCAAGGCCTTGTGCCAGTTCCTCGTGAATGCAGGACTGGCGCAGAAGCGGCGGCAACTCGGATCGGATCACGGCGGCCGCCTTACGGATGACGCCATCGTCACCCGGGTCTGCGGCAACGACCAAACAGTAGCTGGCGCGATCCAGTGTCTGGATCAAATCGATCTCGCGGTCGCGAATGTTCGGGACCAGTCGACGCAGCGTCGGGCCCGAGACGCGCCGCTCTTCCTCCGAAAGAATAAGAACCCGGAAGTTTCCGCCACGCTCGACAAATCTGATGGGGTGCCCGGTCGTGCGTCGCAAGCGATCGGCAAACCTCCGGATCGCAGTCCGGTCCTGCGCTGCCATTGCCGGGTCCACGCTGGAGCCGAACATGGCCTCGATCAGGACGGGCTGCTCCCAGCGTCGCAGAATGCTGGTCGATTCTTGTCGCACCAGCGTCTGCCCAACGTCGCTGAATTCGCGGGCCAGCGCGATGCTCATGAACGTGTCGGCCAGCCTGCGATCATCGAACGGGACGTCGGGCCCCCCACCGTCGCTGCGCAGAAGGCCGCGGGTCCGATGGCCTGCTTCTACGCGCGCGTAATAGGCGGCGAGGGCCTTGCTTTCTTCCGAGGGACCTTCGACCAACAATGGCGGGCGAGGAGCAGGCTCTACACCCGCCCCGAACCCTTCCCTGGCGCGATCGCAACCTGCAATCAGCACCAGAAGCATCCCGATGGTCAGACCCCTCAGCCGCATCGCGTCAGGCCGGCACGCTCTCCCCGGCGTTGGTGCCGGTGCCGTCCTTGCGGGCCTTGGCGGCGGCGAGCGTCGACTTCAGCTCGGCCTCCATCTTCTGAAGTTCGACCTCGGCCTCGGCGCGCTTTTTCTTGCCTTCGTCGGCAATCTGAAGGCTTTCCTCGATCGTGGCGACCAGATCGGCGTTGGCCTGCTTGACCGCTTCGATGTCGAAGACACCGCGTTCCATTTCCTCGCGGATCATCTTGTTGGCCGACCGCAGGTTCTCGGCATTCGCCGTCAGAAGCTCGTTCGTCAGGTCGTTGGCCTCGCGCACCGCTTCTGCGGCTTCGGCCGACCGCTGGATCGTCACAGCTTGCGCCAGTTGCGTTTCCCAGAGCGGCACGGTGTTGACGAGGGTCGAGTTGATCTTGGTCACCAGCGACTTGTCGTTTTCCTGAACCAGACGGATCGAGGGGAGGGACTGCATCGTCACCTGGCGTGTCAGCTTCAGGTCATGCACCCGGCGTTCCAGATCGTCGCGCGCGGCACGCAGATCGCGCAGTTCCTGCGCTTTCATCACGCCTTGCTCTTCCGGTGCGGCCTGAACCTCGGCTTCCTTCGCCGGGATGTCGGTGCTGTCGAGGCGGGCGATCTTTTCCTCGCCAGCCGCGATGTAAAGCGCCAATTCATCATAGAAGTTCAGCGTCTTGTCATAGAGCTGATCCAGCGACTTGATGTCTTTCAGAAGCTGATGCTCGTGGCCCAAGAGGTCGTCCGTGATCTTGTCGATCTGGTCTTGCACTTTCTCGAACCGGGCCACGAAATTGTGGATCGGCGCGGCGCGGCCCAGAAGGCGCTCCCACCACGAGGCCTTGCGGCGCACGTCCAACTCGCTGATCGAAAAACCGCGAATGGTCGACACGATGTTGCGCAGGCTGTCACCAGCGGGGCCAACATCCTTGTTGCGGACATCCGCCAGCATCGACTGGCTGATTTCCTGCAATTCGGCCTGAGCTGCCGACCCGAAGGACACGATCGAATTCGTGTCGGTCATGTCCAGCTCGCCAATCCGGCGTTCGATCTCGGCTGTGGTTTGCGGATCGGCGGCTTCAAATGCGACGATCTCGTTGGCAGGCACGGGCTCGGGCAAGAGGGTTTCGCTGACCTCTTTCACCATTGCCAAAGACTTCTCAGCCTCCTGACGTACACGTTCTTCCATGGGCTGTTCCCTCCTTGGTGGTCAAATATCGCTGCGGACGCCTTCGCGTTCCAGCCGGTCACGAAGCACTTCGATCTCCACGTCCAGCATGGACTTGTCGTCCAACAAGAGTTTTTCGGTTTTCTGTGCAAATGAGCTTTCGAGGTCGTCCAGCAACGCCTCGTAATCGGCCCGCGCCTCTTGGTTCTGCGAGCGGGCATATAGGTCGGCAAACTGCACCGTGGCGTCACGTGCACCCAACAGATAGACGCCAAGAAACTTGCGGGCGCTGGTCAGGTCGCGCGGGTCTTCCTCGACAACGCGGAACATGCCCCGCGCGGTTTCCACGAAGTCGCTAACCCGGCGTTCCAGCGCAGGCACCTGCGCGCGACGGATCGCGTCTTTCATGGCGGCCAGATGCCGTTCAGCCTCGTCGACCACGCGGGCCACGCGATCGGTCTGATACTCGTTCATGCCCTCGGTGCCCTTGTCCCGAAGCGGGTCGGGGCCGAAGGCGGTGAAATGCAGGACTGTGCCCAGAATGAAGTAGAGCGCCGGGTTGATCAGGCTGAAGGTTGCGGGGTCAAGCCCGGCCATGGCAAGGCCAAGCCCCGTCAGCACGCTGCCGAAGATCTTGCGAGGAATAGCAGGCTTCTTGGCGACCCGACGCGCGTTATAGGCATCTTCTGCGACCAGCCCCTGCTTGGTCAGCCATGCCGCCAGCATCATGACGCCAAAAGCCGCAATCTTCAGGAACATGCCCGCCGGTTCCTGTTGGAACGCCACCAGAAGCATCGCGACCGGGACAATGAACAAGAAGTTCACGCGCGCGCCCGAGCGGCTGCGGCGCATCCCATCGGGGTTCCGAGGATGGCTTGCCGCACCGGGGCTGAATTTTCCGCCGTAGCGCTGTGCCATCAAGCCGCTCCGCTCACCGAGACGTACATGATGAGACACAACAACAGGAAAAAAGCGACTTTCTGCATGGATCCCCCACTGGTCAGGGCGTCTGTTCCACCAGCACGTTCGAACGATCGCGCAGCGCTCTTCAAAAGAACGGTGGCCAGGCCAACCACGACAACCGCGGCGATCAATGCCAGAGCGAAACGATGCATTTACTGCGGATACCCCACTTGTTCGCGCATAACATAAGAAATCATCCGGCACCTTGCCATAGTATCTCTGCGTGAAAGCGGAATGACGCCGCGCTGCGAAGGTTTCTGCCTCCTGCAGCAAATTCGCCGGGCGCGCTTAATTTTTTTGTTGTTTGCCAGAGGGTTGATTGCGCCGCCGCGCTGGTTTTCCCGAGCGCGTGCGCTGTTTCTGAGAACTTTGCGGCTTTTTTCCCCCTTCCGGGGCATCCAGCCCAAGCTGGTCGCGCACGATCCGCTGCCGTACTTCTTCGACTGCACCGGATTTCAGATCGCCCAATCGGAACGGACCATAGCTGATCCGGATCAGACGATTGACCGGCAGGTTGATCGCCTCCATCGCGCGGCGGATCTCGCGGTTCTTGCCCTCACGAAGCGAAACCGTCACCCAGGCGTTCCGGCCCTGCTGACGATCAAGCGTGACGGTCATCGGTCGAAACGTCTCCCCGTCAACGGTCAGGCCATCGCGCAGCGGTGCGAAATCGTCGTCGCTTGGGGTCCCGTGCACCCGCACGCGGTACTTGCGCAGCCAACCGGTCGAGGGAAGCTCAAGCTGCCGCTTGATCTCGCCGTCATTGGTCAGAAGCAATAGCCCTTCCGAGTTCAGGTCCAGCCGTCCAACCGACATCACGCGCGGCATATCCTCGGGCAGGGCGTCGAACACCGTGGGTCGCCCTTTTTCGTCGCGCGTGGTCGTCACCAGACCGGTGGGCTTGTTGTAAAGCCAGAGCCGTGGGGGATCGCGCTCTTCCAGAGGTTTCCCATCCACGGTGATCTTGTCGTGATCGGTAACGTTCAGCGCCGGGCTGTCGATCGTCTTGCCGTTCACCGTCACCCGGCCTGCCTCGATGATCTTTTCGGCTTCCCGTCGCGAGGCGATCCCGTGGCGGGCGATGACCTTGGCGATACGGTTCGTGGGGGCTGGGTTCGAC
This sequence comes from Silicimonas sp., assembly GCA_022826385.1. Classification (GTDB taxonomy): domain Bacteria; phylum Pseudomonadota; class Alphaproteobacteria; order Rhodobacterales; family Rhodobacteraceae; genus JAJDOD01. The sequence continues at coordinate 24,806 of JAJDUZ010000015.1, forward strand.
ATGTTGGGCGGCATAGACAAAAACGAAGGCGCTGGAAAGAGATACGAACGCCACCGCCGCTGGCGGTTGGCACCAAAGGTGTAATCATGGGTGGCTCCGCCGCCGTCGCCAGCGTATTTGGAAACTATGACGAGCAACGTGCAGAATTCCGGCTTTCGCAGCCACATGGACGCAGCGCTGGCCGAGGCGGAAGCCGCGGCTGCGCGCGGCGAGGTTCCGGTGGGTGCGGTTCTGGTGGATGCGTCGGGCGTTGTGATTGCAAGCGCGGGCAACCGGATGCGCGAGCGCGCCGACCCAACGGCACATGCCGAAATCGAAGTGATCCGGGCTGGCGCCGCTGCGCTGGGGTCGGAACGTCTGGTTGGCTGCGATCTTTACGTGACGCTAGAGCCCTGCCCGATGTGCGCTGCGGCAATCTCGGCGGCCCGGATCGCGCGGCTCTACTACGGCGCGTCCGATCCCAAGTCCGGGGGGGTGGCCCAAGGTCCGCGGGTGTTCAGCCACCCGCAATGCCACCACGTGCCCGAGGTCTATGACGGGATCGGCGAGGCGCAGTCTCGCGCCCTTTTGCAACAGTTCTTTCAGGAAAGGCGCGGCGATGGAGATGCGTAAACTGGTGGTCACCGTTGAAGAAACGAGGACCGAGGCCGGTCAGGTCATCAATCCGCCAACCCGGAAAGCCCTTGCCATGGCGGTGATCGCCAACCCGTTCGCGGGCCGCTTCGTCGAAGACTTGGCCCCGCTGATCCAGATTGGCGCTGACCTTGGAACGCTTCTTGGCCAACGCGCAGTGCAGGCACTTGGGATCGCGCCAGAGGCGGTCGAAAGCTATGGCAAGGCCGCCATGGTCGGCGAGAATGGCGAGTTGGAACATGCAGCCGCACTTTTGCATCCGTCGATGGGGGCGCCGTTCCGCGCCGTTATCGGCGGCGGTGCGGCCCTGATCCCATCGGCCAAGAAAAGGGGCGGGCCGGGTCAGACGCTAGATGTGCCGTTGGGCCACAAGGATGCAGCCTATGTGCGCAGCCATTTCGATGCCGTCGAGGCCCGGATCGCGGATGCGCCGCGAGCAGATGAGATACTGGTGGCGCTTGCTGTGACCGATAGCGGGCGTCCCCTGCCGCGGGTCGGTGGGCTGACCGTTGCCGAAGTGACCGGCGAGGACGGTTTGCGCTAGAGCTCGACCGGCTCCAACACCTCGGGCGTCTTCACGTCAACACCGGGCAGGCCGGCGATCAGATCGTCAGCGTTTTGCGCGAGGATTGGAAAGGTCTTGTAGTGAACCGGGATCACCGTCTTGAAGTTGAAGTACTTCTTGGCTGCCCAGGCCGTCGCCTTCATGTCCATGGTGAAATGCCCCCCGGCTGACAGGATACCGACGTCGGGCGCATAGTATTCCCCCATCCAGTCCATATCGGCCATGATATCGGTGTCGCCCGAGACATAGACCGTCTGCCCGCCAGCGCGCAGCATGAAGCCGCATTCGGTGCCGATGCAGTTCGGGCCATCCGGCGCGCCCATGGTCGAGGAATGGCTCGCCGGTACCATCGTCACCGCGATGCCACCGCAATCGACCGTGCCGCCCTTGTTGAAGCCGACGGTCGTGATCCCTTCGCTTTCCTCCCAGAACCCCATCAGGTCGTATTGGCCGACCACGGGGACTGACAGACGTTTGGCCAAGGGCAGGACATCCGCCACGTGATCGAAATGGCCGTGTGTCAGCAGGATATGTGTGGTTCCCGCGACCGCGGCGTCGTGTTGATCTTCGGGCAAGCTTGGATTGCCGTTAAGCCACGGGTCGATCAGAAGAACCGTGTCGCCGTGCTCGATCCGCATCGAGCCATGTCCCAACCAGACGAATTTCATGTGCCCCTCCCGCGTAGCTGTGCGAGAACGATAACTGATTCTGACCACAATACGAATTGGCCTTTCTGAAATGGACTGGACCCGCGCCATCGACGCCTATTGCGAGCGTACCGACGCCAGCTACTGGTCAGAGCCGGTGAACGCCGTGACCAACGGAGCCTTTGTGATCGCGGCCCTCATCATGTGGCGGCGCTGTGCCGGTCTGGCGTGGGGACGGGCACTGGCTGTGATCCTCGGCATGATCGGTCTGGGGTCGTACCTTTTTCACACGCACGCGACCCCTTGGGCGGCGGCGCTGGATACGACACCGATCCTCATGTTCTCGCTGCTCTACATCTTCCTGGCGAACCGCGACTACTGGGGCTGGTCGACATGGATCGCGGCGCTGGGGGCCGCGGCCTATATTCCCTACACGATGCTGCTGACGCCGGTCTTCGAAGCGTTGCCGTTCTTCACCATCTCCAGCTTCTACTGGCCGTTGCCCGTATTGATCTATGCCTATGCAATTCTTCTGCGGAACCGTATGCCGAACACGGCGCGCAACCTTGCCATCGGGGCGACCATCCTTTGCCTGTCGTTGACGGCGCGGTCGATTGACGAACCGCTTTGCGCCGCAATCCCGCTTGGCACGCATTTCCTCTGGCACATCCTGAACGCAATCATGCTGGGCTGGATGATCGAAACCTGGCGCAGGCATGTTACTTCGCCTGTTCAGGATTAACCCGAGGAGCGCGAAGGGTGATACGAGCAGTCAGCCCTCGGCAACCTCGTGCACTTCGATGACGTTGCCATCGGGATCATAGAAGAAGATCTGCTTCCAGCCTGCCACCGCCTTGTGACCCCAGTCCGAGTAAGGCACGCCCGCAGCCTCAAGATGCGCTTTGAACGCGTCGAGGTCGTCGGTCCGATAAGCAATGTGACCCCGCGCGACCGCGTTGACGATCTCGCCGGTTTTGAAGCCCGCCAGCACGTCACGCTCGGCGATATGGTGCTGGATCGCGCCGTCGGTCACGAACGCGACGTCACCGGCGTAGCCTTGGCCTTTCTCTAATGCGGGCAGCCCTTGGTCTTCGCGCTGCAGGCCAAGCACGTCGCGATAGAAACGGTCCATCTCGCCGACCTTGTCGGTCGAAAGATTGATGTGATGCAAAGTCAGTTTCATGCACTGCAGACTGACGGCTGCCTTGGCCAAGAGCAAGGCTTGGCATCCCTTCCGCCTCACGCTAAACGGACCGCTGATTGCAGGAAAGGCATGGGCCATGTCGATTGATCGCGAAACCGCGCGAAAAGTGGCGAAACTCGCCCGGATCAAGGTCGAGGAAGATGCGCTGGACGCGCTCGCTGGCGAGTTCAACGCCATCCTCGGATTTGTCGAGCAGCTGAACGAGGTTGATGTCGACGGCATCGAGCCGATGACAAGTGTCACACCGATGCGTCTGAAACGGCGCGAGGACGTGGTCACCGACGGCGATCAGCAGGACAAGGTTCTGTCGAACGCGCCCGATGCGCGCGAAGGGTTTTTTGCCGTGCCGAAGGTGGTCGAGTGATGAGCGAGTTGAACAAACTGACGATTGCCGATGCGCGCGACAAACTGCGGGCTGGCGAGATCACCAGTGTCGAGCTGACCGACGCCTGCCTTGCCGCAACCGAGGCCGCCTCGGCGCTGAACGCCGTTGTCCATCACACGCCGGACCTCGCCCGCGAACAAGCCGCGGCTGCCGACGCCCGGATCAAGGCGGGCGACGCGCCGTCGATGTGTGGGATCCCGCTGGGGATCAAGGACCTGTTCTGTACCAAGGGGGTCGCCAGCCAGGCGGCAAGCGCGATCCTGAACGGGTTCAAGCCCGAATACGAATCCACCGTCACCAGCCAGTTGTTCGACGCAGGCGCCGTGATGATCGGCAAGCTCAACATGGACGAGTTCGCCATGGGCAGCAGCAACGAAACATCGACCTATGGCAACGTGATCAACCCGTGGCGCCGGGGCAATGACGACACCGACCTGACACCGGGCGGCTCTTCCGGTGGTTCGGCCAGTGCCGTGGCCGCCGACCTCTGCCTTGCGGCCACCGGGACGGATACCGGCGGATCGATCCGCCAACCGGCGGCGTTCGTTGGCATCACCGGGCTAAAACCGACCTATGGCCGGTGCTCGCGCTGGGGGATCGTGGCCTTTGCCTCGTCGCTCGATCAGGCGGGGCCCATGACCAAGACCGTGCGCGATGCGGCGATCATGTTGCAGGCGATGGCGGGCCATGACCCGAAGGATTCGACCAGCGCCGATCTGCCCCTGCCGGATTTCGAAGCGGCCATAACGGGTGACATTCGTGGCAAAACCATCGGCATTCCCAAGGAATACCGCATGGACGGCATGCCGGACGAGATCGAGACACTCTGGGCTCAGGGTCGCGAGATGCTGCAGGACGCAGGCGCGACGATCGTCGACATCAGCCTGCCGCACACCAAATACGCGCTGCCTGCCTATTACGTTGTGGCACCGGCCGAAGCGTCGTCGAACCTCGCACGGTATGACGGGGTGCGCTATGGCCACCGCGCCACGTTGGGGCAGGGCGACGGCATCACCGAGATGTATGAAAAGACCCGCGCCGAAGGCTTCGGAGACGAAGTGAAGCGCCGGGTGATGATCGGGACCTATGTGCTGTCGGCAGGCTTCTATGACGCCTATTACAACCGGGCGCGCAAGGTGCGTGCGTTGATCAAGAAGGACTTCGAAGATGTCTTCGCAACCGGGGTCGACGCCATCCTGACACCGGCCACGCCGTCGGCGGCCTTCCCCTTGGGACAGGAATTCGATGATCCGGTTCAGATGTATCTGAACGACGTCTTCACCGTCACGGTGAACCTTGCCGGTCTGCCGGGGATCGCTGTTCCTGCGGGTCTCGACGGGCAAGGCTTGCCGCTTGGGCTGCAGTTGATCGGCAAACCGTGGGAAGAGGGCGAGTTGCTGAACATCGCCGCTTCGTTGGAGGATCGTGCCGGATTTGTGGCCAAACCTGCGAATTGGTGGTAATGTTTCTTAAAACAAGACGGCAGAGCAGACGATGATTGGCAGAATTTCAAGCGCTTGCGCCGTGCTCGCCCTGATGGGATGTGGCGCATCAAGCATTCCCGACAGCAACCCGAATGCACGTGGTGTCGGGTTCGGCGGCGTCGATGAATTCCAGGCGCAACGCGAAGCACGCGACGTTCAACTCGAGGCCCGGATCTCGGACGAAGATCGCTCGGCGGCCGCGATTGGCGACCAGACACTTGCGGTTCTGAACCAGACAGCCAGCCCGGGCGAGACGATTGAAACCACGCCGACCAATGTTGCCGTGACGTCGTTGCCGCAAGCGGCCCCGCTCGCGACCGACAATCCCGACATTTCGGACGAGCAGGATTTCGCAGCCGTTTCGGCGCGGGAAAGCATCGAGAGCGACCGGGATCGCTTGGCACGCCAGCGCGAGGCAATGGAAGTGGTCCAGCCGCAGGCTGTTCCAGAACGGCCGGGTGGATCGGGCCCGAACGTCGTGTCCTACGCTCTGGCCACGACCCACCCGGTTGGCCAGCCGATGCATAATCGTTCGTCTCGCTTCAACGAGGAGCGTTATCGCCGCGCCTGCGCTCAGTACGCGTCGCCGGATCAGGCTCAGGCGGACTTCCTTGCCAATGGCGGACCCGAGCGCGACCGGCGCGGACTTGATCCTGACGGCGATGGTTATGCCTGTTTCTGGGATCCAAGCCCGTTCAGAGCGGCCCGGGGCGGCTAATCGATATGGAGATCATCGACCGCCCCTCGCCGAATTTCGGTTCGCGCAAGGGTGGTTGGGGGATCGACCTGATTGTTCTGCACTATACGGCCATGGACAGCGCCGAGGCCGCGCTTGAACGGCTCTGCGACCCCGAGACCGAGGTGTCTAGCCACTATTTGATCGCGAAGGACGGCACGCTGTACAGGCTGGTCGATGAAAAGCACCGCGCCTGGCATGCCGGGGCAGGTGCGTGGGCTGGCCATGATGACGTGAACTCCCGCTCGCTTGGCATCGAATTGGACAATGACGGGACCTGCGGCTTCAGCGAGGCTTTGATGACGACGCTGGAAGCTCTCTTGGCCGAAGTGCTGGAACGCCATCACTTGCCCGCCAAGGCCGTGATTGGCCATGCCGATATGGCGCCTGACCGAAAACAGGACCCGGGCCCGTATTTCGATTGGGAACGTTTGGCGGCCAAGGGACTGTCGATTTGGCCGGAACCGGCAATGCGCGGCGAATTCCTGCGGGACGCGGCGCATTTCGGATATCCGGTCGATGCAGGTGAAGGTCCGGTGCTGGAGGCCTTTCGCCAGCGGTTTCGTCCGTTCGCAACCGGGCCTCTCTCGGTCGCGGACGAGGCGATGATGGCTGGTCTCGCCCGGCAATACCCGGCGGATGTCACAGAGCGCACGGCGCGCAGAACCCCCACACGTCCATTGCACGAAAGCTGACCCGGGCTTTACCGAGGGACAGCCTTCCGCTAGACCCGCGCGCGCGGATGGCTGGATGGCCGCTCGTGCCGGGCAACCGGTGCGGGAGGAAAGTCCGGACTTCACGAAGCGATGGTGCCGGGTAACGCCCGGCCGGGGAAACCCGAGGGACAGCGCCACAGAGAACAGACGGCCATGCATGCATGGTCACGGTGAAACGGTGGGGTAAGAGCCCACCGCGGACTTGGCAACAAGGACGGCACGGCAAGCCCCACCTGAAGCAATGCCGAATAGGGGGTCCGCACAAGCGGCTTCGGCTTGGACCCCGGGTTGGCAGCTAGATCTTGTCGGCAACGGCAAGGCCAGATGAATGGTCATCAGACCCTGTGCCACGGTGCAGGGCGAACAGAATCCGGCTTACAGGCCATCCGCGCTAAAATCTTGCGATCCGGTGCATGTCGCTTGCGACACCGCTCATCATTCGGATTCCCAGCCGGGACATGTATACTCGCGCCAATGCTTCCAGACTGTTGCCTAGAAAAGGATTGATCCCATGAGTTTCGTTCGCACCCTCGCCACGCTTGCTGCCGGTTTCGCTGCCGCCAAGGGTTATGACAAATACAAGGACATGGGCGGCATGCCCGGCGTGAAAGAGGCGATGCGGACCAACCCCCAGTTCAACCAGATGAGCGATCAGGCGTTCGACATGATGGAGAAGATGGGGCTTCCGACCGACCAGTTGAAAGGCATGCGCGACCAGTTTCTGGGCCAGGCGGATGGGGCCGGGGCCGGTGCAATGGCCGGCATGAGCGGTCTGATGGCTGCGCTTGGTGGTGGCATGGCGGGTGGGGCCGAGCATACCAGTGCCATGATCGACAGCCTCACCGGCACCTCCACGGCCACTGACGCGATGGAGGAGAATGCGCGCCTGATGATCCGCGCCATGATTCAAGCCGCCAAGTCCGACGGCGAGATCGACGCCGACGAGCGCGCAAAGATCATGGAACATCTGGGCGATATCGGCCCGGAGGAGCGCGCCTTTATCGAAGCCCAGCTTGACGCCCCGGTGGACCCGACGGGTCTTGCCGCCGACACCTCGCAACAAATGGCGGCACAGGTCTATGCAACCGCGCTGATGGCGATCCGGGTCGATAGCCTGGCGGAAGCCGGGTACATTACCCAGCTGGCAGCGGCTTTGGGCCTTTCTGAAGAAACACGGGCCCGCGTTCATGCCGCAATGGGCCTGTCCTGAGCCGTTTCGGCCTTGACAGGTGGCGCGCAACCTTTAGAAGGCGGGCTTCAGGATTTTTCGGTCTTCGCCATGTGGGTGTTGACCAACCAGGAGAGAAACCATGGCGAAACCGACGACAATCAAGATTCGTCTGAATTCGACCGCTGACACGGGCCACTTCTATGTGACCAAGAAGAACGCCCGGACCATGACCGAGAAAATGGTGGTTCGGAAGTACGACCCTGTCGCGCGGAAGCATGTCGAATACAAGGAAGGCAAGATCAAGTAAGATCTCGCTCACCTTCGAAACGATGGGCCGCGCGTTGCGCGGCCTTTTTCGTTTGTGCATCGGGGCGTCGCCGATCGACAAACAGCTCTGCCCTCGCTGAAATTACTGGACGAGGGCACGTCTCGACACCAGATACTTGGAATGGCCGAAACATTTGTCATACGCACCGCAACGCCAGACGATCTGGATCAGATCGATGCCTTGCTGGGCCGATCCTATCCGGTTCTTCTGAAAGAGGCCTATCCGCCCTCCCTGATGGTGATGGCCGTTCCCCTGATTTCCAAGGCGCAACCGCGTCTTCTGGCCTCGGGGACGTATTTCGTCGTGACTGACGAGGATCAGATCATTGGCGCCGGTGGCTGGACGCGGGCGCTGCCAGGGGGCGCGGGGAAGGGCACGGCGGGCGTCGGCAACATCCGCCATGTGGTGACCGACCATCGCAGGGTTCGGCAGGGCATCGGGCGACGTTTGATGACGCATATCGATGAGACGGCCCGCGTTGCAGGGATCGAGCTTCTGAACTGCATGTCAACGCTGATGGCCGAGCCTTTCTATGCCTCGGTGGGTTTCAAGACCTTGGGGCCGATCACGGTGAACCTGCAACGCGGCATCGAGTTTCCGGCGATCCACATGCAGAAACGCCTCTAGAGGCACTCGGACTGCGCCTGTAACCAGCCCCGCTCGCTTTCGCTTTGGCTGAGGCGGATCGCTTCGGAATAGGCCGCACGCGCCCCGTCTTTGTCCCCGGCGCGTCGCGCCAACTCGGCCACGGCGGCGTGATAGGGCTGATAGTTTGCAAGTGACGCGCCAAGCTCTGCCATGTCGCGCCTCGCGCGGGCCAGAGCGCCCGTCTCGGCCAGCGCGACGGTCCGGTTGAGCGCCACGATCGGAGAGGGCGCCAACGCAAGCAAACGGTCATAGAGCAACAGGATCTGCGGCCAATCGGTGTCATCTGGTGTTTCGGCCTGCACATGCAAGGCACTGATGGCCGCCTGCAGTTGAAACGGGCCGGGCAAGCGACGCGCAACCGCGATGTCCAGCAGCGCGAGGCCTTCGTCGGCCATGGACCTGTCCCACAGGGCGCGGTCCTGCGCGTCGAGTGGGATCAAGGCGTTGTCCGGCCCGAACCGTGCGGCGTGCCGGGCATGGGCCAGCAGCATCAGCGCCAGCAACCCCTCGATCTCGGGTTCGTCGGGGGCCAGCGATGTCATCAAACGCGCCAGCCAGATTGCTTCGTTACAAAGGCTGGTTCGAATTTGCGCCTCGCTGGGGCCGGCGGTCCAGCCTTCGTTGAAGATCAGGTAGATGACGCTCAGGACCGAGTTCAGGCGCCCGTCCCAGTCACTGCGTTCGGGCACGACAAAGGGGATGGCTGCGGCGCCGATCTTGGCTTTCGCCCGCGACAGGCGTTGACCCATCGTGGCCTCGGTGTCGAGAAAGGCGCGGGCAATCTCGCGCGTCGTTAATCCGCCAACCGTCCGAAGTGTCAGCGCGACGCGCGTCTTCTCCTCCAGCGCCGGGTGGCAGCAGGTGAAAATCAGGCGCAGGCGTTCGTCGGGGATCTCGGGGGCATCCATGGCGCGGTCGGCCTCGTCCTCTTCCATCAGGCGCAGAACATCGGGCGTCGCCTCGGCATGGCGTTTGCTCTTGCGAAGCCGGTCGATGGCGGCGCGACGGGCGACTTGCAGCAGCCACGCGTCGGGCTTTGCAGGCAGGCCGTTACGCGCCCAATGGACCAAGGCGCGCTCCATGGCGTCCTGCAACGCGTCTTCGGCCAGATCGAAGCTGCCAAGGGCGCGGATCAGAGCAGCCAGCAGCCGCCCGCGGTCTTCCCGCATGATGCGTGCGATCTGGCTGGAAAGATCGGCCGCATCGCTCATTCGCCTGCGGGGATGTCCATGATCGGCCGCACTTCGATGATCCCATGCTGTGCTGCCGGGATCTGGGCGGCGCGCGCCAGCGCTTCGGCCTTGTCGGCGCAATCCAGCAGATAGAACCCGCCCAGCCGTTCCTTGGTCTCGGCAAAGGGTCCATCGGTGACCAGAACGTCGCCGTCCCGCACGCGGACGGACACGGCAGTGTCCGAGTTCTGCAACGGGGCGGCATCGATCATAATGCCATCCCGCGTGAAAGACCGGTTCACGGCGGCATAGGCTGCCAAAACCTCGTCATAACCGGGTGAAGCCGGCGACATGCGCCGGTCTTCATCCCAATAAAGCAATGCGATGTACCGCACGCGCCTATTCCGGCAACTCGATGTTCATCACCGGGCGCAGTTCGACCGTGCCGTATTTCGCGTCCGGAATCAGGGCTGCCATTTCGATGGCCTGATCCAGATCCTTGCAGTCCAGCAAGTAATAGCCGCCCAGCCGTTCCTTGGTCTCGGCAAAGGGTCCGTCCATCGTCTCCATCTTGCCGTCACGAATGCGGACCGATGTCGCGGTCGAGGTATGCTCCAACGCCTCGCCGCCGCGCATCACGCCGCTTTCTTCGAAGGTTTTGGTGCAGGCGTAATAGCCCTGCATATAGCTGTCGAATTCCGCATCGCCGGGTTGTGGGCTAGCGCCATCTTCGGCGTAAATCAAAGCAAGATATTGCATGGATCAATTCCTTTCGGTTGAGGTCATGGTGTGCGCGGAACGCGCGGTCTGTCCAGCGTTCAGAGGATCGAGAGATAGAGAATTCCGAACGCGGGTATGATGATGGACGCCATGGTGGCGAGCGTACCGGCCACGCGCGGGACCGCGACGCCTTCTTCCAGCCGAAGCCCGATCGGGTGCAGGACCCGCCCGGCAATCAACAGAATGCCACAGGTGTGCAGCCACGCCGCGCCAAGGCCCAGCATCTCGGCCAAGCCCATCACCAGAAGGGCAAAGGGCGCGTATTCAGACAAGTTGCCATGCCGCCGGATCGCCAGCAGCATTGTCGGATTGCCACCATCGCCCAGAAGCACATTGGTGCGCGCGCGCGTGGCAATCACGTAAGCGGACATCGCGATATAAAGGATCGCCACGACAGCGGCGTAGCTTGCAGTCAGGGTCGGGGTCATCGTTTCACTCCCAGTCGGTTTCGATAGCCCAAGGACGCGGGGAGGATAGGGATTTCGACATGTATTGCGAAAAAAACGCCCGAGAAAACGTATGTGTTTATTATGAAACGGAAAAGTTTTTCGAAATTTCGGCGGCAAGCAACTCGGGCTTGGTCGGTTTCAGGAAGAACGCGATGTCAGGGTTCGTTTTTGCGATATGCCCCGGCAACGGGTTGCCCGAGTTGAAAACGATCAAGACCCCTTGACTCTTCAAAAGGTCTGCAAGCTCTCCGACCTCTCCGTCCGGCAGGTCAACGTCAAGAACTGCGGCGTCATAACGGGTGCCGCAACACAGCTCGACGGCGCTGTACAGCGTATCGGCCGTGTCAACCGAGGCGGCACCGGACATTTTGAAAAACGAACGGAGGGTTGTCGCCAGTAACAGGTCATCCTCGACGACGAGGATGCGCAGGTCTGGCAAAAGGAGCTGCGTTGCATCCGTCACGTTGACATCCTTGAGGCGAAACCCTCAAGGATGCAATCGTTTTGATTGTCTCAGAGCATGCTCTTCGCAGCTTCGGCCACGGCTTCCGGTGTGATCCCGAAGTGTTTGTAGAGATCGCCAGCCGGGGCCGACGCACCAAAACCGTGCATGCCAACGAACCGCGACTTCTCACGCTTGCCACGTTCGCCGTAAAGCCAGCGGTCCCATCCGAAGCGGATCGCGGCCTCGACCGCGACGCGAACGGCACCTGCGGGCAGAACCTTGCGGCGATACTTTTCGTCCTGCTCCTCGAAGAGCTCCCAGCAGGGCATCGAGACGACGCGTGTGCCGATCCCTTCGGCCTGCAGCAGGTCGCGGGCTGCAAGGGCGATTGCAACTTCCGAACCCGTTGCCATCAGCAGCGCCTGACGCTTGCCCTCGGCCTCGGCCAGGATATAGGCGCCCTGGGCGCTGAGGTTCTTCGTCTTGTGCTCGGTCCGGACCGTGGGCAGTCCCTGACGGGTCAGGCTGAGGACGGTCGGCGTGCTCTCCGATGACAGCGCCAGTTCCCATGCTTCGGCGGTTTCGACCGCGTCGGCAGGACGGAAGACGTTGACGTTCGGCGTTGCGCGCAGCATGGCCAGATGCTCGACCGGTTGGTGGGTCGGGCCGTCTTCGCCAAGGCCAATGCTGTCATGGGTCATGACATAGGTCGCCGGAACACCCATCAGCGCCGATAGGCGCATCGCACCCCGGGCGTAATCGGTGAAGCACATGAACGTGCCGCCATAGGGCTTCACACCACCATGCAGCGCCATCCCGTTCATCGCAGCCGCCATACCGTGCTCGCGAATGCCATAGTGAATATAGCGACCCTTGCGGTTCTCGGGGTTGAAGATGCCAAGATCAGCCGTTTTCGTGTTGTTCGAACCCGTCAGGTCCGCCGAGCCGCCCAGCGTCTCGGGCGTGACTGGGTTCAGCGCTTCAAGCGCCATTTCCGAAGCTTTCCGCGTGGCGACCTTGGGTTGCTCGTCGCTGATCTGCTTCTTCAGCGCCCGCACAGTCGACGCCAGCTTCTTCGGCGGCGTACCGGCCATGACGCGTTGGAACTCGGCTTGGCGCGAGGCGGAAAGCGTCGCGAACCGCTCTTCCCATTCCCCACGGACAGCACCGCCGCGGCTGCCAATCTGACGCCAAGCGCTCAGCACCTCCGCCGGCACGTCGAACGGGGCATGCGGCCAGCCATACGCGTCACGGGTCAGGGCGATTTCCTCGTCACCCAGCGGCGATCCATGCGCTTTTGCGGTGTCCTGCCGGTTGGGCGAGCCGTACCCGATATGAGTCTTGCACGCGATCATCGTGGGCTTCTTCGACGATTTTGCCTTGGTCAGCGCCTTGTCGATATCCTCGGGGTCGTGCCCGTCGCATTCCAGAACGTGCCAGCCACTGGCGGCGAAGCGTTTCTGTTGGTCAGTAACGTCTGACAAGCTGATTTCGCCGTCGATCGAGATGTTGTTGTCATCCCACAGCACGATCAGCTTCGAGAGCTTCTGCATACCAGCAAGCCCGATGGCCTCTTGGCTGATGCCTTCCATCAGGCACCCGTCCCCGGCGATGACATAGGTATAATGGTCAACGACCTTCTTGCCGAAACGCGCCCGCATCGCTTCTTCCGCCATGGCGAACCCGACCGAGTTCGCGATGCCCTGACCCAGCGGGCCGGTCGTGGTCTCGATGCCCTTTGCGTGCCCGTATTCGGGGTGACCGGCGGTGATTGCGCCAAGCTGGCGGAAGTTCTTCACCTGCTCCAGCGTCATGTCCTCGTAGCCAGTCAGATAGAGCAGGGCGTAAAGCAGCATCGAACCGTGGCCCGCCGACAGGATGAACCGGTCGCGATCTGCCCAGTCCGGGGCCGAGGCATCGAAGTTCAGGTGTTTCTCAAACAGCACCGTGGCGACATCCGCCATGCCCATCGGCATCCCCGGGTGACCCGAGTTCGCAGCCTGAACGGCGTCGATGGCCAGTGTCCGGATGGCCGTCGCTTTTGCGAAGTGATCGGGATGCAGCTCTTTGAGAGTACCGATATCCATAGCCTTACGCCCCCATGCCTGTCTTTGCGTTGGCGGCTAGATAGCAGCCACGGGGGGGAGTGCAAGGGAGGCCGCGACCCTCCCCGATAAATGGGGGATGAAAAGGGTGGGTGTTCCGGTATCCTAGGGTTGAATCCCGTGACGGCCGTCGATTCGAATGGTTAACGGCCCGGGGGAGCAAGACTGGGACGTGGCATGGACGATATTTCGGAATACGAACGCCGGATCACGGCGGCACTGGATCGCGCAGCACAGGCGCTGGACAAGCTGAGCGCGGGCGACGACGGCGACAGCGCGGCTCTCAAGGCCGAGTTGGAGGCCGAACGGGTGGCCAACCAGCAGCTGGAAGAGCGGGTGCGGGCCATCAAGGACACGCAGGAACAAACAGTTGCGCGGCTCGAAGCCGAAGTGGCGGAATTGAAACGGGCTTTCGCGGCCCGCGACGCCGAGATGCAGCAGTTGCGCAGCGTGAACGAGGAGTTGCGCACGTCGAACGGTGCGCTGCGGGCGGCCAATGCCGAAGGCGTCGCCGATGCGGACCTCGTGAACACGGCCATGGTGACCGAGATCGAAAGCCTGCGCGCCGCGCGCGCCGCTGAGCGGGCCGAAATCGAAGAGATCCTCGCCACCCTCGAACCCGTCCTGAAGGAGGCCTGAGATGCCCGAAGTGAACATCCAGATCGGTGGCCGGACCTTTGCCGTGGCGTGCCAGCAGGGCGAAGAGCATTTTCTTCAGGCCGCGGCGGATCTTCTCGACACTGAAGCGAAATCGCTGATGGAACAGATCGGGCGTCTGCCCGAATCGCGCATGTTGCTGATGGCGGGGCTGATGCTGGCGGACAAGCATGCCGGGTCGGAAGATTCGATGAAGACGATGGAAGACAAGATCGCCCAGCAGGAAGCTTGGATCGAAGAACTTCAAAGCCGTCCGAAGCCGGTGGCCGAAACGCGCGAAGTGGCCGTAATCCCCACTGAAGTCTCGGAAACCATGGCTGAATTGGCCGCACGCGCCGAAGCGATTGCAGAAGCAGCCGAGGAGAAGTTGCTGGCTGCCAGCTAGACGGTATACCGCCGTATGCTATTGAAATAAAATAATTTTTTGCATTTTCCGGTCGTCGACACTATGTGTCTGGCGAAAGGTAATGCCATGTCTCAACGTATTCTCATCCTTGGCGGGGGCTTCGCCGGCCTCTTTGCGGCGCGCGAAATCAAGAAACGACTTGGTGCGCGTGCCGATGTCGAACTGATCAGCGCAGAGAACTATTTCGTGTTCCAACCGCTTCTGCCCGAGGTCGCCGCCGGCTCGATCACGGCGCCGCACGCGGTGACACCGTTGCGCGCGCTTTTGAAAGGTGTCTTCGTGCGGAAGGCCCGCGTCCACAGTGTCGATTTCGACCGTCAGGTTGTCACCGTGTTTCAAGGCGTCCAGCGTCGTCCGACCGAAGTGCCCTATGACCACCTTGTCGTGGCGCTGGGGCAGGTGGTGGACCTGTCGCGGATGCCGGGCTTGGCGGATCATGCGCTGACGATGAAGCACCTCGAGGACGCGCGCCATTTGCGCAACCACGTGATCGAGAAGCTGGAACATGCCGAGATCACCGGTCTTCCCGAGGTCAAGCGCGAAGCCCTGACCTTCACCGTGGTTGGCGCGGGCTTCTCGGGCGTGGAAACCGTGGGTGAACTCAAGGAATTGATTGATCGCTCGCTCAAGTTCTATCCGAATGTGTCCCCAGACGAGGTGCGTGTCGTTGTCGTGGAATATGCCGACCGCGTGCTGGGCGAACTGCCCGAAAGCCTTGGCCGCTATGCGAAAAAGCGGCTGGAAGATCGCGGCATCGAGATCATGTTAGGCAAAGGTGTGGCGTCGGCCACCGGCACCCGCCTGACGCTGACCGACGGCACCGAGATCCCGACCCGGACCATCGTGGCCACCATTGGCAACGCGCCGTCTCCGGTCGTGCGCGAAATGGGGCTGGAACAGCAGGCGGGCAAGATCGCCGTCGAGCGCAACCTGCTGGCCAAAGGCCACCAGAACGTCTGGTCGCTGGGCGACTGCGCGCTGATCCCGATGAAAGACGGGGCCGAAGCGCGCGACGATTTCGCACCGCCAACCGCGCAATTCGCGGTCCGTGAGGCGCGGTGTCTGGCCGCCAACATGGAAGCGGCGCTGGACGGCAAGCCTTTGGCTCCGTTCGCCTACAAGTCACAGGGCGCGCTTGCCTCGCTGGGCGCCCGTCGCGGCGTGGCCGAGGTTTGGGGCCTGAAGCTGTCCGGCTTCCCGGCATGGCTTCTCTGGCGGGCCTATTACGTGGGCTTCCTGCCGGGCATCAGCACCAAGATCCGCGTCCTGATGAACTGGACGATGGACGCGCTTTCAGCCCGATCCGTGGTACAGTTGAAAGGCGCCGAACCGCCGGCCACCCGTTACGTGCACTACAGCGCCGGCGACCGGATTTACGAGGCCGGGAACCGGGCGGATGGCGTCTATTCCATCGTCTCGGGCGGTGTCGAATTGCGGCATACCGGCGAAAACGGGCGCGAGATCGTCCTGCGTCTTGGTCCGGGTGACCATTTCGGCGAAGGCATCCTTGCGGGCGAAGATCGCCGCCGCTCGACGGTGCGCGCGTTGGAAGACACCAAGGTGCTGATGATGGAAGAAAGTGCCTATCTCAGGATGGTCGACGCGTTCCCTGTCCTGCAAGACTATTTCGACGATCACCTGCAAAAGGTCTATGGCGTCGAAAAGCGCAGCGCCTAGGGCAGGAGATAAGTCGCAACCGTCTTGTCGATGACCCAGGGCGCAACCTTGGCATCAAACGCCTTGAAGTGTGCGCTGCCAAGATGAACATCAAACGCGGCCCGGTCGGTGTAAAGCTCATAGAGGAACACCGTCTCGGGCCCGTCTTCCCCGATCGCCACGTCGAAACGATGGCAACCGGGTTCCATCTCAAGCGAGGTTTGCGCGTTCTCGCGCATAGCTACAAGGAATTCACCCGACGCCTCGGGGGCAATGCGGAAGGTGACCGTGACGACGTACATCAGCGGGTCAGCTGTTGTGCTCGCGGATCTGGTTCGCGGCATCCTTGTTATAGCCGACACCTTTGTCGTCAAAAAGCTGGTCCAACTCGCCCGACAAGGTCATCTCGGTGATGATGTCGCAGCCACCGATGAACTCGCCCTTCACGTAAAGTTGCGGGATCGTCGGCCAGTCGGAGAAATCCTTGATCCCCTGACGAATGGCATCGTCGGCCAGCACGTTCACGTCCGAGTACTCGACGCCCATGAAGTTGAGCACGCCCGCCACGCGGCTGGAAAAGCCACATTGCGGCATTTCCTTCGTGCCTTTCATGAACAGCACGACATCGTTGCCATCGACGGTTTCCTTGATTTGGGCTTCAGCGGTCATTTTCGTCTCCGTTCGGAAAATTTCGGGCTCAGTCCGGTACGCGGGTGGTAAGTGCCAGCGCGTGCAACTCGCCATCCGGTCCGTCCATCTTGCCTTTCAGCGCGGCATAGACCGCGCGTTGTTGTTGCACCCGGTTCATGCCGCGAAAGCTCTCGTCAACGACAAGGGCTGACATGTGCACGCCATCGCTGCCGCCGACTTGAATTTCTGCGTCGGGGAAGGTCTCGCGCAGAAGCGCTTCGATTTCGTGGGCCTGCATGGGCATGGGGCATGTTCCTTTGCTTTAATCGGCAACTTAGGGGCTGGGCCGGGTGGCGGCAAGATTGGCGGCGTGTCTATTCGCGTCGCGCCGAGTTATGAGGCGATTGGCCCGCCAGCTGTAAAGGAGGGCTTAAGGCGGCACTCACCTTGGATCGAAAGGGTTATTTGCCGTCACCAATCTCGGCCAGCGCGGTTTCGGTCGCCTCGAAGAACTGGCCAACCTGCAAACCATCCACCAGCGCGTGATGCACTTGCAGTGTCATCGCCATCTCAAACCCGCGCACGCCTTCGACGATCTTGCCCCACGAGATGCGCGGTATGCAGTCATCTGGGCCGGGCAACGCATTGTCCAGCGACGTATAGTCCAGCCACGGCAGACACGAGAGATAAGCGACATCCTCGATCGTCCCGTCATTGGCATTTAACGGCGCGCCTTCGCGCACTTCCGCGATTTTCTCAGCCGCGTGCCCGTCGAAGCGCGTCCGGTCCGGGTTCCATGCCAGATAGGTGTAGCGGAAATCCCCATTCTCCAGCGGGATCGTGGGCGACAGCAGCAACCGGCGATACTGCGTGACGCTCTCGCCCTTGAACCGCATGCACAGTTCGGGCACCGCATGCAGCCCTTTGCCGATTGCCCAGATCGTATGCCGGAACGGCGACAGACCACGCGCCTTCCGGTGTTCCATCAAGTTTGTGACGTTCACGCGCACCGTCGTGGCGTAATGCGGCCGGTCATATTCTCGGAAAAAGCGGAACTGCGCGGCGCGCGGCCACGTCTCGAGATTGACCTTTTTGCCGGTCATGCCACCCGGTCCGCAAAGGCCGATCGATACAAGGCCGAAAGCTCGGACAGCGGTGCAGTTGCGCCCGAGAGTTGCACGCTGTCGCCGCCGAACCGCCCGATCTGCGCGATGGGCACACCGGCCTGTCCTGCCGCGATCATCAGCCCCTCGGCCTGATCGAAACCGCAGGCAAGCAGGTAGCGTCCCTGATCTTCGCCAAAAAGCGCGGCAATCCCGTCAACGTCCACGCTGACGCCCAGCCCGGAGGCATCCGCCATCTCGAACGCGGCCAGCGCGACACCGCCGTCCGACAGATCGCTGGCGGCGTGGATCAAGGCACTGTTCTCGCGCACGAAATCGCCGTTCCGGCGCTCGGCATCCAGATCGACATGCGGTGCGTCGCCGTCTTCGATGCCGAACGCCTCGGCCAGCAAGGCCGACTGGCCCAAATGTCCGTTGCCTTCACCCACCAACAGCAGGAAGTCCCCGTCTGCCGGCACGCCGCCGATCAAATCGTCTTCCGACGCGATCAATCCGACTGCCCCGATGGTCGGGGTCGGCAGGATCGGTTGTCCGTCGGTTTCGTTGTAAAGCGAGACATTGCCCGAAACGATCGGCATGTCCAAGGCGCGGCACGCAGCCCCGATCCCTTCGATGGCGCCAACGAACTGGCCCATGATCTCGGGCTTTTCCGGGTTGCCGAAGTTCAGGTTGTCGGTCGTTGCCAAGGGTTTGGCACCCGACGCGCAAAGGTTCCGGAACGCCTCGGCCACTGCCTGCTTGCCGCCTTCCACAGGATTGGCGCGCACATAGCGCGGCGTCACATCCGACGTGAAGGCCAGCATCTTCTCCGTCCCATGCACCCGAACGATGCCGGCACCCGCGCCGGGGGCCACGACCGTGTCGGCCATGACCTGCGCGTCGTACTGTTCCCAAACCCACTGCTTCCGCGCGTAGTTGGGCGAGCCGATCAGGGCCTTGAGACCTTCGACCGGATCGAAGCCCAGCACCTCGTCCGACGGCGCATAGGCCGCAGCGGCGGGTGTCGCGACCCACGGGCGGTCATATTCCGGCGCGGTTGAAGACAGCTTCGACAGCGGCAGGTCAGCTTTCACCTCGTTCCCGTGCAGGATCAGGAACCGGTCCTCTTCCATCGTCTCGCCGACGATTGCGAAGTCGAGGTCCCATTTCTCGAAGACCGCCTTAGCCTCGGCCTCCAACTCGGGGTTCAGCACCATGAGCATCCGCTCTTGGCTTTCGGACAGCATCATTTCATAGGCTGTCATGTTGGTCTCGCGCTGCGGCACGGCGTCAAGGTTGAGCCGCACGCCAAGCCCGCCCTTGTCCCCCATTTCCACCGCCGAACAGGTCAGCCCGGCAGCGCCCATGTCCTGGATCGAGATCACGGCGCCGGTCTTCATCAGTTCCAGACACGCTTCCAAGAGACGCTTCTCGGTGAACGGATCGCCCACCTGCACAGTCGGGCGTTTCTCTTCGATGGTTTCGTCAAACTCGGCAGACGCCATAGTGGCGCCACCAACCCCGTCACGGCCTGTCTTCGCGCCAAGATAGACGACCGGCATGCCAACGCCGCTGGCCGCCGAATAGAAAATCTTGTCGGCATCTGCGAGCCCGGCGGCAAACGCGTTCACCAGGCAATTGCCGTTATAGGCGGCATGGAAGCGAACCTCGCCGCCGATTGTCGGTACGCCGAACGCGTTGCCATAGCCGCCGATGCCCTCGACCACACCGGCCACCAAGCGCTTGGTCTTGGGATGTTCCGGCTCGCCAAATGAAAGGGCATTCATCGCCGCAATCGGACGCGCGCCCATGGTGAAGACGTCGCGCAGAATACCCCCCACGCCGGTCGCCGCGCCTTGATAGGGTTCGATATAGGAGGGGTGGTTGTGGCTCTCCATCTTGAAGACCACGGCCTGTCCGTCACCGATATCAACGATGCCGGCGTTTTCGCCCGGTCCGCAGATCACTTGCGGGCCGTCAGTGGGCAGCGTGCGCAACCATTTCTTCGATGACTTGTAGGAACAGTGCTCGTTCCACATGGCCGAGAATATGCCAAGCTCGGTGAAGGTCGGCTCGCGGTTCAGAATGCGCAGGACTTCCTGGTACTCTTCCGGTGTGAACCCGTGTGCTGCGATCAGGTCTTCAGTGATGTCTGGCTCTTGCATGGGGCCCCCGGAGTATGCTTGGCGCTCTCTTAAAAGACCGGGGCGGCAGGGGAAAGGGGCATTCCCTGTCTGGGCCTTTGGCCAGTGCATCAATCAACAGATGATCCGCGAAAAGGCACAATTTAAGTCAAATGTGCTTCGCCTGTTGGCAAACATCCTCGGGGGAGCTCGAGGGGGCGGCGCGCCCCTCGATCCGCAGGCTCCGCTAGCGCAAACCGCCGTTCTTCAAGCCGTTGCGCGCGGCTTCGGCACAGGCTGCGATCCGCTTGGCGCGCGTCGGCTCGGTCTTGGCGGTCTTGATCCGTTCCAGCCAGGCCCGCCGGATCGACCGAGACCAGCCTTCCCAGGTCGCCATGTGGGGCAGAAGGGCAGGGGCCAGATCATCGGGCACCTCAAGCCGCTCGACATCATCGAGAAAGCTCCACATGCCGTTTGCCTCGGCGGCCGCGATCTTGGCCTCGCCCGCAGGCTGCATGCGCCCGGCCGCGCGCATGCGGGCGACGATCCCTTTGTTGACGGCAGACCAGGCCGAACTTTCCTTGCGAGGCGATATCAGGTGCTTGAACCGTGTTTCGTCGATCCCGCGGACGGCGCTGTCGATCCAGCCCCAGCATAGCAGTTCTTCGACCACCTCTCCCCATGGCAGATAGTCGGGATGGGGCTTCTTGAACGTCACCAGCCAGGTCGACCCGGCGCTCTCATGGTTGTCGGCAAGCCACTCATGCAGCTCCGAAAGGCGCCGCACCTCGACATGCGGTGCCTCATTCGTCGTCACGGGCCCGGGCCTGCAGATCGCGCAGCAGGTCCATGGCGCGGTCGGCGTGTTTCGAGGGAACAAACACGTGGTCGTGCTGGGTCGCGGCGACGACGTTCGCCGGGATTTTCTCGCGTGCAAGCTCGGTCGCCACGGCGGCCGTCAGCCCGACACCCGTCAGCGAGGAATACACCATCAAGGTGATCTGCCGCATCTCGCTTGAATAAGTTAGTCCCAGACGGTCGGCATCGGCTTTGGGCAGGATCAGCGACATGCCCTCATCCTCGGCAAACGCGCCGCGTGCCAGACGCATGGCCGCTTTCGCGTCGTCATTGTGAAGCATCGAACAGAAAACGAAGACACCCTCCTGCAGGATGGGTGTCATGCTGGCAATCATCTTGCGGGTGCCCTTGACGGGCCGGGTGCCACTTTCCATCGAGATGCCTGTGCCCTGTTTTTCAGGGTTCAGTTTCGACAGCGGTTGCGCGCATGGCAAGAGGCATATGAGGCCCAAAACAAA
Organism: Silicimonas sp.; assembly: GCA_022826385.1. Classification (GTDB taxonomy): domain Bacteria; phylum Pseudomonadota; class Alphaproteobacteria; order Rhodobacterales; family Rhodobacteraceae; genus JAJDOD01. Next base: position 46,165 of record JAJDUZ010000015.1, read on the forward strand.
ATAGCGGCCTGCCTTAGCAGACCGCTATTGGCCGGTAATTCAGCCCACTCACTCAAAATTGGTTATTGGCACAGGAAACTCGTTACCCCCCAATTCACCAAGCACACGAGCAATGTGCAGTAAATGTGCAGATTGTGTCAAGACGAAATCGGCAATATGGCGAAAAAAAAGGCGAAATCACCGAAAATCGAGGGGCTCTGCGTTTTTAATCTGCACAAAAACTACGGTTCTGCGCCTATCGCGGCGCGAAATTGCGCAGAAAATCGCTGACCTCAGTGCGCTTCGGCCCAATTCCGACCTTGGCCGGCGTCGACAACCAGGGGCACATCCAGGGAAATTGCTGGCAGGGCTGCGCCTTCCATCACGTCGCGCGCGGCGGCGATCAGGTCATCGACAGCTCCGTCTTCGACTTCGAACAGCAACTCGTCATGGACTTGCAGCAGCATTTTGGCGGGCAGATTCGCAATCGCCGCCGGCATTCGGATCATTGCACGCCGGATGATATCGGCTGCGGTCCCTTGGATGGGCGCGTTGATGGCCGCCCGTTTCGCGAACCCGGCATGCGGGCCGCGATTGTTGATCTCGGGCGTGTGGATGCGGCGGCCGAACAGCGTCTCGACATGACCGTGTTCCTTGGCGAAGGCCACAGTGTCATCCATATATGTGCGAATGCCCGGAAACCGTTCGAAATAACGGTCGATAAATCCCTGAGCCTCGGCCCGGGGAATGCGAAGGTTGCGGGCCAGCCCAAAGCCCGAAATGCCATAGATCACCCCGAAGTTGATCGCCTTGGCCTGACGTCTGACATCCGGCGTCATCTCCTCCAGCGGCACGTTGAACATTTCGGACGCGGTTGCGGCATGGATGTCCTGACCGTCGCGGAAGGCTTCCTTCAACGCATCGATCCCGGCGATATGGGCAAGAATGCGCAATTCGATCTGGCTATAGTCAAGGCTGACCAGCGTATGCCCGTCGGTCGACACGAAGGCTTCGCGAATGCGGCGACCGTCTTCGGTGCGGACGGGGATGTTCTGCAAGTTGGGATCGGTCGAGGCGAGGCGACCGGTGTTCGCGCCCGCGATGGAGTAAGACGTGTGAACCCGGCCCGTCTCGGCGTTGATGTGGTCCTGCAACGCGTCGGTATAGGTCGATTTCAGTTTCGACAATTGCCGCCAGTCAAGAATGCGCCGGGGCAGATCGTGGATCGTTGCCATGTCTTCCAGCACGTCTGCACCGGTCGAATAAGCCCCGGTTTTACCCTTCTTGGGCTCTTTGCCATCCGGCAGTTGCAGGCCAAGCTCGTCAAACATGATCTCGCCAAGCTGCTTGGGCGAACCCACGTTGAACTTGCGCCCGGCCAGCTCGTGGATTTCGTCCTCGAGCTGCGCCATTTTCTGGGCAAAGGCGTTCGACATACGCGACAGCACCTGTGCGTCGACCTTGATGCCCGCCATCTCCATTTCAGCCAACACCGGTACCAAAGGACGCTCCAACGTCTCATAGACGGTCGTGACCTTCTTCTTGTGCAGCCCCGGTTTGAAGCCCTGCCAGAGGCGCAGCGTGATGTCGGCGTCCTCGGCCGCGTATTTCACCGCGTCTTCGACCGGAACGCGGTCAAAAGTGATCTGGCTTTTGCCCGTGCCCAGAAGCGATTTGATCTCGATCGGGTGGTGGCCAAGATAACGCTCGGACAGGATGTCCATCCCGTGGTTGTGAAGCCCCGCATTCATGGCATAGGACATCAGCAGCGTGTCATCAATCGGCGCCACATCGATGCCATAGCGGGCAAGGATCTTGGCGTCGTATTTCATGTTCTGCCCGATCTTGATGACGCTCGGGTCCTCCAGAAGCGGCTTCAGGATCGCCAAGGCCTCCTCAAGAGGCATCTGGCCCTCGGCCAGTTCGTCCGAGCCGAACAAGTCGTCACCGGCTGACTGTTTGTGCGTCAGTGGAATATAGGCGGCTGAGCCCGGCTCGATCGCAAGCGACACGCCAACCAGATCGGCTGTCATCTCGTTCAAGCCAGTGGTTTCGGTATCGACCGCGACCCAGCCTCGCGCGATCGCATGATCGACCCAATCCTGCAGGGCAGCGGCGTCGGTGACGGCGCTATACTCGGCCTGATCGAAGGGCACCGCCTCGGGGGCGTCGGCCTCTTCGGTGGCGACCGGCGTGTCCTCGATCACCGGGACTTCGGTGCCAAGTGCCTCGGCCACGCGACGGGTGATGGTGCGGAATTCCATTGCCGTCAGGAATGCGAGCAGCGCGTCCGCCTCGGGGTCTTTCACCTCGAGCGACTCCAGCGAATAGGGCAGGTCCATCTGCTGGTCGAGCGTCACAAGCTGGCGCGACAGGCGGATTTGATCCGCGTTGTCGAGCAGCGTCTGGCGGCGCTTCGGTTGTTTGATCTCTTCAGCGCGCGCAAGCAGCGTGTCGAGATCACCATATTCGTTAATCAGAAGGGCCGCAGTTTTCACGCCGATCCCGGGCGCGCCGGGGATGTTGTCGACGCTGTCGCCCGCCAGGGCCTGCACGTCGATCACCTTGTCGGGCGAGACGCCAAACTTCTCCTCGACGCCTTCAACGCCGATCCGGACATTCTTCATCGCGTCGAACATCTCGACCCCGTCGCCGACCAATTGCATCAGGTCCTTGTCGGACGAGACGATCGTGACACGACCTCCGGCTTCACGCGCCTGACGGGCGAGCGTCGCAATGATGTCGTCGGCTTCGAACCCTTCGGTTTCGAGGCAAGCGATATTGAATGCGCGCGTGGCATCGCGTGTCAGCGGGATCTGCGGACGCAGGTCTTCGGGCATCGCGTCGCGGTTGGCCTTGTACTGGTCATAGAGGTCGTTGCGAAACGTGTGCGATCCCTTGTCGAACACGACGGCCACATGGGTGGGCGCGTCGGCGCCCTTGTTGTCCTCGACCAGCTTCCACAACATGTTGACAAAGCCCGAGACAGCGCCAACCGGCAGGCCATCGGACTTGCGGGTCAGGGGCGGCAGCGCGTGATAGGCGCGGAAGATGAAGGCCGAGCCGTCGATCAGGCTCAGATGACACCCCTTGCCGAACGATCCCCCTGCCATAGTGTTACCCCCGTTCGATGCAGCCTTTCAGGTGAGATACATGAGAGCTTTGGTCTTGGCGAGTGCACTTGCGTGTCCTGTGATCGCGTCTGCTGACACCTGCGACCCCAAGCGAATGAATTGCTCGCCGCTTGTGGCCTGTGTCGAAGAGACCGGCGAATTTTTCCGGGGTGCTTCGTTCGGGCAGGATGCCGGACCGTTCCGTGCCGACAGTGTGACAGGCGCGGTTTGTACTGGAACATGGCGCCGGACATTATTGGGCATCGGCATTGCCGAGTTTCGATGTGACGACGGGCGCATGGGAAGTTCGGTGTTCAACTGGTTCGAACCGGAAAGCGGAACAGCAGTCGGTTACGGCACGTTTGTCGACGGTGGGGTGGCCCGGTTCTGGGCCGGGAACAATCTGGAACGCTACTTTCGCGAGATCGATCCGGAAGAACGCCAGCGCATGGCATGCAATCCGATCGACATGCTCTTGAGTTGACGGGGCAAGGGGGCGCTGCCCCCCGTCACCTTTGGTGACGTCCCCGGGATATTTGTGAACAGGCGAAGGCGAATTTGAGTCAAATTTGCCCGAGTTCGACGATGGTGGATTATCGACCTTTGAAGAGCCCACCCAGTATGCCGCGAACGATCCGCCGGCCGGTGGTGCCGGTCAGTTCCTTCACCACCATTTTCGTCAGCTTGTCCCCCATGCTGTCCGACCGTGTGGAGCGTTTCGATGTCGAGCGACCGACCTGTGTGCCGTCATAGCGCCGGGCCTGCTTCAACTCGCGCTCGGCCTCGGCGGCTTCTTCCTCCAGCCGTTCGGCCTCCTCGGCCTCGGCTGCGGCTTTCTCGGCCCGGCCGCGCAGCACCTCATAGGCACTCTCGCGGTCCTTCACGCTTTCGTACTTGCCCGCGATCGGCGAGGTGTCGATCGCGGCCTGCCGTTCGGCGGTCGTGATTGGTCCAAGCTGAGAAGAGGGCGGACGGATCAGCGTCCGTTCAACGATGCTGGGCGCGCCCTTGGCTTCGAGGAAGCTGGTCACGGCTTCGCCGACGCCAACCTCCTTGATGGCATCCTCGGTCGAGAAGCGGGGATTGGTGCGATAGGTTTCGGCCGCCTGCTTCAGGCCCTTCTGATCCTTCGGCGTGAAGGCGCGAAGCGCGTGCTGCACCCGGTTACCAAGCTGGCCCAGAATGTCTTCGGGGACGTCGGCCGGGTTCTGCGTGACGAAATAGACACCGACGCCTTTCGACCGAATGAGACGGGCCACCTGTTCGACCTTTTCGACCAGCGCTTTTGGGGCGTCGTCAAAGAGCAGATGCGCCTCGTCGAAGAAGAAGACCAGCTTCGGTTTGTCCGGGTCGCCGACCTCGGGAAGCTCTTCGAACAACTCTGACAGCAGCCAGAGAAGCGAGGTTGCGTAGAGTCTCGGCGCGGCCATCAGTTTGTTGGCGGCAAGGATATTGATCCGCCCCCGGCCATCCGTGTCGGTGCGCATGATGTCGGAAAGCTCAAGCGCGGGCTCCCCGAAGAACTGGGTCGCGCCCTGGTTTTCAAGCACCAGAAGCTGGCGTTGGATGGCCCCGACCGACGCGGTCGAGATGTTGCCATAGCGCAGCGAGATTGTCTCGCGGTTCTCGCCCAGCCAGACCAGCATCGCCTGCAGGTCCTTCAGGTCCAGAAGCGGCAGACCGTCTTCGTCGGCGACCCGAAACGCGATGTTCAGAACCCCTTCCTGCGCTTCCGACAACTCCAGCAACCGGGCCAGCAGAAGCGGTCCCATCTCGGCTACGGTCGTGCGGATCGGATGGCCCTGTTCGCCGTAGAGATCCCAGAACGTCACCGGGAACGCGTCATAGCTGTAGTCGTCGAACCCAATGATACCGGCGCGCTTCATAAAGGCGTCGTGCAGCTTGAAATCTTCCGTGCCGCTGATGGCCAGCCCAGACAGATCGCCCTTTACGTCGGCCAGAAAGACTGGCACGCTCACAGCCGAGAAACTCTCGGCCATGATCTGCAAAGTCACGGTTTTGCCAGTGCCGGTGGCGCCTGCGATCAGCCCGTGCCGGTTTGCGTATTTGAGCAGAAGCTCCTGCGGCAGGGCGTAATCTTCGCCGCCGCCTCCTATGAACAATGTTTCCGTCACCGGCGTCCCTCGTCGCGTCGATCCAGTTTCTTTCGGGGGAGAATACCTTGTTAACCAGTCTGTGCTACCCCGATAACACCCCCAAGGGGTCCTACGGATATCCGTGGGGGTTTTTCCTCCCTGTTGACTGGCCGCGCCTCATGGCGCGGCTTTTTTCCTTGCTGTCGGTAAGTGCGCGATCGGCGGAAGAACTCTGGTCGGCAAGTCATTGAAAAAATGTGATCGAAAGACTGTTGACGGGTCGCGAGACTCGTCATACCGTGCCGCTCAATGATAAGTCGGCCAGTCCGGCAGGGAGTGAAATGGAAAGGGCCCGCGTGCGGGTCCTTTTCTTTTATGAGCAAGGCTTTGCGCGCGGTACTTGATGCGGCTGACAACCCGCTTGCCCCATGTTAAAGCCGATTTCGGACCACGTGAGGATATCGGTATGAAAAACCTGATCGGACTGCCCGTCGCACTTGTGGCCTTTGCCCTGGCGTCGCCGGTTCTGGCGCAAAGTGATGGTGCCGCGGCACCATCTGCCGAGACGGGCACCGCAACGGAAGATGCGGGCGCGCCGGGCTTGTCGATGGGAACGCCGGAAGCGGATCCAAGCCAGCCTTACGTGCGCGACACGTTCGGCGATTGGCAGTTGCGCTGCGTGCGCGCCGAGGCGGATGCCGAGATCTGCCAGTTGTACCAGCTTCTGAAAGATGCCGAAGGAAACTCGGTTGCGGAGTTCAATATGTTTCCGCTTCCCGAAGGCCAGCAGGCTGTGGCTGGGGCAAATATCGTGACCCCGCTTGAGACGCTGCTGACGGCCAGCCTGCGTCTGGCTGTGGATGGTGGGCAGGCCAAGCGCTATCCCTATTCGTTCTGCAGCCAGATCGGGTGTTTCTCGCGCATTGGTCTGACGGCGGCCGAAGTGGATACGTTCCGCAAGGGCGCTGCGGCGACCGTGACGATCGTGCCCGCAGCCGCGCCGAACGAAACGGTCGGTCTCTCCTTGTCGCTGTCGGGCTTTACCGCCGGTTACAATGCCTTGGTCGAAATCGAGAAGGCGCGCCTGTCCGGCGAGTAACGCCGTCAGTCGGCTGTCATGCCGGGGCCGGTCAGGCGCCAGCTCCGTTCCGGTTGCATGCGGGCCCGCAACCGGTCGAGACGCCATGCCTCCGTTCCGCCAGAGGCATGTTGCGGTGTCAGCGACCAGCGCGTTTCGACGCCCGGCGCCCCACCTGTGTCCGGCGTCAGGATCAGGCCAAGCGGCGCAACCCGCCCTTCCTTCGCCCCGGTTTCGGCGGCCAGGTGCAGCCGCCGCACTGCGGTCAGGCCGGGTGGGCCGGGCAAGTCGGCGACCACCAACGGGACAAGACCGGCCCGCAGGGCTTCCTCCATCGTCCAGAGCAGATCCTCGGGCCGTTTCGGGGTGAAGAAGATGAAGCGGGACGGATCGACAAGCCCGGTCATCCCCTCGGCATGAAGCTGACCCGCGCCCCAGGCGGGCCGTATCCAGAACACCGGCCCCGCCAACGTGCCCGCAAGCTTCAGCGCCAGACGCCGCCGGGCCGTGCCGCAAAACTCGTGCACCCGCGCCCGGTCCAGCGTCAGGTCACCGAGAAACGTCACGGGAGCCGCGCCGGGACGACGATGTGACGTGCGGGTCAACAGGTGGGCAGCGGCAGCGGCGGTCATGGCGGCAGTGTATAATGTTCTTACTTTGTTCTCAATGGTTTTCTACATGATACCGTCCGGCCTTTGCGTATTTGAGAAGAGATGAAGACAGGGTTGGCTTTGCTTCCCCGGCGGGATTTAAAGACCCGACTGGCAAAAAGGAGAGGTCCATGAAGCGTGTCGAACTGGGGCGAAGCGGGATCAAGGTGCAGAACTATTGCCTCGGCACGATGACCTGGGGCACCCAGACTTCCGAGGCAGGGGCCCATGACCAGATCGATCGAGCAATGGCCGCAGGGCTCGACTTCATCGACACGGCCGAGATGTACCCGGTCAACCCGGTTCGGGTCGAGACGGCGGGGCTGACCGAAACGTTCATCGGCAACTGGATCGCCAAATCGGGTCAACGCGACAAGTGGGTGATTGCCACCAAACACTCCGGCAAGCGGTCGGAATTGCGCGACGGTCGGGGCATCGGGCCGGACACGGTGCGCGAGGTGCTGGAGGGATCGCTGCGACGGTTGCAGACGGATTACGTCGATCTCTATCAATTTCACTGGCCGAACCGGGCACATTATCATTTCCGCCGGAACTGGCATTTCGATCCCAGCGAACAACCGCCAGCAAACGAAACGCTGGATAACTTCGCGGCCACGATGGAGGTTCTGGCCGAGCTTGTGAAAGAGGGCAAGATCCGCGCCTTCGGGCTGTCGAACGAGTCGGCTTGGGGCACGATGCGGTGGCTCGACGCGGCGGCGGCGACCGGTGGGCCGCGCGTGGAGACGATCCAGAACGAGTATTCGCTGATGTGCCGGCATTATGACCTCGACCTGGCCGAGATCGGATACCACGAGGATGTCACGCTGCTGGCCTTCTCGCCTCTTGCGACGGGCCTTCTGACCGGCAAATACGCGAACGGGGCGAAGCCCGAAGGATCGCGGATCACGGTGACCGAGACGCTTGGCGGGCGGTCCGGCCCCTCGGCCTTCGCGGCGGCGGACGCCCATGTGCAGATTGCCAGGGAACACGGCATTGATCCGGTGCATATGGCGCTGGCCTGGTGCGTCGAACGCCCCTATCCGAGCATCCCGATTTTCGGTGCGTCGACGTCGGAACAACTCGACCACATCATCGCCGGGCGGGACCTCAAGCTGAGCGACGAGGTGCACGCTGCGCTCTCAAAAGCACACCGCGCGCATCCGATGCCGTTCTGATCGCCAGCGAAGTCTTGCCGATCACGGGGCGGCTCCTTAGGGTCGCCGCCATGGGGGAGCTGTTGGAGACAGGTATGTCTGCGATCCGTCGCGTCTTGACGGTTTTTGTGTCAATCATCTTGCTGGCCGGGTGCCAGGAAGACGGCAGTCAAACGTCTGCGTCAAACAATGATGACATCCCGTCGATTCTCTCGCCGCAACGCGACGCGTGCCAAAAGGACGGTGGCCGCTGGGGCAGGGTTCCGAACAGCGAAAACTTCGTCTGTTACCGGATCACCCGCGACGCCAACAAGACCTGCAGCGCGAAGTCGGATTGCGAAGGTCTGTGTCTTGCCAGATCGCGCACTTGCGCCCCCCAGACGCCGCTTTACGGCTGTCACGAGGTTCTTTCATCAAGTGGACAAAGACAAACCCTATGTATCGAATAAACGCCGTTTTCGTTGGTGCCTTGTGTGTTCTTCTCGCGGCCTGTGCCGCGGCCCCCAGCTATCGCGATCAGGGGGTTTCGATGACCTCGATGGCGGTGTTCGACCCGGCGCGCTATGCCGGTCTCTGGTACGAGGTGGCAAGTTTTCCGGTGTCGTTCCAGAACGGCTGCATCAACACGCAGGCCGACTACGAGGTGGCGTCGGAGGGGGTGCTGAGCGTTCGGAATTCGTGCTTCCGAAACGGTGCGCTGTCGGTCATCGAAGGCACGGCCACCGTTGACGGGCCAGGCCGATTGAAGGTGCGCTTCGCGGGCATGCCGTTCGCGGCGGATTACTGGGTGCTTTGGGTTGACGAGAGCTATCGCACGGCCGTTGTCGGCACGCCGTCTGGCCGGGCCGGATGGGTTCTGAACCGCGATCCGGTCATTCCGACGGACCGGCTTGCGGCGGCGGAAGAAGTTCTGCGCTTCAACGGCTATGACGTCAGCCAACTGCGCCGCACCACGCAGGAGACCGCGCGATGAGCCGCCGGGCTGCAATCCTTGGCCTTGGGCGTCGCGGCGAACATTGGGCGGGTCTGTGCCTTGGGGCTGGCTGGGACGTCTGTGCATTCGACCCGGCCGTGAACGCGGCCAGCGCGGTGGCGCGTTTGCCGGGGCTGCGCAGGGTCGAGACCATTTCGATGGCAGCCCGTCGTGCCGAGCTGATCCTGTGTTGCGTGCCGGATCGTCTGGAGCTGATCCAGATGGTTGTGCAACGGGCTCAGGCCGAGGCTGACGAGGGTTCGGTCGTCGCTGTCGTCTCGGGCGCACATGATATCGACGCGCTGCAATCCTGTTCCATTCGGCCCGGACAGGTGGTGCGACTTGCGCCGTCCGATGACGGCGGCATCGCGCTTGACGTGACATCCCGGAATGCGCCGGACCTGAAGGACGCGGCGGGGGCCTTAATGGCCGAGTTGGCCGCGCTCCAGTCACTGCAGCCGGGTGACTTTTCAAGCGATCATGAGGCCAGCGCCGAAAGCGCCTGAAGATGCGCGGGCCAGTCGCGGGCCGAGACATCGGCTTCCCTCACCAGAGCATCGAAATGCTCGGTCAGGTCGCGCACCCGGGCGCGGTCGCGGAACACAAGATGCTGTTGGCCCAGATACACGACGCCGATCAGCGGGCCGAAGATCGTAAGCCCGGCCGACCAGAGGCGGCGCGCATCAAAGAGATGAACGCGAAGCGCCGGGTATAGCTGGTCGTGCAGCGCCATCATGTGGTCAATCTGCGCGCGCCGAATGTCTTCCGGAAGCCCGCGGTAATAGCCGGTGGAATGGACGAAGCTTTCGACCGTGAACAGCGGCATCGCAATCTCGAAATCGGACATCTCCTCGCGCAAAAGGCGCAGCCGGTCGCGGCTGGCATTCACCGCCTGATCCGTGGTGCGCCCAAGTTGAGGAGAGTATTCCCACCGCAGCATGGCCTCGGTCTTTAGCATGTCGGGCAGGGTCGCGGGTACATGGCGGATCTTGTAGCCGGCGGCCTCCTGCTGCCACGCGAAAATCTGGTCGTCCAGAGGCGAACGGTCGGCCCGCGACACCTCCATCGAGGCGGCCAGCAAGTCGGCGGCCTGTTCGCTGAAGTCGCTCAACCCCAGCAACCAGTCGCCCGAGACACCAAGCGCCGCCGCGCATTCCGCGACCACTTGCGCGTTGGGCAGCCGCGTCGTCTCGGCATTTAGAAGCTGCGAGATGGTCGAGCGGTCGACGCCAACCTGCCGGGCCAGGCCGGATTGGGTGACATCCCGCGTCTGCATTGCCTGTGCCAAGCGGTTTCGGAAGAGAAGGGCGCGGTTTCGTTTATCCATAAGCGTTGAATATAATCACAGATGTTTGGTTAATGTTGCGCATATCCGGAATGTTCACAAGACCGTGATCGTGACACCACGGTCTCAATGCCAAGACTTTCCAACATCGAATGGCCGACGCTTGCCCTGTTTCTTGCTACCTACGCGGTTTGGGGCTGGGCGGTGTTTGGCTTGGCCGGGGGCGCGCCGGGTTTGGCTGTTCCGGTTGTGGCTGTCGCGATCGCATTCCATGGGTCTCTTCAGCATGAGGCAATTCACGGGCACCCAACCGGGTGGGCCTCGGTCAACACGGGCCTTGCCTGGCCGCCCCTGGCACTGGTCATCCCGTATCTGAGGTTCCGCGACACGCATCTCGACCATCACCGTGACGCCAACCTGACCGACCCCTATGACGACCCGGAAACCCATTTCATGGATCCAGCGGATTGGGCCGCGCTGCCCTTGGCCTGTCGCTGGCTGCTGGAAGCGAACAACACGCTTGCCGGGCGTTTGCTGCTGGGTCCAATTGTCGGGACGGTCTGCTTCCTGCGAAGCGACTGGAAACGCCGCAGGGACGACCCGCGCATCGTCCGCGGGTGGGTGTGGCACGGGCTGGCAATGGCCGCCGTTCTGATCGCCGTCGCCCTGTCACCCATGCCGCTTTGGGCCTACGGCATCTCGGCCTATCTCGCGCTGGCGCTCTTGCGGATACGCACATATCTGGAACACCGGGCGCATGATCTGTCGCGGGCGCGCTCGGTCATCATCGAGGATCGCGGGCCGTTGGCGCTTCTCTTCCTGAACAACAACTTGCACGCCGTCCACCACGCGCATCCGAATGTCGCGTGGTACAAACTGCCGACCCTTTATCGCACCCAGTCCGAGCGGTTCCTGCGGATGAATGACGGCTATCGCTTCGCATCCTATCGCGAGGTCTTCGCCCGCTATCTGTTCCGCCGGAAGGACCCGGTGCCTCACCCTTTGCGGCACCCCCAACGCTGAACCGCTTGTGCCGCCTGCCATTCACGGGCAGGGAAGAGGCATGGAACTTTGGGTGGCCTTCTCGATCAGCGCAGCCTTGGCGCAAACGTTGCGGTTCGCGCTGCAAAAGGTGCTGGCGGGCGGGAGCCTGAGCCCGGCCGCAGCGACATGGGCGCGGTTCCTCTGGTCGTGGCCCTTGGCGCTGGGTTTGGCGCTGGCTTATGGGTCGGCGACGGGCGCGACATGGCCGAACCTCTCTGGCACATTCTTCGCTTATGGTCTGGCCGGTGGTGTCTTCCAGATCCTCGCCACCATCTGCACGGTCAGCCTGTTTCGTCAGCGGGCCTTCGCGGTCGGGATCACCTTCAAGAAGACCGAGGTGATGCTGACAGCTCTCGTCGGTTTCGTGATCCTTGGCGACGTCATCCCTGCCTTGGGGGCCGCCGCCATCGCGCTTGGCTTTGTTGGCGTTCTGCTGCTCTCGGAACCGCCAAGCGGTGGCAGCGTCTTCAACCGGGCCGCCGGGATCGGCTTGCTCTCGGGTATTCTCTTCGCGCTGTCGGCTGTCACCTATCGCGGTGCGGCCCTGGCGCTGGACACGGGCGATCCGGTGCTGACGGGCGGGATCACTCTGGCCGTCGTGGCCGCATGGCAGACGGCAATCCTTGCCCTTTGGCTCAAGTGGCGCGAGCCCGGACAAATCACCGCGACCATCAAGGCGTGGCGGCCAACGCTTCTGGTCAGCCTCTTTTCACTGGTCGGCAGTTGGAGTTGGTTTGCCGCGTTTTCCCTGATGAACGCAGCCTATGTCTTTGCCGTAGGTCAGGTGGAGCTGATCTTCTCACTGCTGATCGGATGGCTCTGGTTCGGCGAGAAACTGACCGCGCGCGAGGCGCTGGGCATGGGCGTGCTCGCGGCATCGATCATCGCCATTGCGGTGCTGCTTTGAAGTCGGTCGGACTGTGCGTCCGACCTTCGCCTAAAGCCAGATCACGCCACGCTGCACATCGTCATTCCTGACAAAAGCCACCTTGTCCGGGGCATCGACCCGCGGCAAATGCCGCTCCAGTTCCGCCAACACGATCCGCGTGATGAACGGCAGATTCAACTGCCGTACCTCGGCCAAGGGCACCCATTGCAGGTGAGACAACTCGGCATCCGCTGGCTCGAACACATCCGGGTCGGATGTCAGGCCGCTGGCATCCGCCAGAAAGAACCGCGCATCGAAGCGACGCGGCCGCCCCGGCGGTGTGATGGCCCGAAAGAAGAAATGCAGCCCCGATGCCGTCGCTTCTAGTGTCTGGCCGGTTTCCTCGTAAAGCTCGCGCAAGGCCGTGGCGGCCAGCGTCTCGGGCGCGCGGTCCGAACGCTCGGACAAGCGCGTTCGGCAGAGATCGCCCAGGTCAACCGGCGCGTTCGCGTCGTCGTCATCGACAGCGCCACCGGGAAAGACAAACTTGTCGGCCATGAAAGCGGCGGACTTGCCGCGTTGCCCCATCAGGATACGCGGAGCGCTGGCCGGATCACGCACAAGGATCAGCGTCGACGCATCGCGGATCGGCACATCGGTCAGGTCTGGTTGAACCCGTGCATTCTCTTCGCCCATTGCAGCCCCACGATTGCACCCTTCAGTCGAGGCAGAAGGTAAAGCGAGAGCGCGACGCAGCCAACCGAGAAGATGGTGCCAAGGACCATCGGGTCAGGCCGGAAAGTCGTGAAGGCCCAGAGTAGCAGCGGCGCCATGACATGCCCGACGATCAGGATGGTCAGGTAGGCCGGCCCGTCATCCGCGCGGTGGTGATGAAAGGCCTCGCCGCAAACCGGACAATCGTCCCGCACCTTCAGATAGGATCGCATCATCGGGCCGCTGCCGCAATTCGGGCAACGGCGGCGCCAGCCACGCCAAAGGGCCGGGCGCAAGGGCCGCTCGGCCGGGCGTTTGTCCTCTGCCGCCGGTGCGGCTTCGCTGAAATCGGGTTCGATGGTCATCTCAGGCTCCGGTCACCGTGGCTACATACGCCTATGCGATGGCCGGGATCAGTTGACGGAATGTCCTTGCGTCGGGATGTCGCGCTTGGGCCTTGGCAGCCGCGCCAACCCCTTGAGACGTGGCGTTTTCCTGACGATGCCGCGCTAGCCCGCGAGGTTCGAGATCCAGCGCAGGCTCCTCTCGGGGGCCACGCTGGGCACGCGACGCGACAACGGGCGTCCGCGTTCCATCTGCCGCTTCTCGAACGCAATCTGTGCCATATGTCAATCGGCATTGAATATTGACCCCCCATCGGCGTCCAAATTTGACCCCCCTACGGACTGGGAGGGGCGGTGGGGGAGACGCGTTACGGTTGTGTCAGGAGGGGACAGGCCAGCAGTTCAAACCGGAAGGAGAGCGTA
>JAJDUZ010000004.1 GCA_022826385.1 Silicimonas sp.
GGAAATGGAAAAGTCGCGGCACGCACGGCGAATTTTCGCGGAATCCGCCGAATCAGGGGGCATCGCCGGATCCGGCCTCAAAAATGTTGTTTGATTTCAGCGCACTAAAAAATCGTCATCCGCCATACAGAAATCGCACCCGTTGTTGCTTGGCCAAGCCAGCAAGTATTCACAAAGGGTCGCGGACATGGCCGCCGGGAGTTTATCGTGCTGAAACGTGGTTTGTTTGCTGCCTTGTTGGCCAGTCTCTTGGCCTACTCGGCGCCCGCCGTGGCGGAAACACGCATCGTTTTCAGCACACCCGGGGCAGGTGATGACCTCGCTGACGCTCTGAGGTCCGCTTCACTGGTCGTGTCAGCCGGACCGGATGCAGCGGCGCAGGACCTGCTCGCCGCCGCGCAGGCCGACTATGCGCAACTTCTGGGCGTGCTCTATGATCGGGCGCATTATGGCGGTGTCATCCTGATCCAGGTGGATGGGCGTGAAGCCGCCGCGATCCCGCCGCTTGCGTCACCGGACGAGATTTCGACCATCCGCGTTCAAGTCCGGGCCGGCCCCGTCTACAGGTTCCGCGAAGCCAGGGTCACCCCGCTGGCCAGCGAAACCGAGCTGCCCGAGCTATTCCGACCGGGCGCCCCCGCCAGCACCGGCACCATCCGCGACGCTGCCTTGGCCAGCATCGACGCGTGGCGCGCCATCGGGCACGCCAAGGCCGAAGTGGCAAACCAGAACATCGTCGCCGAGCACGACGAGCGTCAGGTGGCGGCCCGGATCGGAGTGGACCCGGGACCGCGGCTTCAGTTTGGGGAATTGATCGTTCGCGGCAACGAAAATGTCCGCGAAAGGCGTATTCGCACCATTGCAGGCGCAACCGAGGGATTGTCCGAAGGCCGCGTCTTCGACCCCGAAGAGGTCGCCCGCGCGGCCGCACGGCTGCGCAGAACAGGCAGCTTCCGATCTGTTACGATCGAGGAAGCCCCTGAGATCGGCCCCGACAGCACCTTGCCCCTCATCATCAACGTGGTCGAAGCCGTGCCCCGCCGCTTTGGGCTTGGGGCCGAGTACAGCACCACCGAAGGCGTCACGCTTTCGAGCTTCTGGCTGCACAGGAATTTCCTTGGCGGCGCCGAAAGGTTCCGTGTCGATGGCGCGGTCTCGGGCATTAGCGGCGAGACGGGTGGCATCGACTACGATTTCGGCGTTCGCTACGAACGCCCCGCAACCCCCCGCGCCGATGTCGACCTGTTTGCCGAGCTTCGGTTCGAGGCGCTGGACGAGCCGGATTTCACCTCGGACACGACAGAGTTCTCGCTGGGCTTTACCCGCTATGCGACAGACACGCTGACGCTTGAATTCGGAATCGGCTACCTCTTTTCCGATACGGAAGATGCGTTCGAGCGCGAGACCTATCAACTTCTGACCCTGCCGCTGTCCGGCGAACTGGACCGCCGAAATGATAGCCTTGATCCGACCGACGGGCATTTCGTCGACCTTGAACTGACCCCCTTCGTCGGGCTTGCCGGCACAACGAATGGCGCTCTTCTGGCGCTGGACAGTCGCGCCTATCGCAGCCGCAACGGGCTGACATTCGCAGGCCGCCTGCAGCTTGGCAGCCTGTTCGGACCATCGCTGACCGAAAGCCCGCCTTTCTATCGTTTCTTCTCGGGTGGCGGCGGCACAGTGCGCGGACAAGGCTACCAGTCACTTGCGCTTGAAGTTGATGGCAATCGCACCGGGGGGCGCAGCTTTCTTGGACTCTCGGGCGAGTTGAGACGGGACCTAACAGAAGATCTGCAACTCGTGGGCTTTGCCGATTGGGGCTATATCGGCGCGGAAGCCTTCCCCGACTTCACAGGCGAAAGCCACGCGGGCGCCGGGCTTGGCATCCGTTACAAAACCGGCATCGGGCCGATCCGGTTGGATCTTGCAACACCAGTGGCCGGCAATACGGACAGCTCCAGCCTCTATATCTATGTCGGCATCGGGCAGGCCTTCTGATGCGTTGGGCGCTCTGCTTTCTCTTTCTCTCGGCGACGCCTGCGCTGGCGCAGGACGAGCCCAGTTTTCTTGAACGGCTGTTTGGGACCGACACCGCCGAAAGCGACGCCGAACAAGGGTCGCTTCTGGAACAGTTGATCGAAGACTCGCTGTCGGGAACGGGCCGCACGGTAAGTGTCACCGGGTTTCGCGGCGCGTTGTCCGGACAGGCAACGCTCGATAGCCTGACCATCTCGGACGAAGACGGCACGTGGTTCACACTGACCGACGCCACGCTGGATTGGAACCGTGCGGCGCTTTTCGCGGGCCGCTTGGAAGTGACCGAGATTTCCGCCGCCGAGATCCTGCTGCCGCGCCTTGGAACATCCGATGATGCAAGCGCGCCGACACCCGAAGCTGGCAGTTTTCAACTTCCGGATTTGCCGGTCAGTGTAGAGATCGGGCGCATTGCGGCACAACGCGTGGCGCTTGGGCAAGAAGTGATCGGGGTCGAAGCGCAGCTTTCGCTGAACGGCTCGGTGTCCCTGTCGGGCGGCGAAGGCGCGGCCAAGCTTGATGTCACGCGCCTTGACCAACCCGGCACAATCGCGCTGGACGCGGGCTATGACAACACCACACAAAACCTGCGGCTGGATCTGTCGATGTCCGAAGGCGAAGGCGGGATCGTCGCAACGCTCGCATCCCTGCCGGGCGCACCTTCTGTCGACTTCGCAGTGACCGGCAACGCGCCGCTTTCGGACTTCGCGGCCGACATCCGGCTTGCCACCGATGGCGAAGATCGGATCACAGGCCGGGTCATGCTTGGGGAAACCGAGACCGCCCGTCGCATCTCGGCCGAACTGCGGGGCGATATCGCACCGGTGTTCACACCTCAATACCGCGACTTCTTTGGCGACAGCCTGACACTGGATGCCGAAGCGCTTGCCTTCGCAGACGGGCGCTTCTCGCTGACCGAGTTTTCGCTGTTCGCCAATGAACTGGCCCTGTTCGGCACGTTGGACCTTGGGGCCGACCGGCTGCCCGAGCGGATCGATATCACGGGTCGCATCGCGCCTGAGACCGGCGAGACCGTGCTTTTGCCCTTCGCGGACGGCGACACGCGCATTGGACGCGCCAATCTCGCCGTGCAGTTCGACGCTGCGCGGGCGGATGACTGGCGCGGCGTCATCCGGATGGAGCGCTTCCAGAACGCGTCTCTTGCGGCGGACGAGGTCATGCTTCGCGCGACCGGGCTTATCAGCGGCGGAACGCAATCAGCTGTTTCGGGTGTCGTCGACTTTGACATGACAGGGCTTGAGGCGTCCTCCGAAATCGAAAGCGCCATCGGTTCCACCGTCGAGGGAAGCGCGCGGATCACGTGGGCCGGCGGTCCGGTTGAGATCGAGAACTTTTCAGTCGACGCGAAGGACCTTGCCGCCAGCGGCAATGCGGTGCTTGAGGTCGACGAGCTTCAGGTTGAGGCCGCTTTGAATATGGCCCGGATCGCGAATTTCTCAGGCATGGCAGGCCGCCCGCTTGGGGGGCAGGCCGACCTGTCCGTTGCTGCCCGCATCAACCCATTGACCCAGGCATTCACTGCAAGCGCCAGCGGCTCGACCCGTGATTTGACGGTCAATGATCCACGCGCCGATGCCGTCCTTGCCGGAACTGCTCGACTGGTCCTTGAGGCCCAGCGCGACACAGACGGGCTGCGGATCGATCTGCAAACGCTGGAAAGCGACGCGGCCGACCTGACGGGCCAAGCCAATCTCCGCTCTGGCGGATCGTCGGTCGCGTTGCGCGGGCGGCTCAACCAAACTTCGCTTGTCGTACCCGGCGTGTCCGGCCCGTCGAACATTGCCTTGACCGGGCAAGAGGACGACGCCCGGGACTGGACCGTTACCGCAGACTTGGACGCGCCTTCGCTTGCGGCCAAGGTGGCCGGGCTCCTCAGCAACATCTACGCGCTCCCGGCTTTCCAGGGAACGCTGGACGCGAATGCACCCGACATCTCGATCTTTTCCGAAGCAGCGGGGCGGGCCTTGGCGGGTCAGCTGTCGGTTCAGGCCGAAGGCGGAACCAATGCCGATCTCTCGCGTGCCCTGATCGACGCAGAACTCTCTGGCGCGGACATCGTCATCGGGGGGCTCGGAACCGACAGGTTGCTGCAAGGCCCGGTCACCCTCGCCTTGCGCGGCAGCCGGACCGAAGATCGCATCGATATCGAAACCGCTTCGTTCGAGGGGCAGGCCTTGGTGGCGCAAATTGCGGGCGTCCTGACCGGACTGACCGAAATACCAAAGTTCGACGGCACGGTGCGCGCCGAAAGCGCCGATCTGTCGGTGTTTTCAACCCTTGCGCAACGGTCGCTGGGGGGGCAGTTGGCGGTCGATGTCGAAGGCCACGCCACAGCAGACCTGGCCGAGTTCAAGATCGACGGCACCGCGAATGGGCAGGATATCGCGATCGGCATTCCCGACGCCGATCGTCTGTTTCGCGGTCCTGTAGACATCCAGGTCGACGCAGCCCGGAGTGAAGGGCGCATTGCCGTCTCGAACGTCGTGGTCCGAACAGCCAGCCTGACCGCCGAGACCAGCGGGCATGTCGGCAACAACGGAGAGCGACTGACCATCAACGCCAGACTGAACGACGTTTCCCCGTACCTGCCCGGATTTTCAGGCGCCCTTTCGGCAATGGGCACGGTCGGCCTTTCAGGCGACGATTTCGCGTTGGCCATCGACGCCACAGGACCGGGTGGATCAAGGACCGAGCTGCGCGGCACGGTGGCCCAGAACGCCGCCACCGCCGACGTGACCGCCACCGGAACTGCGCCGCTTGCGCTGGCCAACCGGTTCATCGCGCCGCGCAGCCTTGCCGGCACGTCCAGTTTCAATCTGCGCCTTGCGGGCCCTCCGGCACTTGGCAATGTCAGCGGGCAAATCGACCTGACCGATGGACGGCTTGCTGCCCCAACGCTGCGCACGGCGCTGGAAGCTATCTCGGGCCGCATCGAACTGGCGCAAGGTCGCGCCACTCTAAGCCTTGATGCCCGCGCCGAAAGCGGCGGCAATGTAAACGTGACAGGGCCTGTTGATCTGACGACACCGAACACGGCGGCCCTGCGGTTGCGTCTCGCCAACCTGCGCCTGACGGATCCGAAGCTTTACGAGACAACCGCCGACGGCGAGGTCCGGATCGATGGCCCCTTGGCAGGCGGTGCCACCATCGCGGGCACGATCAATCTGGGCGAGACCAATGTGCAAATCCCAAGCTCGGGGCTGGGCGGTGCAGGCGCTATCCCCGAGATCACGCATCTGAACGAACCCCCTCCGGTTCGCGGAACCAGACGCAAGGCGGGGCTTCTCGAACAGGACAGCAACGGCGGCAACGGCCGCGACGTGGTCTATCCTCTGAACCTGCAGATTCTCGCGCCGAACCGGATATTCGTCCGCGGACGAGGGCTCGACAGCGAATTCGGCGGTGCCATCCGGATCACCGGCACCACGGCGAATGTCATTCCGATCGGGGCCTTCGAACTGATCCGGGGGCGGCTTGATATTCTTGGTCGCAGACTGGATCTTGAAGAAGCCCGGATCACCATTCAGGGCGGGCTCATTCCCTTTCTGAACATCCGCGCCTCGACCGAGGCCGAGGACACCGAAGTCAATGTCGAGGTCATCGGACCTGCCGACAGCCCCGAGATTCGGTTCACCTCGTCCCCTGAATTGCCGCAGGAAGAAGTTCTGGCACGGCTCATCTTCGGGCGGGGGCTGGAAACACTCAGCCCATTGCAGGCCGCGCGCCTTGCTATTGCGGTCCGCACACTTGCCGGTCGCGGAGGCGAGGGTATCGTCGGCAACATTCGTGGTCAGGCCGGTCTGGCCGATCTGGACGTCACCACAAATGAAGACGGCAACGCTGCCGTGCGGGCCGGTGCCTATCTGGGCGAGAACATTTATTCGGACGTCACCGTCGACAGTGAAGGCGAAACGCAGCTGAACCTGAACCTTGACGTCACACCCTCACTCACTGTTCGCGGCGGTGTAACGAATGATGGCTCCTCCAGCCTTGGTATCTTCTTCGAGCGCGATTACTGAGCGCCTGCCCCCCGTTTTACGCATGTGCAGCAAGATCTTGGAATAACGCCGGGGCGATGTTACGTTAGACACAGGTCAGCACCGGGCCTGTTGTTGTTGGTGCGCAATCAAGGAGGACAATGTCCTGTCTCATGCCGAAAACGCGGTCCGTGGCGCGACCGCCCCTGACACCGTCGGTCGGATCATGACCGCAGACGCTGCCAGACCCTCGAGCGATGAATTGCTCGACCTCATTCTGAAATCGCTGGACGATGACAAGGCCGAGGAGATCACGCAGATCTCACTGGCCGGAAAAAGCGAGATGGCCGACTGGATGGTCATCGCGTCAGGTCGGTCCAGCCGCCAGGTTGCGGCGATTTCCGAACATCTGGTCGAGACGCTCAAGCGTGACCACAACGTACCCTCCAAGATCGAAGGCAAGGATGCCGGCGATTGGGTGCTGATCGATACGGGCGATGTGATCGTCCATGTCTTCCGCCCTGAAGTGCGGGAGTTCTATCAGCTTGAGAAGATGTGGCTCAGCCCGGGTGACAGCGCGGCAACCAGCCCCTAAGGGCGGTTTGTCTTGAAAGTCAGGATAGCGGCGATCGGGCGGCTTCGTCCGGGCGCCGAAGCCGATCTGATTGCCGACTACCAGACCCGTTTCGACCGCACCGGTCGATCCTTGGGTCTGGGTCCCCTCGATCTACGCGATATGGAGGCTCGAAAGGGCGGCATGGAGGCCGAAGCCGACCTGCTGCGCAAGGCCTCGGCCGGTGCCGGTGTTCTGGTGGCACTGGACGAACGCGGCAAGACCCTCACCTCGCCCGAATTCGCCGCGCAACTGGGCAAATGGCGAGACGCCGGCCAGCCCGAGGTGTGCTTTCTGATCGGCGGCGCCGACGGTCTGTCACCTGCCCTGCGTGACGAAGCGGACGTCAAGCTGAGCTTCGGCAAAATGGTCTGGCCCCACATGCTGGCCCGCGTGATGCTGACCGAGCAGCTTTATCGCGCGGCATCGATTTTGGCGGGCAGTCCGTATCATCGGGAGTGACCGGGAGGGGTGGAACTGCGAGCCCCTTAGGGATACTTTCAACAGTCCGAGTGTGCCGCTGGTGACCCTAGGTAGAGGTGCGCTTGACGGACCGCCAAACCCAGAAGCTCAGAGCAACGGCGCTGGCCGAAATGAAAGTCATAATCGTTCCCGGCACGAAATTCACGTATCCGGGGAAGTCGGCGAAGAGTAGATAACCGACATCTGCCAGCCCACCGATCATTCCGGTGACCCAGATTGCAGTAATGTTTTGCCGCCAAATCAAGATTGCCCCGATGATCGTGGCTATCCCGAACCAACCCAGATTCCATCCATGCTGGTTCAGAACACCCCCAACAGCAGCATGATACTCGGCTTCAAGTGCTGTTGGCTCGACGGCATCAGCAATCGCTTGAAATCCACCAGTCGCATCGCTGGCCAGCACCATGACACCTGCAAACGTATGCACCAATCCCCAAATGACCCATAGGATCGCAGCCCCCTTGAGCATCGACTTCTGTACGTCTGTCATGTCGTTCTTCCTTGCTGTTGCGGCCGCTCGGGCGATTTCGTAAGTTGACTATGTCCACTAACCACAAAAGTAGACTTAGTCAACTAAATGCAAGACACAGACTTAGCGCTTCTCGTCGATCGCTTCATGCGCAGCATTCACTTTGGCCTTCAGGAACGTGCACCCGGTTTTGATAGAGAGGCTGTGGGACCAGGCGGTGGCATCGTGCTGATGACGTTGGCAGATACAGGACAGATCAGTCTGAACGAGCTGACCAAACGCGTTGCGCGGGATAAATCCCAGATGACACGCATGATCCGGTCGCTGGAAACAAAGGGCTTGGTAGGTCGAGAGGTTTCGCCGGACGATGGCCGTGTCAGTTTGGTTTTCCTGACACCAAAAGGAACGGAAATCGTGGGTGAACTCATGCAGACTGTAGCCGAAGTCATTGACGAACTCTTGGACCCAATATCCGAGAGCGAACGGCTGACTCTAAAGACCTTACTGGCAAGGGTCGTTTAGAGACGCTGCAGGAATCGGTTCGCCTGCGCCCTAACCAACCCCCACCTACGTCGTCACGTCGGGCCCGCTGCGCCCCGTGATGGCCCGCAGGTTCGAAATCGTCTCGGCGCTTGCGATGACTGCGGACAACGCCTCTTCCGGATCACCCGCGACCTTAGGCGCGTCGCCTTCATAGGCTTCAAGATACACCCGGATCGTCGCGCCCTCGGTTCCCGTGCCCGACAGCCGGAACACCACGCGGGCGCCGGTGTCAAAGCGCACACGCAGCCCCTGCCCTTCCGAGCGTGAGCTGTCGACGGGGTCGTCATAGGCAAACTCGTCCGCGCTGCTGACCGTACCGGCGGGGAAGCTTTGGCCCGGCAAATCCGCCAGCTTGCCGCGTACGGTATCCATCACGGCATTGGCCTTGTCGGTCTCGACCGCTTCGTAATCGTGGCGGGTATAGAAGTTGCGCCCGTATTCGGCCCAGTGATCCTGCAGCAATTCGGCCACCGACTTGCCCGACACGGCAAGGATATTGAGCCAGAGCAGTACCGCCCAAAGCCCGTCTTTCTCGCGCACATGGTCGCTGCCCGTGCCGGCGCTTTCTTCCCCGCAAAGGGTAATCCGCCCGTCATCCAGCAGATTGCCAAAGAATTTCCAGCCAGTCGGCGTCTCGAAGCACGAAAGGCCCTTGGCGGCGGCCACGCGGTCAACCGCCTCGCTTGTCGGCATCGACCGCGCGACGCCCGCCAGCCCCTGGGCATAGCCGGGCGCCAGATGCGCATTGGCCGCCAGTACCGCAAGCGAATCCGACGGCGTCACATAGACCCCTTTGCCAAGGATCATGTTCCGGTCCCCGTCGCCGTCCGAGGCTGCCGCGAAATCCGGTGCGTCCGCCCCCATGACCAGATCAACCAGCGGCTTCGCCCAGATCGGGTTCGGGTCCGGATGCCCCTTGCCGAAGTCTTGCGACGGCACACCGTTCCAGACGGTGCCAGCCGGGGCGCCCAGACGCCGCTCGAGTATCTCGGTCGCATAGGGCCCGGTCACGGCATGCATGGCGTCGAAGCACATTGTGAAACCGCCTGCGAAAAGTCCATGGATCGCGTCGAAGTCAAAAAGCGTTTCCATCAGCGCGGCATAGTCTTCGACCGGATCGACGATCTCGACGACCATCTCACCCAGAGCCGTCTCGCCCAGCTGGGCAAGGTCCACGTCCTGCGCTTCGAGGATGTCATAGGACGCAATCTCGCCCGTCGCGGCAAAGATGCGGTTGGTCACATCCTCGGGCGCGGGTCCGCCGTTCGGCATGTTGAACTTGATCCCGAAATCCGCGTCGATCCCCCCCGGGTTGTGGCTGGCCGAGAGAATGATTCCACCGTCCGTGGCCCGCTTGCGGATCATGTTCGACGCGGCCGGGGTCGAGAGAAGCCCGTTTTGCCCGACAATCACCTTCGCCGCCCCGCTGGCCGCCGCCATGCGCAGGATCACCTGAATGGCGCGGTCGTTGAAATACCGTCCGTCACCGCCGACGACGAATGTCTTGCCTGCGGCGCCGCCAATGCCGGTGAAAATCGACTGCACGAAATTCTCGAGATAATGCGGCTCCATGAAGACCCGCGTTTTCTTGCGAAGACCGGATGTGCCGGGCTTTTGCCCGTCAATCGGGGCGGTCGCGACTGTTACACGCTGCATGGGACCCCTCTCAATCAAAATGTCAGGTCCGGGTTACCAGTCCGCCGGGTTCAATCAACCCCCGGGTCCCAGTGCCCGACTGTTGTGTTGTGCATGGCTCACACCGCCAAGGTTGCCGCGACGGCCTTCTTCCAATGGGCGTATTTGCTGTCGCGCCTGTCGGCTTGCATGATGGGTTCAAAGCGGCGGTCCAGCGCCCAGCTTTCGGCAAATCCGGATGCATCGGGATATACACCAGCCTTCATTCCTGCCAGCCAACCGGCGCCCAGCGCCGTCGTTTCCAGAACCTGCGGGCGATCGACGGGTGCGCCAAGGATGTCGGCCAGGAATTGCATCGTCCAGTCGCTTGCGGTCATGCCGCCATCGACCCGCAAGACAGCATCGCCCCCGGCCCCATCGGCTTGCATGGCCACCAACAGATCGCGGGTCTGATACCCGACACTTTCCAATGCCGCGCGGGCAAACTCTTCCGGCCCCGAGTTCCGCGACAACCCGAAGACCGCCCCGCGGCAATCGGGGTTCCAATAAGGTGCGCCAAGCCCGGTGAAGGCCGGCACGATGACGACCGGTTGTTCGGGGTCCGAAGCTTCGGCCATGCCCTGCGTCTCGCCCGCGTCCGAGATGATTTTCAACCCATCCCGCAGCCATTGCACAACCGCACCCGCAATGAAGATCGACCCTTCAAGCGCATAGGTCGGCTTGCCGTCCAATTGGTAGCCGACGGTCGTCAGAAGCCGGTTGGTCGAGCGCACGGCGGTGTCGCCCGTGTTCAAAAGCGCGAAACACCCTGTGCCATATGTCGATTTCAACATGCCCGGCTGGAAGCAGGCGTTGCCCACGGTTGCGGCCTGCTGGTCGCCTGCGACACCCAGCACCGGAATCTGCCCACCGAACACCTCGGTCACACCGAACTCAGCGGCGCAGTCCTTCACCTCGGGCAGCATCGCCATCGGCACGTTCAGAAGATCGCAGATCTCGGCCGACCATTCGCCCTGATGGATGTCGTAAAGCATCGTGCGCGCCGCGTTGGTCGCATCCGTCACATGCACCGCGCCACCGGTCAGCCGCCAGATCAGATAACTGTCGACCGTGCCGAACAAGACCTCGCCCGCTGCCGCCTTTTCGCGCGACCCCGGCACCTGATCGAGGATCCACTTGAGTTTGGTCGACGAGAAATAGGGATCGAACAACAGACCGGTGATCCGCGTCACCGTCTCTTCATGGGCGTCCTTCATGCCGGCGCAATACTCCGCCGTGCGCCGATCCTGCCAGACGATGGCATTGTGCAAAGCCTTGCCCGTGGTCTTGTCCCAGACCACCGTGGTTTCGCGCTGATTGGTGATCCCGATCGCCGCAATATCCGAGGCCGAGGCGCCGACCTTCTCCATCGCCTCTTTCGCGGTTTCGACCACCGTCGACCACAGGTCTTCCGGGTCGTGTTCGACCCAACCGCTGGAGGGGTAATGCTGGGGAAACTCGCGCTGTGCGACCGCCGCAATCTTCAGATCGCCGTCAAACAGGATCGTTCGGCTGGATGTCGTGCCCTGGTCGATCGCCATCACATAGGTCATCTCGTTCCCTCCCTTGCGCCTTGGCGCTCAACTTGTCGCGTTGCCACGCCAGACGCAACCACTGGCGAAACCTGCGAGACGCGCTAACATCCAAAACAGGAGGTACTGCCCATGCTCAGACTGCTACTCTCCCTTGCGGCCATCGCACTGGCGCTGCCTGCCCAAGCGCAGGATCGCAAGCCCAGCCATTGCTTCGCCATTGCCGAGAACATTCCGGGCGCAGCCTATATTCAGAAAGCTGCTTGGAACACGCAGACTGCCGACGAGTTCACGGTGCGGATCAGCTATATCGACCACTCGATGTACCTGATCCAAAGCCATGGCGGCATCGACGTCGTCACCGACTATAACGGGTTTATCGGCGCGGTCGGCCTGGTGCCGGATGTCGTCACCATGAACAACGCGCACGAGACGCACTACACCGCCTTCCCGCATCCCGACATACCGCATGTTCTGCCGGGCTGGCGTCAGGGCGGCGAACCGGCCGAGTATTATCTAGATCTGGGCGAGATGCTGATCCGCAATGCCACCACGGATGTCCGCGACCGGTTCGGCGGCGGGATCGCGGTGCCGGACAACAATTCGATTTTCATCTTCGAAGTCGCGGGGCTCTGCATCGGACATCTGGGCCACCTCCATCACGAACCTTCGGATGAGACCTATGCCGCAATCGGCAGGCTTGATGTGGTCATGGCTGCCGTGGACGGGGGCATGACCGTCAACACCGAGACCATGATCCGCATCGTCAACCGTTTCAAAAGCTCGGTCGTTTTGCCGATGCACTGGTGGTCCGGCGGATCGCTGGATCGGTTCCTTGACGGCGTGTCCAGCGATTTCCAGATCGAACGCACCGGCAAAAGCTCAATGGAACTGTCGCTCCGCAACCTGCCGTCCCGCCCGACCGTCATGGTGCTGGAACCGCAGTTCCTGACCCAACCGGACTGAGCGGTTTCCCTTCCCGGCGGCGGGCGCTAGAGGTGGGTCACGATGCTGAACCCCGCTGACACCACCTTTGCCGAACGGCTGACCCAAGCCGGGATCAAGACCCGCGATGCCACGCCGGCCTATACGCACGAACTGCGCGGCAAGTTTGTCGGCAAAAGCACCATCGTCGCGCTTCCGAACTCGACCGACGAGGTGTCGCGCGTGGTTCGCCTTTGCAATGACGCCCGCGTCGGACTGATCCCTTTTGGTGGTGGCACCGGTCTTGTCGCCGGGCAGGTCGCGCCCGAGGGGCCACCGCCCCTGATCCTGTCGCTGGAAAGGCTGAACACCGTGCGCGCGATCTATCCGGACGAAAACACGCTGGTCACCGAGGCGGGCGTGACGCTCTCCAACTTGCATGCTGCCGCCGCCGAGGCCGACCGCCTGTTCCCGCTCAGCTATGCCAGCAAGGACAGTGCGCTGATCGGAAGCGCGCTTGCGGTGAACTCAGGTGGCCTCAACGTGCTGCGCTACGGCACCGCGCGCGAGCTTTGCCTTGGTGTCGAGGCGGTGATGCCCAATGGCGACATCCTGCACGGGCTGAAACGACTTCGGAAGGACAACACCGGTTACGATTTGCGGAACCTGCTGATCGGGTCGGAAGGCACGCTGGGCGTCATCACGGCGGCGGCGCTCAAGCTCTATCCCCAACCGGCCCAGACCGCGACCGCCTTCTTCGCCGTCCGCGATCCGGCCGCCGCGCTTCAACTTCTGACGCTGTTCCGAGAACGCGCAGTCGACGCAGTTTCCGCCTTTGAATTGCTCTCGGGCCAGTCCTTTGCGTTCCTCACGGAAAGTCATCCCGATCTTCGTCAGCCGTTCGAAACGCCCCCGCTTTGGGCAGTGCTGACAGAACTGGGCACGGGGCCGGGCATCGATCCCGATGCGCTGATGGCCGACACGTTCGAAGCGGCGCTGGAGGCAGGCGTGGCGACCGATGCACGACTGGCGCAAAGCGGCCAGCAACGCGCCGAGTTCTGGGCCGTGCGGGAAACCCTGCCCGAGGCGAACCGTCATATCGGCGCCATCGCCAGCCACGACATCGCGCTTCCGCTGGTCGAGGTGCCGGGTTTCCTTGACGAAGCTGCACAGGCGCTGCCCAAACTGTTCGAGATGCGGATCAACGCGTTCGGGCATCTGGGCGACGGCAACCTGCACTACAACATCTTCCCGCCGCAGGGCGCGACGAAAGAGGCCTACAAGGACCGTGCCGCCGAGGCGACACGCCTTGTCCATGACCTTGCGATGGCCCGTGGCGGCACCTTCAGCGCCGAACACGGCGTCGGTCGTGCCAAAACCGGCGACCTGCAGCGCTATGGCGACCCCGCCAAGCTGGCCGCGATGCGGGCGATCAAGCAGGCGCTTGATCCCAATGGCATCATGAACCCCGGAGCCGTTCTGCCGCTTTAGACCGGTGCCGTGATGCCAAGGAACGACTTGATTGCGGCCAGTTCGGTTTGCCGCAATTCATGCCCACCGTCGTGCCACGCCACGGCAACGTCAGCACCTTGTTCTTGCAAATAGGTCTCGAATGCTTCGGTCAGTGGTGCCGGACAGATGGGATCGTGTCGGCCCGCCGTCACAAGCACGCGCTTACCCGACAACCCCGGTTGCGCCTCGGGCGACCACGGGATCAGCGGGTGCATCAGGATCGCGTCATCCACCAGATCGGGCCGCAGCAGGGCAACAGCCGCAAGGATGTTCGCGCCGTTCGAATAGCCCAAGGCAATGACCCGAGCGGCGCCGACACGCGCACGCTCGGCCTCGATGAACTCAGCCATGGACTGCGCGCGCGCCCACAGGTCGTCCATGTCATAGACGCCTTCCCCGGCTCGCCGGAAATACCGATTGGCGCCCATTTCGGACACGTCCCCACGCGGCGAAACCACATGCGCGTCCGGGATCAACTGCGAGGCAAGCCCGTGAAACTGATGCTCGTCCCCGCCCGTTCCGTGGAAGGTGAAGATCAGCGGCGCCCCTTCGGCGCCGCTTGTTCTGGCAGCCACATAGGTCATTCCAGCGGCTCCAACACCCGTTCCAGCTTTTCGCGCAGATGCGCGTGCTGCGACGGCAATTGCAGCGCCTGACCCAGATGCGCGGTGTCCTCGTCCGTGGCAAATCCCGGCTCGTTGGTGGCGACTTCGAACAGCACGCCGCCCGGTGTCCGGAAGTAGATCGCCCAGAAGTAATCCCGGTCGATCACCGGCGTCACCTGATAGCCGGTGTCCATCAGCGCTTCCCGCACTTCCAATTGCCGCGCCCGGTTTTCGACCGCGAACGCAATGTGATGCACCGATCCTGCCCCTTGCGCGGCATGCGCCGCACCCGGCAGCGTTTCGATATCGATCACGTTGGCCTCGTTCCCGGCGGGAACGGCGAACCGCGTGACATTGTCCTGACGATCCACCTCCTCATAGCCCATGAACCGCAGCAACTCGGCGCTTGCACCTTCATCCCGAAGCCGCATGTCGGCGCCTTGGAACCCGCGAATGGCCATGCCGTCCGAGATGCCGCCGCCCGTCCACGGGGCGCGAGCGTCGCCTTCGGTTCCGACCAAGGCGAAGGCGTCACCGTCGGGCCCGTCGAACAGAACGCGGTCTTCGCCAAAGCGGGTGTCGCGCCCCAACCCGTCGACGTCCAGCATCGCCAGCCGGTCGGTCCACGCATCAAGGCTGTCTTTCGGGACAGAGAACGCCGTCCGGCCAACCTCGCCCACACCGGGGCGACCGCGACCGGCCATCGGGAACGGGAAATAGGTCATCACCGAGCCCGGAGACCCCGTCTCGTCTCCGTAGTACAGGTGGTAAACGTCCGGGGCATCGAAGTTCACGGTCTGCTTCACCCGGCGCAGGCCGAGCGTATCCGTAAAGAAGGCGTTGTTCTTCGACGCGGACGAGGCCAGCGACGTGACGTGGTGCAGGCCCTTGATCTGATTGAGCATCGGAAGTCTCCCATACAAACTTGCGTTGACGAGAGAGATATCATGTTCGGGAACGCAGAAAACGCAGCTAGACGCGCATACTTGGTTCGCCTGCGCACACCAGCAAGACCGGCCCTCGACCGTCAGGCGTCCTCGGCCGTTTGCAGATCAGCCGCCGCGCGCTCGGCCCGCCACGCGGCCAGCAGTGTTTCCAACATGCCGCGGATTTCCTGATCGACGTCCGGATCCTCGTGAAACTTGCCGGAATGCGCCAGAAACTTGCGCAACCGAAACGGCTTTCGCTTGCCCAATATCGTCGCCAGATCATTGGGCAAAGCGCCCGCCGCCACATGCGCGCGGACCCAGGCTTCCAGCAATTCCGTCTCGCCAACGTCGCTGTCCTTGCACCACGCGGTCTCGAAAAGCCGCATGATATAGTTCAGCACGACCGGACGCACGTGTCGCCGGTCGCTGCGATAGGGGCCGCGGAAGACATCCGTGACCAACTCGTAGGACGGCCAATAGAACAGACGGCCTTCTTCGCGCACATCGCGCACAACCTCGTCAACAGCCACCCGCAACGTCGCCTTCGAGACCGAATTCGCAGTGATGCAGGACACGTCCCGAAAGGTCGCGATCAGCGGAACGGGCGACAGGGTCACGATGATCTTGGCGTCAGGCCGATACTTGCGGATCAGGTCATAGATCGCGCGGATGTTGTCGCGGTTCTCCTCGACTGTCGACAGGCGGAACTTGTGCCGGGACGGGTCATAGACATCCTTTGGAATGGTGCGCCAGAACACGTTGCCCGTCGGCTCGTCGTACCAGACTTCGCTGAGACCGAAGGTCAGGATGAAGACATCCGTGTCATCGAAGATCTTGCGTGTCTCCAGCCGGACCTCCTCGTCGTATCCGTACTCCTCGGCCTTGTAGCCATGCCACAAAGGCTGGTCGAAGACCTTGTTTTCCCACGCCCATTCGAACTGCTGGCGAATGACGAACGAGTTCACCATGCCCTCGCCCATGGTCACGACATAGGCGCGCGTCGCCTCCTCGGCCTTGTTCAGAACCCGGAAGTTCCGTTCGCTGAGCCAGTTCGAGATATTGGCGGCAAAACACGAGCCAAACGCGGTGATCTGAGTCGACTTCTCGATCAGCGGTTCATCCGGCAGCCACCCCTGCAGCACATACTTCTCGGGCCCGTCAACTGCCATGATCTGGTCAAGCTTCGGGTTGAAATTCGTGTGCTCGCCCCGGAACCACGTCCGAAATTCAGCACTCTTTTCAGAGGTTTCCTGAAAGGCGACTCCAACGGCGCCGGTCTCGGTCTGAGGCTCTTTCTCGGCCACGCTGCTCTCCCGTACCGCGTTGCCGCAGACCTTGCCTGATCCACTTGGAACGGTCAATCTGAACAGAGCGAAGCCTGTCATTTCACAGTTACATTACTTTCACACTGCCTTCGCAAAACCAGAGGATTGTGCCGCCCGATGCCGGGCCTCGGCACAAGCGATTCCAAGCAATTAAGCCAGGGAGATGGTTATGAAAGATATCGATACAAGCGAACTGAGCTGGGACGAGTGGGACGAACTGCACGATCCGCGCCCCGCAGAGAACGGGTTCGACAAGGTCGTGGACGAAGCAATCTCGCGCCGGGGTTTCCTTGGCGGCGTGCTCGCCTTCGGGTCGGGCGCCGCGGTGATGGGCACCGGCACGCTTCTGGGCACGACCAGCGCCGAAGCCACGACCAAAAGCCGCTTCCCCTTCGAAGCGTTGCCCATCCAGACCGATGCCACCGTTCACGTTCCGCCGGGCTACAAGTGGTCGACGCTGGTGCGCTATGGCGATCCGCTCTTCTCGGACGCGCCCGCTTTTAGCCAGACCGAGACGCTGCCATCCTCG
The DNA here is from genome assembly GCA_022826385.1 of Silicimonas sp. Classification (GTDB taxonomy): domain Bacteria; phylum Pseudomonadota; class Alphaproteobacteria; order Rhodobacterales; family Rhodobacteraceae; genus JAJDOD01. The sequence goes on from JAJDUZ010000004.1 coordinate 17,171, forward strand.
GGCGCTGACCGTGTCATGGGCGAAAACACCGACGGCATGGAGCTTTTTGAGATCGACGGCAAAGAAGTGATTGCCGTGAACTCGGAATACGTGAACACCAAGATCAACCTCGTTTCCACAGGTGGCGAAGTCACCAGTGCCGAGGAGGTGAACGTTCTGCAAAAGCTGCAAGGCGTGAACGTGTTCGAGGTGACCCGCACAGACAGCGGTTGGGGCGTTGTCGTGGACAGCCCGTTCAACCGCCGCGTCACCCACCAGACCGAAATCGAGATCACCGGCCCCGCCGCGGGTCACGACCTCTTGAAAACCGACGCCGATCCGACCGGTACGACGGTTCTGGGCTCGATGAACAACTGCGGCGCCGGCAAGACGCCGTGGGGCACCTATCTGACCTGCGAAGAGAACTTCAACGGTTACTTCGGCTCGACCGATGAAAGCTTCGAGCGTCCGGCGGATTTCAAACGTTACGGCATCAACCTTGAAGGCCGTTATGCCTATGAAAAGTACGATGCACGGTACGACATCTCGAAAAACCCGAACGAGCCCTATCGCCACGGCTACATCACCGAAATCGATCCGGCGGACCCGACCTCGACGCCCAAGAAGCGCACCGCGCTTGGCCGCTTCAAGCACGAGAACGCCGCTTGCGTGATTGCGCCGTCGGGGCACCTCGTCGTCTATATGGGCGACGACGAACGCGGCGAGTACATGTACAAATACGTCTCGGACAACACCTATGCCCCGGGCGGTGACACCGATGACCTGATGGAAAACGGCACACTCTACACCGCCAAATTCAACTGGGACGGCACCGGTGAATGGGTCGAACTGTCGGAAGACGCCACGGGCATGACAAAGGCCGAGATCTGCGTTCTGACCCGCGAAGCCGCCCTGCGGGTCGGCGCGACCACCATGGACCGCCCGGAATGGGTTGCCGTGAATCCGGTCGCAGCCGAAGGATACTGCGCGCTGACCAACAACTCGCGCCGTCAGGTCGTGCAGGATGACGGATCGCTGCGCACCAACGCCGCCGGTCAGGAGATGACGACCAACGCGCCCAACCCGCGCGCCGAAAACCGCTATGGCCAGATCGTGCGCTGGTACCCGTCAAACGACGACCACGCGGCCAGCACCTTCCGCTGGGACCTCTACTGCATGGTCGGCAACCCTACGGTCCATAGCGATGCCTATGCGGGCTCGCCGAACATGAACGAGGGCAACCTTTTCAACTCGCCCGATGGCATGATGTTCGACAGCGCCGGCATCCTCTGGATTCAGACCGACGGCAATGACGACAACGAAGGCGACTTTGAGGGCAACGGCAACAACCAGATGCTGGCAGGCGATCCGGTGACAGGTGAGATTCGCCGCTTCCTGACCGGCCCGAACGGCTCGGAAGTGACCGGTGTCACATGGTCGGCCGACAAGAAAACAATGTTCGTCGGCATCCAGCACCCTGCCTCGCCCTTCCCCGACGGCGACGGCACGCTGGCCCGCTCGTCGATCGTCGCCGTCTGGCGGGAAGATGGTGCGCCCATAGGATAAGACTGGTGTCGTCGCCTGACGGCGGCGACCAAACCGGGGGAGCGCTGCTCCCCCGAGCTCCCTCGGGATACTTCGAAACAGGCGAAGGGGCACTTTTGCAAAAACGCACAGGACGTCTCAGATGACACTGGTCGCTGTGCGCGCTAGGTCCTCCGGAAAGGAGAACCGGTATGGGACAGCTTGTTGACGGTGTTTGGCACGACACCTGGTATGACACCAAGAAAAGCGGTGGTCGCTTCGAGCGGTCGACGGCAAAGTTCCGGAACTGGATCACCGCTGACGGCTCGGCCGGGCCTTCAGGCGAAGACGGGTTCAAGGCAGAAGCCGGGCGCTATCATCTCTATGTCTCCTACGCTTGCCCTTGGGCGCATCGCACCCTGATTTTCCGCGCGCTGAAGGGACTGACCGACCTGATCTCGGTCTCGGTCGTGCATCCCGACATGTTGTCAGATGGCTGGACACTGGCCGACGATTATCCGGGCGCCACGGGCGATACCCTTTACGGACTGCCCTTCGCCCGCGACATCTATCTGAAGGCCGATCCGCAGATCTCGGGCCGCGTCACGGTGCCGATCCTGTGGGACAAGACGCGTGAGACGATCGTTTCGAACGAGTCCTCGGAAATCATCCGCATGTTCAACACGGCCTTCAATGACATCACCGGCAACACCGCCGATTTCTGGCCCGAAGACCTCCGTGCCCAGATCGAGCCCGTCAACCAGCGCATCTATCACACGCTGAACAATGGCGTCTATCGCTCGGGCTTTGCGACGACGCAGGCGGCCTATGACGAGGCCGTGACCGAGCTGTTTGAAACGATGGAATGGTTGGAAGACCGGCTATCGACGCACCGCTACCTGATGGGCGACCGCGTGACCGAGGCCGATTGGCGGCTGGTCCCGACACTGTTCCGCTTCGATCCGGTCTATCACCTGCACTTCAAGTGCAACCGCAAGCGCGTCATCGATTACCCGAACCTCTGGGGCTATGCGCGCGAGTTGTACCAGTGGCCGGGGGTGGCCGAGACGGTGAACTTCGACCACATCGTGCGGCACTATCATTACAGCCACGAAAGCATCAATCCGCACCGGATCATTCCGATCAACCCGGTGCTGGACTGGACCGCGCCGCATGGGCGCGGCTGACCGGACCGCTTCTAAGACCTAGATCAGTTCGACGTCAGCAGCGCGATCGGCGCGTCTTCAGCGATCTCGTAGTCGAGAGGCGGGCGTTCCGCATGCGGCGTTGCGCGCTTGTACTCATAGACCATTTCGCCGGCATCTTCCTCGGACGCGACGATCAGGCATTGCGACAGGTGGCGTGCACCGTCGTACATGTCGACGAGGCCACGCAGATGCGGGGTATCATCCGCATCAAGCGAAAAGCCCGTATTCCAGTGCCGCAGAATGGTGAACGTTTGATCGCCCGCCTTGACCCGCATCCGGCTTTTCTTGCGAAGCTTGTGCTTGCGCGCCATTTCAAGACCGTCGCGCACGTCTATCGGCAGAAACTCTGACATCGTTTCATCCCCCTTAACCCACAGTAACAATGGGGCGATTCTTTCCACCGTCAAAGGCTGGAACGAAATTATTTACAATTCGGCAACAAAATCGACATTTTTAGCAAAGTGTAGATGGCCCACCTTGCGACATTTCTGGCCATACCCAGCGGGTGCAACTGGCCCTAGTTTGACGGGAAAGGGCGACCTAGATAACCATCGCCCAAGGGGAGATTTATCCATGAAAATGACCACCGAAGAAGCCTTCGTCAAAGTTTTGCAGAAGCACGGCATTCGCCATGCATTCGGGATCATCGGTTCGGCCATGATGCCGATTTCCGACCTCTTCCCGAAAGCCGGGATCACGTTCTGGGACTGCGCGCATGAGGGTTCGGCGGGCATGATGGCCGACGGATACACGCGCGCCACCGGCAAGATGTCGATGATGATTGCGCAGAACGGCCCCGGCATCACCAACTTCGTGACCGCCGTGAAGACCGCTTACTGGAACCATACGCCGCTTCTGCTGGTCACGCCGCAGGCCGCGAACAAGACGATCGGTCAGGGTGGTTTCCAGGAAGTCGAGCAGATGAAACTGTTCGAGGACATGGTCGCGTATCAGGAAGAAGTCCGCGACCCGTCTCGCGTGGCCGAAGTTCTGACCCGCGTCATCAGCCAGGCCCACCGCCTCAGCGCACCGGCGCAGTTGAACATTCCCCGCGATATGTGGACCCAAGTGGTCGACATCGAACTGCCCGACCCGATCGAGTTCGAACGCAGCCCCGGCGGCGAGAACTCGGTGGCCGAAGCCGCCAAGCTGCTGTCCGAAGCCAAGTTCCCGGTGATCCTGAACGGCGCCGGTGTCGTGCTGGCCGACGGTGGTATCGAAGCCTCGAAAGCGCTGGCCGAGCGTCTCGATGCGCCGGTTTGCGTGGGCTACCAGCACAATGACGCGTTCCCGGGCTCGCATCCGCTCTTTACCGGTCCGCTGGGCTATAACGGCTCGAAGGCGGGGATGGAGCTGATCTCGAAGGCAGACGTGGTGCTGGCCCTTGGCACGCGCCTCAACCCGTTCTCGACCCTGCCCGGCTATGGCATCGATTACTGGCCGTCCGACGCCAAGGTCATTCAGGTCGACATCAACCCCGATCGCATCGGCCTGACCAAGAAGGTCAGCGTCGGCATCGTCGGTGACGCGGCCAAGGTGGCAACCGGCATTCTGAACGGCCTGTCGGACAGCGCCGGTGACGCCGGTCGCGCCGACCGCAAGAACACCATCGCCGACACCAAGTCGCGTTGGGCGCAGGAGCTCTCGTCGATGAACGAAGAGCAGGACGACCCGGGCACCACCTGGAACCAGCGTGCCCGCGCCGCCAAGCCCGACTGGATGAGCCCGCGCATGGCATGGCGCGCCATTCAGCAGGCCCTGCCGCGCGAGGCGATCATCTCGTCCGACATCGGCAACAACTGCGCCATCGGCAACGCCTATCCCGATTTCGACGAAGGTCGGAAGTATCTGGCCCCCGGTCTCTTCGGCCCCTGTGGCTATGGCCTGCCGTCGATCGTCGGCGCCAAGATCGGCCAGCCGAATGTGCCGGTCGTGGGCTTTGCCGGTGACGGTGCCTTCGGCATCGCAGTGAACGAGTTGACGGCCATCGGCCGGGGCGAGTGGCCGCCGGTCACCCAGATCGTCTTCCGCAACTATCAGTGGGGCGCCGAAAAGCGGAACTCGACCCTGTGGTTCGACGACAACTTCGTCGGCACCGAACTGGACGAGCAAGTCAGCTATGCCGGCATCGCGCAGGCCTGTGGCCTGAAGGGCGTCGTGGCCCGCACGCAGGACGAACTGACCGCTGCGCTCAACCAGGCGATCAAGGACCAGATGGAAAACGGCATCACCACGCTGATCGAAGCCATGATCAACCAGGAACTGGGCGAACCATTCCGTCGCGACGCGATGAAGAAGCCGGTCGAAGTGGCGGGCATCAGCGCCGCCGACATGGCTGCCGAGTAAACGTGTCGGTCATCGACACCATTGCGGCTGCGTCCAAACGGGCGCAGCCGCATGTCGTTCTGTCCGAGGGCGACGACCCACGTGTGATAGAAGCCGCGCAGCGCGCCATGGCCGAGGGGCTGGCGCGCGTCACGCTGATCGGCACGACCAAGGTCGAGGGCGTGCCTCATATCGATCCCGCTTCCGCGCTTGAAAAGGCAGACTACGCCGCAGCCTATTACGATCTGCGAAAGCACAAGGGGATCAGCGAAGAAGCTGCCGAGGCCGCCATGACCTCGCCCTTGGCCTTCGCCGCGATGATGGTCCGGCAGGGCGACGCCGACGGAACCATCGGCGGTGCGGTCGAGACGACCAGCAATGTTGTGCGGACGGCGCTGCAGATCATCGGCAAGGACCCAAGCGTCGATACCGTGTCGAGCTATTTCCTGATGCTGCTGGATGGCACCCGCCCCATCGTCTTCGCTGACTGCGGTCTGGTCATCCAGCCGACGGCAGCGGAACTGGCCAGCATCGCGATGGCCTCGTCCAAATCGCTGACAGCGATGACAGGGCTTGAGCCGAAAGTGGCGATGCTCTCGTTTTCGACCAAGGGCAGCGTTCCGGCGGGCGCCCATGAAAGCCTTGGCCGCATCGCCGAGGCGATCTCGATCGTGCAGGACCGCGACCCGACGCTTGCGATCGACGGCGAGTTGCAATTCGACGCGGCCATCGTGCCGGATATTGCCGACCGCAAGGCGCCGGGCTCGCCCGTGGCCGGTCAGGCCAACGTCTTCGTCTTCCCGTCGCTCTCGGCCGGAAACATCGCCTATAAAATCGCGCAGCGCATCGGTGGCGCAACCGCCTTGGGTCCGATCCTGCAAGGCCTCGCGAAGCCTGCGAATGACCTCTCGCGCGGGTGTTCGGTGGAAGACGTCCACCAGATGATCGCAATCACCGGCGCGCAAGCCGCCGGGTAAGGACGCGCGCCTTTCCTTGCCAACCAGACCGGCCCCGGCAACACTGGTCCCGGAGGCACTTGGGACGGTGACGTGCGTTACTTTGGGATCGAACTGCAGAACAATGACACAACGTCCATGGAAGACGTCGTGACCCTGCTGATGTTCGTCTTCGGCCACGACTACAGCACCGCCTTCGAGCGTATGATCGCGACCCATCGCACGGGCCGAGCCCTTGTCGCCGTCTTCCCCGAGGCACGGCTGGCCGAAATCAAGGACCGTCTCGACACCCATCTCGCTCGCTTGAACGAACCGGTTGCTTACTACGTGGAGGAAGATGCGGATCAAGTGGACGCGCTGGAGGTTCAATTCGACACGCTGACCGACTGGGACAACTTCGAGGGACACGCCGTCGAGGTCCAGCTTCAAAAAAGGAACTGGACGCTTGGCCTTGTCGCCTTGGTGATCATCGCGGTCCTGATCCTGCTGCTCTGAATGGCGATGGCCCATGCGCTTCGCCTGCGCTAACGTCGCGCGCATGAAACTCGAATTCCATCACATCAACTTCGTTGCCGATGACGTCGACCGCCTGCACGACTTCTATACGAACATCCTTGGTCTCGATGACATCCCCGAAGACCGCTTCGTGCGCACCGAAGCCACGGGCGACACCGGCTATGACGGCAAGATCAAATTCGCGACCGAGGGTAAAATGCAGATGCATCTTGCGACGCGCGAACTTGATGTCGCGTTCCGCAACGGTCAGGTCATCAACCCGGTCCAGAACGGCCATATCGCGTTTCGCACCGATGACCTGCCGGCCTTCCTGAAGCTGCTCGACGACAACAACGTGCCGTACTCGGACTATGGCACCACGTTCTCGCAGGAATGGCACCAAGTGTTCTTTCTTGATCCCGAAGGCAACGTGGTCGAGGTCCACGCAAAGGTCGGCTAGAGCTTCTCGCGATAGAGAACCTGCTGCACGATGCCCGCGAACAACAGCCAAAGCGTCGTCACGATCAGTCCCCAATGCGCCCAGCTTTGCGGGTCGAAGTCGACCCACGCGGCCCATCCTCCGAAGAGGGTCCAGGCAAACGCCATGGGCAGCGTCACGGCGCGCCAGCGCTTGGTTCGGAACGGATGGACGAACTTGATCGGAAACAGCATGGCCGCCGCCAGCACGACGACCAAGACTAGGATGATCCAGAAATCCGGTTTGATCGCGAAGAGAACCAACACAACCATGTTCCAGCAGCCCGGAAATCCGCTGAACGAATAGTCCGAGGTCTTCATCCGCGTATCCGCAAAATAGATCGCTGACATGAAGGTAATCACGATGATCGCGAACCATCCGGTCCAACCGGGCAACAGCCCTGACTGGAACAGCGCGAAGGCCGGGATGAAGACATAGGTCAGATAATCGATGATCAGGTCCAGCAACTCGCCATCGATGCGGGGCGCGTTCACCTTGACCTGCGTCTTCCGCGCCAAGGGGCCGTCCACCCCGTCGACCGCGAAAGCCACGATCAGCCAGACGAACATCATCGCCCAGTCTTCCTGCACCGCCTCCAGCAATGCCAGCATGGCAAAGACCGCGCCCGAAGCGGTCAGAAGATGCACGAGATAGGCTTGCGTCTTGATCGTCATCACGTTCACCCGGCCCGGGGATGCGAGGTCTCGTAAACCTCCATCAGGCGGGCCGTGTCCACCGCCGTATAGGCTTGCGTCGTCGAGAGAGATGCGTGGCCCAGCAATTCCTGAATAGTGCGCAGATCGCCACCAGCGCTCAGCAGATGCGTTGCGAAGCTGTGCCGCATCGCGTGCGGTGTTGCCGTGGCCGGAAGGCCCAGAAGCGCCCGCGCCGATGCCATGGCCTTTTGCACCTGCCGCGCGGAAAGCGGGCCGCCTCGGACACCCCGAAAGACCGCCTCGTCCGGTGCAAGCTCGAACGGGCAAAGCGCCACGTACCGGTCCATCGCGGATTGTGCGGCCGGGATAACCGGCACGATACGTTCCTTCCCGCCCTTGCCCATGATCCGCAGCGTTGCGGTCAGCGGCACCTCGGCGCGGGTCAGCGAAAGGGCTTCGGAAATGCGCAGCCCGCAACCATACAGCAAGGTCACAACCGCAACATCCCGCGCCGCAACCCAATCACTGTCTGTCTGTTCCTCGACCACGTCGATCACGGCCCTTGCCGCATCTTCGGCCAAAGGCCGCGGCAGTTTGTTCTTGAACCGGGGCGCGCGCGTCATAAGCACCGCTGTCGGGTCGAACCCCTCGCGATCCGCCTGCCATTGAACGAAGTTCTTCACAGCCGACAGCGCCCGCGCCAGCGACCGGGCCGACAGGCCACGCTCGCGCTCATGGGCCATCCACGCTCGCATTGTCCGCGTCGACAGCCGGGACAACGCCGCAACGCCTTGCCCGTCGCCCTCGTAGGTTTGCAAAAAGCCAAGAAAGCCCAGCACATCCTGCTGATAGGCGGACAGGGTCTTGTCAGCCCGTCCACCGACCGAGCCCAGTTCGGACAACCAGCGCTGAAGCGCGTCTGTGAGACCGGGCTGGATCACCCCAGCCAGCGGCACATCGCCCGCTCGAACACGCCACCCATGAAGTCCAGAAGATCGGTGCCTTGCCCTGCGTTGAATTGCGCCGGGTTGTCGGCGGCAAACGCAAGCATGCCCGGCAGACGGCCTTCACCGAATTCAAGATAGAGACAGGCCTCGGACTGCACCCAGCTGGCGTCATCCCCGAAGATCAGCTTGGCATTCCCGTCCGCCCGGCGCAGCACGACCCGGGCCAATCCGCGCCCCTGGCTCATATAGTCGCTGACGAAACCCGGACGCACCACGGTCAGGACACCGCCGACCTGCTCCAGTGCCGGGTCCTCGGCCTCGTGGCTTTCCAGCACAAGCTTGACCCGGCCAACGCGCAGGATCTGCGGCACTTCGTTTTCGAGGCAGGACAGGAAGCCTTCGAATGTCAGAGGTTCAAGAAGCGCAAGGATCGCACGGTGCACCTGCGTCATGCCGGCAAGGTTCTCATAGGCTGCCGCGATGACCGAGCGGTGCGTCTCCTCGAGCCGTTGCAAACGGGCCTCCAGCCGGTCCATGGCAACGCCACGCAAGTCGACGACATTGCCGCCAACCGCACGGTCATTGGCCGTGATCAGGGCCCGCATCACATCGGGGTCCTCAAGGATAACGTCCGGTTCCTGAAGAATACGCATGCGGATTTCATCCGCGATGACGGCCTGCTCGCTCATTACTCAGCCTCTTGTTTTATGCGCCTGTTTCGGCGGCCTGTTTTCTGGAACTTTCGCAGGTCGCCGCGGTTCGCTCAAGAGTTTCGTGCGCTGCGTGCAACAGGCCGCGACATCGATGCAACGAAATCGTGAATGGCGTCGTACCCCCTTGGCTTGCGGGTCGGCGAGCGAAACGCCATCTTGGCACGGCTAATTTTTTCTCTGCGGGTTTTGACGCGGTGTTTGACGTGCCGGCACGTCATCCGGGACCGGGTTCGGCTTTTTCGGCAGTGATTGCGTGATCCCGTTTCGGCTTTGCCCGCCCTGTTGCTGATTGCAAACAT
>JAJDUZ010000067.1 GCA_022826385.1 Silicimonas sp.
CTGAGCCTCCGCCACAGTCCTTGCGCAGGAACGTTGGACGCCTGTGGGAACTGGGCGTCATTGGTTCCCAACGAGCGTATTCGCAGCGCGCATCATCAGGGGCCGGGTTTAGCTGTCGCTGCTGTAAGATATTGCGGTAAGCATTTGAAATAGATGACGTATTGCCCAGTATGCGGCATCAAAAGGCCGAGGGCTTCAATAGCCTCGCCAGCTTTCCGGAACCTCGACCCCAAGCGCTGAAAGACGATGCTGGTCCTCCCTGACCATGTGCTGAAGCTGTTCCATGCGATCCGTCTTGCTGTGCACGGGCTCCCCCGAGGACTGGTTCCGGTAGACCGCGTCGATCTCCTCGGTCATCTCAACACCGAGAAATTCCGAGAGGGCGACCGACCAGCGCCCACCGGCGACAAGGTCGTCATATTGCAGCACAAGGATATTGGCGGGCGAGAACAGGTCGAAGAGTTTTTCAAGCCCCGGCGCGTAAAGGGAATGCAGGATGCCCTGACACGGCGCGGTCCACTGGCGCGGTGACACCTTGTTCTCGAATTGCTGCAGGGCCGCGTCCAGATAGTCGTCAAACCGCTCGAAGCCGTGGAATTGGCGGTGATATTTGAAATGCGACACGATCCGGTCGAACGGATTTCGGATGTTCACGATGATCTTGATATCGCCCAGCGTTTCGCGGATCGCCGCCAACGCTTCCGGCGACGACAGGTAAACCGGCGTGACTTCCGAGACATATCTTTCGTCCGCCTGCGCGGCGAAACACAGCCGGTATTCACGCAGCGACATCGGGCCGGATTTGGTGAGGGTGTCGCAGATCCCGAAATAGTTCACTTCCTTCATCGGCGCGGCATAGATGTCGGGGTTGCTGCGCAACATGCCGTAAAGCGTCGAGGTTCCCGACCGCGAACTGCCGACGCCGATCAGGTTGGGAAGGCGGATCTCGGACAGTTTGGCGTCACCTGCCTCGCGCAGGAACGGATGGACCTTTTTCAGGGCCTCTTCCAGCTCGGTGCCGGGCACGTCGTCTCTCATGCCGCGGCCTTCAACAGTCCGTTCAGTTGTCGGGCAACATGATCGGGCGCAAGGGTCTGGTGGATCGCGGTCTTGCCAGCAAGGCCCAACGCGCCGCGATGATCGGCGTTCAGCATCTGGCGGATGGCGTGGCTTGCATCCTCGAGATCCGGGTTGCCCCAATGCGATCCCGCGTCATAGGGGCCGAACGCCCGTTCGGTTTGTATCCGCGGTGTGTGGACCAGCCGGGCGTTCTGGTCGCTCATGAAGTCGAGATTGCCGGAATAGCCGCTGGCGATCACCGGAAGGCCGCAGGCCATGGCTTCGGCACAGGTCAGGCCGAACCCTTCTGAACGGTGCAGCGAGACATAGCAATCGAGCGACTTCATGAAGCTCAGGCTTTCTTCGCGGGACAGGAATGTTTCTTTGAAGATAATGCGTTGCGGGTGGGCTTTCGCACGAGCCTTGATCCGTTCATAGTCCAGATTGCCGTTGCCCCGGTCATTGCTTTTCAGCACCAAAACCGCGTCATCTTCCGGGCCGACCGCCGCCAGGAAGGCCTCGATCAGGCCCATGACGTTCTTGCGCTCCAGCACGCTTTTCGGGTCGAACATGAAGCCGAAAAGCGTCTTGTCCTTGGGCAAGCCGAACTGCGTTCGGTCCGCGGCAGCGATGTCGATGGCCTCGAAGTCGACGATATGGGGCAGCACGTGAACGGGTGTCTCGCCCACCGTCTTGCGGATCGCGGCGGCAGAGTAGGCGCTGGGGGTCCAGATCTCGTCAAACCAGCGTCCGGCCTCGGCGAACCTTTGGGGCAGTTCCTCGGTTTCCCAGACCCAATAGCCAATGCGGCGCTTGCCCCAATAGTCAGCGGGCAGGACGCGGCGCACGTGATCGATGCTGTCGGCGTTCGCAACGGTCAGCGAGCAGGCGGCGTCGCGGGCGATGGTGCCGAATTGCTGGCCGTCCTTGCGGATCATCTCGTTCGCGTCGTGGACGGGCAGGGCGCGCACCGCGACGGGGCGGTTCTGGGTGCGCAGCAGGTTGAGGTTCGAGCGGGCCGATTCCCCCATGCCGGTGCGCGACCCCAGATTGCCGGCGAAGTTGATCCAATCGCGGTCGGCGGCGTCTTCCAGTTCGGCCAGCAGACGCTTGCGCAACGTGAAGAAGGTTTTGGGCTTGAGGCCTTGCAAGATGGGGTCGTCATCAAGGCTTTTCGCAAGCGTGCCCGCCTTGTCGCCCGAGGCCACGAAATGCGGCGTGATCGGGTTATCCGAGGCGAGGATGTTCTGGATGACCTCCGACATGGGCAGGTCGGCGGCGACCTGTTCCACCCGTGCGGCATGGTCCTTGGCGAGCGGAAGCGCCCGGTCTTTGACGTTATTGTCCTGATAGAGATAGCGCATCCACTGGATTTTTTCGGGCCAGAGGCGGGCAAATTCGCGAAACATGGTGATCTGGTCGCAGGTCAGCCCCACCTCGTCGCGATGGGTTGTCAGCCATGTCGCGAATGCGTCGGCGCGGGCCGGTTCCTCGATCGGGCCGAAGCTTTTCTGGAGGTCACCGCGCATGAAATAGAGGTTCAACACGGCGGCTGGCCCGTTGCCCGCGGCGAGGATGGCGTCTTCGGTCTCGGGCGCAAGGTCGAAGCCTTCCAACACCGCCTGTTGCCCGGCCCAAAGCGCGAAGTTTTTCAGGTGTTCCTCGTCGAACCACATGTCCGCGCAGGCTTCGATCACGTCGTTGCGGTCATTGTCCCAGATCGTCCGGAAGGCGATGTCGACCAACCCGCGATAGGGCTGGTGCGACAGGGCCAGTTCCGCGAAATCGCCGGTGTTTTCTTCCCTCGCGCCGGACGTGGTGACCCAGTTCCAGAAGTCCGGATCCTGCGGGTCGGTGGCGCTGCCCGGAAACGCGGATTCGACGTCGGGGCGCATCGCCAGAAGGTGCGCTTGAAAGGCCGAAATCTCGGGAAAATGTGCGGTCTTTCCGGGTTGCAGGATCAGGTCGCAGAACGCCTCGGTCTGCTCCAGCGGGCAGGGGATACTGACGCCCTTGCGCAAGAGGTCCTGCACGATGTTGCGGATCAGGTTTTGCGGCACGCTGGCGCCATTGGGCAGCGTGGCATAGGCAGAAGGCCAACTGGCGGTTTCGTCATACCCGCTGGCCAGAAGCTGGTCACCGTAGAGGTCGCAAAGGGCGCGAAGGTCCGGCATCTCCGACAGGTTGTGCCGGTTCTGATGCTTGGACAGGCGGCCCGGCATGTGGGGCGTGTAGCCGGAGAAATGGAAGAACACCAAGGGCTTGTCGCCAACTGTCCATGATGTCGACCCGTCATCGCTTTCGGCCTTCACCACCTTGCGTTCGTGCAGGTTCCAATAGGCCGCGTTGTGGCCGGGATCGTGCAGGATCGCGGTTTTCTCCACGAAGCCCGGTGCAAGGTCCATCCACTTCTGGTCCACGAAGAGCCCGTTCGGGATGTCGACAATGCAGTCGAGGAACAGCTTGTCCATCCACCAGGCCAACAGGTTCTCGACATCCGGTGACCGGCGCATGGCCGCGAAGCCAAGGTTGTACGTTCCGCTTTGCAGGATGCCGAGGTCCGAGGGGTTCTTGGTGTCATGGAAGGGGCGGCGCATATGCGGGATCAGGCAAAGATCGTTCTTCTCCAGCGCCTCTTCCACCTGGGTCATGCGGGCGAAGAAAAGGATGTCGGGGTCGATATAGGAGACCACATCGCAGCCCCGGTGGCGCATCAGGTGGTCGAGGACGAAGGGCTTGATCGCGGTGTTCAATTCCATGATCGAGTAGCGATAGACCAGCGTCCCGAAGTCGGGCAGTTCAAGGTCTTTGGCTTCGATCACCTCATAGTCGAGGCCGGGTTGCCCGACCACACCGGTCGTTAGATACCCATCGGCTTCGTCCATGAGGACCACGAAAAACTGCCAGTCAGGGTGATGTTGGCGAAAGCTTTGCGCCAGAACCTGCGCGAAGCTGAAGTAGTTCTTCGATACAATGGTAACAGCTGCCTTCATTGGCCCCCCGTTGCCACGCCGACCCGTGAGCCGGTGTGACGTGAATACTGCTGTCGTTCGAAGACCGTCTCTGGGGGAAGAACCTTACGATTTGGTAACCATGTCCCGTCTGTTTCAGCGACTTCGCGGGATGGACGCGGCCAATCGGTCACGGTTCAGCGGTTGCTGGTGTCCGATCCCTTGGAGGTGCGGGGGCGCGGCCCTAAATTCAACGGGGATCAACCGGGAAAACCGCGATGTCCGCAAAGCCGGGACTGCAGATTGTCTATGACGGGGAATGCCCGTTCTGCGCGCGCTACGTGCGCCTTCTGCGCTTGCGCGATGCGGTGGGCGAGGTCCAGTTGATCGATGCGCGCGGTGGGCACGCGGTGGTCGACCGGTTGCAGGCCGAGGGGTTCGATCTGAACCAGGGTATGGCGCTGGTGATGGGCGAGCAGGTCTGGTTTGGCGATGCCTGCATGCACCAGTTGGCGTGCATGTCGACGCCATCGGGTCTGTTCAACCGGTTGAGCGTGGCGATCTTCCGACGGCCTGCACTGGCGCGCGTGCTTTACCCGGTCTTGCGGACCGGGCGCGCGATGACCTTGCGTGTGATGGGACGCCGCCCGATCTGACGCGGCAGCCTCAGAGGCCGAGCGACCAGGGTGTTGCGTTGGGGCGGCTCCGCCGCGACCGCACCCGCGGCTTCGGTCCAGCTTTCGACACCGGGCGGGCCGTGGTCTTGGGCATGTTCTTGATCGCCATGGACACGGTGCGCGCAGTGATCTTGGGCTGCTGCGTCGGGGTGCCCAGCAGGCGCGAGCGGGAGGCCAGTTTGCCCAGCGGCACCGAATAGACGGCTTCGCGGGTCGGTCGGCTGACGATCCGGTCGATAATCTCGTCGGTCAGGTCGGCGGGACGCTCCAGCGGGTCTTCCTCGGCGACCGTCTCGCGGGCAGGTGCCTGCGGCTCTGCCTGCGGCTCGGGTGCTGCTTCGGGCTCGTCCAGCAGGCTGTCATAGCGCGCGAAGAGCACCTCGCTTGCGTCAAGGGACGACTGGGTCAGAACCTCGATTTCCCGCTTGATGATCTTGACGATCGTCGCGCCACCGGCGGCCTTGAACTCGGCCTTGTCGACTCCGTTGGGGTCTTCCTTGGCGTCCTGGGCGCGGCGCGGGTCGACCCGCATGATCTCGACGAACTCCTGTGCGACGCTCTTCCAGCTTTCCATGTCCATCTTGGGAGACAGGACCAGATAGCTGTGGTCCCGCAAGCGGTCCGGCATGTTGCGCCATGCCTCGAGCAGCGGGATCGTCAGATCATCGCCGGTCCAGAGCGAGATGTCCGAGGGCGGCAGGATCTTGTCGACGTCCGAGCAGAGACGTTTGGCATCCTTTTCGGTCGCAAGAAAGAACGAGACCTTCTTCAGAACCGGCAGATTGACATAGATCCGGACGCGCGACGGGCTGTCGTCGAAGAGACGGCGGAAGTCCTGGCCTTCGATCCGTTTCGTCGAGCCGTCGCGATACTGCAGCTTGGCGTGCGGCGTGTCGCTGTAGAGAAACTGGATGCGGGCGCGTTCGATCGACGGCGAGATCACCGATTGGCCGATCATCAGGTTGACCAGCGAGATCGCATGTTTCGGATCGGTTCCGAAAACCGTCAACCGCAGCGGCTGAGCCAGCCGCCGCAAGCATTGTTCCGCCAGAAATCGATCCTGCTTCGGAAATTCAGCGTCTTCCAGCAGGCGCTGCAGTTTCAGCGCTGTGTCGATGACCGTTTGCTCGTCGGACATAATAGTTAACCACCCGTTGCACTCTTCGCTGCCGGCGCGTCGTCCTTGTCGCCCGCGCTGGCGTTCTCGTCCTTGGTTTCTGCGTCGCCTTCGGCGTCGCCCTTGATTTCATCCAGCACGGATTCATCTGCCAGTCGGGTCGAATGGAAGTCGACCTCGGTGATGACGTTGCCGCGACGCTTGGGCCGGATGACCGGCTTTTCGTGGCGCACCTTGATGACGGCGAACGAGATGTTGTCCTGTTCAGGGTCATCAAGGCCCTTGACCGCCTGCAACAGCGCGTTCGCGATGTCGGCACTGGGCTTGCGGCGGTTGCGCGTGATGATTTTGGCAATGACCTTGTCTTCCAGAAACTGGAGACCGTCGCTGGAAACCACGATCACATCACCGGCCTTCAGGTCGACCGACTTGCCGCGATTGTCCATGCGGGCAATCTTGCCGCCCGCGACCGCCGATGTCAGGCAGTTGCGCTCGGGATGCGACTTGGCGTCCTCGGGCCGGATGGCGCCGGCGGCGACCATGGCGTCGATCTGCGGGGCCATCGAGTGATCTTCGTTCACCTGCTCCATTTTGCCGGACCGATAGTGGTACAGCGGGCTGTCCCCGACCGAGCTCCAATAGAGCTTGGTGCCGGCGATCACGGTAGCGACCACGGTCGATCCCATGCCGCGCGATTCCGGGTTCTCGACCATCGCTTCGCGCACGCAATCGTTGGCGTTGTTGATCGCGCTCAGCATCAGGTCCGGCAGGTGATCCGGGTGATCGAAGAACATGTCGCTGTGGAACTTCAGTTCGGAATAGACTTCCGTCACAACGGTCTTCGAGGCGATGTCGCCGGCGGAATGTCCGCCCATGCCATCGGCCAGCACAACGATCCCGCAGTCGTCTCCGACCGCAAAGTCAGAAACGAGGGTGTCCTCCTGGTAGTCGCGACTGCCACGATCAAGGGCGGATGCGACGTCGAAGCGGGGTTCAGGCAATCTCCACATCATCGTCGTCGGTCCCTTCCTCGGTTTCAGCACTTTCCCAATTGAACTTGTCCGAGCAGAGGGCCACGAAGCGCAGCCGGGTCTCGCCAATTTCAATCTCGTCCCCGTCTTTCAGGTCGTTGGTGCTAACCACCGGCTTACCGTTCAGACGCACAATGTTGGATTTGCCGCCATGGCCCAGCAGGAACAAATGTTCCTTGGGGTCATAGACGATCGCGGCATGGTTCTCGCGCGAGATGGCCTGGTCGCCGAAGTCAAGCTGGATCGCCTGATCTTCGCCGCGGCCGATCTGCGACATGCCGGATTTGATGGCAAAGCTTTCGCCAAGCCCCGGGCCCTTCGTGACCATGACCAGCGCCACCGGGAACTGGAACCGTCCGGTTTCCGTTGTGGCCTTGTCTTCGCCAAAGAGATCGACCACGCGACCGTCCGACGTATCGAACCCCATCAGGCGGGTCTTGTTGGCATTGGTCGGGCGACGGCGCTTGCGCATCACCGGCTGGTCGCCCGCGGCATCGACCGAAGGGGCCGGTGCCGAAGTCGGCGCCGTAGCTGCGGGCATCAAGCCTTCTTCCGGCCTGGGTGCCTTGGGTTCATCAACGTTTTTGCGTGCTTTCTTTCGGAAAAAGAACACTGAACCTCTCCTTGATATCTCTTCTTGTCTGCTCTGCTCAGTTCGCGAGCGATGTCAGGTTAAACGCTTCGACCCAAATCTCTCCGTCACGGCTGACGGCGAAGCTGAACGTGCTTGTTCCCTTGGCCAGTTCGCGTTCGAGAATGGTCGTGAGCGAATCCGGGCCGTTGAGGTCTTCCCAGGTCGCCACATAGGACACCAGGGCGTCACCGGCGCGGAAGTTCGAGCCTGCGGGCGCGTCCACGATCTCGGTGATCCAGGTGCCGTTGGCTTCGCGGGCTGCCAGACGCAGACCGTTCAGAAGCAGCGTGTGCTGCTCGGTCTCGAGCGCCAGCGTGTGCTCTTCGATCGCGGCATTCAGCTGCGGTTCGATGCCGAAGGTCACGTCGACAAGCGCCGTGTTCGAGGCGGCGGCGGCTTTTTCAAGCTCGGCCACGATTTGGTCGTTGGTGTCGACGCGCTGACCGTTGATGGTCACGATGCGCGCGCTTTGCGTCAGCCATGCCGGGCCATTGTCGCCAACAAAGGCGGCCATGCCGGGCTGCCAGCTGGACAGCGTAAAGGGCAGGATCGGCACGTAACGTGTTACAATGCCTGCCTCTTCTGCCGATACCGCTTGGCCGGTTGCCGGGGCTGCGGCGGGCGTTGCGGCCGGTGCCGGGGCGGCGGCCGGTGCGGCTGGCGCAGGGGCTGCTGCGGCGGTCGAGGGCCGTGCGGCCGACACGATGTCGGGCTGGTTGTTCTGACCCATCGCCATGAAGAAGGCGAGCGAGGAATTGTCGTCCGACGCCGGGGCTGCCGCTTCAGGCTGCGGGGCCGGTTCGGCTTCCGCGACCACGACCGGTTCCGGCGCGGGCTCGGGCTCGACCACGGGGGCCGGTTCCGGTTCGGCGACAACAACCGGCTCGGGTTCCGGGGCCGGGGCCTCGGGCGCGGTGGTGTCGATGACGGGCTGAACGTCCTGCAAGGCCGATGTTGCGACTTGAACGCTGTCGATCCCTGCGGGCAGGCCCGTCGGATCGAGCGCTTCGAGGCGTGCCGGTGCGATGATCGATGCCTCTTCCACGGCTGGAGGCGTCAGGCCAGCAATCTCGACCGTGACGTTTTCCACTTCCGGCAGATCGGGCAGCACCGGTTCCGGGGCGGCTTCGATGACCGGGCGGGGGGCCGGGCGGATTTGCGGCAGATCGGGCACGACCGGGGTCGGCAGGGCTGCGACGTCAATCGGTGCTTCCGGTTCGGGCGTCACGACAGCCGGGGCTTCGGGCTCGACCGGGGTCGGAAGGGCTGCGATCTCGGGTTCCACCGCAGTCTCAGGCTGGGCGGGTTCCGGGATGGCGGCGGTTTCCGGCTCAGGTTCCGCCGGGGCGGTGGGGAGCGGGAAGACCGGCGCGGCGGCTTCGGCCGTTGCCTCGGGCGCAGCCGGGGCGGGTTCAGGTGTGACGGTTGCCGTCTCGGTCGCCGGGGCCGGGGTGGCCGGGGCCGGTTCAGGCGTGACCGTGGGCGCCGGGGTGGCCGGGGCGGTGGCAACGACATTGCCGCCGTCCAAAGTGGCCGACGGGGCCTCGGTTCCGGTGTTCGAGAAATAGAAGAAGCCTGCGCCTGCGGCGG
This sequence comes from Silicimonas sp., assembly GCA_022826385.1. Lineage (GTDB taxonomy): Bacteria > Pseudomonadota > Alphaproteobacteria > Rhodobacterales > Rhodobacteraceae > JAJDOD01. The sequence continues at coordinate 9,060 of JAJDUZ010000067.1, forward strand.
CGGCGATGGCTGTCGTGCCAAGAAGGATCGGCATGAACGACTTCTTTTCACCGGTGGCGGCTGCCGCCTTGGCCGGTTTCGCAGCGGCGGCGGCCGGGGCGGCTTCGACTTCGCCGCCAAGATGCGCGAGCCACTCGTCAGCGGATTGCATCCGGTCGCGCGGTAGGACCGACATGGCCTTGTCGAGCGCCGTGACGAACCGCTTGGAATAGGCATCGGTCTTTTCACCCAGAGAGACATAGGGGTCTTCGTCGCCTGCGGCGCAGGCCGAGAGACGCGCCTGACTGTCGGGCGGCAGTTCGCCGGTGGCAATATGATAGAAGCTGGCGGCCAGCGAGTAGAGGTCACAGGACGGACCTTGCTCGGAGCCAGCGATATAGAATTCCTGCGGCGAGTAGCCGTCTTTCACAACGCGCATCGCCGAGAGCATGCGGGTGACGCGCTCGTTCGAGCTTTCGCGGGCGGCGCCGAAGTCGATCAGGATCGGCTCGCCAGCTTCGTTGATGATGATGTTGTCCGGCGCGATGTCGCGGTGCAGCATGTCCAGTATGTGGATGTGCTTCACTGCGTCTAGGATCTTGACCAGATAGCCTTCGACCAGATCGGGCTTCAGCGTTTCGGGGTTTTCCTCGAGGATCTCGAGCAGGTCGCGGCCATGCACGTAATCCAGCGCCATATAGGCTGTGTTGTTCTCTTCGAAGACCTGGTGCACGCCGACGATATTCGGGTGGTTCATCTTGGCCAGCGCCATGGCTTCCTGGCTGAAGAGCCGCACGATCGACTTGAGTTCGTTCTGGTGAGCGCGCGAGCGCGGCATCACCGAGTGGTTCTGGCGACGGCAGAAGCTGCCGGGGAAACACTCCTTGATGACGACGCGACGGCCAAGGCTGTCTTTCGCCAGATAGGTGATCCCGAAGCCACCGGCTGCGAGGAAGCCCTCGATCGTGTACTGCCCGAGCATCAGTTTCGTGTCGGGTTTCAGCTTGTCGGCAAACTCCTCGTCGACGGCTTCATTTGCAGTGTTCTTGAGGCTCATAGCCCGGCCCTCACATGCGGATCACTCTAAATTCGAGACAAAACTGAAGAAAAATTCGGTCTCTTTTAGGGTTAACCCTTGTTGAACCGGGGATATCTTTGTGGCGACGAGACATGAACGCGCCACATTTTGTTTCGATTTCGGGGCTGATCTTTGGACGGCGATTGGCATTGTCGATGCTGCGACAACGTCAAACGTGCCGGATTTTCCGCATTGTTCGCCATGAACGAGACAATCATGGCGTGCGCGTCTGGCTATGAAAGTTGTGTCAGGTTGCGCGGACAGCCGCATCGGGGTGCCGAAACTGACACTATATATACAGTCTGGTTTGGTGATGGCTTCTGCGGCGCAGCAGCGCCGCAGGGCAGGGCCGTCTCAGATGGGTTCGGGCTTCGGCGCGAACGGGTCGTTGTTTTCGCTTTTCTTCCGGTGGCTGTCGGCCATCGCGGCCTGACATTCCAGCATCGAGGCCACGGCCTCGCTTGCGCCATGCAGGGCAAGGTTTGCAATCTCGGCGCCGGCATGGGAAATTCGGACCGAACCGGTGCCGGTGAATTCCTGCATGAAATGAGAGGCTTGCTGGTCTTCCATCGGAACCGACAGGACAAGGCTGGGCAGAATGTCACTCCAGCGGTGGCCCTTGGCCATGCCCGTCCACGCGTCCATTCCGCCGAACGCGACTTCAAGGTCGTAGTCTTCGCCGGTCTGGAGAGAATCCCAGTTCACATTGGCCACGATGAACTGCACGTTCTTCTGCGTGGCATTGAACTGGAAGCGCAGGAAGAGGTCGTCTTCGAAGCCGGAAATGATGAAGCAGCTGTCCGCAATCGTGCGGTCGATGGCCACGCTCCAGCCTTGGATATCGTCTTTCCAGGTCACCGTATCTTGGGCGACTGCGGCGCCGGACATGGACAGCGCAAACAGTGCGCCAGCTGCAACTCGTAACATATACACATTCCCCCTGTGCTTACCGGTCGTTGCTACCACAATTTTGCCACAATGCTTGCCCGGGGCGAAGCAACAAACTGTTTCCGGTTTCTGCTGCAACTGCACTGGTATGTTAGCTGGTGCGGAAAAGTCCGATTTAACTATCTGAAAATATGATATAAAAAATCCTACTTGGTGTTTCTCTGTTGTCGGAAGAGGCACCGAATGCGCGTCACAGACCCGCTTTGGTCAAAGTCGGAAGAAGGGACCATTTGTTTCGAATTTAGCGAAAATTCCACACAATCTTTGCTCTTGATTGCCACTTTCGCCTGTCATGTTCGTAGAAGTTTCAGTCGTTTAGACGGCAAATCAATAATGGTTAACGCAATGAACTCGACGGTCACACCGCAGGAGAATGGCAAAAACGAGTTCGAGGACGAGCTGAAGCCCGGCAACGAGCTTCTGCATGGGCAATACGTCATCGAGCAGTTTTTGAACAACGGCGGATTCGGGATTACCTATCTGGCCAAGGACAGCCTGCACCGTGTCGTGGTGATCAAGGAATGTTTCCCCGAAGCCATCTGCCGCCGCGCCGGAGAGGCGGTCAAGGTGCGCTCGCGGACCCAGGTCGAAACTTTCCGCACGATTGTCGAGATGTTCATCGAAGAAGCGCGTGCTTTGGCACGGCTGTCGCATCCGAACATTGTCGGCGTGCACCAGGTCTTTGAAGACAACGAAACCGCCTATATGGCGATGGATTTCGTGCAGGGTCGCGATCTTCTGGAAATCATCGAAGGTGGCGAGACGCTGACGCCGGTCGAGATTGAAGCGATCGCGGGCAAGCTTCTGGACGCCGTGGGCTTCATCCACAAGGAAGGCGTGCTGCATCGCGACATTGCGCCCGACAACATCTTGCTGGATGCCGAGAACAACCCGGTGCTGATCGATTTCGGTGCCGCGCAAGTGACCGTGACGCCGACCGAGAGCTATCTTGGCTCGATGCGCACGGTGAAAGACGGGTATTCGCCGCAGGAATTCTATTCCAAGGATGCCGCGCACGATCTCAGCAGCGATCTCTATTCGCTTGCCGCGTCGCTCTATCACGTCTTGACCGGGGAACTGCCCGCAAATGCGCAGCGCCGCATGGCGGCGGTCGCGAATGGCGATCCTGATCCTTACGTGCCGGTCAAGGAGCGTGTCTCGGGCTATTCCGACGGGTTCCTTGAAGCGATAGACCGGGCCCTCAGCATATTCCCGCGGGACCGTTTGCACAGTGCCGCCGAATGGCAGGCGCTTCTGCCGCCGAAAGGCGCGCGGTCGCGCCCGGTGCTGGTGGCCGAGAATGGCAGCGTTCTTGAGCAGTTCGAAGAGAAGTCGCGTTCGGCAATTTCCTCGGTCCGCAAGTGGTCCGAACGGACAAACCTGTCGCGGATGCTGATCCCGAGCGCGTCGCACTCGAAACCGGCGGAAACGCCGGAAGAGCTTTCGGCCGCGATCAAGAGCAAACCGAAGACCGGGCTTTACATCGGCGTTGCCGCTGCCGCGCTGCTACTGGCGCTGGGCGGTGTCATGATGATGGGGGGCGAGGACGCGTCGACGACCGAGACCGCCGCCGCCACGCCTGCGCCAACGCCCACACCAGAAACCACCACTGACACGGCAAGCGCTGCGGATACGTCAGGGGCAGGGGGATCGACTGCGAGCGCACCCGCGCCGACCGTGCCCGAGCAGCTGCCGTTCTTCCTGGAAGGTCAGTCGCAGGGCGACGTTCAGGTCTCGTCCGCGTCTGGCACGCTGGGCTCGCGGAGCACGGCAAACGAAGCCAACGAGTTGACGATCCGAACCGCCCCGGCGCCGACGCCGCCGCAAAGCGTCGGCACCGCGCCCGAGGGCGTGATCGATCTCTTTACGGGTCAGCCAGCCACGCAAACCGCGACCGCACCGGTCGTCGAACCCACTTTGCCCATCACCGCCGAGGATGGCGCGCCGGTCCAGTCACGCGCGACCGTGTCGTTCCCCGTGGTAGCTGATAGTGCAGAGCCGTCGATCGTGGCCTCTGCCTCCGGTCTGCTGGCCGATGTGCTGAGCCCCGGTCAGCGGGTCTTGTCGGTGAACGGCTTCCCGATTGATGCGCTCAGCGACTTCCAGCGCGTGGTGTCCGCCACGACAAACGTTGCCGCTGGCGAGGCGGTCACGGTTGCCTTCGGTGTCGCCGACCCCGGATCGGGAGAGGTTTTTGTCCGCGAGGTTCAGCTTCCGGTCGTGCAGCAGACCCTGCTGTTGAACGGTGTGCAGTTTGAAACGGCGCCGGACGGCACCGGTTGGGCTACCATCGTGCGTGCCGGAAACGGCACCAGCCAGTCGGATCTGCAAAGCGGCGACCGGATCGTCGCCCTGATGCCCAATAACGAGTTGATTGACGGTCCCGAAGCCTTGCCGCGCCTGCTTGAGCGCGATCTCGAGGCCGGGGCACAGGACTTCAACTTCGCCGTCGAGCGCGATGGCGAGATGTGGCTGGTCAACATGCGCTACGCGGGGAACTGAGCTTCGGTTCCCCACCGCGCAATTCTTGATCAATGGCAAAGTCTGTACCCCGCGATCCGTGATTGGGCCGCGGGGTTTCAATTATTGTTTCCATCCCGGTCAATGCGGCGACAACCGCGAATTTTTGTCCCATTTCAGGCTGTCCACATCGGTGAAGATTGCGGAAAACAAATTAAAAACAGTGATTTGATGAGTTTTTTAGCAGTGGGTGCAAGACTGCGGAAAATTCAAGACACATTTTAAAGAAACCCAGATTTGAACACATTTTCCGCCCATTCACCCGCTTTGTTTCCATCAGGAATTTATGGAAGGACCAGCGGAGCGTGCAAATTCCGACCGTCGTTTTGTTGCCGAGTACTTCGGGTATCAAACACGTTTCTTATCGGTCCGCGAACTTTGGAGTGGAACTCGTGAAAACCAGACTCGCAAGTCAACTGAAGACCTCCGCGGCATGTGTCGCGCTCGCCTCGGGACTGATGTTCTCGACAGCGGCAGTCGCGGACCAAGTCACGCTGAAATCGGCTGACGGCACTGTTAACCTTGTCGGCGACTTCGTCGATTTCGTGGACGATAACTATATCATCCGGACCGCGCTGGGCGATCTTCGTATCGCAGCCAGCCGTGTGCGTTGTGAAGGCGCCGCCTGTCCGCAGCTTGAAACCGTGGATGCCGACGTGCAGATCGCCGGTTCGGACGCCATCGGCCTTGGCATGATGCCGCTGCTGATGACCGGCTTCGCCGCATCGATGGACGCAGACGCTGAACTGACCAACACCGGTGAAGGCCAGACGCTGGCCACGCTGATCGGCGATGGCGGCTTTGGTGACGAGATCGGCTCGTACCTTGTGTCGGCCACCAACGACAGCGACGCCTTCGAAGCGCTGATGAGCGGTTCGGCCAAGGTTGGCATGTCCTCGCGCCGCATCACCAAGGACGAAGCCCGCGCGCTTCGCGCCGACGGTGCCGGCAACATGATCAGCCCGGACCAGGAGCGGATCGTGGCCGTGGACAGCATGGTTATCGTGACGCACCCGGAAAACGATGTCGATCAGCTGACCATCGAGCAGCTGCGCGGCGTGTTCTCGGGCCAGATCACCAACTGGCGCCAGCTGGGCGGTGTTGATCGCCCGATCAACGTGGTTGCCCGTTACGACGACACGGCCAGCTATGACTTCTTCATGGATTACCTCTTCGGTGAAGAGAAGCCGAACTTCGTTCCGGCCGCTCTGGCTGACGACGACCAGGAGATGTCGAACGTGGTCTATCGTGACCGCAACGCTATCGGTTACGTCGGTTACGCGTTCCAGCGTGGCGCCAAGCCGGTGACGCTGGTCAACGAATGTGGCATTGCCGCCCGTCCGGACGCCTTCTCGGCCAAGACGGAAGAATATGCCCTGAACCGCCGGATGTATCTCTACAACCGTTCGGACAACCTGGATACGGCCAGCCGTTCGTTCCTGGATTTCGCAATCTCGGAAGAAGCGGACGCCGTGATCGGCAAGTCGGGCTTCATCGACCTTGGTATCACGCGCCGTGCGCAGGGCCTGGACGATGACCGTGCGATCAACCTGCAGCGTGAAGCTGCGGCCTACGACGCCGGCTTCGAAACGGTTGTGATGCAGGAAATGCTGGCCGAGATGGGCAACTATGACCGCCTGTCCTCGACCTTCCGTTTCCGCACGGGTTCGTCGAAGCTTGACGAACGTGGCAAGCTGGACCTCGAGCGTCTGGTTGACTACCTCGAAACCGTTCCTTCGGGCACCGAAGTGAAATTCGTGGGCTTCACCGACAGCGTCGGTGCCTTCGAAGCCAACCGCCGCCTGTCGGTCGGTCGTGCCGGTTCGGTCCTGGAAGAGGTTCGCGCTGCAGCGGGTGGTCGTCTGGACCACATCGAGATGCTGACCGCCGGTTTCGGCGAAGTGGCACCGTCGGCCTGTAACGTGTCTGATCGCGGTAAGTCGATCAACCGTCGGGTCGAGGTGTGGATCTCGAAAGACACCTGATGTCTCGGGCGACGCCTGCACTCCCAGGGCAGGCGTCGCTTCTTCCCGCACAAGGACCGTCTTGGAGGTTTGAACGCCCGTTCAATGCTGCCCCCGTCCGGTCCATTTGGATTTTGACAGGAACCTATCATGAAACCCCACACACTTTTCAGAAGGGCCATGCTTCTCAGCGCGACAGTATGTGCCGGTCTGCTTTCCCAACCCGCCCTCTCGCCCGCCCAAGCTGCCGAAGCCTTTGACGGCTCGAAAGCCCGGGTCAACCTTTCCAGCAAACTGCGTATGCTCACGCAAACCGTCGGTTCGGCCAGCTGCCGCCTGAGCGCCGGGATTGATGCTGAAGCTGCTGCTGCGGACCTTGCCACGGCTCAGAACGAGTTCAACACGATCCTTTCGGGCCTGGAATTCGGCAGCCCGGCACTGGGCATTCCGTCGGCCGAGAAGAGCCGCGTCGTGCTGAAATCGCTGAAAGAGGTCCACGCAAAGTGGGATCCGATCGACGAGGCCGTGAAGACGCTGATCTCGGGCGCACCGGGTCAAGCCCGTGCGGCGGATCTGATCGCGGGCAACAATGGCGCCTTGCTGGATGCGACGATGATCCTCACCTCGGACGTGTCGAACGAATATTCGAACCCGCAGGAACTGACGCAGGCCGACGCCATTTCGATGAATATCGCCGGTCGCCAGCGGATGCTGGTCGAGCGGATTTCCAAGGAAGTCTGCGGAATGGTCGATGGGGTGGATCAGGGCGCGACCGCGTCGCTGGGCCAAAGCCTGGACATGTATACGGTTTCGCTGAACGCTCTGCGTGACGGGATGCTGGACGCTGGCATCAACCCGCCGCCGAACGACGCCATCCGCAAGGAACTGGCCGCCGTTCAGAGCACCTGGAACGAGAGCAAGCCGATCCTGGATGCGATCCGCGGCGGCATGCAGCCCTCGACCGAGAACGTGGCCGCGCTGGCCAGCGTCTCGTCCGGCCTGGTCAACGACATGAACAATGTCGTGACGCTCTATATGCTGGCGACGCCGGGTCAGGAAGACGTGTATCGGGTGCCGCTCAAGGCCTATGCCGAAGAGCAGCTGACGAAGTGGCTCGAAAACCCCGAGCTGATCGCAGCCGTCAAGGCGCAGAACGCGGCGCATAGCGGTCTGACGCAGGCTGACATCGACCAGCTTGACCTTGACTGGCGCGCACAGCGCAAGGAAGAGAGCAAGCCGCTGATCGACCAGCTGCTGAACCAGCCGACCTCGGCCTGGCTTCGTGACCAGCAGGCCCAGACGGCCAGCTTCGTGACCGAGGTTTTCGCCATGGACAACCACGGTCTGAACGTGGCGCAAAGCGTTGAGACGTCGGACTACTGGCAGGGTGACGAAGCCAAGTGGAAAGAAACCTATGGCAATGGCTAGGGCGACATCCACATCAGCGAAGTCGAGTATGACGAAAGCACGCGCTCGTATCAGAGCCAGGTGTCGATGCCGATCAAGGACCCGGCCACGGGCGAGTTGATCGGGGCCATCACCTTCGGGATCAACGTGCAGTCGCTGCTCTGATTTCTCCCGATAGGGACCTGTAAACTCGAGGGTCACGCCGGTCTGGCGTGGCCCTTTTCCGTTCTGCGGTTTGCGCGCCCCGGCATGGTCTGGCATCACTGTCCTCAATCACGGACGAGGACGCATGATCGACACGACGCAAACCACCCACAGCGCCGAGGAAGACGCGCGCAATGATGACCTGCTGATCTGGGTCGACGGCGCTCTGGTGCCGAAGGATGAGGCCAAGGTTTCGGTCTATGACAGCGGCTTCATGCTGGGCGACGGCATGTGGGAGGGGCTGCGGCTTTACGACGGGCAATGGGCGTTCTTCGACGAGCACATGGACCGGCTGTTCAATTCGCTGAAAACCGTGTCGCTGGATCCGGGCGTCACGCCGGGCGAGGTCCGGGCGATCCTGGACCAGACGGCGGAGGCGAATGGCATGGTGTCGGATGCGCATTGCCGGTTGATGATTACGCGGGGGCGGAAGGCGAAGCCGTTCCAGCACCCGTCTTTGTCGAAATGGGGGCCGACGATCGTGGCGATTGTCGAGCACTCGAAACCGGTGTCCAATCTGCAGGCGAAGGGCATCCGGCTGGCAACCGTGCCGCAGGTGCGGGGATTGCCGATGAGCCAGGATGCGAAGCTGAACAGTCACTCGAAGCTCAATTGCGTGATTGCCTGCCTTCAGGCCGAACAGGCGGGCGCCGATGAAGGGCTGATGCTGGACCCGCATGGCTTCGTGAACACGACGAATGCCTGCAACTTCTTCATCGTGCGGCGGGGCGAAGTTTGGACCTCGACCGGGGATTACTGCATGAACGGGGTGACGCGGGCGAAGGTGATCGAGATTTGCCGTGCCGAAGGGATACCGGTCTTTGAGAAGAACTTTTCGCTTTACGAAACCTATGGGGCGGATGAGGCGTTTCTGACCGGCACGTTTGGCGCACAGACGCCGGTGGCCGAGATAGATGGCAAGCCGATCGGAACGGGTGCGCGCCCGGTGATGGCGCGGATACAGGCGGCCTATAAGGCGCTGGTGGCAGAAGACGTGGCGCGGCAACGCGCGGCGCGCCGTTAAGCTTCGTTAATTTTAACAAGCCGTAGTGCCACCGTCCTCCCACCCCTAGGGTGGGGGCGATTCGGTGAAGGATTGGTGAAGTTTCGGCGGGTTCGGCGCGGTTTCCTGCTCGGCTGGTTTAGCGCGGGTTTCTTGTTTGGCGGGTTTAGCGCAGGTTTCTTGTTCGGCTGGTTCAGCTCAGGTTTCTTGCTCGGCTGATTTAGCGCAGATTTCTTGATCGGTTGGCTCAGCGCAGATTTTTGCTCGGCTGGCTCAGTGCAGTATTCTCGCATTGCCTGTTCCCTTCCATCCCCTCGCACCGTGCCTCGTCTGTTCGCGTCCACCCGTTCTCCCTTCCATTCCTTTTTCGTGGTTCATGAGGCCGTTTCCTGAACGACCGGTGAACATATCAGGGGCGCGGGATCTGGCATTGTGGGTGAATCCTGACCATCGCTTCGGGGTGGCACCGAAAGAGGGGGCGCTGCCCCCGCGCGTGCCGCGCCCCCCGGGATATTTGCCAACAGGCGAAGGGCAGGGGTTTAGCCGGGGCCGGTCGCCGGGAGACCGATCACGGCGCAGAGACCCGGCGCCGCGTCTGACAGTTGGAACCGCCCGCCATGCACCGCGATGATCGCCTGCACGATCGAGAGGCCAAGGCCGCTGGACGATGTCTCGGAGAGGCGCGAAAACCGTTCAAGGGCGCGGGGGATGTCGCTTTCGGGGATGCCCTTGCCGTTGTCTTCGAGGGACAGGACGACCTCGTGGGCCGTGGCTGACGCAGCTATCGTGATCTGGTTGAGGGTCGGCCCGCCATGCGAGACGGCGTTGTCGAGGAGGTTGGCCAAAGCCTCGCGCAGCATCGTTGCATCGCCGGAGATCGCGGGAAGCGTCGCCGGGCAGGTCAGGGTGACGTTGATGTCCGGGGCCAAGTCGCGGGTGAGGTCGTTGATCCATGCGGGCAGAAGGTCAGCCAGATCGAGAGGGACATGTTCCGACTGCGGGCTGATCGCTTCGGCGCGTTCCAGCAGCAGAAGCTGACGGCCGAGATCGGCTGTCTGTTGGGCGGCCGTCAGGAGGTCGGCGGCGCGCGCGCATGGCGGTCTCGGTCGGCGCGCGTTCGACGGCCTCGGCCAGGGACAACACGCCGGCGATCGGGTTCCGCAACTGGTGCGCGGCATTGGCGATGAACTCGGACTGTGCGGTCATCGATTTCGACACCTGGGCAAAGAGCCGGTTCAGGGTCGCCACGATGCCTTCGACTTCCAAGGGTACCGCGCGGCGGATCGGGCTCAGTTCGTCGCCCGAGCGCGCTTCGATCGCTTCTTCCAGATCGGTGAGCGGGCGAAGGCCGAGGCGGATGCCGAACCAGACGATCAACCCGAGCGTGGTGATGAGCCCCGCGATCACGATGAAGGACCGCAGCACAAGATCCTGCACGAAGGCGCTGCGCACGCTTCGGTCCTGCCAGACGGTGGTGGTGAAGATGCCGGCAAAACCTTCGATCTCGGTCCGGGTTTGCAGGCGGACGCCGCTGACATCGCGGCCGAAATAGATCGCGTCAAAATAAGTGGGGCGGGCGATTTCGCTGACCGGGCGGGGGATGCCGACGGGCGGGGTTGCATAGCCCGCGACGATGACGCCATCGGGGGCATAGACATGATAGAACACCGGGCCGCCCGAGGTGCTGTCGAGGATGTCACGGGTGTCCGGGCTCAACGCGTCCCCGCCCGAGATTGCAACGTCATTCGCGACCGCCAGGGCTGCGGACAAGAGACTGCGGTTGAAGACATCGGCGGCCGTGGCGCGGGCATTGCCCAATTGCCAGAGGCCCGCAAGGCTGGCGAGCGTCACCAGCGGCACAAGGATGATCGCCGTCAGGCGAAGGCGCAGCGACAGGGTGCGGGTCATGAGGGCTTGGTCTCGAGCGCATAGCCGATGCCGCGGCGGACGCGGATGGTCACGCCATGTCCGCTGAGCCGTTTGCGCAGGCGCGAGACGTAAACTTCGATCACCTTCTCGTCGGTTTCGCTGCCGGTGCCATAGACCTGGTCGAGGAGGCGTTCCTTGCTGACAGCGCTGCCGCGGGCTTCGGCCAGCGCGGCAAGCACGGTCAGCTCGCGCCGGGGCACGTCGAGCGGGCCGGTGGGCGCGGTCAGTTCAAGCGGTTCGAGGCCAAGGGTCAGGCTCCCAAGGTTGACGGCGCGCCGGGGGGCAACCGCCTTGCGGCGGGCCAGCGCGCGGATGCGGGCCGACAATTCGTCCATGGCGAAGGGTTTGACCAGATAGTCATCGGCCCCGGCATCCAGCCCCGCGACCCGGTCCTCGGTTGCGGCACGCGCCGTCAGCAGGATGACCGGGCGGGGATCGCCGCGCTCGCGCAACTCGCGCAGGATGTCGAGGCCGCTTTTGCCCGGCAGGTTGATGTCCAGCACCACGACATCGCTGGTTTCCTGCCGCAGGAAGTCGGCGGCCTCGGCGCCATCGGTCAGCGCGTCGACGCTGTGCCCGTCGTCTTCGAGACGATAGGTGATGCCTTTCCGCAGGCTCTCATTGTCTTCCACGACGACGATCCGCATGGGCACTTTTTTGCTGTCATGAAAGTTTGATGCAAGCTTCATGTCCCAAAACTGGGCGCATCGGACCGGGGATGACCCGGTGCAAGACTTGTGCGGCGCCGGGAGGGTGCCGCCATTTGGGAGGAAAATATGACACTCACGAACACCACGCGTCGCGTGGCGATGGGCCTTGTGGCCGCCGCCGCCGCGACCTTCGCAACCGAGACCACCGCAGGCGGTCACGGCATCAGCCTGGAAGGCAAGACGGTTGAATGGGTTATCCCGTTCTCGGAAACCGGCGGCTCGGCCAAGTGGGCCAACTTCTATGCACCGCTTCTGTCGGAAGCGCTGCCGGGCAACCCGACGGTTGTCGTCAAGTTCATGCCGGGCGCGGGCTCGACCAAGGGCGCCAACTGGTTCCAGGAACAGTCCTATGAAGACGGCACGCTGATCTTCGGCTCGTCGGGCTCGACCCAGTTTCCTTATCTTCTGGGCGATCCGCGCGTGCGCTATGAGTATAACGACTGGAATGTTGTGCTGGCCTCGGGCACCGGTGGTGTCGCCTATCTGCCGCCCGAGCTTTCGGCCAAGATGGACGGCCTCAATGCCACCGCGCTGCAGGGCGAAGACTTCATCTATGGCAGCCAGGGCGCCACGCGTCTTGACCTGGTGCCGCTTCTGGCCTGGGAAATGCTGGGCCTGAATGTCGAGCCGGTCTTCGGCATCAAGGGCCGCGGTGACGGCCGCCTAATGTTCGAGCGCGGCGAAGCCAATATCGATTACCAGACCTCGTCCTCCTATCTGAAGGGCGTGACGCCTCTGGTCGATGCCGGCACGGCGGTTCCGATGATGAGCTGGGGCGCGCTTGACGCCGACGGCAACATCGTGCGCGACCCGACCTTCCCGGACATGCCGACCTTCAAGGAAGTCTGTGACGCGACCCCGGGCTGCGAAACCAGCGGCGAGAAGTGGGACGCGTGGAAAGCCTTCTTCGTGGCCGGCTTCCCGGCGCAGAAGATGGTCTTCCTGCCGGCGGGTGCGTCGGAAGATGCGATGGTGACCTACACCAAAGCGTTCGAAGACATCAAAGCACGCGCCGATTTCGCTGAGATTTCGGCCGGTCGTCTGGGCGTCTATCCGCAGATGACGGGCGGCGAAGCGGCCGGTGCGCTTGCCAGCGCCACACAGGTGCCGGACAGCGCCAAGACGTTCGTGGTCGACTGGCTGAAGGAGCGCTACGGCGTTGACCTGAACGGCTAAAGCCAATCGGCGGGGCGCGGAAAGCTGCGCCTCGCCACACATCCGATGCTTAACAAACCGTAAATGCGCCGAACGCGCATTTCCCCCTCCCTCCCAACCCTGGATCTTATGGGGATTCGCTTAAGGGAGGCTGAATTTCGGGTGGGTCCGCTGGTCTTTTCCTGATTTTCTGGCCGGGGAAGGTTCACAATTCGTGAACAAGACGCACGAGGACCCACCGCCCATGGATATCCTGACCATCGCCCTGCCAGCCCTGTCCGACGCCGCCGGACTGATCCTGCAACCCACCGTCCTTGGCTACCTGATCCTTGGCGTCGTGATGGGCCTCTGCATCGGCGTCTTCCCGGGGCTTGGCGGCATCGCGGGCCTCTCGCTGCTGCTGCCCTTCATGTTCGGCATGGAGCCGGTTCTGGGTCTTGCCCTGATGATCGGCATGGTCGCGGTGGTGCCTACTTCGGACACGTTCGCAAGTGTGCTGATGGGGATACCGGGGTCGTCGGCCAGCCAGGCGACCGTGCTCGACGGTTTCCCGATGGCCAAGAAGGGCGAAGCCGCGCGCGCCCTTTCGGCCGCCTTCGCCTCGTCTTTGTTCGGCGGTCTTGTTGGCGCGGCCTTCCTGACGCTCTTCATCCTCGTCGCGCGCCCCATCGTGCTGGAATTCCGCACGCCCGAACTTCTGATGATCACCATCTTCGGCCTCTCGATGGTCGGCATCCTTGCGGGCCGCGTGGCACTGAAGGGCATCGTGGCCGCAGGTCTTGGCATGATGATCGGCACGATCGGCGAGGGCGACAGCGCCGGCGAGTTGCGGATGGCGACCTATGACATGCCCTACCTTGTCGATGGGCTGAAGCTGGTGATCGTTGGTCTCGGCATCTTCGCCATCCCCGAAATCGTCGCCCTTCTGCGCCAGGATCGCAGTATCTCGGACCGCTCGCCGCTGGGGGGTGGCTGGGCCAAGGGCGTCAGCGACTGGTTCAAGAACATCTGGCTCTCGGTCCGCTGTTCGATCATCGGCGTCGTGGTCGGGGTGATCCCGGGGCTTGGTGGCTCGGTCGTGGACTGGATCGCCTATGGGCACTCGGTGCAGTCGACCAAGGACAAATCGAAATTCGGCTCGGGCGAGGTGCGCGGCGTGATCGGGCCGGAAAGCTCGAACAACGCGAAAGAGGGCGGGGGGCTGGTGCCGACGCTGCTTTTCGGCATCCCCGGGTCCGGGTCGATGGCGATCTTCATAGGTGCAATCGCGCTTCTGGGTTCCGGCAATATCGAGGTCGGGCCGTCGATGCTGAAGAACAACCTCGACATCACCTATGCCATTGTCTGGCTGCTGGCGCTGGCCAATGTCGTCGGCACGCTGATCTGTATCGCGGCCTCGGGCGGGATCGCGCGACTGACGACGATCCCGTTTGCACTGCTCGCGCCCTTCCTCTTCATGATCATCGCCTTCGCGGCTTTCCAGTCCGGTCAGGACATCATGGATCTTGTGGCGCTCTTCGCGATTGGCTTCCTTGGCATCCTGATGCGCCGCTTTGACTGGTCGCGGCCGGCCTTCCTGATCGGTTTCGTGCTGTCGAACCCGGCCGAGACTTATGCCAACCAGGCGGTGCAGATTGCGCAATCCCGGTTCCGCAAAGGGTTCGAGGAAGGGATCGACTACATCTTCTCGCCTATCGTCATCGTCCTGATTATCATTACGGTGATCTCGGTCGTCATCGGCCTTCGTCAGGCCAAGACGATCATGGCGGAAGGCGCGGTCAATTCCGGCAAGAAACGCGCGCCGATGATCTTCCTGCTGGTCGTGCTGGCCTATCTGATCGCGGCCTTCGTCAACGCCTCGATGATCCCGGATTATGCCGCCGCCGACCGCGTCTTCCCGCGCTTCGTCTCTGGCGTGGCGATTGTCGGCGGGGTCATCCTGCTGATCCAGATGATGCTGGCAGATGAAAGCCATGCGCTGTTCGCGGACCGCGAGGCGGACAATTCCGAGAACAATGCGCATGGGCTCTGGAGCACACTTGCCTGGTTCGCAGCCCTTCTGATCCTGACGGCCCTGATCGGTTTCGTTCTGGCACTGGCGCTGTTCCTCTTCGCCTTCATCCGGGTCCGCGCCCGACGGTCCTGGACGATTGCGGGGCTTTACACGGCGGCGGGCGTTGCCTTCATCTGCGGGATGGCAGCCTTGCTCAATCGCGATTTCCCGGCGGGTCTTCTGCAGGACATGATCGACCTGCCATGGCCGCTGACATGACCTCTCCATCGGCCCGAAAGTATCCCGGGGGGCCATCCGCAGGATGGTGGGGGCAGCGCCCCCTCGACCGCTCGAACACCAGCACCACGAGGGCAAAATGACCCAACATGCCGTTCCCTTTGTTTTCATGCGCGGCGGGACTTCGCGCGGGCCTTACATGCGCCAGGCCGACCTGCCCGAAGATCGCGACGCGTTGGCCCGTGTTCTGGTGGCCATGGTCGGATCCGGTCACCCGTTGAACATTGACGGGATCGGGGGCGGCAACGCGGTCACGACAAAAACCGCGATGCTGAGCGCGTCCGACGATAACTGGGCCGATATCGATTACTTCTTCGCGCAAGTGAGCGTCGAGAACGGGTTGGTTGATTTCAAACCGACCTGCGGCAACATCCTTGTCGGCGTCGGGCCGGCGGCGGTGGAGCTTGGGTTGATGCAAGCCACGGGCGAGGAAACCGAGGTGAAGATCCGGGCGGTCAACACTGGCGCGCGCGTCATCGCCAAGGTCCAGACACCGGGCGGTGCGGTGCGCTATGACGGCGACGCCCGGATTGATGGCGTGCCCGGGACGGCAGCGCCGGTCGAACTGATGTTCATGGACGTCGTGGGCGGGGCCACGGGCGCGATGTTCCCGACCGGCAACCGGGTCGACGAGATCGACGGGATCGCGGTGTCCTGCATGGATGTGGCGATGCCGATGGTGATTGCGCGCGCCGACGCGTTTGGCCTGACAGGACACGAGACGTTGGAGGAACTGGAAGACAACCGCGCATTCTACAACCGGATGGAGCCGATCCGGATCGAGGCCGGACGCCGCATGGGCATGGGCGACGTCTCGCAATCGGTGACGCCGAAATTCGGGCTGCTTGCAGAAGCGCGAAACGGCGGCACGGCGGCAACGCGCTATTTCATGCCGTGGACCTGCCATCCGAGCCTTGCGGTGACCGGCTCGCAATGCATGGCCGCCTGCCTTGTCTGCCCCGAAACGGTCGGCGCCGGATTGGCCGACTTGCCGGATGCGGGCCCCGTTCCGATGGCGCTGGAACATCCGATGGGGGCGCTTGATGTGATGCTGGACTATCGGCGGGATGGCGACGACTTCGAGATGATCTCGGCCGGGCTGGTGCGCACGGCGCGAAAACTGGCCGCGGGCGAGGTGTTCGTGCCAGGGGGTATCCTCTGAGGGCGCCGGTTTCCGAGGCGGAAACCGGTCCGGAAAACGTGTCGTTTTCCGGCTTCGGGGTCAAAGTGTTGCTCTGGGATAAATGTATACTATAGTATACAAAAATGGAGGTGCAGATGAGCCACGAACCCCATCTTGACGCTGCGCGTCAGTCCCTGCTGGCCGCACGCGAGGCCATTCGTTTGGAATTGCGTCACTATCCGACCCCGGTGTCGGGATGCGACGCGCAGTACAATCATCTGCTGGGGCTGCGCGGATCGATCTCGGCGGCGCTGGCATCGCTTGACGCACCAGGCTTTGTCGCAACGCCGCGCACGCTCGAGCCAACGGCCGGGGTGGAAAGCCGATGAAGGTTCATATTCTCGACGATTGGTTCGACACGCGGGTGCGATTTCTGTATGGCGGATGACGATTTTTTAGTGCGCTGAAATCAAACAACATTTTTGAGGCCGGATCCGGCGATGCCCCCTGATTCGGCGGATTCCGCGAAAATTCGCCGTGCGTGCCGCGACTTTTCCATT
>JAJDUZ010000022.1 GCA_022826385.1 Silicimonas sp.
TTTTTTGCCGCTTGTTTTTGGGGGGCTGGGCGCCCGCCCCCCGCGGGGGGCGCTGCCCCCCGCACCCCCCGCCGTTTTTCGACCAGGAAGAATGACCGGTTGGGTGTCAAACTCCTGCCGGAATTGCGGAATAGATCGCAGCCATGAGCCTGTCTTTGATTTTTGCTTTCGGCTGGCTGGTGCTGGCCAATGTGACGGGGATGGTTCCGTCGAAGAAGAAGCATTGGCCGCAAGCCTACGCGCTGATTGCGGTCGGGCTGCCGATTCTGGTCTGGGTGGTCTGGACCGATGGGGTCTGGGCCGCGTTGATCGTCTTCCTTGCGGCCTGTTCCGTTTTGCGCTGGCCCGTGCGGTTCTTCTTGCGCTGGCTGCGGCGGCGCGCCATTGGAGAACGACCCGCGCCTTGAGCCGTTTGGGGTTTGCGTATTTCTGAAGAGATGAAGGCGCGGTTTTGATTCAAATTGTGCCGGTCTCGCCGGGATGCTAGCGGGGGGCCATGGGTGCGGTTTCGGATATCGATGTGCGGGGGCGGCTGGTCGCGGGCTATGACCTCTCGGGTGTGACATGGCTGCGGGTCGGCGGGCCGGCGGACTGGCTGTTCATGCCGAAGGACGTCGACGATCTGGCCGACTTCCTTGCGGCCTTGCCGGCCGAGGTGCCGGTGTTTCCCATGGGGGTCGGCTCGAACCTGATCGTACGCGACGGGGGCGTGCCGGGTGTCGTGATCCGGTTGAGCCGGGCCTTCGCGGGGATCGAGATCGAGGGCAACCGGGTGACAGCCGGTGCGGCGGCGCTGGATGCGCAGGTGGCCAAGGCCGCAGCGGCTGCGGGGCTGGACCTGACATTTCTGCGCACCATTCCGGGCGCCATCGGGGGCGCGGTCCGGATGAATGCCGGATGTTACGGCTCCTATGTTGCCGATCACTTCGTGTCGGCCAACGCGATCCTGCGCGACGGATCGCGGGTGACGTTGACCGCGGATGCGCTGAGTTTCGCCTATCGTCGGAGCGCCGTTCCGGAGGGCGCCGTGATCGTTGACGCCACTTTCGAGGCCGAGGCTAGGGACCCCGCCACTTTACATGCCCGGATGGACGATCAGTTGGCCAAGCGTGATGCGACGCAGCCGACGAAGGACCTGACCGCAGGGTCGACCTTTCGCAACCCCGCCGGGTTTTCCTCGACCGGCCGGGCAGATGACAGCCACGACCTCAAGGCGTGGTCGGTGATCGATGCTGCCGGTCTGCGGGGGGCCATGCGCGGGGGCGCGCAGATGTCGCCCAAGCATCCCAACTTCCTGGTCAACACCGGCACCGCCACGGCGGCCGATCTGGAAGGTCTGGGCGAAGAGGTGCGGGAAAGGGTGTTCGCGCATTCGGGAATCAGGTTAGAATGGGAAATCATGCGCGTCGGCAAACCGGCGTCTTGAGGCAGAGAACGAAAACGCACGGGCGCAAAGCCCGGCAGTACACAGGTAAACCCGGGAATGTCGAGCAGGGCAAACCCGACAGTGACGGTCCTTCTGGGCGGACCCTCGGCCGAGCGCGAGGTGTCCTTGTCCACCGGGCGCGAATGCGCCGCCGCACTGCGGGAGGCAGGATATGAGGTCATCGAACTGGACGCGGGCGCCGATCTGGCCGCACGCCTGACCGAGGCACGGCCCGATGTGGTGTTCAACGCGCTTCACGGACGCTGGGGCGAGGATGGCTGCGCGCAGGGCATCCTTGAGTGGCTGCGTATTCCTTATTCGCATTCCGGCGTGCTGGCCTCGGCTTTGGCGATGGACAAGACGCGCTCGAAAGCGGTGTTTGCGGAAGCTGGCATTCCTGTGGTGCCCTCGGAGATCCGGGCCAAGGCCGAGATCGCGGCCGCGCATGTGATGGACCCGCCTTACGTGGTGAAGCCAAACAATGAGGGCTCGTCGGTCGGCATTTATATCGTGGGCGAGGCCGCGAACGGTCCGCCGAAAATTGCTGAAGACATGCCCGAGCAGCTGATGGTCGAGGCCTATGTGCCGGGGCGCGAGTTGACGGTCACGGTCATGGGCGACCGGGCGCTTTGCGTGACCGAGATCGTGACCGACGGCTGGTACGACTATCATGCCAAATACGCGACCGGTGGGTCGCACCACGTTCTGCCTGCGGATATTCCCGACGAAATCACCGAGGCCTGCCTTGCCCATGCGGCGACCGCGCACCGGGTTCTGGGCTGTCGGGGTGTGAGCCGCACGGACTTCCGCTGGGACGACACGCGCGGGCTTCAGGGCCTCGTGGCGCTTGAGACCAACACGCAGCCCGGTATGACGCCGACCTCGCTGGTGCCCGAGCAGGCGGCGCATGTGGGCATCAGTTTCCCCGAGCTCTGCGACTGGATCGTAAAGGATGCGTCATGCGACCGATGAGAGACCCGGCCCCCTCGCGCCTTGCCTACAAGCTCAACCGGCTGATGATGCGGCGGGGGACGAAACTCTTTCTGAGGTTCGGCCTGCCTGTCCTGATCCTCGCCGCCGGGGCGGCGTTTTGGGCGTCGGACCCGTTGCGGGTCGAAGCGGCCAAGGACCGGGTGGCCGAGATGAAACGGCAGGTTCAGGAACGTCCCGAGTTCATGGTGCGCCTGATGGCGGTCGAAGACGCGTCGTCCGCCGTCGGTGCCGATATTCGCGAAGTGCTGTCGCTGGATTTCCCGATTTCGTCCTTTGATCTCGACCTTGATGATCTGCGTGATCGGGTCGAGGGGTTGGACGCGGTCGCCAGCGCCTCGGTTCAGGTCAAAAGCGGCGGCGTGCTGACCGTGACGGTGACCGAGCGCGTGCCGGTGGCGGTCTGGCGGTCGGGCGATGGGTTGCAGTTGATCGATGCCGAAGGCCACCGCGTCGTGGGGCTTGCCAGTCGGGTCGAGCGCCCCGAGTTGCCGTTGGTGGTTGGGCTTGGGGCCGACGCGGCGGTTGATGAAGCGTTGGAGCTTTACGCGGCCAGCGCGCCGCTGATGGAGCGGCTTCGCGGGTTCCTGCGGGTGGGCGAACGGCGTTGGGACGTGGTGCTGACGCGCGATCAGCGGATCATGTTGCCGGAAGAGGGGGCGCTGCAGGCTTTGCAGAAAGTCATGGCGTTGGATGTCGCGCAGGATCTTCTGGCGCGGGATTTGGCGGCGATTGATTTTCGCAACCCGCAGCGCCCGGTTTTGCGGCGCGGCACGAGCGGCATCGAAGGGCTGTTCGAAACGGATTTCATATTGGGCGAGGGTGAGTAGGGCATGAGCGAACTATACGAGGCACAACGCGCGATGCGGGCCATGCGGCGCGCGGCGATCCAGCGGGGCGTGGTTGCCATTCTCGACGTGGGCACGTCGAAAATCGCCTGTCTGGTCCTGCGCTTTGATGCACGTGAACGTGTGTCCGAAGGCGAGGGCATCGGCGCCATGGCCGGGCAGACGCAGTTCCGGGTGATCGGCGCGGCCACGACGCGCTCGCGTGGGATCCAGTTGGGCGAGACCTGCGCGTTGCAGGAAACCGAACGCGCCATTCGGACGGCGGTTCAGGCGGCGCAGAAGATGGCCAATACACGGGTGGACCACGTGATCGCCTGTCTCTCGGGCGGGCAGCCGCGGTCATACGGGCTGGCGGGAATCGTGAATGTCGAAACAGATGTCGTGACCGAGACGGATGTGGCGCGCGTGCTGGCGGCTTGCGATGTGCCGGATTACGGGGTCGAGCGCGAAGTGCTGCATGCACAGCCGGTAAACTTCGCGTTGGATCATCGATCTGGACTGATCGATCCGCGCGATCAGATTGGCCAGCGACTGGCCTGCGACATGCACATGCTGACCGTCGACCGGGCGGTGATCGAGAACCTGATCTATTGCCTGAAGCGGTGCGATCTGGAACTCGCGGGTTTGGCGAACTCGGCTTATGCCTCGGGCATGGCGGCTTTGGTGGAAGACGAGCAGGAGCTTGGGGCGGCCTGTATCGATATGGGCGGCGGCACGACGGGCCTGTCGATCTTCATGAAGAAGCACATGATCTATGCCGATGCCGTCCGGCTGGGTGGTGCGCATGTGACGCAGGACATCTCGAAAGGTCTGCAGGTTTCGATGGCGCAGGCCGAGCGGATCAAGACATTCCACGGTGGCGTGGTGGCCACCGGCATGGACGACCGCGAGATGATCGAGATTGGCGGCGAAACCGGTGACTGGGAGCACGACCGGCGCACGGTGAGCCGGGCCGAGTTGATCGGGATCATTCGTCCGCGGATCGAGGAAATTCTGGAAGAAGTGCGTCAACGTCTGGACGCGGCGGGGTTCGAGCACCTGCCGTCGCAGCAGATCGTGCTGACGGGCGGGGCCAGCCAAATTCCGGGTCTGGATATCCTTGCGCCGAAGATCCTTGGCCAGCAGGTTCGGGTCGGGCGGCCGTTGCGTGTTCATGGACTTCCGCAGGCGGCGACGGGTTCGGCGTTTGCGAGTGCCGTTGGCCTGTCGCTCTTTGCGGCGCACCCGCAGGATGAATGGTGGGATTTCGAGGCGCCGTCCGAGTTGGGCGCACCGCGGTCACTGAGGCGCGCGGTGAAGTGGTTCAAGGACAATTGGTGAGTGTCAGATCTCGGGCCGTAGGCGTGCGGTCAAACTCCGCCGACGGGTCCGATTTCGCGCGACGGCTTCAACCGAATCTGTTAAGTTATCCACAAGGCTCTAAAAAGAGCCACGAGGCGGCGAGCAGGTCCCTCAAGATGTAGAACACAACCTTAGCGTGCGCGATTTTCGCGGACAATTGGGTGAATTCTGTGAAGATTGTGCGCTAACCCCGCGACAAACCACAGGATATTGAAAGTCGAGCTACATCCTGCCGAGGGCCGACAAAAAAACGCCATATTTCGTGGTTTCGGGGTCGAATCGGGGTGACCTGAAGACGGTTATTGAGTAACGTCACGACACCCCAATTACGGCCCGCAGAGCCGGGACAGCAAAGCGCCTCTGCCCGGTGGCGTGCACAAAAACGAGATACAGGCGGAAGAACCCATGTTGAATTTGACGATGCCGACCCATGAAGAGTTAAAGCCCAGGATCACCGTTTTCGGTGTCGGGGGCGCCGGCGGAAACGCCGTGGACAACATGATCGAGAAGAAGCTGGAAGGGGTCGAGTTCGTGATTGCGAACACCGATGCCCAGGCGCTTCAACAGTCGAACGCTTCCACCAAAATCCAGATGGGCGTGAAGGTCACCGAAGGTTTGGGAGCCGGAGCGCGCCCGTCGGTTGGCGCCGCCGCTGCCGAGGAAACGATTGAGGAGATCGTGGATCATCTCGCTGGCGCACACATGTGCTTCATCACTGCCGGCATGGGCGGCGGAACCGGCACGGGCGCGGCGCCGATCATTGCGCAAGCTGCCCGCGAATTGGGCGTGCTGACCGTGGGTGTCGTCACCAAGCCCTTCCAGTTTGAAGGCGCCAAGCGGATGCGTCAGGCGGAAGAGGGCGTTGAAGCTCTGCAGCGGATGGTTGACACGCTGATCATCATTCCGAACCAGAACCTGTTCCGTCTGGCCAACGAGAAGACGACCTTCACCGAGGCGTTCTCGATGGCGGACGACGTTCTGCACCAAGGCGTGAAGGGCGTGACCGACCTGATGGTGCGGCCCGGCCTGATCAACCTCGACTTTGCCGATGTCCGCGCCGTGATGGACGAGATGGGTAAAGCGATGATGGGCACCGGCGAGGCCGACGGCGACGATCGCGCTGTTCAGGCTGCCGAGAAGGCCATCGCCAACCCGCTGCTGGACGAGATCAGCCTGAAAGGCGCCAAGGGCGTGCTGATCAACATCACCGGCGGTGACGACCTGACGCTGTTCGAGCTTGACGAAGCGGCGAACCGTATTCGCGAGGAGGTCGATCCCGACGCCAACATCATCGTCGGCTCGACGATGGAGGCCGAGATGTCTGGCAAGATGCGCGTCAGCGTTGTGGCGACCGGCATTGATGCCGAGGTCGCCGCTGCATCGCCGACGGCCCGCACATCGGCCGTTCAGGCCGTGTCCTCGCAACCGGCACCGCGCCCTGCACCCGCGCCTGTCGCGCAGCCGGTCGTGGCCGAGGCGCCGCAGCCGATGGTGGAGGAGCCGAGCCTTCTCGAACGGATGGAGCCGCAGCAGGCCACAGATGATGGTTTGCCGCCGCCGGCCTATCAGCCCGCACCTGCGCCGCAGCAGCCTGTTGAAGCTGTTGGTCGTCCGGCACCGGGCACACCGACGCCCGAGGCGATCGCGCGTCTGGAACGGCTGACCGGTCGCGCGCCCGGGACGATGGCGAACCATGCACCGACCCGCGCGAGCTACACACAACAGCCAGCGCCGCAGCCGGCGCCCGAACAGGAACGCCCGCGTTTCGGCATCAACACCTTGATCAACAGAATGTCAGGTGGTGCCGGTGACCCGGTGCGTCAGCAGCCGCCGCTCAGCCGTGACGCGGGTCAGCCAGAGCTGTCAGAAGATCAGGAACGGATTGAAATTCCAGCGTTTTTGCGACGTCAGGCAAACTGACGTGCGAAACCGTTTCACTCCCTGTGGGCCGGCGCAAGCTGGCCCTTTCTTTTTCCGACATGGCAACAGTCGGTCA
This sequence comes from Silicimonas sp., assembly GCA_022826385.1. Taxonomy (GTDB): domain Bacteria; phylum Pseudomonadota; class Alphaproteobacteria; order Rhodobacterales; family Rhodobacteraceae; genus JAJDOD01. The sequence continues at coordinate 6,602 of JAJDUZ010000022.1, forward strand.
CAGAATCCGTCTTCTTGTAAAGCTTTCAAACAATTGTCGACGTACGCCACAAATATGCCCTGAATAGAGCCGTACTTTCGACAAGCTCCCTAACGACAACTGAAGCCGGTGCAGTTTGTGCCAGTTGGTTTCTTGAACGAAGGGGAAGTCATGTTCAGGAGTGGATTCATTGGGTCGCGCGTAGCGCGCTTTCACAAGGATGAAGAGGGATCCCTCATCATCTTTTCGATGTTCATCTTTCTTACCATGATCATCTTCGGCGGGATCGCCGTTGATCTCATGCTGTATGAGAACCGTCGGACGCATGTGCAGAATTCAACTGACCGCGCGGTGCTCGCGGCGGCCAACATCAAGCAGACCGTCCCGGCCAAGGAAGTGGTTAAGGACTACCTTGCCAAGGTCGGTATCGAGGTTGATGACGACGACATCGACGTGCAGCAGGTTGGCACGATGCCGGTTGTGACCGGTCGTCAGGTGTCGGTCAAAGTCGACGCGCAATCGCCCACTATTCTTATGAACATGATCGGTATCGACTGGCTCCCCTACGGTGCGGTATCCGAAGCGGAACAGTCGGTGAACGACGTCGAGGTCTCGCTTGTGCTCGACATTTCGGGCTCGATGGGCAGCCCGGCCAGCAAGCTGACGAACATGCAAAACGCTGCGACCGACTTCGTAGAAGGCGTTCTGGAAGGTGCGGAGGACAACCGCGTTTCAGTGTCGCTGGTGCCGTACTCGACGCAGGTCTCGGCGGGTCCCGAGCTGATCCAGCGGATCACGACCGAGCATAACCATGACTACTCGCATTGCGTGAATTTCGAGCCGGAAGACTTTGAAACAACAGCGATTCATCGCTGGCGTCCAAAGGTCGACGACGACGGAGAACTTGTCGAAGATAGCGACGGCAACCCGGTCTATGAGCCGATTCCGCTGTCGCAAACCGCAAGTTTCGACCCTTGGGCCGGTTGGAACTCGCGCAGCCGCTATTACTCGGTCTGCCGCGAAGAGAGTTATGTCGACATTCTTCCCTGGTCAAACAGCATCACCGATCTGACCACACGCATCGACGCATTCACGGCAAGCGGCAACACGTCGATTGACGTCGCCATGAAGTGGGCAACGGCCTTACTGGACCCGTCGATGAATGACGCTCTGAATTCTCTGAAGGACGACACCACGGACGGGATCGACATTGATCCGGAATTCGCTGTGCGGCCGCGCGATCATACGTATCCTGACGTCCTCAAGTTCATCGTTCTGATGACAGACGGCATCAACACAACCCAGTACACGATCGACGAAGCTCTGAAAGAGGGCATGAGCAACATGTTCTGGGATTACAACGACCACTGGATGGAGGTCGATAACGGGTCTGGTGGCTACGATTACTGGAACCTGGATGATCGTTGCTGGCACTACGAAGACCGCAACACGTGCAACGAGACGCGCGTGCCGGATGAAGACACGCGTTTGACCAACCTCGAGATGTGGAACGACATGCGGATGCGGTGGCGCGCCTATAACGGCTTCTATCGCCGGACATGGTCGGCCCCGGACTACTACAACGCTTTGGGCGGCTACAATGCGCCATACGATCAGGGACCGCGCATTCCGATCCATGCTCGCACCGTGGATGAGCCGCGCCACGATACGGCCAACGAGCTTGATCCCTATTTCGACGCGAATGTCGACACCAAGGACAAGCGTCTGGACGCGATCTGCACAAAGGCCAAGGCTGCTGGTGTCGTGGTGTTCACCATCGGGTTCGAAGTGACCGACGCGTCGGCCGAGATCATGGAGAAGTGCGCGTCGTCCGACCAGCATTTCTATCGGGTGAACGGTGAAGACATCCAGTATGCCTTCGCGTCCATCAAGAACCAGATCAATCAGCTGAAGTTGACGCAATGATTGGATATGCAAAGAAAATCGGTCAAAGGCTGCGCGCCTTTGGCCTGGGTGAAGGCGGTGTCGCCACGGTCGAATTTGTCGTGGTCTTCCCGTTCTTCGTAACGGTATTCCTGTCGGCCTATGAAGTCGCGATCATGAACATTCGCGCGGTCATGCTTGAGCGCGCCATGGACATCGCCGTCCGGGATATTCGGATCAATGGCTGGAAGGATGACATTGCGCATGACGACGTGCGCTACAAGATCTGTGAGTCAGCGATGCTGATCCCGGATTGTCTGGACGTCACCAAGATCGAGCTGACACGCGTCGATCGCGACACATGGACAACCAATCTTGAAATGACCAGCGACTGTCAGGATCGTGAAGACGAAATCAAGCCGCCGAAGAACTTTTCGAACGGTACCGAGAACGACTTCATGCTGATCCGCGTCTGTTCGGTCGCCGACGCCGTGTTCCCGACCTTCGGAGTCGGGCGCAGTATCCCGAAGGATGAGAAGGGCGGTTACGTGCTGATCGCCAGTTCGGCCTTCGTCAACGAACCTCAGTAACCCGGAAGGACAAGAACATGTTGATCAATCGTCTGTTCCGGAACTTCATACGCGACGAACGCGGCAGCTTTTCGGTCGAAGCCATTCTGATGTTCCCCCTCTTGGTTTGGGGGTTCATGGCGATGTACGTCTTTTTCGAAGGTCTTCGTGAAAGCAACATCAACCTGAAGGCCACCTATACGATCGCAGACGTGCTGTCGCGCGAGACCGAGGAAATCAGCCAGACCTATATCAACAACATGAACACCATCTATGCGTGGCTTGCCCGATCGGACGATGAGCCGAAGCTGCGGATGACGGTGGTCACGTATGATGCAGCGTCGGACTCGCATTTGCTTTATTGCTCGCTTGCAGATGGCAAGGAAGAGATGGTGCAGGAATGGGTGCCCGTGAACGTCACGCCCCATGTGCCGATCATGGCCGATCAGGCTAGCGCGATCGTCATTGAAACCTGGGTTACATATCATCCGATCATGGACACGCCGATCCTGCCGATCGGGCTGAATGATACCGAGATCTACAACATCGTCGTGACCGCTCCGCGCTTCACCGACCAGCTTAAATGCGAAGGCATGGGTGACGGCACGGGGTCGGAACATAATGACAATGTGAACGAGGATGACCAGGCTCTCTGAGCGATTCTCCACTAAAACGAATCACGAAAGCAAGGGCCGGAGAAATCCGGCCTTTTCTATTCTTATCAGGGCATTGCGGTCGTTTTCTCGCGGACTCGGCGGTGATTCGCCTATGCCAAACATGCATGTTTCATGTTGTTGCAATGATTGTGTTGAGGCTTGCGCCTTGTTTGCATAGCACTGTCACGCCGGATGGCAGGCCGGCGGACACAAGAGACACGAACGTGCAGACAACGCTCAAATCCACGGTGACATTCACGGGCACCGGCCTTCACACGGGCCGCGAAGTGCGCGTGGTGGTGAACCCGGCCTCGGCAGAATATGGTATCTGGTTCCATCGCGTGGATGTGACGGACCGCAATCCGATGATCCCGGCCCGCTGGGACGCCGTGTCGAACACCGAGTTGAACACGCGTATCTCGAATGCCGATGACGTTTCTGTTTCGACGATCGAACACCTGATGGCCGCACTGGCTGGCTGCGGTGTCCACAACGCATTGATCGAGATTGATGGTCCCGAAGTGCCTCTGCTGGATGGATCGTCGGCCCCGTTCGTGAATGCCATTCTGGCGCGCGGCGTGCGTCGTCTGAAGGCACCGGTTCGCGCGATCCGGGTTTTGAAGCCGGTCACGGTTTCGCACGAAGGCGCAGAAGTGACGTTGGAGCCGGCACGCGAACTTGAGATCGACTTCGAGATCGACTTCACCGATGCCGTCATCGGCCATCAGGAAAAGCGGCTCAATATGGCCAACGGCGCTTTCGTCCGCGAGCTCTGCGACAGCCGGACGTTTTGCCGAAGCGCGGATATCGATGCGATGCGCGATCGCGGTCTGATCGTAGGGGCTTCGGTCACGAGTGCGGTCGTCGTCGACGGTGACAAGGTGGTGACACCGGGCGGCATGCGCCATTCGGATGAACCTGTGCGTCACAAGATGCTGGATGCGCTGGGCGACCTTGCTTTGGCAGGTGCTCCGATCCTGGGGCGCTATGTCGGGCAGCGTGCCGGTCATGCGATGACCAATCGTCTGCTGCGCGCTCTATTTGCTGATCCGTCTGCGTTCGAGATGATCGAATGCGATGCCGCGACCGTTGCGCGCCTGCCGGGCGCTGGTTTGCGGAAGTCCGACAGCGCAAGGATCGCGGCCTGAGCAGATCGCTCGTGACCTACCCTCCAAAAGCCATTTTGCAAGCTGGGCTTATGTGTTACCACGCAATCCGGTGCCGTTGGTGAGGGTCGGAATGCGAACACTTTTGCCGAGAACAGTCGGGATGCGTCGGGTTGCGATGGTGGTCGCACTTGGCGTCTTAACCGCGTGTGGCGGCGGCGAGGAGCCGGTCCCGCTCGACAGTTTTTCGGCCGAAGAATTGTATCAGCAAGCCGAGTTTCAACTGGAAGCTGGGCAACCCGACGATGCAGCCCGGTTGTTCGGTGAAGTCGAACGGCTGTACCCGTATTCCGAGTGGGCCAAACGCGCGTTGGTCATGCAGGCGTTCTCGTATCATCGCGATCGCGACTACGAGTCCGCGCGTGGCGCCGCAGAACGCTATCTTGCCACGTTCCCTGCGGATGAAGATGCCGCATGGGCGCAATATCTTCTCGCATTGTCGTACTATGACCAGATTGACGATGTCGGACGCGATCAGGGGCTGACATTGGAAGCGCTGCGAGAGCTGCGGTCGGTCATCGAGGAATACCCGGAAAGCGACTATGCCCGCTCGGCTATTCTGAAGTTCGATCTGGCATTCGACCACTTGGCCGCCAAGGAGATGGAGGTCGGTCGGTATTACCTGAAGCGCGGTCACTATGTGGCGGCGATCAACCGGTTCCGCATCGTGGTCGAGGATTTTCAGACCACTACGCAAACCCCGGAAGCGCTGCACCGCCTTGTCGAGTCCTATCTGTCGTTGGGGCTGACGGACGAAGCGCAAACGGCGGGTGCGATCCTCGGCTATAATTTTCAGTCCACGGAATGGTACCAGGACAGCTTCGCTTTGCTGACCGGGCGCGGTTTGCGCCCGGAAGTGAGTGGAGACAACTGGCTGGCGAGCGTCTATCGCCAAACCATCCGTGGCGAGTGGCTCTGACGACCGATGCTCAGAAGTCTCGACATCCGGGACATGCTTATCATCGACCGGTTGACGCTTGATTTTCAACCGGGCCTCAACGTGTTGACCGGTGAAACCGGCGCAGGCAAATCCATCCTTCTGGATGCTCTGGGCTTCGTTCTGGGATGGCGCGGGCGTGCAGAGCTTGTGCGCGACGGGGCCGAGCAGGGCGAAGTGACGGCCGAGTTCGATCTGCCGTCGGGGCATCCGGCTTTCGACGTTCTCGAAGACAGTGGTTTGCCGGTGGACGAGACCTTGATCCTGCGACGGGTGAATTCCCGCGATGGCCGCAAGACGGCCTGGGTCAATGATCGGCGGGTGTCGGGGGAAGTGTTGCGTCGCCTCTCGGACTGTCTGGTCGAATTGCACGGTCAGCATGACGATCGCGGGCTTTTGAATCCGCGCGGCCACAAGGTGCTGCTGGATGCGTTCGGCGGGCATGACGATCTGTTGGCGCGCTGCCGGGCCGCATGGCGCGATTGGCAAGGGGCGCGCATGGCCTTGGCCGAAGCCGAAGAGCGCGTTGCGGCCTTGCGCGAGGAAGAGGACTATCTTCGTCATGCGGTCGAGGAGTTCGAAGCCCTGTCTCCCGAGCAGGGCGAAGACGCCGCGTTGGACGCCCGTCGTCGTATGATGCAGGCGGGCGAACGAGTGCGCGAGGACGTGTCTCGGGCGCATGCGGCGATGGGGATTGGCGGCGCGGAAGGCATGCTGCGCGATGCCTCGCGTTGGCTGGAAGGCGCATCCGAAGACGTGGGCGAGGCCTTGGCGCCTGCGATTGCCGCGTTGGACCGGGCCTTGGTCGAGTTGGGCGATGCCGAAGATGGGGTGGCGCGGGCGTTGGAGCGTTTGGCGTTCGATCCGGCCGAGCTTGAGCGGGTGGAAGAGCGCTTGTTTGCCATTCGAGCCTTGGCACGCAAGCATGGTGTTGCGCCTGACGCCTTGGCCGAGCGGGCCGCCACGTTCAGCGCCCGCCTTGCCGATCTGGACCAGGGGGCGGGCAATCTCTCCGACCTGCGCAAGGCGGTCGGTGACGCGGCTGATCTTTACGAGGACGCTGCCTCGGCCTTGGGGCGGGCGCGCGCCAGCGCGGCCGAGCGGCTGGATGCCGAAATGGCGCGCGAGCTTGCGCCTTTGAAGTTGGAGCGCGCCGAATTCGCCACTGAGATTTCGGAAGCCGATGCGGGCCCCGAGGGGCAGGATCATGTCGCCTTCACCGTGGCGACCAACCCCGGAGCGCCAGCCGGGCCGTTGAACAAGATCGCCTCGGGCGGTGAACTGAGCCGGTTCCTTCTGGCCTTGAAGGTGGCGCTGACGGCGGAAGATGACGGTTTGACAATGATCTTCGACGAGATCGACCGCGGTGTTGGCGGGGCAACGGCGGATGCCGTCGGGCGCCGCCTGGAAGCGCTGGCCGCGGAGGCTCAGGTGATTGTCGTCACCCACAGCCCGCAAGTTGCGGCGCGGGGCGGGCACCATTGGCGTGTGGCCAAGCGCGTGGTCGATGACATGACGCTGAGCGACGTGGCGGCATTATCAGATGCGGAACGGGTCGACGAATTGGCGCGCATGCTGGCAGGCGACCGGATCACCGAGGAAGCGCGGGCCGCGGCGCGGGCCTTACTGGCGGCGTAAGGCAAGTCCCGAAACTGTCGTTAAGAAAAGTTAACGCACCAAGGCGTCCCTCTCCCTACCGCCCTTTATCTTAGGGGGATTCGGTTAATCGTTGACGAAGAGTGACGGGTGCGGGCGTTTGTGTTGCACTCGTGAACTCCGACAGCGAGCGCAGTGTGCGCCACATCGTGTGTCGGTAAACCATGCGGTGGGAATGCCGCGTCTGTGTGCGGCGAAGTGGCGATACTGAATGCCTTCTGTACGGCGTTTCAGCCCAGAAACTGTTGGATCAAGCCCGCCGCCGGCGACGCGTGCGCTTCGGTGTCTCGGCCTCGTTCGTGCCATCGGACGCAGACGAGAACCCGCCCAGTTTCTCGGCGATCTCTTCCAAGGTCGGGCTCGACCCGGGAACATGGGCCTCCAGCGCCGCCCGCATCTGTGTCAGGTGCTCAGGCGTCGTGCCGCAGCAGCCACCGATAATCCGCGCACCGCTGTCGCGGGCCAGAACGGCATAGTCCGCCATCAGGTCGGGCGTGCCGTCATAGTGAATATGGCCTTCCACATATTTGGGTATGCCAGCGTTGCCTTTGGCGATGACGGGTTGCTGCGGGCCTTGGGCGGTGAAGCCCAGCACGGTCCGCAGAAGGTCCGAGGCACCGACGCCGCAATTCGCGCCGAAGGCCACCGGCTTGTTCGGCAATTTCGCCACCAGATCGACAAGACCGGCGCTGGTCAAACCCATCATGGTCCGTCCCGCAGTGTCGAAGCTCATCGTGCCACACCAGGGCATCCCGGCCAATTCGGCGGCGCGGGCGGCGGCTTTGAATTCGTCCGGCGCGCTGATGGTTTCGACCCAAAGCACATCGGCGCCGCCGTCTTTCAGGCCTTCGGCTTGCTCGTGGAACATTTCCACCGCGGTTTCGAAGGTGAGGGGGCCCAATGGCTCCATGATCTCGCCGGTTGGGCCCATTGACCCGGCCACGATCACCGACCGGCCCGAGGCATCGGCGACCTCGCGGCCAATTTCGGCGCCTGCCTTGTTCAACTCGTGGACGCGGGTCTGACCGTCGTGCAGTTTCAACCGCGAGGCATTGCCGCCGAACGTGTTGGTCAGAAAGAGGTCACTTCCCGCGTCGACAGCCCCTTTGTAGAGCTTTATGATGTTGTCAGGCGCATCGACATTCCAGAACTCGGGCGCATCGCCCGATTGCAGCCCCATGTTGAACAGGTTGGTCCCGGTGGCCCCGTCGGCCAGAAGCCAGTCATGGGTGTCGAGATGGCGGGTCAGCGCGTCGGTCATGGGGCAGCCTTAAAGGGGAGTGATGGGGCGATGTGCCATGTTTGTCTGGGTGCAGGCAAATCTATTGTTTTCATGATTTTCTTGAAATTTTCTCATCGGAATAAAAAAAGGCCGGGCGCGAAGCCCGGCCAGTCCAACAGGGAGGTTGAATGCGGCAGCCGTGCTGCCGTGTTCAGGGTGTCAATTAACTCTGTTTAACTGGAATACAAGTCAGCAAGTCCGCAAATATCGCAAATCCGCTATGCGATATGTGCATAGCTATTGTGCGTTTTGACCGGATTTCATGCGTTTACGGTGCGCGATGATTTCCTCGGTCACGAAATCGCGGAACGCAGCGATGCGGCGTGACTGGCGAAGCTCCTCGGGGAAGGCAAGGAACACTGGCACATCGTTGGATTCAAAGTCCGGCAAGACGCGCGCGATGTTGGGGAAGTCCTCGATCACGTAATCCGGCAAAACGCCGATCCCAAGGCCCGCGTTCACGGCCTGCAGGACGCCGAAATAGTTGTTCACCGTCAGCATCGATTTGACATCATAGGTCAGCAGTTCCTGCACCATTTGCGCGCCGGCGCTGACTTGCGTCGCCGTGACATTCTGACAGATCAGCCGGTGTTTCGAGATGTCCTCGAGCGTTTCGGGGGTGCCGTGGGCATCCAGATATTCGGGCACCGCATAAAGCCGCATCCTGACGGTCATCAGTTTGCGCCGGATCAGGTCGGCCTGGCTGGGCTCTTTCATCCGGATCGCGACATCGGCTTCGCGCATCGGCAGGTCCAGCACGCGCTCTTCCAGCATCAGGTCGATCTTGAGTTCGGGATATTTCTCGTAAAGCGCGGGCAATCGCGGTGCAAGCCAGAGCGACCCGAAGCCGGTCGTTGTTGTCACGCGAAGTTCCCCGAACACCTCTTCCTCGCTGTCGCGAATGCGCGCTTCGGCGGTGTCGAGACGGCGCGACATGGCCGAGGTCGCGTCGAACAGAAGTTCGCCTTGTTCCGTCAGAATCAGTCCGCGGGCGTGGCGGTGGAAAAGGGTGGTGTTCAGGCTCTCTTCCAGTGCGCGAATCTGGCGTGACACCGCGGATTGGCTGAGATGAAGCACATCTCCGGCGTGGGTCAGGCTGCCTGCGTCGGCGACGGCGTGAAATATTCTGAGCTTGTCCCAATCCATCGCGAACACTTCTCTCCCTGTTAGCGGTATCTTTTTTACTGGTTTTTCGCGCGTCACCGATACTTTTGCAAACGTTGAAGTGACGCGTTTTTCATTTTGTAGGTCAGCAAATATGACCTATATTGGTCGTGGCAAAGGAGGTGCCCCCATGATCCCCCATGATGTCACGCTGCACGACAAGTACGATCTTGCCAAGGAGGCTGTCCTTCTGAATGGCACTCAGGCGTTGGTCCGCCTGATGTTGATGCAGGCCGCTCGGGACAAGGCGGTGGGGTGGAACACGGCGGGATATGTCACCGGGTATCGCGGGTCGCCCTTGGGCGCCGTTGACCAGCAAATGGCGCGGGCGTCGGAGGACCTGAAGGACGCTGGCGTGGTGTTTCAGCCCGGTCTGAACGAGGACCTGGCGGCGACGGCGATCTGGGGCACGCAGCAGGCCGAGCTTCGGGGCGAGGGCAAGCACGACGGGGTCTTTGCGCTGTGGTACGGCAAGGGGCCGGGCGTCGACCGGTCCGGCGATCCGATGAAACATGCGAACATGGCGGGCACCTCACCCAAGGGCGGGGTGCTGATGGCGATGGGGGATGACCATACGGGCGAAAGCTCGACCGTGTGTCACCAGTCTGATTGGGCGCTGGTCGACGCTTACATGCCGGTTCTTTCCCCGGCGGGCGTGCAGGAAATCCTCGACTATGGTCTCTATGGGTTTGCTTTGTCGCGGTTTTCCGGGCTGTGGTCGGGGCTGAAACTGATGAAGGATACGGTCGAGGTGACGTCCGTGATCGACGGGCGTGCAGACCGGATGAATATCGTGGTGCCAGAGTTCCCGATGCCCGAGGGCGGTTTGAACATCCGTTTGGGCGATCACTGGATTCCGCAGGAAGCGCGGATGATCGACCACAAGCGTTTCGCGGCCGAGGCGTTCAGCCACGCCAACAAGATTGACAAACGTGTCTGGGGCAAGCCGGGCGCCAAGATCGGCTTTGTTGCAGCGGGCAAGAACTGGCTGGACCTTGTGCACGCGCTTGGGCTTCTGGGAATCGATGCGGCCGAGGCCGAGCGGTTGGGGATCACGACCTATAAGGTCGGGCAGACCTTCCCTTTGGATATGAAGGGGTTTCACGACTGGGCTGAAGACCTCGACCTGATCGTTGTCGTCGAAGAAAAGCGCAAGTTGATCGAAGTGCAGATCAAGGAAGCGATCTTCGATGATCGGCGCGGTCGGCGGGTCTATGGCTGGTACAAGGGCGGGGCTGGGACGCTGCATTCGGAAGAGTTGTTCCCGACGCGTTTTGCGTTGGACCAGGCGATGATTGCCGAGAAGATCGGCGGCATCCTGATCGAAGAGGGCCGCGCGACCGAGCGTATTCGCGCAGGTCTTGCGACCGTTCAGGCGGCACGCTCGGCGGACAATGCCCCCGATATCGCGGCTCGGTTGCCCTATTATTGCTCGGGCTGCCCGCACAACACGTCAACCAAGGTTCCCGAGGGAGAACGCGCCTATGCCGGAATTGGCTGTCATTTCATGGTGCAGTGGATGGACCGCGAAACCAGCGGTTTCACACATATGGGGGGCGAGGGTGCTAACTGGATTGGCGAAGCGCCGTTTTCGACCCGGGACCATGTTTTCCAGAACCTTGGCGATGGCACCTATAACCATTCCGGGCTGATGGCCGTGCGCGCGGCTTTGGCGGCGGGCGTGAACATCACCTATAAGGTGCTTTACAACGACGCGGTCGCGATGACCGGCGGGCAAACGAACGATGGCGACTTGCCCCCGGAACGGATCGCGGCCGAGCTGTTGGCCGCCGGTGTGAAGGACATGGCGGTTGTCTTTGATCCGAAAGAAGAACCCGAGCGCAGCCTCTTCCCGAAAGAGGTCATGTGGCATGACCGATCCGAGATGCCGGTGGTGCAAAAACGGATGGCCGAAACCGAGGGCGTGACCGTCATCCTCTATGTCCAGACCTGCGCGGCCGAGAAGCGCCGGCGGCGGAAGCGGGGGCAGTTCCCTGATCCGGATAAGCGTGTCTTCATCAATACCGATATCTGCGAAGGCTGCGGCGATTGCGGGGTGCAGTCGAACTGCGTTTCGATCGTGCCGGTTGAAACCGAACTGGGGCGGAAGCGGGCGATTGACCAGTCGTCCTGCAACAAGGACTTCTCGTGCGTGGACGGTTTCTGTCCTTCTTTCGTGACGATTGAAGGCGCTGAAATCCGCAAAGCCGCGACGGTTGATATCGACACCGGCGACTTGCCAGAACCCGCGCTGCCCGAGATCGGATTGACCCATAACATCGTCATCACCGGGGTCGGCGGCACCGGCGTTGTGACGATCGGTGCCGTTCTGGCCATGGCCGCGCATCTCGACGGCAAAGGGGCCGGCATGATGGAGATGGCGGGGCTCGCTCAAAAGGGCGGGGCGGTGCACATCCACTGCCGGATCGGCAAGGCGCCCGAGAACATCACGGCCATCCGCGTTGCCGTGGGCGAGGCCGACACGCTGATCGGCGGCGATCTGGTGGTCTCGGCTGGTGCGAAAACGACCGAGCTGATGGCGACGGGGCGGACACGCGGGGTCGTCAACACGCACGAGATCATCACCGGCGAGTTCACCCGCAACACCGAGTTCACCATTCCGGGTGACCGGCTTTTGCTGACCCTTGAACGCAAGATGCAGGACGGGTTGTCCAGCTTCAACGCTTCGGAACTGGCCGCAAAGGTCATGGGGGATGGCATCTATTCCAACATGATCCTGCTTGGGGCCGCGTGGCAGATGGGGCAGGTGCCGATTGCAGGCGACGCGATCCGCGAGGCGATCCGGTTGAACGGCGCCAAGGTCGACGAAAACCTGCGTGCTTTCGAGATCGGGCGCTGGGCGGTTCTGAATGTCGATGACGTCGCGCGCATGACAACGGCCGAGGTTGTGGACCTTCCAACGTCGCTCGAGGAAAGGATTGCGTTCCGCGAGCGTCATCTGGTTGCATACCAAGGGCCTCGGCTGGCGAGGCGCTATCGGAAGCTGGTCGACAGGTTTGACGATCCCGTCCTGCGCGAGGCGGTGGCGAAGGGCTATCACAAGGTGCTGGCATACAAGGACGAATACGAAGTCGCGCGGCTTCTGCAAGACACGCGCGCCAAGGCCGAAGCGGCGTTCTCGGGCGATCTGAAGCTGACCTATCACCTTGCGCCGCCGCTTTTGTCGAAAGAGGGGCCGAATGGGCGTCCGGTGAAGAAACCCTTCAAGGAAAGCCGGGAATGGCAGTTCCGCGTGCTGGCCCGCCTGAAGCGTCTGCGGGGGACGCCGTTTGATGTGTTCGGTTACACGCAGGAACGCCGGATGGAGCGCAAACTGATCCGGCAATACGAGAAAGACATGGCCGAAGTCTTGAAGGCGACCGATCGTCATCGCGAAGCGGCCAAGGGGTTGGCTGAATTGCCATTGCAAATCAGGGGGTTCGGTCCTGTCAAAGACGCAAATGCGCAAGCCGCAGCCCGTCGGCGGGACGAGTTGTTGGCGGCGTTCCGTGCTGGCGATGCGCTTCCTACGGCGGCCGAGTAAGACAGCCCTGTGTCGTGAAGATCGCGCCAGTAACCAGAGTGTCATATTCCCTATAAGATTTGTCGCAAAATGGGGTAGAACGCCCTAAATCACGTTCAGGGCCAAGAAGGCAGTTGGATGAACAAGCAGGTTGCACGCGACATTTCGTACTCGTTTTCGGCGCAGACCAAGGGTGGTCGCGCGCTGATCCGAACGCTGGAAAATGTGACGGGGCGCCTTAAGCTGATCAGACGCGCTGCCGGGTATCAGGACGCGGTCGCGCAGGGCGAAGACTTCTGGAAGGTGATGGTCGAACGCTATGGGCTGTCGCTGGATGTCGTGGGCGGTTCGTTGGAGAACATCCCCACCGAAGGCCCACTTGTTGTCGTGGCGAACCATCCTTACGGCATTCTCGATGGGCTGATGATGGGGCATATCCTGTCGTCGCGCCGGAATGGCGATTTCCGCATTCTCGCGAACAACGTCTTCAAGAAGGCCGAGGACCTCGACCGGGTGATCCTGCCGATTAGCTTCGACGAAACCCGCGAGGCGATGGCCGAGAACCTGCGGACCCGGAAGGAAGCCTTGCGCTATCTTGGGGCCGGTGGTGCGATGGGCGTGTTTCCGGGCGGTACGGTGTCGACCAGCGCCAAGCCGTTTTCGGCCCCGCTTGATCCGAAATGGCGGTCGTTCACGGCGAAGATGATCTCGAAAAGCGAAGCGCAGGTCGTGCCGATCTTTTTCGAGGGCGCCAACTCGCGGCTGTTTCAGATTGCCAGTCATTTGCACACGACGCTGCGCATGGCGCTGTTGATCAAGGAATTCAAACGCCGGACCGACGAACCGGTCAAGGTGATCATCGGGGAACCGATCCCACCGGCGGAAATCGCGCAATATCGCAGCGATCAGGCGGCGATGATGGACTTTCTGCGCGCGCGGACCTATGCCCTGTCGCCAACGTCGGTCGGGCCTGCGGGCTACGGCTTCGAGTTCGAAGACAAGCACAAGCGGGCAGAGAAAGATGGCGGTCGGAATCTTTGACAGTGGCCTTGGGGGGCTGACGGTCTATCAGGCGGCGGCCGAGCGGTTGCCGGATGTGCCCTTCGTCTACTTCGGGGACAACGCCAACACGCCCTATGGGGTGCGCGATGCCGACGACATCTATGACCTGACAACGGCTGGCGTGACGCGGTTGTTCGAAGCCGGTTGCGATCTGGTGATCCTTGCGTGCAACACAGCTTCGGCTGCGGCCCTGCGCAAGATGCAGGAAGGCTGGGTGCCGTCGGACAAGCGCGTACTGGGCGTGTTCGTGCCGCTGATCGAAGCCTTGACCGAGCGGCAGTGGGGCGACAACTCGCCACCGCGCGAAGTCGCGGTGAAGCATGTGGCGCTCTTTGCGACGCCCGCGACCGTGCGCAGTCGGGCGTTCCAGAGGGAACTGGCGTTTCGCGCGATTGGCGTCGATGTCGAGGCGCAGGCCTGCGCCGGTGTCGTCGATGCGATCGAAGAAGGCGACATGATCCTGGCCGAAGCGCTGGTCCGCAGTCATGTCGAGGCGTTGAAGCGCAAGATGCCCGAACCGGATGCCGCCGTGCTGGGCTGCACGCATTACCCGATCGTGGAAGAGGACTTCAAAGCCGCACTCGGCGGCAATGTTCCGGTCTTCAGTCAGCCCGCCCTTGTGGCCGAAAGCCTTGCGGATTATCTGGAACGGCGCCCCGAGATGCGGGGTCCAGGCGAGGTTGGCATGTTCCTGACCACAGGTGATCCACAGCGGGTAAGCGATCAGGCGACCCGGTTCCTCCGACGACGAACGGAGTTTCATGCGGCCTAGGCAAAGCCCGCTTTGGGCGGTCTTTACCCGGATTGCAGCACGTCGTCTGTCGTCTTACACATCTTGGAAATTCTGAAGGAGCGGGCTCATGCCCCATAATATCGCCATTCTGGGGGCGTCCGGATACACCGGCGCCGAACTTGTGCGGATCATCGCGACGCATCCGTCGTTTGAAATCAAGGCTTTGACGGGGGACCGCAAGGCCGGGCAACCGATGTCGGCGGTTTATCCGCATCTGCGCCATCTCGATTTGCCCGACCTGATCACGATTGCCGATCTGGACTATTCCGGGCTGGACCTTGTGTTCTGCGCGCTGCCGCACGCCACCAGCCAAGCCGTCATCCCATCGATCCCGAAAAACGTGAAGGTCATCGATCTCTCCGCCGATTTCCGGCTGCGCGACCCCGAGGCCTATGCCAAGTGGTACGGCAAGGCGCATGACGCGGTCGCGATGCAGGCCGACGCGGTCTATGGCCTGACGGAGTTCTACCGCGAAGAGATCCGGGGTGCTCGCTTCGTGGCCGGGACGGGCTGCAATGCGGCGACCGGTCAATACGCCCTTGTTCCCTTGGTCAAAGCCGGTGTGATCGATCTGGATGACATCATTCTTGATCTGAAAGCGGCCACCAGCGGCGCCGGGCGGTCGGCGAAAGAGCATTTGCTGCTGTCAGAGTTGTCGGAGAACGTAAAGCTCTATTCGGTGGGCGGAACGCACCGGCATCTGGGCGAGTTCGATCAGGAGCTTTCGAAGGTTGCCGGTCGCGACGTTCAGGTGCAGCTGACACCGCATCTTCTGCCGGCGGCGCGGGGCATCATTCTGACCTGTTATCTGAAAGGTGATGCGGCACGTGTTCACCAGACGTTGGTTGACGCCTATATGAAGGAGACCTTCGTCAAGGTGTTGCCGTTTGGCGAGGTGCCGCAGATGAAAGACGTGCGGGCCTCGAATTTCTGCCATATCGGTGTCGTCGGCGACCGGAAACCGGGGCGCGCGACCGTTGTGGCGGTGCTGGACAACCTGACCAAGGGCTCGTCCGGTCAGGCGGTGCAGAACGCGAACCTGATGCTGGATGAAGAGGAAACCGCTGGTCTGATGTCCGCGCCGGTCTATCCTTGACGGAGGGCGATTTCCGAGACGGAAATCGAAACGGAAAATGAGGCATTTTCCGCCGCCTTCGGCGGAGCGTATTTGGAAAGAGATGAAGCGATGAAGGGTCTGAAGAAACAGCGCCGTATCCAGATTGTTGCCCTTGCCGGTGTCTGCCTGCTGGGCGTTCTGGCGATCCTCTGGTTTCTGCCGAAGGATGCGTTTCAGTTCTTCCGCTCTCCGACCGAAGTGCTTGCGGCGCCGCCGGGCGAGGACGAGTATTTCCAGCTTGGCGGTTTGGTAAAAGAAGGCTCGATGACCGACGTCGAGGGCGTGCAGTTCGGGTTCGTGATCTCGGATGGCGGAGCCGAGGTGCCGGTGCGCTATGTCGGCAATGATCCAGCGCCCGACCTCTTTGGTGAGGGGCAGGGCACGATCGTCAAAGGGTACTACGTCGACGGTGTGTTCGAGGCCTCGGAATTGCTGGCCAAGCATGACGAGACCTATATGCCGGCCGAAGTTATCGAAGTTCTGAAGGAACAGGGCGTCTATCAGGATCCGAGCGGCTAGTTGCCCACCTGTTAACTGTTTTTGAGCACCTTTTTCTCGCCATCAGCGGGGCAGGAGTGCGATGCAGACCGTTTCAGAGATTGCCGAGGCCATCCTTCAGAGAGAAGGTGGCTATGTGAATGACCCGAACGATCCGGGCGGGGCGACCAATCATGGTGTGACCATTCACACGATGCGGCGCCTTGGCCTGGATCTGAACGGCGATGGCGATGTTGATGCGTCGGATGTTCGGCGTTTGAGCCGGGCGCAGGCGAAAGAGATTTTCATCAAACGCTATTTTCACGAGCCTGGCATTTCCGGGTTGCCGGAGCTATTGCATGCCACCGTTTTCGACATGCAGGTCAATGCCGGTGCGAATGCCGTGAAGATCCTGCAGCGCCTTTTGCGCAAGATGGGGTTCGATGTGACTGTCGATGGCCGTATCGGCCCCGAGACCCGGCGCGTGGCGCAAGCTGCGGCTGCGGCGGCCCCGGACCATTTGCGCGACGCTTACGGGATCGAGCGGCGGAATTACTACTATGCTTTAGCGGACGGACGGGCGGCGAGCCGGAAATATGCGCGGCGTCGCGACGGCGGCAAGGGCGGCTGGATTCGCCGTGCCGAGGAGTTCATCTCGCCACGTTACCATTTCTCGGATGCCGAACATGCCGCGCGCGTGCGGGGGTGGTCATGATCGGCACGTTTTTGGGGATGCTCTTCGGGGGCGGGCGCAACGCCATCCGCGAAACGGTCGAGGTGTTTCGCCCGAACGCCGAGGCTGCGGAGGTGCGGGCGGCGGCCAGAAGTGCCGCGGCCCTGAGCCAGTTCGCGAGCGAGTTCGCATTGGAGCGGCGCGGTTGGTTTGATCGTTTCATTGACGGGTTGAACCGGCTGCCGCGCCCGATGCTGGCCTTGGGCACGTTGGGGCTTTTTGTTTCGGCGATGGTCGATCCGGTCTGGTTTGCGCAACGGATGCAAGGCGTTGCCCTGGTGCCCGAGCCGCTCTGGTGGCTGATGGGTGCAGTGGTGTCGTTCTACTTCGGGGCGCGGCATCAGGCGAAAACGCATGGCCTACAGCGGTCGCTCACCGAGACTTTGTTGCGCGCACCCGAGGTGATGCGTGGGATCGGCCAGTTGGAGGCCTTGGGGCATGAAGACGCTCCTGTCGAACAAATTGCGCCATCGGACGACATGGAAAAGGCCACGGTGGTGAAACCTGCAATGCCCTTCGCCGACAACGCGGCGCTCGAAGACTGGAGGAAGTCCCGTGAGCGGTGATCTTCTGGTCAAACTGATTGCCGATCACGGGCCGTGGGTGATCCTCGTGTTCTTTCTCTTGTGGCGCGATGCCGAGAAGGACCGGGCCACGCGCGCCGTGCTGGACAAGAACGCTGCGATCCTGACCGAAATCGCCACCGTCATTCGGGAACGTATGCCGAGGAACTGAAACATGCTGAAACGCTGTTTGGCATGGGCGCGACGGATGTTGGCTGGCCCGCGCCTGGCGCGCTCGATCGCCCGGAACGCGCGCGCGGCCGATGATCTGGACGGAGTATTGAGAGAGGTGTTGAAGCGATGACGAAACCATTATGCCTGCTGGCAGCCCTCGTCGGACTGTTCGAATTTTGCCATGTCATCCTGGGCTATCACCTGGTCTATGCCGTTGGTTATGGGACGTTTGCTGTCCTTGCGCTGGTCATCTCGGTGACCTTCCTCTGGCTTTGGGCAAAGCGCTCGACCCCGCTTGCCCTTGGCATGGCGTTCGGTTGGTTCGGGGCGGCTGGTGTCATGTCGTGGTGGTGGCTTTTCAACATCTTCGATGCGCCGAACTGGATGCAAGACAGCCCAGTGTTGTTCGTGTTTCTGTCGATCTACCTGGTCGGTGCAATCCTGCATCTTGAAGTGATTGGCCGATCGTTTGCCCTGACATCCCGTATGGCCTACGCGCCGGTCCTTATTGCGGCAGCCGTTTCGGTTTTCGCGGCGCTTTTGGCCTGACGTCACGCACTTGCGACCAACCGCCGCTTGGCGTGACCGACGCGTCGTCCTACAACATGGGACATGATCGTCGAACTTGGACACTTCACCCTTTTGCTTGCCCTCCTGGTGGCGGGCTTGCAGATGGTTTTGCCGCTTGTCGGGGCGCAACGAGGTTGGACGGCGTGGATGGCGGTCGGCGGACCTGCTGCGATTGCGCAATGCCTGTTGCTGACCTTTTCCTTCTGCGCGCTGACCTATGCCTTTGTCACGTCAGATTTTTCTGTCCGGCTGGTCGCGCTGAACTCGCACACTTTGAAGCCGATGCTTTACAAGGTGACCGGGGTTTGGGGGAACCACGAAGGCTCGATGCTGCTCTGGTGCCTGATCATCGCGCTGTTCGGGGCGCTGGTGGCGCTGTTCGGCGGTAACCTTCCGGACAAGCTGAAGGCGCGCGTTTTGGCCGTGCAGGCGTCGATCGGCGTCGCTTTCCTGAGCTTTCTGATTTTCACCTCGAACCCGTTCCTGCGGCTGGTGTCGCCGCCGATGAACGGGCAGGATTTGAACCCGCTTCTGCAGGACCCGGGTTTGGCCTTCCATCCGCCATTCCTCTATGTCGGCTATGTCGGGCTTTCGATGAGCTTTTCCTTCGCCGTTGCGGCCCTGATCGAGGGGCGCGTTGACGCCGCTTGGGGCCGGTGGGTGCGACCCTGGACGTTGCTGGCGTGGCTGAACCTGACCATCGGCATCGCGCTGGGGTCATGGTGGGCGTATTACGAGCTTGGCTGGGGCGGGTTCTGGTTCTGGGACCCGGTCGAGAATGCCAGCTTCATGCCGTGGCTGATCTCGGCGGCCCTGCTGCATTCGGCCATCGTGGTCGAGAAGCGTGAGGCCCTGAAAAGCTGGACCATCCTTCTGGCCATTCTGGCCTTCGGCTTCTCTTTGATAGGGGCCTTCATCGTGCGCTCGGGCGTGCTGACCAGCGTGCATGCGTTTGCCAATGACCCCGAGCGCGGGGTTTATCTGCTGGCGATCACGGGCGTGTTCATGGGGGGCGCGCTGACCCTCTATGCTGTGCGCGCCGCCGAGATGCAGGCCAAAGGCGTCTTTTCCACCGTCAGCCGCGAGAGCGCGCTGGTGATGAACAACGTCCTGCTGGCCGTTTCGACCTTCGTTGTTTTCATTGGCACCATTTGGCCCTTGGTGGCCGAGATGGCCTTTGACCGAAAAGTGTCGGTTGGGCCGCCGTTCTTTGATGCGGCCTTCACACCCTTCATGGTGTTGCTTGCGCTGATCCTGCCGATTGGATCAATCCTGCCGTGGAAGCGCGCCAAGCTGGGCAAATCGCTGCGGCCGCTTTGGTTGGCGCTTCTGGCGGCTTTCGCGATCTTTGCGCTGATCTGGACGGTGCAGACAGGCCGCACCTTGCTGGCGCCCATTGGCGCGCTTCTGGGCAGCTGGCTGGTTGTCGGTGCGGTTGCAGACATCTGGGTCCGCACGGGACGGGGCGGTGTGGCCGACAAGATCGGCCGTGCCTGGCGATTGCCGCGTGCCGACTGGGGCCGGGTGGTCGCTCATATGGGTTTTGGCGTGACCATCTTCGGGATTGCTGCGCTGCTGGCGTGGGAGATTGAGGATGTCCGCACGGCCAATATCGGCGACAGTTTCGAGGTCGGCGAGTATCAGGTTACACTTCTGGATGTGCGCGAGGTGCAGGGCCCGAACTATCTTTCGACCATGGCCGAGATCCAGCTGACCAAGGGCGGTACAACCGCCATTCTGACGCCCGAGAGCCGCTTTTATCCGGTGGCCGGCATGCCAACGACGGAAGCCGCGATCGATAACGGCGTCTTCCGGGATCTGTACGCCGTGATCGGTGACGAACAGGCAGATGGCAGTTGGGCCGTCAGGACCTTTATCAAACCTTTTGCCAACTGGATTTGGGCCGGGGCGATCATCATGTCGCTTGGTGGTTTGCTGTCGCTGACGGATCGACGCTTCCGGGTCGCACCCGGCGCGGCCAAGGCGCGGGCGACGGTGGCAGCAGAATGATCCGGGCCCTGATCCTCTGGCTTGCCTTGGCAAGTGCAGCCTTTGCGGTCGAGCCGGACGAAATTCTGGACGACCCTGTCCTGGAAGAGCGTGCACGCGAATTGTCGAAGGGCATTCGCTGCCTTGTCTGCCGGAACGAGTCGATCGACGAAAGCAACGCCGAATTGGCCCGCGACTTGCGCATTCTCGTGCGCGAGCGGCTGGTCGAGGGGGATAGTGACGACGAGGTTATCGATTTCCTCGTCTCGCGCTATGGCGAGTATGTCTTGCTGACCCCGCGGGCGACCGGCGCGAACCTTGTTCTTTGGCTGGCGGCGCCCGTGCTCTTTCTTGGCGGGCTGGCGATTGCGCTGGGTTATGTGCGGAGCCTCAAGGAAACCCCGTCGCCCGAGACCCTTTCGGAGAGCGAAAAAGCGCGTTTGGCAGAACTGATCGACGATTAGGCCCTAAAGACGCAGCGTCGGTCTTCCCTGAACGGATCGGTTCACTTATGTCTTCCGGGAGCACCCGAGAGGACCCCAATGGATTACCAGACACTGAGGATTACCCGCCAGGACGGTTATGCCGTTATCACGTTGAACCGGCCCGATGTGAAAAATGCGTTGAACACGCAGATGCGCGCCGAATTGAACCATGCGTTTAAGACCGAAGCGAAGACGGCGCGCGCGATTGTCTATACCGGAGCGGGGGATGCGTTTTGCTCAGGCCAAGACCTGTCGGACGCCAAGTCGATTGCCAGTGTGAACCTCGAGCGGACCTTGCGCGACGAATACGTGCCGCTCTTGCGCGCGATCTTCGACTGCCCGGTGCCAACGATTGCCGCCGTAAACGGGGCCGCTGCTGGCGCCGGAGCTAACTTGGCTCTGGCCGCAGATGTGGTCATCGCGTCGGAAAAGGCTGTGTTTTTGCAAGCCTTTGCGCGGATCGGGCTTATTCCAGATGCCGGTGGAACCTATTGGTTGCCGCGGCAAGTGGGGTTTGCCCGCGCGATGGGCGCTGCACTTTTTGCTGAACCGGTTTCCGCCAAGCAGGCCGCGGATTGGGGAATGATCTGGGAGGCCGTCGCCGATGACGGGTTCGAGGCCCATTGGCGGTCCCGCGCGGCGAAGCTGGCCGCCGGACCTACGGCGACCTATGGCTATGCCAAACAGGCGATCCGTGGCTCGTATGCTAATACGCTGGAAGAGCAGTTGCTGGTCGAGGCCAAGCTGCAAGGCAAATGCGGCAAGACACGGGATTTCCGCGAAGGCGTGATGGCTTTTCTTGAAAAGCGCCCGGCCGAGTATGAAGGCCGCTGACCCCACTTAACCCTTCGTTAACCTTCGACAAAGATGCCACCGCCACCCACCCGAATTATAGGTGGGTGGGGTGTTAAGATGTCGTGAAGGCCAGACGGTCAGGTCGCGTTTGTCGCAGGCCGGGTTTCCAACGCGGCCCATCTTTCGGACAGGCTGCGGATCATGACGCGCTCGGCGGGTGTCGGGCTGCGTTCGATCCGCCGATAGATCGATCCGTCGGTGGTGCGTTTCATGAACCTGTGATCGATCAGCGACCGGCGCAGCAACACGTGATCTCCGAACGTCTCGCAGGATTTGAGCTGCGCGTTGATCTCGCGCTCGGTCAGGTCGCGGTTGGACGGCACACGCGACCAGATGGCGGCGATGCAAAGCCGTTGGATCAGATATCCTTTGGGCCAGCGGATGATCAGTCCGGCGCTGTCGAACACGCGAAGTGCCAGTTGCACCCGGCGCAAATCGTCGTCGCTGGCATCCATGGGGGCAGGGGTGGTTGCTTTCAGAACCTGCCATGAACGATACCCGGCCGCGCGCGCGACAACGTTCATGGCTTGCAGATGACCGGGGGATGTTTCTGGCCAGTTTTGGCGCAGGGCATCGGCAAACCGGGAGGCATCCTCGATGACGAGGGGAAGGGGCGTACGGGGCATAATCAGCCGTCCTTTCGGATCAGACGCAAAACGTGCCGAGAGCCGCCCTTGTCGACTGCGCCTTGTTGGAAAGGAGGGCGCGGTGAAAAGCAGGTTTAGCGTGGTCGTTTGACCGGCGGCGACTGGGTGAACTGCGGACCCTCATGCACCGGTTACGGCGCATGAGGGGGCGTTTCAAGTCATTTCGCGGGTCATACGTGCCGAAAGGCGCCCGGTTTACCGGTTCTCGACATCCACGTAATCGCGCATCGGGGCACCGGTATAGAGCTGACGCGGGCGTCCGATTTTCATCGCCGGATCCTCGATCATTTCCTTCCACTGGCTGATCCAGCCAACGGTACGGGCCAGCGCGAAGATTGGCGTGAACATCGAGGTCGGGAAGCCCATCGCGTCAAGGATGATGCCCGAGTAGAAGTCGACATTCGGATAAAGCTTGCGCTCGGCGAAATACGGATCGTCGATCGCGGCTTGCTCCAGCACCTTCGCGACCTGCAGGGTCGGGTTGTTTTCGACACCCAAGAGGTCCAGCACCTCGTCCGCCGATTGCTTCATCACGCGGGCGCGCGGGTCGAAGTTTTTGTAGACGCGGTGACCGAAGCCCATCAGGCGGAACGGATCGTCCTTGTCCTTGGCGCGGGCGATAAATTCGGGGATGCGGTCGGGCGTGCCGATCTCGCGCAGCATTTCGAGACACGCCTGGTTGGCGCCACCATGGGCCGGGCCCCAGAGGCAGGCGATGCCGGCGGCGATACAGGCAAACGGGTTGGCGCCGGACGACGACGCGAGACGCACGGTGGAAGTCGAGGCGTTCTGTTCGTGGTCGGCATGCAGTGTAAAGATACGGTCCATCGCGCGGCTGAGGATTGGGTTGACCTCGTAATCCTCGGCGGGGACGGCAAAGCACATGCGCAGGAAGTTAGATGCATAGTCCAGATCGTTCCGCGGATAGATGAACGGCTGGCCGATCGAGAACTTATAGGCCCATGCGGCGATCGTCGGCATTTTCGCGATCAGGCGGATCGAGGCAACCTCGCGCTGCCATGGGTCGTTGATGTCGGTCGAGTCATGGTAAAAGGCCGACATGGCCCCGACGACACCGGTCATGATCGCCATCGGGTGCGCGTCGCGACGGAAGCCCCGATAGAAATAGACCATTTGCTCGTGCAGCATTGTGTGGTTGGTCACGCGGCTTTCGAAGTCTTCCAACTCGGTCGCAGACGGCAACTCGCCATAGAGCAGCAGATAGCAAACCTCGAGGAAATGCGACTTCTCGGCCAGCTGATCGATCGGGTAACCGCGGTGCAGAAGCTCGCCCTTGTCGCCATCGATAAAGGTGATGGAACTGTCCGTGGCTGCCGTCGAAGTGAAGCCCGGATCATAGGTGAAGACGTCGCCCTGGGCGTAAAGCTTGCGGATATCGATCACGTCCGGGCCGGCCGTGGGCGACATCATTGGAAGCTCCAACTCCTTGTCACCAAAGGAGAGTTTCGCTGTTTTCTTGTCGTCGGCCATGTCTTTCACGATCCTCTTCCTTTTCTGTCGGACGGGCGATGCGGGCGATCGCCTAGGCAGTTGCCTCGGACAGCCGCAGAACCGTTTCTTCGCGCCCCAGCACCAGCATCATATCAAAGACACTGGGTGAAACAGCGCGTCCGGCCAAGGCAGCGCGCAACGACGCCGCAAGCTTTCCGAGCTTGGTGTTATGGTCTTCCGCCAGGGACCCGACCAGATCCTCAAGCGTTTCGCGGTCCCAGCTAGCATTTTGCAGCTGCGGCGTCAATTCTTCCAGTATACCAATGTGTACTGAATCCAGCGCTTTTGCGGATTTGTCATCGCGCGTGATCGGACGCGACGTCAGCACGAAATGTGCCTTTTCAAGCAGTTCCGGATAGGTCTTCGCGCGATCTTTCAAACAATACATGGCCGAGGTCAGTGCGGCTTCCTGAGAATCTGTCAGGCGGTTCTCACCCGAAAGTGTCAAGTAATCCTGATTCCCGGCCACCAATGCCGCATCTTCGGTCTGCGCAATATGCTGTCCGCTCAAGTTGGCGAGTTTCTTGGTATCGAACCGGGCCGGCGATTTCCGAATGCCGTCCAGATCGAACCACTCTTTCGCTTGCGCATCGGTGAAGAACTCTTCGTCCCCATGGCTCCAGCCAAGGCGGGCCAGATAATTGCGCATGGCCGAGGCCGGATAGCCCTCGGCGGCCCATTCCTCGACCCCGAGCGCCCCGTGCCGTTTCGAGAGCTTTTTTCCATCTTCCCCGTGGATCAACGGGATATGGGCCCAGACCGGGACATCCCAGCCCATGGCATGATAGACCAGCATCTGCCGCGCCGCATTGTTCAGGTGGTCGTCCCCCCGGATGACATGGGTCACGCCCATGTCGTGGTCATCTACCACAACGGCCAGCATATAAACCGGCGTCCCGTCCGAGCGGAGCACGATCATATCGTCCAACTGGTCGTTCCGGATCGTCACGTCGCCCTGCACGCGGTCCCGGATGACGGTTTCGCCGTCTCGCGGCGCCTTCACCCGCACCACGAAGGGCGTATCCGGGTGATCGCTCTCTGGCACATCCCGCCAGGGCGAGCGGAACAGCGTGCTTTCCCCCTTGGCCCGCGCCGCTTCGCGGAACGCTTCGATCTCGTCCTGTGTCGAGAAACACTTGTAAGCCGCGCCCGAGGCCAGCATCGCCTGCGCCACTTCGGCATGACGGTCCCGGCGCTCGAACTGGCTCAGCGGGTCGCCGTCCCAATCAAGACCAAGCCATTCCAGCCCTTTGAAGATCGCCGCTGTGGCTTCAGGCGTCGAGCGCGCCCGGTCCGTATCCTCGATCCGCAGCAGGAACTTGCCGCCCTTGCCGCGGGCATAGAGCCAGTTGAACAGCGCAGTGCGCGCGCCGCCGATATGAAGATAGCCAGTGGGCGATGGCGCGAAACGGGTGACGACAGGGCGGTCGGACATGGGGTCAGTTAACCTCTCGGAAACCATGTGTGGGATAGTCGCGTGCGGTGTAGTCAACGGGCCGCGAGGTGACAAGGGTGCGCCCTTCCGAAGCTTTGACGGGCGGTTGGGCCCGGCAGGAGGGGCATCTCTTCCCCTGGGCGCCGGTTCTCTATGGAAGTGGCATCGGGCTTTACTTCGCGCTGCGCTTCGCGCTGCGCTTCGAGCCGTCTGCGACGCTCTGGGCCTGCGTCGGCCTTGCGTTGGTCGTGGCCCTGATCGCGGCCCTCAAGGCGCCCCATCACGTCCGCCCGCTGTGCTTCGGGGTGGCCCTTGCCCTCGCAGGCTTTGCCGTCGCTGGGGCCAAGGCGCATCGTGTCGCCGCCGAGACCCTGTCGTTCCGCTATTACGGCGCGATCGAGGGGCGGATCGTCAAGATCGACCGATCTGCCTCGGACGCCGTGCGCCTGACATTGGACCATGTG
This sequence comes from Silicimonas sp., assembly GCA_022826385.1. GTDB lineage: Bacteria > Pseudomonadota > Alphaproteobacteria > Rhodobacterales > Rhodobacteraceae > JAJDOD01. Next base: position 32,294 of record JAJDUZ010000022.1, read on the forward strand.
CGGCTTGAAGGGATGGACCCGTCCCGCACGCCGGACCGTGTGCGGGTGGCGCTGCATGGCGCGCAGGGCTTCATCGACCCCGAACCGGGCCTGACCGTCATCCTGACCGGGCACCTGTCACCGCCCGGCGGCGCGGTCGAGCCGGGCGGATACGACTTCCGCCGCCACGCGTGGTTTCAGCGTCTGGGCGCCGTCGGCTATACACGGACGCCGGTTCTGGCGCTGCGTGCGCCGGATGCGGGTGCCGCTGAACTCTGGGTCTACCGGTTGCGCATGAAACTCTCGACGGCCGTGCAAGAGGCCCTGCCGGGGCCGGTCGGCGGGTTCGCTTCGGCCATCACGACCGGAGATCGCTCGGGCATCTCCGAAGAGAGCTATGACGCGCTGCGCGCCTCGAACCTTGCGCACCTGCTGGCCATCTCGGGGCTGCATATGGGACTTTTGACCGGGTTCGTCTTCGCGGCGGTCCGGGTCGGTTTTGCCCTCCGACCGCGCGTGGCGCTGAGATGGCCTGCAAAGAAGATTGCGGCCGTCGTCGCGCTGGTCGCCGGTGCCGCCTACCTGATGCTGTCGGGCGGCAATGTGGCGACGGAACGCGCCTTTATCATGGTCAGCGTCCTTTTCGGGGCCGTGCTGGTGGACCGGCGCGCGGTGACGTTGCGGGCCGTGGCCGTCGCAGCCCTGATCGTGCTGACGCTGAAGCCGGACGCGCTTTACGGTCCCGGTTTCCAGATGTCATTCGCGGCAACAACGGCACTTGTGGCGGTCTATGGCGCGTTCCGCACGCATGGGCTCTCTCCGGCGCGCTGGCCACGCTGGATGCGGATGGTCGGCGGCGTGGCGACCTCGTCTCTGATCGCGGGGCTGGCGACCGCGCCGATCGCGGCGGCCCATTTCAACCAGGTGCCGCATTGCGGCGTGATCGCGAATGTCCTCTCGGTTCCGCTGATGGGGCTGGTCATCATCCCCGGCGCAGTACTGGCCGCCCTTCTGGCGCCGTTTGGCCTCGGCTGGCTTGGGCTTTGGATCATGGCCCCGGCGATCCGGTGGATCCTCGCGGTGGCCGAGACCGTCTCGAGTTGGAGCGGCGCCCTCAGCCATGTCGTGGCGCCTGAACCCTTTGTCCTGCCGCTTCTCGCCGTGGCGTTGCTCTGGCTGGCGCTGTGGCAGGGGGCGGGGCGCCTTTTGGGCGCTCCCTTGGTTGCTCTGGCCTTCGTGCAATGGAGCATTACCGAACGGCCGGACCTTCTCGTCTCGCAAACAGGCGGCTTGGTCGGTGTCCTGACGGACGCAGGTCGGGCCCTGTCGAAACCCAAGGGAGACGGGTTTGCCGCCGCAAGCTGGCTCGAAAACGATGGCGACCCGAGCGATCAGGCCCAGGCGCATCAGCGCTCGGCCTTTGCCGAGAAAGAGAGGCAGCGGGACATCACGCTTGGGCGCTGGACGGTGCGCCACGCGACCGGCAAGACGGCAGCACGCGCGGCCCTGAGCGACTGCGACAAGGTCGCGCTTCTGATCGTCAACGTTCCCCTGACGGCTGAAGAAGGCTGCAGGCTTTATGATATCAGACGCTTACGCGAGACCGGCGCTTTGGCGATCAACGCAACGGGCGAGGGCCTCGACATCACGACCGCCAAGGACAAAACAGGGCGCCGCCTATGGACGCCCTGATCTTCATCTCTTTCAAAATACGCAAATGGCCGAGCGGCCCCGCCAGCGCAGCGGCTCAATAGCTGCGGATCAGCCCCACAAGGCGCCCTTGCACCTTGACCTGGTCGTCGCGGAAAAGCCGGGTCTCATAGGCCGGGTTCGCGGCTTCAAGTGCGATCGTGTTGCCTTGCTGGCGGAACCGTTTAAGCGTCGCTTCCTGATCCTCGACCAGTGCCACCACGATGTCGCCATTGTCGGCGGTCGTCGTCTCGCGGATCACCACGATGTCGCCGTCGTTGATACCGGCGTCTATCATGGAATCGCCTTTCACCTCGAGCGCGTAATGGTGGCCCTTGCCGACCATCTGGCCCGGTACGGCCACGCGGGTGTGCTCGTGGCTGATCGCCTCGATCGGGACACCGGCGGCGATCTTGCCCATGACGGGAAGTTCCAGCGCGTTTGCCTCGACCGGCATCGCGCCTTTGGGGTCGGGCAGGCCGGACTTGTCGCCTTCGATGACGCGCGGTTTGAAACCGCCCTTGTCCAACGCCTCGGGCAGTTTGACGATCTCGATCGCGCGGGCGCGGTGCGCCAGCCGTCGGATGAAACCGCGCTCTTCCAAGGCGGTGATCAGGCGGTGAATGCCGGACTTAGACCGCAGGTCCAGCGCTTCTTTCATTTCGTCGAACGATGGGGGAACACCGTCACGCTGCAGGCGCTTGTTGATGAAATCAAGCAAATCCAGTTGTTTACGGGTCAGCATTTGCGCAAACCTCCTCTGCTCACGATGCGCGGGTTCGCCCGCGTTCGATCAATGTTCTATAAGCGTTCCTGTTTTGTGTCAACGCATTAAGACGGCGTTAACCAGCGAGGACCACAGCACGTTCCGGGTAAACTTGGAAAATCGTCGTTAAAATTCCATGAACGTGACAGGGGCCCCGGCATCGCGCGGCCCGTCATGGGGCGGACGGATGACCAACGCGTTGGCACCGGCCAGCACGGTCAGAAGCGAGCTATCCTGATGGGGGGCAACGGTCAGTTTGTCCCCTTCCAGCCGCGCCCGCATATAGTGTTCGCGCGGCCCGTTTTTGCCCACCGGTTCGGCCAGCACGCCTTCCCGTGTGGGCATCGCGACCCGAGGCAATCCTTGCATGGCGCGCAGAAGTGGGCGCAGGAAGATATGCCCGCAAACAATTGATGAGACGGGATTTCCCGGCAGACCAATCATTGGAGTTCCGTTCAGCCGACCGGCCATCAAGGGTTTTCCGGGACGCATCCGGATCTTGTAGAACGTCTGTTCCAGCCCCAGCGTTCCTGCCACCTCGGCCACAAGGTCATAATCCCCGACTGACGCCCCGCCAATGGTCACGATCAGGTCGCATCCGTCCGTCAGCGCAAACGCGGCTTCAAGGCTTTCGGCCGTGTCGCGGGCAATCGGTAAAAGCCGGGCTTCGGCGCCTTCAGCCTCGGCCATTGCGGCCAGGGCGTACCCGTTCGAGGCGATGATCTGCGCAGGGGACGGTGTTTCGCCCGGCATCACCAACTCGTCACCGGTCGCGATGATCGCGACCTTGGGGCGACGCGCAACGGTCAGGTCCGGCACATTCATGGCGGCGGCAAGGGCAACCAGTGCCGGGGTCAGGCGGGTAGGGGCGTCAACCCGGTGGCCCGTTTTGAAGTCACGGCCGATTTCTCGAATGTAATCAGATGTATCCGCGTTGGCATTCAGGTTGATTCTGTCGCCGCTTCGCGTGACATCTTCCTGGATGATGACCCGCGTCGCGCCTTCGGGAACCGGCGCACCGGTGAAAATGCGCACAGCCTCGGCCGCGTTCAGCGGCGCCGCTTCTGCGCCCCCGGCTGGTGTTTCCCCAACGACCGTATAGCTCTCATGCGCGCCCGCCACGGCATAACCGTCCATGATCGATGCCCGGAACGGAGGTTGGTTGCGCCTTGCTTCGATTGGCTTTGCCAGCACCCGACCGACAGCATGTCGCAACGGCACCGTTTCAGGGGGCATCTGGTCGGCCAGAGCAAAGACGTGGCCCAATGCCTCGTCGACCGAGATCACGCCTCGTACCGTCCCGATTTGCCGCCGTCTTTCAGGACAAGGCGGATGTCTTCGATCACCATCGATTTCTCGACGGCTTTCACCATGTCATAGACGGTGAGGCAGGCGGTCGTGACGGCGGTCAGTGCTTCCATCTCGACCCCGGTCTGACCGGTCGTCTTGACGGTGGCTTCGACGCGAATGCCGGGCCGCTCGGGCGCGGCGGTCAGCTGCAAGGCAACCTTGGTGATCGGCAGGGGATGGCAAAGCGGGATAAGGTCGGCGGTCTTCTTCGCCCCCATGATCCCGGCGAGTTGCGCGACCGACAGGACATCGCCCTTCTTGGCGCGTCCTTCGGTAATGATTTCAAGCGTTTCCGGCAGCATTTTGACGTAGCCTTCGGCCACGGCCAGTCGGTCCGTGATGGCCTTGTCCGAGACGTCGACCATATGCGCCTGACCGTCCTTGTCGAAATGGGTCAGACCGCTCATGCGGGCACCGGATCGGCCAGGAGTGTCCGGGTGGCTGTGGCGACGTCGTCTTGCCGCATCAGGCTTTCCCCGATCAGGAAGGTGCGGGCACCGACCTTGGCGAGGCGGGCGAGATCTGTTGGCGCGAAGAGCCCGCTTTCCGCGACCAGCAGGCGATCCGCCGGAACATTGGGTGCGAGACGCTCGGTCGTGGCCAGATCGGTTTCGAAGGTCTTGAGGTTCCGGTTGTTGACGCCCACCAGCGGCGATTTCAACTGAAGGGCGCGGTCGAGTTCTTCGGCGTCATGCACTTCGATCAGCGCGTCCATGCCCCAGTCGAAGGCGGCAGCTTCCAGCTCGGCGGCCTGCATGTCGGACACGCTGGCCATGATGATCAGGATACAATCCGCGCCCCAGGCCCGGGCTTCGGCCACCTGATAGGTGTCATACATGAAGTCCTTGCGGAGGCAGGGCAGCGACGTGGCGGCGCGCGCCTGCTTCAGGAACTCGGGCGCGCCTTGGAAAGACGGCGTGTCAGTCAGAACCGAGAGGCAAGTGGCGCCCCCGGCCTCATAAGCTTGGGCCAGCTTGGGCGGGTCGAAATCGGCGCGGATCAATCCCTTGGAGGGGCTGGCCTTCTTGATCTCGGCGATCAGGCCATAGCCTGTGTCCTGCGCCCGGGTCAGGGCGGCGGCGAAGCCGCGCGGCGGGTCGGCAGCCTTGGCGTCGGCCTCTACTTCGGCAAGGGGGCGCGCGGCCTTGGCGGCGGCGATCTCTTCAAGCTTGTAGGCCTTGATGCGGTCGAGCACGTTTGTCATGTGCCCCTGTTAGCGCGACTTGACCGGGGAGGAAACGATTTCTGATCAGAAATCGGTCCGGAAAATTTGAATTTTCCGGCGCCCGCTCAGGCCCAGGTGATCGGTGTGTCGCCGCGCGCGCGAAGCCAGTCGTTGATCCGGCTGAAAGGACGCGAACCGAAGAACCCGCGCCGGGCAGACAGCGGTGAGGGATGCGCGGTTTCGATCTTCAGGTGGTGATCGTCAAGCCGAGCCCCCAGTTTCTGCGCGTGTTTGCCCCAGAGGAGTACCGCGCGCGGGCGGTCGTCGAGCCGGGCCAGCACCTGATCTGTGAGTGTGGCCCAGCCAAGTTTTGCATGCCCGCCCGCGTCGCCCTCAGGTACTGTCAGAGCAGTATTGAGCAGCAGCACACCTTGATCGGCCCACATGGACAGGTCGCCGGTGTCCGGGGCGCGTCCGATGTCGTCGGTGAGTTCGCGATAGATGTTTTTCAGCGATCTTGGCAACGCAATCTCCGGGGCCACCGAAAAGGCGAGGCCATTGGCATGGCCGATCGTCGGGTAGGGGTCTTGTCCGAGGATCAGAACGCGGGTGTCTTCAGGTGGCGTTCTCTCGAGCGCGGCCAACCGCTGGTCGGCAGGCGGCAGGATGGTGCGGGTCTCGGCCCCCAGCGCTGCGGCGATCCGGGGCCAATCGGTTTTGAAGAAGGGCAGGTCACCCCATGCGCCCAACCGGTGGAGGGGGGCTGTCTGCCCCCCGTCGCCTGCGGCGCCTCCCCCCGAGGATATTTCGGGGCCGATGGAGGCAGGGGGCGTCACGTGCCGGATGTGATGCGGGCGAGACCTTCGAGTTTTGCCTTCGCCTGACCGCTGTCGATGCTCTCGGCGGCGATCTCGACACCACCCTTGAGCGTCTCGGTTTTGCCCGCGACAAGGAGGGCAGCGGCGGCGTTCAGAAGCACGGCATCGCGGTAAGCGCCGGGGGCGCCGTCAAGGAGGGCGCGGAAGGCCGTGGCATTCTCCTCCGGTGTGCCGCCGAGGATGTCCTTCAGGGGGTGTACCGGCAGGCCCGCGTCTTCGGGATGCACTTCGCGGGCGGCGATCATGCCGCCCGACAGGGCTGCGACTGCCGTAGGGCCTGTGATCGAGATTTCGTCCATGCCATCTGCCCCGTGCACCAGCCATGCGGCTTCGGTGCCAAGCGCCGAGAGCGTCTCGGCCATCGGGAAGATCAGGTCGGGCGCGAAGGCGCCGGTCAGTTGGCGTTTCACACCGGCGGGGTTGGTGAGGGGGCCGAGGATGTTGAAGATGGTCTTGGTGCCAAGCTCCATCCGGACCGGCATCACGTGTTTCATGGCCGGGTGGTGCATCGGCGCCATCATGAAGCCGATGCCGACTTCTTCCAGAGCTTTTTCAACCACTTCAGGGCCAACCATCACGTCGATCCCAAGCGCACTTTGCACATCCGCTGCGCCGGATTTCGACGACAGGTTGCGGTTGCCGTGCTTTGCGACGGGCACGCCGGCCCCGGCAACGACAAAGGCCGTCGCGGTCGAGATGTTCAGCGTGCCCATCCCGTCGCCGCCGGTGCCGACGATATCCATGGCGCCGTCGGGGGCTTTGACCGCGTTGCACTTGGCCCGCATTACGGCAGCTGCGGCGGTGTATTCACTGACCGCCTCGCCGCGGGCCCGCATCGCCATCAGCAAACCACCGATCTGGGCCGGGGTTGCGTCGCCTTCGAACAGAAGCGCAAATGCCTCTTCCGCCTGCGCCCGGCTGAGCGGGCCTTCCGAGGCGGCAAAGATCAGGGGTTTCATCGCGTCACTCATGCGGGCACCGGCAGTTTATCGAGGAAGGTCTTCAGCATCGCATGTCCGTGTTCCGAACGGATGCTTTCAGGGTGGAACTGTACGCCTTCGATGGGCTTGTCTTTATGGCGAAGGCCCATGATCGTGCCGTCCTCGAGCCAGGCCGTGACTTCAAGGCAGTCCGGCAAGCTCTCGCGTTCGACCACCAGCGAGTGATAGCGCGTGCCTTCAAGTGGCGACGGCAAGTCTTTGAAAACGCCTGCACCTTCGTGCTGGATGTGACCCATCTTGCCGTGCACGATTTCGCCTGCGCGCACAACCTTGCCGCCGAATGCCTGACCGATGGTCTGATGGCCGAGGCAGACGCCGAACAGGGGAATGCCGGTTTCGGCGGCCGCTTCCGTCAGCGCAAGGCAGATGCCGGCGCGATCCGGGTCGCAGGGCCCCGGCGACAACAGAATACCCGAGGGGTTCAACGCCATCGCTTCCTGCACATTCAGCGCATCATTCCGCTTTACGACGCTTTGCCACCCCAACTCGCCGATGTAATGGACGAGGTTGAAGGTGAAACTGTCGTAATTGTCGATCAGAAGCAGCATGTTGCGTCTCTTCCGTGGGTTGGCGCATATTCATGGGTGTCAGCGCGTCAAAGCGCGGGTATACTTGTGCGAGAGGCGCCGCCCAAGGTCAAGGCGCCCGGTCGAGGCAAAGAGATTTAGAGCGGAGGAAACCCGTGGGACGCGGCTTTCTGTCAGGAATTTTCTGGGGCGGTATTCTAAGCCTCGTGGTGCTGTTCGTGTCGAGCCAGACATTGGAACGGCAGAGCTTGAGTTTTCCCAAACCGAACGCGGCCGAGGTCGAAGTGCCGGGCGGTTCGGAATTCAATCAGGCGCGGCCCGAAACCGACCCGGTGGTTCCCGAGGCCGATACAAGGCCTGCGGGCGATGTCGCAACAGGCGTCGCGGTGCCCGAGGAAGAGGCGGACACGCCGCCCGCGCTGGACACCGCCGCGCTGGAAGTGCCGGTGCCCGCGACCACGCAGGACGCGCCCGAGACGCTGGGCGACGCGCCAGCTGAGGTGGATGACGTACCGGCCGAGGATACGACGTCGGAAACGCCGGTCGAAACCACGACGGCCGATCCGTTGGTGACGCCCGAGACGCCCGCCGCAGCCCCCGAGACCGTGACCGAAGAGGTCGCGGCACCGGACGCGCCTGCGGCAGAACCCGAGGACAACACTCAGCCGCTGATCATCATTCACGAGACGCCGGCCAAGGACGCCGAGACGGAAGTCGCCGCATTGCCCGAGACCGAAGAAGCCCCGGAGCAACCGAGCCAGAGCAGCGCGCCAGCTGTCTCCAGCCAGTCGGAAGCGCCTGCGGTTCCGTCTGCGCCAGCGACTTCGGAAGAGGTGGACCTGCCGTGGCTCAAGTCCTTACAGGCCGAGCAGGCCATAAATGACGGACCCGGAGCGCCGTCCTTGCCAGAGGTGTCGTCAGAACCGTCCTTGCCGCCGGTGGGGTCCGAGGATGCGCCCGAGCAGCCAGAGCAGCCTCTTATTACGATCATCCCGCGAGACGAGGTCGAGGAAGCGGTCGCCGACGCTTTGGAAGCGGCGGACGACCCTGTTGAACCGTCCAGCTCGGAGGAAGAGATCATTACCCTTGTTGTGCCGGACGAGGCGGAAGAGGAACCCGCACCGCGTTCAAGCGGGACGCTGCCTGTGGTGCGACGTCTCGGGGACAGCAGTGCGTCAGAAATTGCGGTCGAAGACGATGTTGATGCAGAGACCGAAACCGGCACCGAGACGACAGAAGACGCATCCGAGGACACAACAGACGTGGCGACCGGACCGGCTTTGCAAGTCTTCGGAAGCGATTTCGAAGGCGCTGACGGCGAACCGCTGATGTCGATCGTGCTTGTGCAGCTTGGCGATGCCGCTCTGCCGGTCGAGGTGTTGGAGGCTTTGCCAAGCCATGTGAGCTTTGCCGTTGATGCCTCGTCCCCTGCGGCGACCTCGATTGCCCGCGCCTATCGTGCGGCGGGGCGTGAGGTTGTGATGATCCCGTCGCTGCCCGCCGGTGCGGCGCCGCAGGACATCGAGCAGGCGCTGAGTGCGAATTTCGAAAGAGTGCCTGAAGCTGTCGCCGTCATGGACGTGACCGGGGCAAGCTTCCAGTCCGACCGGGATGCCGTGGCCCAGGTCGTGGATGTGGTGTCGGATTCGGGGCATGGCTTGATCACCTTCCCGCGTGGCCTGAACACGGCGCATCAGCAGGCGCAGCGCGCTGGTGTGCCGACCGGGCTGATCTTCAGAAACCTCGATGCGGCGTCCGAAACGCAGGACCAGATCCTGCGCACGCTGGACCGTGCCTCCTTCCGGGCGCGTCAGGATGCTGGTGTCATTCTGGTTGGATCGACCGGGTCGACAATGCTTACGGCACTGTCCGAATGGGCGTTGGGCAACGAGGCCGGGAATGTCACCATTGCGCCCGTGTCCGTCGCGCTTGGCGGCTGACACCTGGTGACCATTTTCCGAGGCGGAAAATGGTCCGGATTTTTCCAAAATCCGGTGCGCCGGTGGTCAGTGAGCGGGCGAGTCCGAAGCGTCGATCAGGCTGCGTCCGCCATCCACGGTCAGGATTTCGCCGGTCACGAAACTCGACCCGTCTGATGCAAGAAACTGTGCGGCATCTGCCAGTTCCGAAGGGCTCGCGATCCGGGCGAGCGGGGTGCTTTCAATGATCTCGCCCCGCATCTCTTCGTCTTCTTTCAGCGCGCCTTTCAGCGACGCGCTCATCACCGAGCCAAGCGCAATCGCGTTCACCCGGATGCGGTGGGGGGCCAGTGCGATGGCCATCGAGCGCGTGAGCTGGTCCAAGGCCGCCGAGCTGACCGAATAGGCCAGAAGGTTGGGCTGGGTCCGGCGCGCGGCGATGGAGGACAGATTGATGATTGAGCCGGCGGGCGCGTTCGGGTCGCTGTCGGCGGCCTGTTTGATCATTCGCTTGGCAAAAAGCTGCGTCACCCGAAGCGATGTGATCAGGTTCTGCTCGATCAGCATCTCGACCGCGTCGTCATCGGCGTTCAGCGGATCCGCCGCCACCATCTGGCGCGAGGCGTTCACCAGAATATCCACCCGGTCGAACCGGTCCAGCGTCGCCGAAAGCAGGTTGGCAATCGTCAATTTCTCGCGAAGGTCGCCCGCGTAATACGCGGCGTTTCCTTCGGCGTCTTCGCTTTGACCAAGCTCGTTCTTCAACCGCTCTTCGTCGCGATCGGCGAACATCACATTGGCGCCCGCATCGACGAAATGGCGGGCGACCGATAACCCGACACCGTTGGCCGCGCCTGTCACAACGGCGGTCTTTCCTGCAATGGAGAAGGACATGGGGTTAACCCTTTCGGCGGTTCGGAGATGAGGCGTGGAAGATCTTGAAAGACGATGTTTCGGCGTGAAGCTCTAGGGTTCTGAAGGCGTCTTTGAGGGTCTCTTCGTACGGCAAATGGCGGTTCGCGACAAGCCAGAGCTGTCCACGGGGCTTCAGCATGGCAGCTGCGGCGCGGATGAAGCCTTGCCCCAGCTTCGGATCGGTAGCGCGACCGACATGGAATGGCGGGTTGGTGACCACGTGATCGACCGGGGTTTCCGGGACCCAGTTCAGCGCGTCGGCCCAATGCGGCCCGGCGCGGGCGTCGGTGATGTTCCGTTGCGCGGCGTCTAGCGCCAACGCATCGTTTTCCACCATGTCGACTTGTGTGACCGCCGGGCGGTCGAGGAGGGCGGTTGTCAGGTACCCCCAGCCTGCGCCCAGATCGACGACACGGCCTTTCAAATCCTTCGGCAGGGCGTCCGCAAGGAAGGCCGACGCCTTGTCGACCCCGTCGCCCGAGAAGACGCCGGGCGCGCGCCACCAGCCATCCGATCCTTCGGTTGGCTCAAGCTCGGGCCAATCGTCGAAACGGCCACCGGTGATCGTGAAGACCTTGCCATGGGCCTTGGACCACGCATCCGAAACCTCGGCGCGTTTGCGGCATTCCTTCAGGATGGCATCGACCCCGTCGGTCTTGTCGCCGTCGACGATGATCGGGCCGTCTGTCAGGCTGCGGGCGCGCCTGAGGCAGGCTTTCTGCGCATCGCGGGCGCGGGGCAGAACCACCACGGCGCCCGCCGGCGTCACTTCTTGGTTCACCGTCCAGCCGGCCCCCTGGAAGCGGGCGGCGACGGTGGCAAAACGGGTCGAGATAACGGTTTCTGCCGAGTCGAGCGGCGACAGGTCGCTGTCCTCGCGAGGCTCGATCACCACGATCGCGCCATCGGGCAGGACAACATGCCCGTTGTCGACGGCAAGGCTCAGACGACCGGCCAAAACGGGCGTCCTATTCCTTTTCCATCGTGCATTGCAGCGGATGCTGGTGGCGGCGCGCGAAATCCATCACTTGCGCGACCTTGGTTTCGGCCACTTCGAAGCTGAAGACGCCGACCACGGCCAATCCCTTCTTGTGGACGGTCAGCATCAGTTCGAAGGCTTGCGCATGGTTCATGCCGAAGAACCGCTCGAGCACATGCACGACGAACTCCATCGGCGTGTAATCGTCGTTCAGAAGCATGACCTTATAGAGCGGTGGCTTGTCGGTCTTGGGCTTGGTCTTGGTCAGAAGGCTGGTATCGCCTTCGCCGCCCTTGTCGTCGCCACCGTCATCGTCGGCTGCCATCATATGAAGCTTGAGGGTTTGCAAATGTGCCAGTAGTCCGTCAACGGGATCGAGCGCACAATATAGGTGTTCGGTCCCGTTAGAAAAGGGGCGATCGCGTGTTATCCACCATATGCTTCGATGCAGACGATACGCTTTGGCAGAACGAGCGGTTCTTTCGGCTGACGGAAGAGCGGTTTCTGGCGCTTCTGGCTGACCATGCCGAACCGGATCACCTGGCGGACCGCCTGCTCGATGCCGAGCGGCGGAACATCGAGCATTATGGCTATGGCATCAAGGGCTTCACGCTGTCGATGATCGAAACCGCCTTGCAGGTGACCGAGAACCGCGTGCCGGGTGAGGTGATTGCCGAGTTGATCGCCGCCGGGCAGGACATGTTGCGCCACCCGATCGAGCTTCTGCCGGGCGCTGAAGAGACCGTGCGGGCGTTGGCAGCAGAATATCGTATTCTGCTGATCACCAAGGGCGATCTGATCGATCAGGAACGGAAACTGGCGCAATCCGGGCTGGGCGACCTGTTCGACGGGGTCGAGATCGTGTCCGAGAAGACCGCGGCGGTCTATCGCGACATTTTCAGCGGGCGCGGCGTAGCTCCCGAGACCGCGATGATGGTGGGCAACTCGCTGAAATCCGACGTCAATCCAGCGATCGAGGCGGGCGGATGGGGTGTCTTCGTGCCCTGCGAGCTTCCGTGGGCGCTGGAAGCCGCAGACGCGCCCGTTGGGCACCCGAGATTCCGGGAAGTGGCGGATCTTTCGGTGGTTCCGGACGTGGTCGCGGCGATCAACCGCAACATCTAGGGACATGGGCGGAAGCTCGCGCCTTATCTTGGTTGGCGAGAATTACTGAAAATTCATCGTTTTCTGAGTCTCTAACCCGTGTTACTCTTGTGGATAACTTGAAAGCTCCGGCGACAAGATCGGGCTACGAGGCAGGCAAAAGGCAGTATTCTCTTGACGAACTTCGGCGTCGTCCTTCGGACAATTGTATTCCTTGCACTCTTGCTTGTGCCGGTTTCGCTGGCCGCAGCGCCTTATGCCGCGGTGGTGATCGACGCGCGCACCGGCAAGGTCCTTCATTCGCGCAATGCCGATACACGGCTGCACCCGGCGTCGCTGACCAAGATGATGACGCTCTATGTCGCGTTCGACGCGATCGAGAAGGGTGAGATCAGCCTTGATACGGTCGTGAAAATCTCGCGCAAAGCGGCGGCAGAGCCTCCGTCGCGCCTTGGCCTGAAAGCGGGACAGAAGATCAAGCTGCGTTATCTGATCCGGGCGGCTGCCGTGAAGTCGGCCAATGACGCGGCCACCGCGATTGGCGAGGCGATTTCGGGGTCGGAAGCGGCCTTTGCGCGGCGCATGAACCGCACGGCGGCCGCGATGGGCATGACGCGCACCAAGTTCAAGAACGCGCATGGTCTGACCGAGGCCGGGCATCTCTCGACCGCACGCGACATGACGACCTTGGGGCGTCACGTGTTCTATGACTTCCCCGAGTACTACAACCTGTTCTCGCGCAAGCAGACCAGTGCTGGCACCAAGACTGTCGCGAATACGAACCGGCGTCTTCTGGGGTCCTACCGAGGTGCTGACGGGATCAAGACCGGCTACACCCGCGCCGCGGGCTATAACCTTGTGGCGTCGGCCGAACGGGGCGGCGAGCGTGTGATTGCAACCGTCTTCGGCGGTCGCTCGGTCACGTGGCGGAATGCCCGTGTGGCGGAGTTGTTGGACATGGGCTTTGAACGCTCTCCCAGCCGCGTGGCGACCGTCAAACCACGAAAGCCCGTGATTGCCAGCGGAAATGCCACCCCGAAACCCGGGAAGGTGATCCGCACAACCGGATTGGTCAGCCGGTCGCCGCGACCTGCTGTCCGCCCGCTGGCGGAACCCGATCCGTCGACGCTGGTCGCGATGTCGGATGACATTGCGGACACCCTTGCCGGGCTCGCCGTTGAGGACACCAAGATCGCCGCGCCCGAACCGGCCCCGCGCGCCGTTCAGGCCGCCAGCTTGGCCGGTGCGTTTCTTCGTCCGGCGCCCCGACCGAAGCACGAGGCAAGCAAATCCCCTGAGGTCGAAGAACCTGTCGTTGTGACGCGCCTGTCGACCAGCGGTGGGCGCCACTGGGGCATCAATGTGGGTCGCTATACGACACGCGACGAAGCCGAACGCATGCTGTTGAAGACCGCATTGGTCGAGATCTCGACGCTGGACGAGGCGTTGCGCAAAGTTGTGCGTTCGCCCAAGGGTTGGGAGGCGAATTTCGTCGGCATGACCGAGGAACGCGCCGAATTGGCCTGCCGCCGCCTGCACGCCCAAAACGTCAATTGCATTCCCGTTGGCCCCGGATAGGACCATGAAAGTTCGAAGCATTTTCAAAGCGTTAGATGGGGGTCATCTTGATGGCTCGATATTTGATGTGCATGTTTCGGGCAGCAAGACCTCGAAGGGAACACAAGATGCCACCCCTGAACAGACGAACGTTTCTGGCCGTCGCCGCTTCTGGAGCCGCCGCGCGCGCTCTGCCGCCTCTGGTGTCGAAACCGGCCGGAAAACGCGTTCTGACGCTCGTCTATGACAAGTCGCTTGGCATGATGCGGGCCATCGACCGCGTCGTGCACTGACAGTTTAACCCTCGGTGAAGATACGATTGCAAGGCCGTCTTCCATTCAGGAAGACGGCGTTTTTTGCGAAGGGTTTGGGGGGCAGACCCCGCGCGGGTCAGTGACGCAATCCCGCCAGGCGCCGGGTTTCTTCCAACGGCTTGCAGGTCGTGAAATGTGGATCCTGCGCAATCCTGACGTCGTTTCCGGCCTCGAGCGTAGCTTGCATCGAGCGGACGTCCTGACCGATATTGATATTGCCAGCGGCAACCAGATCGACACCCTCAAGCACCGCATCCTGCCCAAAGCTGATATCGCCGGTCGCGTAAATTCCGATGGCGCGATCATTCACGCAATCCAGCGTGTTCCTGATCGCGCCATCTTGCCCCCACGATACATCCCCTCGGGCGGCAATAATGACATTCATTGTTGAATAGTCCTGATTGATCTTCACGTTACCGTTCACGATGTAGAGCGTCCCGTTGATCAGTTTGGACGGCAGTTTGGACACCACTTGCACGTAATAGTCGCGGTATCCTCGAACCTGCCAGTCGTCGATGATCTCGGGCACGCGCAACGCACGCGGCGGCAGTTGATCGCCGGTAAACTTCGACCCATCCGAAATGCGCGGACTTTGCCCGGTCTTCAGATTGAACGGCGGCAGCGTGCCAATCCGCGCATCGGCTGCCACAAAGGCATCCTGCCCGAACTCGATCCCGTTTCGACCATAAACGCAGACACCGGAGGCGACCCTGACATCCTGCCCCATCTCGACCATGTTGTTCGCGATGATGCCGGTGCATCCCTGTTCGGCAATGGCCATGGCGCGGGTCTCGATGTTCCAATAGTCGATGCCCACGACGCCCAGCAAAGCCAGCGGCAAGGCGTTGTTCTTGGTGCGGGTCCGCGACAGCGTCACGACAACCGCGTTCGGAGAACCGGGGTTCTCGGTGAACACGCGGGCGTCGGCATCCCAGGTGCCGAACACGATATCCTCGGCCTCGGTGAGCGTGCCGAACTGGCTGGCCGGCATGTTGTATTCGACGAATTGCTCGGCCACCGACGTCGCCTGCGCGGCATTGGGAAGTTCGACTGCCGCTGACAGGGCAGCCGAGTCTGAGGTCGCCTGCATGATCGAGCGCATCCGGTACGCGTTGGTGACGTCAATCGCGATGCCGCCCACCCCGATAAACATCAGGAAGAACAGAAGGTTCTGGACCGAAACCAACCCACTTTGTTGTCGAAGGAACTGTCGCATCTGCTCAGCTCTCGTTCCGCATCACATAGATGGCGGACAGCTTGGGGTCGCCAAGCAGGTCAAGCGGGCTCGAGATCCCAAGCCCGCCGAAGCCGACGATCGACACCACGACAAGGTCTTCATTCGTCGATGTGTCGATGGCGATGTCGAACGATTGCGACAGCGTGCTTTCCGCGTATCGGATCGCCGCCGCTTCGGTCGCGTCGCCGGTCGAGACGAGCCGAGCCGTATAGCGCGCGGTATCCCACATGCGGGCGTGCTGGTGCAGTGTGACCGATGTGTCGACGATGAACAGCGTGAACACCACCAGAAACGGAAGCCACAGGACATATTCAACCGTGACAGCGCCGCTGTCTTGCTGGTGAAAGCGACGAAGTTTGCGAGCGAGCGCAGTGTTCACCCATGTCGCAAACCCAGCGACTGAATGAGGTGAGAGAGTTCTGAACATAACGATTTACCTTACCAAGCCGGCATCCCCACCGGCCTGAACAGGGTCACCGCGCAGGCGTTCAGACACAATAAACCAGCCGGTAAAACCGACTAAACTTTAGGTATAGTTCTGTCAGATTTTAACCAACTTAAGGTTACATAAGCTCGGAAACCCTTTGAAGCGCTGCTTCAAGTTGGTGAAGCTCTGCTGACTTCGTTGCCGCCAATTCCTCGGTCTCGCGGACGACATCCTCGCCCGCGTTCTCGCGGAATTTTGGGTTTTTCAGGCGTCCTTCCAGCCCGCCGACGTCCTTTTTCAGCTTGCCGACCGACTTTTCCAGCCGCGCCTTCTCGGCGCTCGCGTCGATCAGACCGGCCAGCGGCAGGGCAAACGTGCCGCCCGGAACGGCGATGGTTGGCGCACCCTTGGGCGGTTCAGCCACGCTTTCGCGCCCGGCGATACCGGCTTCGCGGTCGGCGAGGATCAGGGTTTCGTTCCGGCTCCAGATGTCGTCACCGGCGCTGTCGATCTCGATCTGGGCCAGCGTGACCTTTTCCTTCTTCGGCACGTTCATCAGACCGCGGACCGAGCGGGTCTTTTCGATCAGGTCGCGGACCCAGTTCAATTCGGTGACCGCGGCCTCGTCGATCATCTCGGGACCATAGGTCGGCCAATCGGCGTGGACGCAAGGCTTGTCGCGCGTCGGTGCAGACAGTGACCAGAGTTCCTCGGTGATGAAGGGCATGATCGGGTGCAGCATGACCAGAAGCTGGTCCAGCGCCCAGGCCATGGTCTGGCGCGTCTCGTCAGCCGCGTCGGTCTGCATCAGCGGCTTCGAGAACTCGAGGTACCAGTCGCAATAGGTATAGGTGAACGCATAGAGCGTGTTCGCCGCGTCATTGAAACGGAAGGCGGTCAGCGCCTCGTCCAGCGCCATCCGGGTTTTGGCGACTTCGCCGATGATCCACTTGTTGACGCTGTGCGTTGCGGCATCGGACGTGCGGGTTGCGACGTCGAAGACGCCGTTCATCTCGGCAAAGCGGGCGGCGTTCCAGAGCTTGGTGGTGAAGTTGCGATAGCCCTGGATGCGCTGTGTGGACAGCTTCAGGTCGCGGCCCATGGCGGCCATAGAGGTCAGCGTGAAACGGACGGCGTCCGCACCGTATTCGTCGACCAGTTCCAGCGGGTCGAGGACGTTGCCGAGCGACTTTGACATCTTCTTGCCCTTCTCGTCGCGGACAAGGGCGTGGACATAGACGGTGTCAAACGGGCGGTCTTGGACCGTCGCATATTGCATCATCATCATGCGGGCGACCCAGAAGAAGATGATGTCGAACCCGGTGATGAGAACGGAGGTGGGGAAGTATTTCTTCAGTTCGTCCGTCTCCTCGGGCCAGCCGAGGGTGCCGATGGGCCAGAGGCCGGAGGAGAACCAGGTGTCGAGGACGTCGGGGTCGCGTGTGATGTAGACCTCAGTAAGTTCTCCGGACTGATCGTGTGCAAAGCCGCCCCGCATTCCTTCGACGCCGAATGATTGCTCAGAAACTTTGACGCTTTTGCCCAATTCTTCTTGGTAATAGGTAGTAGCTTTTGCGCACGCTTCCTCTGCGTTTGCGGCGCAGAAGGTTTGTCTTGGTGCGGCAACATTATCCTCGGCAAAGTAGGCATCACCGTCTTTGACATCTGTCGATTTCGGGACCATCGGCCCATACCAAACCGGGATCTGGTGCCCCCACCAGAGCTGCCGCGAGATGCACCAGGGTTCGATGTTCTCGAGCCAGTTGAAGTAGACCTTCTTGTGCTGCTCGGGCAGGATCTCAGTGGTGCCGTCGCGAACGGCGTCCAGCGCGGGGCCGACGATCTTGGCGGTGTCGACGAACCATTGGTCGGTCAGCATCGGCTCGATGACGACCTTCGAACGGTCGCCAAAGGGCTGCATGATCTTCTTGGCTTCAACAAGCGGCGCAGGCGCGTTCGGGTCGTCATCTTCGCCCAGCTTGCGCCCCAGACGTTCGTCGCCTGCCGTGGTCATAACGGCGAGACCCTCGGACGTGATTTGCTCGATGACCAGCTTCCGCGCCTCGAACCGATCCAATCCACGCAAATCATCCGGAACCAGATTGACCGTATCGGCTTCCGCTTCCGTCAGCGTGCGTTCGCCCTTGGCAACGGCCATCGCGGTGGCGGCCATGTCGGCATATGCGGCGCCGTCGTCGCGCATCGCGCCCTTGGTGTCCATCAGGCGGTACATCGGGATGTTGCCCCGTTTCGCGACCTGATAGTCGTTGAAGTCATGGGCGCCGGTGATCTTGACCGCGCCCGAGCCGAAGTCGGGGTCGGGGTACTCATCAGTGATGATCGGGATCAGGCGGCGGTGTTCCTTGGGGCCAACCGGGATTTCGCAAAGCTTGCCGACGATGGGGGCATAGCGTTCGTCCGACGGATGAACCGCAACCGCGCCGTCGCCCAGCATGGTTTCGGGGCGCGTCGTGGCGATACTGATATAGTCGCGGGTCTCGCTTAAGGTGACGTTCCCGTCTTCGTCTTTCTCGACGTATTCATAGGTAACGCCGTCCGCGAGCGGGTATTTGAAGTGCCACATGTGGCCGTCGACTTCGATGTTCTCGACCTCGAGGTCCGAAATCGCGGTTTCAAAATGCGGGTCCCAGTTGACGAGGCGTTTGCCGCGATAGATCAGCCCGTCTTCGTACATCTTGACGAAGACCTTGATGACGGCATCGTGGAAGTTGCCTTCTTCGCCTTCGGGTGCGTTGGGCGCCCCCGACATGGTGAACGCATTGCGCGACCAGTCGCAGGAGGCGCCAAGGCGCTTCAACTGCTCGATGATGGTGCCGCCCGATTGCTGTTTCCAGTCCCAGACCTTGGCGGTGAACGCCTCGCGCCCCATCTCGCGCCGGCCGGGCTGCTGGGCTTCGGCGAGGTTGCGTTCGACGACCATCTGCGTGGCGATGCCGGCGTGGTCCTGCCCCGGCTGCCAGAGCGTGTCGTGGCCCTTCATCCGGTGCCAGCGCGTCAGGATATCCTGCAGCGTGTTGTTGAACGCGTGGCCCATGTGCAGAACGCCCGTGACATTGGGCGGCGGGATCATGATCGAGAACGTCTCGTCCGAGGTCGCGTTGGCCCCGGCCTTGAAGCAGCCTTCGGCCTCCCATTTGGCATAGATGCGGGCTTCGGCTTCCTGAGCGTCGAATGTCTTTTCCATGGGGCGCATATCCTTTGGTCGCGGGGTATGTAGCCTTCCCCCCGCGCGAGGGAAAGGGCGTTTGATGTCGGGATTTGCGTATTTGGGAAGAGATGAAGGGGCCGCGTTAACCATTTGTTAACCACGCTAGGAAGAGGCTGGTCGGGTTGTTCGTTGCGTTGGGGGCGCCTGTGCCGGATTTGAAGTTCGTCGAGACCCGTCATGCGCGGTTGGCCTATCGCGAGAGTGCCGGGCCGGGGCTGCCTCTGGTGATGCTCCATGGGAACTCCTCCTGCGGCGAGATTTTTCGTCACCAATTGAACGGACCTGTCGGGGCGGCGCACCGGGTGATCGCCTTGGACCTGCCGGGGCATGGGGCCAGTGCTGACGCGCGGGATCCGGATCGAACCTATCACTTTGGCGGCTATGCCTCTGCCGTGGCCGAAGCCATGCAGGCGCTGAGCGTTGCGCGTTATGCCGTGTTCGGCTGGTCGCTGGGCGGACATGTGGCCTTGGAGCTGACCTGCGAGACGACGGCGGTGGTGGGCGTTATGATCAGCGGCACGCCGCCGGTCGGACAGCATGACGGCGCGGTTGCCGAAGGCGTTGTGGGCGATATCGAGCGGTCGCTGGCCGCACAGCGCCTTTTCAGCGACGCCGAGGCCGAGACGTTCGCGCGTGCCACGATCGGAGAAAATGCGCCGTTCGAGCCGTTCATGCGGGAGGCCGCGCGGCGTTGCGAGGGTCGGTCGCGGGCTTTGATGATCGCGAAGGCTGCTTGCGGCGTCGGGCGAAATCAGCAGGTTTTGGCGGAAAGTGCGCCGGTCCCTCTGGCCGTGGTCAACGGGGCGGACGACCCTTTTATCCGTCACGCCTTTATTGAGCGTTTGGCCTATGAAACCTTGTGGGACGACCGCGTGCACGCCCTGCCGGGTCTGGGTCACGCCCCGTTCTGGGAGGCGCCCGACCGGTTTGATCCGGTGCTGCTGCGTTTCCTTGCCGGGCTGGGCGGAAATGCCGGTCGCACGTATCACACGAAAATCGATGTTCTGGAGGCTGGACACGGGGACACGCTCCGCTAGGGTTCGCCTGAGCAATGGAGGCATTCCCCATGGACAAGTTCGGCAAATCCCAACCGGTCAAGCGGCTTGAAGACCAGCGTTTCCTGACAGGCGCCGGCCGCTATATCGACGACATCGCGCCCGACGGCGCGCTCTTCGGTGTGTTCGTCCGGAGCCAGGTGGCGCACGGGGTGCTCAAACCGCTGGATTTGTCCGAGGTGCGCGAGATGCCCGGTATCGCCGGTGCCTTTGCGGCCGAAGATCTTACGGCGATGGGCATCGACTATGTGATGCGGGGCGAATTGGTGAAGAACCGTGACGGCTCGAAAGGCGCTGATGTGGCGCGGCCTCTGCTGGCCTCGGGCAAGGTGCGCTTCGTGGGCGAGCCGGTGGCCCTGATCGTTGCGGAAAACCGCGAGGTTGCGAAAGACGCGGCCGAAATGCTGTTTGTCGAGACCGATGATCTTTCGGCCAAGGTCGATTATGCGCCGGGCGGCGAGACGATCCATGATGAAGCCCCCGACAACGTGGTGTTCGACTGGGCTGTGGGCGATCACGAGGCTGTCGACGCCGTGTTCCAAAGCGCGGCGCATGTGGTGAAAACGCATGTGGTCGACAACCGGGTCTTTGCCAACTCGATGGAGCCGCGCGGCTGTTACGCGGATTGGTCCGAAGGCCGCCTGCATTTCAATTACGGCGGGCAGGGCGTTTGGGGCACGAAGACCGCGATGGCGACCTGTTTCGGCATCGATGCGGAAGACGTGCATATCATGAACCCAGATGTCGGCGGTGGCTTCGGGATGAAAGGGTTCGACTATCCCGAGTATTTCGTGGTGGCGGCCGCAGCCAAGGCGCTGGGCAAACCCGTCCGTTGGATGAGCGAGCGGACCGAGGCGATGCTGTCGGACAATGGCGGGCGCGACCTGATCTCGGACACCGAACTGGCGTTCGACGCGGATCACAATCTGATCGGTTACCGTGTCGAGACCGTTTCGAATATCGGCGCCTACAACTCGGGCTATGCGCAGTACATCCAGACCGAGCTTTTCGCGAAGGTGGCGCAAGGTGTCTATGACATCCGAAACATCGCGCTGGCCTGCAAGGGCATCTATACGAACACCACGCAGATTGACGCCTATCGCGGGGCCGGTCGGCCCGAGGCGATCTTTGCGCTGGAACGGTCGTTGGACAATGCCGCGCGCGAGTTGGGTGTCGACCCGTGGGAGCTGCGACGCAAGAACTTCATTCGGCCGGATAACTTCCCCTATAAAACGACGCTGGCCGACACTTATGACGTGGGCGAATTCGACAAGGTTCTGACGCGGGCCGCGGCGGAAAGCGATGTCGACGGGTTTGCCGCGCGCCGCGCGGCCTCGGAAGCCGAGGGCAAGCTGCGCGGAATGGGGCTGTGTTACTACATCGAGTCGATCCTTGGTGACCCCAGCGAGCACGCAAGGGTGATCTTCGAAGAGGACGGCACGGTCAGTCTCTATGTCGGCACGCAATCGAACGGGCAGGGGCACGAGACGGTCTATGCGACCTTCCTGTCGGATCACACCGGCATCCCCTATGACGCGATCCGCATCGTTCAGGGCGACAGCGACATGATCCCGATGGGCGGTGGCACGGGCGGCTCGCGCTCGGTCACGACTCAGTCGACAGCGACGCTGGCCACGGTTGCAACAATCGTGACGCAATTTGCAGATTATCTTGGCGAGAAGAACAATACCGACGGCGTCGAGTTCGATGACGAGGTCTTCCGCATCCCCGGCTCGAACGAGACCCCCAGCCTGCTGGACGTGGCCGAACAGGCGCGCGCTGACGGGCGGACCGACTTGCTGGACGTGCGCGAGAAAACGACATTGCCGGCCATGTCGTTCCCGAATGGCTGCCATATTGCCGAGGTCGAAATCGACCCGGACACCGGCGTCGTGAAGGTCGACCGTTACAGCGTCACGGATGATTTCGGCAACCTGATCAACCCGATGCTGGCGGAAGGTCAGGTGCATGGCGGTGTGGCGCAGGGGGTCGGCCAAGCCCTTACAGAGCATGTGGTTTTCGACGAGGACGGTCAGCTTCTGACGGCCAGTTTCATGGATTACGGGATGCCGCGGGCCGATGACTTGCCAATGGTGACCTTTGCGACCGAGCCGACGCCCTCGACCACCAACCCGATGGGCATGAAAGGCTGCGGTGAAGCGGGCACGGTGGGCGCGCTGGCGGCGGTCTCGAACGCGGTGGCCGATGCCTTGGCAACGCGCGGGGCGGGCATGGTCGACATGCCCTTCACCCCGGCGCGGGTCTGGCATGCGCTGAACCCCGGACTGGCGGCTGAGTAACACATTCATCGCACGTTAACGCGAGCCGCCGTCACATTTGTGGATTCGTAACACATCCGGCCTTAGGTTTAACCTGATGCCGAATTTGCGTGATATCCCATGATGTTGAAGGAGCGCCTCCGCGACCTTCTGGGGTTCTTTCGGCGTACCGAACGGCATGTCCAGTCGCATTCGCGCGAGCCCGTCGACCACGTTGTCCTGCTGGACGGCACCATGTCCTCGCTTGATCCGGGCGAGGAAACCAATGTCGGCCTGATCTACAAGTTGCTGGCGGAAGCCGCGGCGCAGAACCGCGTCGGGCTGCTCTATGAAGCGGGCAACCAGTGGGAAGACTGGTCGAAAACCATGGACATCATTGAAGGGCGCGGCATAAATCGGCAGATCCGGCGGGTCTATGGCTGGCTGGCCTCGCGCTATCGTCCCGGGGATCGGATATTCCTGCTTGGCTTCTCGCGCGGGGCCTATGCCGTGCGGTCACTGGCCGGTGTCATTGGCGAGGTTGGCCTGCTGACCCGCGAGCACGCGACCGAGCGGATGGTGCGCGAAGCCTATCGCCACTATCAAGACGGCACGACGATGGAGACCTGTCGGGCGTTCCGCGAGGCGTACTGCCATGCAGACGCACCGATCGAGATGATCGGGGTTTTCGACACGGTGAAGTCACTGGGATTCCGGGCGCCTTTCGTGGTGCGCTGGGCCGAAGTGAAGCACGCGTTTCATAACGCGTCGCTGGGCGATCATGTGAAGCGCGGCTTCCACGCCCTGGCGTTAGACGAGACGCGAGAAGCCTTTTCGCCCGTGCTTTGGTCTTGCCCGCCGGGACACACCGGCGAGGTCGAGCAAATGTGGTTCCGCGGCAGTCACGGCGATGTCGGCGGCCAGTTGACCGGCAAACATTCCGCGCGGCCCTTGTCGAACATTCCGCTGGTCTGGATGATCGGCAAGCTTGAAGACTGCGCGCTGCCCGTGCCGGGGGGATGGCGCGCACGGTTTCCGATGGACCCCGATACAGAAGGCGTGGGCAACTGGCGCGGATGGGGCAAGTATTTTCTTGCGCGGAAGAAGCGCACAGTCGGTGCCGACCCGTCCGAAAGCATTCATCCCACAGCCATCGGGCGATCGCCTCGCGCGCCGGTTGAGGGAACCCCGGTCACGACCTAGGCGCAGCCGGAAAACGAACCGTTTTCCGGACCAATTTCCGTGTCGGAAATTGGCGCCGGCTCAGGCGACGTTCTCAAGGGCGCTGTCTGGCGCAAGGCCCAGAGCGTGCACCACATCCCGCGTCAACCTCGGGTCGTTCAATGTATAGAAGTGCAGGTGCTCGACACCGCCGTCCAGAAGCTTGCTGCACAGTTGGGTCGCGACAGCGACCGCCAGAAGCTCGGTCCGTCCGTCCCTTTCTGCGGTGTCGAACGCTTGCGCCAGGTGGCCCGGGATCGGTGTGCCGCAGGTTTCGGCAAAGCGTTTGACGCCCGACCAGCTTTGCACCGGCAGGATGCCCGGAAGGATCGGCGCGTCTATGCCCGCCGCGACGCAACGGTCGCGAAACCGGAAGAAACTGTCGACGTCGAAGAAGAACTGGGTGATCGCGCGCGATGCGCCCGCGTCGATCTTGCGCTTGAGCCAGTCGACATTGGCCTGCTCGTTTGCGGCCTCCGGGTGCGCGTCGGGATAGGCGCCCACCGCGAGGTCAAACTTGCCGGTGCGGGCCAGCGCCTCGACCAGTTCGACCGAGGACTGGAAACCGTCGGCACGCGGGGCAAACCCGCCGCTGCCCTTGGGCGGGTCGCCGCGCAGCGCCACGATCTGCGACACGCCTGCTTCGGCATAACGCTCCGCAATCTCCAGCGTTTCGTCCCGCGACGCGTCCACGCATGTCAGATGCGCCGCGACGTTCAGGCCGGTATGCTTGCCGATTGTCTCGACCGCCTCGTGGGTGAGTTTCCGGGTGGTCCCACCTGCGCCATAGGTCACCGATACGAAATCCGGATCGGTATGGCGGAGGGCCGCAACGGTGTCCCAAAGGCGGAACGAGGCGTCCAGCGTGCGGGGCGGGAAAAACTCGTAGGAAATCGAAGCGGTCATGAAGGTCTCCTGAAGCGTCCCAGCTTGTCCCACAGCCAGAATTGTGAGACAATTTCATAATTCTCAAAATTGTTATGAAGTTGTCCACATAATGCATATCGAGTTCCGTCATCTGAGAACCATCCGGGCCATCCATGATGCCGGCGGTTTGGCGCGGGCTGCCGACCTTTTGAACATCACGCAATCTGCGCTCAGCCATCAGGTCAAAGGTCTGGAAGAACAGGTGGGGGTCGAGCTCTTCGTGCGCCGGACCAAGCCCCTGAAGCTGTCCGCCGCAGGGCATCGTTTGCTTAAACTGGCGGACAGGGTGCTGCCCGAGCTGGAAGCCTTGGAGGTCGAGTTCGAAGGGCTGCGCAAGGGCAAGTCTGGCCGCCTGCATATCGCGATCGAGTGTCACGCCTGTTTCGAATGGCTCTTCCCGGTGCTTGAAGAGTTTCGCAAGGCGTGGCCTGACGTCGATGTCGATATTCGCCCCGGCCTTGCCTTCGACGCCATGCCCGCGCTGCAGCGCGAGGAGGTCGATCTGGTTGTCTCGTCTGATCCGGAAGACCTGGAGGGCGTCGATTTCACCGGGCTCTTCGACTACGAACCCGTTTTCGTGGCGTCAGCCCAGCACCCTTTGGCGGACAAACCGTTCATCGAGGCCGAGGATTTCCGGGGCGAACTTTTGATCACCTATCCGGTGGACCGGGCGCGTCTGGATGTTTTCAGCCAGCTTCTGAACCCGGCCAAGGTCGAGCCTCGCGGCGTCCGGCAGGTAGAATTGACCGCCGTCATACTGCTGCTGGTCGCGTCGGATCGCGGTGTCGCTGTGTTGCCGGATTGGGTGGTGCGCGAAGTGCGCTATCACTCGGACTACGTGACCCGTCCCCTGACGAAGACCGGTCTGACGCGGCGGCTCTATGCCGCCACGCGAGACGAGGATACGACCAAGCCCTTCGTTGCGCATCTGCTGCAACTGGCGCGCCGTATCCCCGTGCAATTGCAACGCGGGCAAACGAATTTTGAAGAAAATTCGTGACGGAAAATTTGAATTTTCCGGCGCCCGCTGGCCTTAGCCGCGCAGCTTGTTGATGACAAAGCCCGCGATGACCTGAACAACCAGTCCACCCACGCCGCCACCGACAAGGTTTCCAGCCAGTGACGCAATGTCGAGGCCGCCTGCAGCCGCTGCGGCATCCGCCGCGCCTGACCCAAGGAGACCACCCAGCAGGCCACCGCCGCCGAGACCACCCACGCCACCGGCAAGAATGTTGCCCAGCGGGCCCAGATTGCTGCCCGAGACGGCCTTGCCGCCGCCCATGCCGCCCAACGCGCCGCCAACGACCTGTGCAAGTATTTGTTCCATGCTACCCCACTCCTTTCAAATGTGTGGGCCCGGTCTGGCCGGGGGCCGCGCGTTTTCCTAGGGGGAAAAACCCGCGCTTCGGCTCACGGTTTGAGGTTGTGACGCCTGCAAAACCGGCGTACATGCCGCGCCATGCAAGGCAGCGCTAATCTGAATGTCATGGTCAAGGCCGCTCGCGCGGCGGGCCGAAGCCTCGTGAAGGACTTTCGCGAGGTGGAGAATCTGCAGGTCTCATCCAAGGGGGCCGGCGATTTCGTCAGCCGTGCCGATGTGGCCGCCGAAGAGATCGTTCGCGATATCCTGATGGAAGCGCGCCCGAACTATGGCTGGGTCGGTGAGGAAAGCGATGCGGTCGAGGGCAATGACCCGACCCGGCGCTGGATCGTCGATCCTTTGGACGGCACCACCAACTTCCTGCACGGGCTGCCGCATTGGGCCGTTTCCATTGCGCTTGAACACAAGGGCGAACTGGTCGCGGCGGTGATCTTCGATCCGGCCAAGGACGAGATGTTCGTGGCCGAGAAGGGGCAGGGCGCGTGGCTGAATTCATCGCGGCTTCGCGTCAGCGACCGCCGGCAGATGATCGAAAGCATTTTTGCGACCGGCCTGCCGTTCGCCGGTCGGGCCGATTTGCCCGAGGTGCTGCAGGATCTCGCACGTCTCTTGCCGACCTGTGCCGGTGTGCGCCGCTATGGGGCTGCGGCACTGGACCTCGCCTATGTGGCCGCCGGGCGGTACGAGGGCTATTGGGAACGCGGTCTGAACGAATGGGACATCGCCGCCGGCATTCTTCTGGTGCGGGAAGCCGGTGGGTTCGTCGAGGCGGTCGAGCCGCGGGCCGACGCGCTGACCAGCGGGTCCTTGATTGCCGGGAATAGCGCGATTTTCGAAACATTCTCTGGCCTGATCCGGGGGTAATCTGCCCAGTTCTCGCCCCAATTGAGTGGTGAAAACGTGGCATGACACGTTCTCGACTTCTCCTCCTCGTTGTTGCCGGTACGCTGGCGATCGCTGCCTTCTTGACCTTCTCGGGCCGTGAGGCAGCCGTGCTGACGCTTGAGAACGGGTTGGGGGAGGACGTGCGGACGTCCAGCCTCTAGGTGTCGTCGCGCATCCGTGACTTTTTCAAAAGCCGACCGATCAGGAAGCTTGTGCGCGGGGCATAGACGTAGCGTGTGCGTGTCTCGGCCTCGCGTGTTCGCATCCTGAGAAGGCCGAACAGGATCAGCGCCAAGTGCGCGACCGACACAAAGGCGAACATCGCGGCCGGGCCAAACGCTTCGATCAGGATCGAGACAACCCACGGCGAGGCGATCGCCCCCAAGGCAAACAGGAACATCAGCGCGGCCGAGAGCTCCACACGCTCGGAATCGCTGGCAAAGTCATGCGCGTGCGCAGCTGAGACCGAATAGATCGGAAACGTCGCGATGCCGAAGAAGATGGCCGTCAGAAACGCGGCTGCCGTGCCTTGGCCCGAAAACGCCACCATGGTGGCGGACGAGATGACCGCAAGGACGGACAGGGCAATCAGAACCCAGCGGCGGTCATAGCGGTCAGCGGCCCAGCCCGCCGGGACTTGTGCGATCACGCCCCCAAGGACGAACGCGGCCAGAAACAGGGCGATTTCGTCGACCGAGAGCCCGATCTTGACGCCGTAAAGGGGGCCGACCATCCGGAACGCGGCTGCTGTGAGACCGGCCGAGACGACGCCGGCCGCGGCGAGCGGCGAGCGCCTCCATGCCAAGGCCGGTCGCAAGCGTGGGGCATCCGGGGTCTCGGGCTGCTGGACGCGCGTCAGCACCAGCGGGACCAGCGCGGCGCAGCAGATGATCGCCAGGATATTGTAGGACACGTAGTGCGCTGGCGTCAGGACCGAGATCATCAACTGCGCGCAAAGCGCGCCGCTGATATCGATGACACGATAGACCCCCATGGCGCGGCCCCGGGTTTCGTTCGTGACCTTGGCCTGCAGCCAGCTTTCGATAACGGTATAGCTGCCGGCGATGCAAAGCCCGGTCAAAACGCGCATGGCCATCCAGGCATAGGCATCGATCAGCAGCATGTGGCTCAGGATGCCGATGGTCCCAAGCGCGGTGAACGCGGCGAAGGCCCGCGAATGCCCAACCGAGCCCATAAGGCGCGGCGCCCACCAGCACCCAAGGAAGAACCCGAGAAAATGGCTTGAGCCCAGAAGGCCGATCTCGGCCGTCGAGAACCCCAGTTCGACGCCGGATATAGCATCAAGCGGCGCAAGGCCGCCCGAGCCGAGTTGCAGCAGCAGGACCGACAGCAACAGGGCAGTGAAGGAGATGATGAGACGCATGTCCGCCGCTTGGTTTCTTCGCTCCCTTTGTAGGCCAAGCGAGATGGTCTGCCGTGTCTGGCAGCGACATGTTCGCGGCGAATTTGGAAATTCGAACACGGTCCCAGGCCGTTGGCGCCGCGCTGATCACGGCGTTATGTGCCGCTTTTCGACACTTTGCTGGACGAAGGCCGGGGCGCTTTCGGGGTTTGTCGCCGAGACGGCGCCTCAGCGCTTCTCGATCTGTTTTGGGGTGTCGGCAACGGTGCTGATCAGGTCGGTGGTGTCCCCAAGGCTGGGAAGAGCAACCCAAAGCTGGTCGATGCCTTTTTCAAGTTCACCCAACTGCTGCGCATAGTCGCCCGAAATCTTGTGTGACCGCAGCTTTCGTACACGCCGCAGCGTGGCCGCAAGAATCGTGCGCATCTCCATCGAGCAGGAAATGGCGTAATGTCGTACGGCAAGTTCCAGCTTCATGCGGCGATCCCGTTCGTCGTGAAGGGCCAGGTTCATGATCCGACGCTCCAACGCGGTTGCGACCGACTTCTGTAGCATTTCAACCGATAGGCCGGATTTCGTGAGATAGTCCGAGCATCCGCGCCGCATGGCTTCAACCGCAATATCAAGCCGACCTTCACCAGCAATCATGATGGACACGGCGGATTGCGTGGTGTCGCTGGTCAGGACGTTCACGGCATCCAGTCCATCTTCACCGGCAAGGAGGTAGTCGATGAACACCAGATCAAAAGACGCGGTCTCAAGCGCGTTCTGAAATTCCTGGACCGAGGCCGCTTCGGTTGACTTGAAATCGAGACCCGCATCACCGCAAAGGCGCAGCAGACGTTTCCGGTCGACTTCGTTGTCATCGAGAATCAGGATGTTCATCTGGCGGGGCGGTTCGCTGTAAAGCTGGGGGGCAACGTCTTGGGCTTGATTGAGCATTAACAGGCTCCGTTTACGGTTCACGCGGTTAGACGCGACGGGTCTAGCGTTCGAAGTTTTCCCGATGATTAACGCGAGGCCGCAATTTGCTGTCGGCGCTCATTCACAATTCTTCAATGACCCGCGTCTAAGCATCGGGGAATAACGAAACAAGAAATTACGGGCCATGAACGCCGATCTCAGCTTTGACCCCTCGATTCCGGTCGCCGAAGCAGATTCCGAAACCGATGAACTGGTGTATCGCATCAGTCACGACCTTCGGGCCTCGGTGCGTGCCTTGCAGGAATTGCCCACTTGGATTGTCGAAGACATCGACAATGCAGCCATTCATCTGCCTCCGCCGACGGCCCGGCATCTTGACCTGATTTCTTCCCACGCTTGCCGTCTTGATCTGATGCTGACCGGGCTGCTGGAGTATTCGCGGATCGGGCGGATGCAACGCATCTCGTCAATTCGGCCCGCCGCTGTGTTCGACGAGGTTCTCGATGACGTTGGCCTGTCAGAGACTGTTCAACTCAGCGTCAACCTCGACAACGGCAGTATGCAGATGGGCGATGCCGACCTGGCGCGCGTGTTTTCGATCCTGTTGACCAATGCCGCGCGGTTTCATCCGGAAAATGCGCCACGGATTGAGGTCGCGGGCGGGCCGATCAATGATCGGGAATGGAAAATCGAGGTGTCCGACAACGGCGCTGGCATTCCAAAAGACAAGCGCGACTTCGTGATGCGGCCGATGACCAAGCTGGTGTCGCGCGACATCGATCCGGGCGCGGGCATGGGGCTGGCGATCTTGCGGAAAATCGCCTGGGTCTATCGGGGTGAAGTGACCATCGATACGCCGAAATCCGGCAAGGGCACGCGCGTTTCGGTGCGGCTGGCCGTGAATTAAGATAAGCCGAGCGGGCCTGTTTGTCGTCTCGCGTTGGCGGCACGTTGCGTGTCAGGCAATCCACTCGCTGACGGGTGCCGTTGCCTCCTGCAGGGGCTGGCTGATCACGTCAATCAGGGTGGGGCCAGCCGCTGACAGCGCTTGTTTCAGCGCTGGTTCAAGTTGCTCGGGCGTTTCAACCTTCCAGGATGGCACGCCAAACGCGCTGGCCACTGCGGCATGGTCGGTGCGGTTGAAATCGACCGAGTAATAACGCTCGTCAAACTTGGTTTTCTGACCCGCCTTGATCCAGCCATAGACCGCGTTCGAGAACACGATGAAGGTGATTGGCAGGGATTTCCGAACGGCGGTTTCAAGCTCGCCGCAGGTGAAACCGAAACTGCCATCGCCCATCAGGGCGACAACCTTGTGCCCAGGACGTCCGATCGCGGCCCCCATGGCCGCCGACATCGCATAGCCAAGCGCCCCATGTGCGCGGTTTGAAAAGAGCCAGCGCCCCGGCCGCCGAAGCTCGTAATAGGCCGAGATATAGGGGCAGGGCGTGCCGGGGTCGCCGACGACGATGGCGTCGTCGTCAAGAAAGCGGCGCAAGTTGGCGATGGTGTGTTCCGGGCGGATCGGTGCGTCGGCGCTTGCCGCGCGCTGGTTGAAGACCTGCCATTTCCGGGCCTTGGCGGGGGCGACACGCGCCGCGCCGCCGAAACCGGGTATATCGTCGCGTTGCGCAAGGGCGGCATTCAGTGCGTCAAGCGCAAGGCGGGCGTCCGAGACCAAGGCGACCTCGGTCGGATAGGATGCACCGATCACGTCCGGGTCACTGTCGATGTGGAGGATGCGCGTGCCTTTGGCGGGATAGCGCCAAAGCTCGGTCGTGACTGACCCGGCCCGGCACCCGATGAACAAAACAAGGTCTGCCGCTTCGACCACGGCCCGCGTTTCGGGCACGCCGCCATTCGAGCCGACGACGCCAAGGCAATTGGGATGCGTCTCGGCCAGCGAGCCCTGACCGGAAATCGTCGTGGCAACCGCAATATCAAGCGTTTCGACGAAGCTTTGGAAGGCCGCCTCGCCGCCCGCCAGCACGATGCCCCCGCCGCAGATGACCAGCGGGTTGCTGGCGCTGAGAAGCGCGTCCAGCAAGGCCTCGACCGCCGCGGGGTCCGCGCCGGCAGGATGCGCCGGGTACGTGGTATGCGCCGGGTCGTGCCAGAGGTCGTCGCTGTTGGCCTCGCCGCGCTGGACGTCGATCGGAAAGCCAAGATGGGTGGTGCCAGGGCGCCCCGTTGTCATCGTTCGAAAGGCCGCGCGCACCGCTTTCGGCACTTGATCGGCATGCTGGATGACCTGCGTCGACTTGGTCAACGGTGCCATCAGCGCGGCCTGATCTAACTCGGTCAGCGGGTAGTGTCCGCGCGAACGGGTGCCGACATCGGAAGTGATCGCAAGGATCGGGACCGAGCTTTCCCCGGCCTCGACGAGACCGGGCAGGATATAGGTGGCGCCCCCGCCCGACGGGCCTTCGCAGATGCCGGGCTTGCCGGTAACGCGGGCATAGCCATCGGCCATATAGGCCGCTGAACGTTCGTCTCGGGTGAGAATATGTTCGATCCCGTGATCGAGCCGATAGAGCGCGTCATAGAAGGGCAGCGTCGTGTCACCGCAAAGGCCGAAGATATGGCGCGTCTCGTAAGCGTCGAGCATTCGCACCATCGCCTCGGCGCCGGTCATCGTGTTTTGTGTCATGCGCCCATGTGAGCCGGGTTTTGCCGGCAGCGCAAGCGGTGGCGTGATCTGATTGCGCGCCTGCGGCGCAGGTTTTCGGTTTTGGTTTGGGGCTCTGCCCCGTCACCTTCGGTGACCCCTCGGGATATTTTCGAACAGGCGAATGGGTCAGGCGAGTGCGGCGAGTGTCAGCCAGCCCGTGCATTCCGTAAGTTTCTGGGTGGCCCCAAGGACATCGCCGGTCTGGCCGCCGATCTGGCGCTTGGCGAAGGCCGTCAGGGCAAGGGCGGCGATCAGCATGATCGCTCCGGCGATCAGCGTGCCGGTGAAGATGAGAAGGAGGAGCGTCAGGGCGAAGGCGATCAGCGTGACACCGTCAAGCGCGGTTTCCGCGCCGTGGCCAAGCCCGCTGGTGCGCGCCGGTTGAAGGAGGGTCATGGGCAGAAGCATGGCTGTCCGGCTGGCAGCGGCGATGGCCAGAAGGCCA
Organism: Silicimonas sp.; assembly: GCA_022826385.1. GTDB lineage: Bacteria > Pseudomonadota > Alphaproteobacteria > Rhodobacterales > Rhodobacteraceae > JAJDOD01. The sequence continues at coordinate 64,460 of JAJDUZ010000022.1, forward strand.
AGGACCGTGCCACTTGCTGCAATGGCGCTTGCCGTCAGGCCAAGGGTGAAGATCAGGGCCAGAACCCCATAGCTGCCGATCCGGCTGTCGCGCATGATCTCAAGCTTGCGGTCTCGGGTCGCACCACCTCCGAACCCGTCGGCCGTGTCGGCCAGCCCGTCCTCGTGAAGCCCGCCGGTCACGAGGCTTGCTGTCGCAAGTGCCAGCAATGCAGCGGCCAAGGGCGGCAGGCCAAGGGCCTGCGCGATGCCGAAGCCGATCGCCATAGACGCGCCCACCAGAAGGCCAACGACCGGGAAGGCCCAAACCGTGCGGGCAAGGGGCGGGGCGTCTCCGTCAATGCGGCCCGCCGGCAGGCGGGTCAGCATCATGCAGGCCAGCTGCAGCTCTTCGAGCCGTCGTGTCACCCGTCTGCGACCCCGGCTTCTGCGAAGGTTGCCATGCCGTTGTGACAGGCCAGCGCGCTTCTGACGATGCCGAGGGCCAGAGCAGCCCCGGTGCCTTCGCCAAGTCGCATTGCGAAATCGAGCACCGGCTGCTTGTCCATGGCAAGGGTCAGGCGCGCGTGGCCAGGTTCTGCGCTGGCATGTCCGACCAGGCAGTGATCGAGAAGCGATGGGCTGGTGGCGACCAAAGGGGCGACGGCGGCGGTGCAGATATAGCCGTCGAGCAGGACCGGGATGCTGGCCGCACGCGCGGCAAGGACGGCCCCGCAGATCGCGGCTTGTTCGCGACCGCCAAGTGCCGCGAGCACGTGCAGTGGATCGTCGGTGCCGTGGCGCGCGATGCCTTCGCCGATGACTTGGGCTTTCAGAGCCATGCCGTCCGCATCCGAGCCGGTTCCGGCGCCGACCCAGTCCCTTGGCTCCCCGCCGAAGCTGGCACAGGCGAGCGCGGCGGCGATGGTGGAATTGCCGATCCCCATTTCCCCAAGCAGCAGGATATCGGCGTCGGTGTCGACGGCTGCGGCACCTGTGTTGAAGGCGGCGCAGGTTTCGGCCTCGGTCATGGCGGGGGCCTTGGTGAAGTCCTGCGTCGGCGTGTCGAGATCCAGCGGCACCACGGTCAGGTCTGCACCATTCGCGCGACACAGCTGGTTGATCGCGGCGCCACCTGCCTCGAAGTTCAGGACCATCTGGTGGGTCACCGCCTGCGGGAACGGGTTGACGCCCCGGTCGCAAATGCCGTGATTGCCCGCGAAGACAAGCGCTTGCGCGGTGTCGATCTTGGGCCGGTCGGTCTTCTGCCAGCTGGTCATGAAGACGGCGATCTCTTCGAGCTTGCCGAGCGACCCGGGCGGTTTGGTCAACTGGTTCTGGCGCGCACGGGCCGCTTCGGCCGCGTCGCCGTCAGGTTTCGGCAGCGTCGCCACCATGTCCTTGATCTGGGAGAGCGTGGTGATCTCAAGAGCCATTCGGTTTCACTTTCATCGGGTAGCCAGCGACCGCGAGATAGACCTCGTCGACGGCGGCAGCAAGACGTTGATTGAGCGCACCCTGCGCATCGCGGAAAGCGCGGGCCAGCGCGTTTTCAGGAACGATTCCCAAGCCGACTTCATTGGTGACGAAGATTGTCGGGCTGTGCTGGGTGGCAAGCGCTTCGGCCAACGCGACTGCTGCCTGCTGCCAGTCCATTTCGTGGTGCATCAGGTTCGAGAGCCAAAGCGTCAGGCAATCGACAAGTCGCGGCCCCTGACCGTCGCTCTTCTGCAGCGCGGTGACAAGATCAAGCGGCGCCTGCACGGTTGTCCATTCCGGGCCGCGGCGGGCCTGATGGGCGGCAATGCGGGCCTCCATCTCGGCGTCGAAGGGTTGGCCGGTCGCGATATAGATCGGCGCGTCGCCCAAATCGAGCGCCCAGCCTTCCGCGATCCGGCTTTTGCCGGAACGCGCGCCTCCGGTTATGAGTATCGACTTCGCCATGGCCTCGTGACAAATCAGATCATGGATGGATTGAAAAGCGGGACAATGACGTGAAGCGCGGCGAGTTGATCGTGATCCGGCACGGGAAGACGGTAAGTCCCGAAACGTTGAACGGGCGGAACGACGTGGCACTGGCGCAGCAGCCTGAACCGGTTTCGCTGAAGATCGGGGCGTTATGGGTCAGCCCGGCGATCCGGGCGCGCGAGACTGCGGCGGGGCTTTTTCCCGATCACAAGCAGAAGATCGATGCGCGGCTCTGGGAGCAGGATTTCGGCGTGATGGACGGGATGGCCTTCGCGGATTTGCCGGATATCGGCGTGCTGTCGAAACCGGAATTGGCGGATCTGAAGGCGGAGGGTGGCGAGAGCTTCCATGATATGGCGGCACGCGCCGAACCGGCCTTGCGCGAGGCGGCGGCTTTGGCGTTGGACAGCGATGCGCCGGTTGCCGTGGTGGCCCATGCGGGCATCGTGCGCGTGGCGCTTGCGATGGCGATGGAGGCGGCGCCTGCCGCCTTGGCGTATCAGATTGCTTACGAGGGGGCGACGCGGCTCAGTTGTTTTGAAGGCGGGTTTGCCGTCACCGCGGTCAACGAGCGTCTGTCATGAGTTTTGCCGCGGCGATGCTTCTGGCGCTGGCGATTGATGCCGTGCTTGGGTGGCCAGACTGGCTTTACCGGCGCATCGGGCATCCGGTGACGTGGATCGGGGCGCTGATCTCGGGGCTTGAGGCGCGCTTGAACCAAGGTTCGGCAGGGCGTCGGCGGATCGGCGGCGTCATCCTGCTGTGTGTGGTCCTCTTGGTTGTGGGAGTGGCGGCGGTCCTTGTCTCAATGGCGCTTCCCGATGGATGGGTCGGCGTGCTGGTCATGGGCGTGCTGGCCTGGCCATTTGTCGCGGCGCGGTCGCTATACACGCATGTGGCCGATGTGGCGGCGCCGTTGGCGGCAGGCGATGTCGAAGGCGCGCGGGCGGCGGTTGCGATGATCGTTGGGCGGAACCCCGAGACGATGGATGCCCCCGCCATTGCGCGGGCGGGGCTGGAGAGCCTGGCCGAGAACGCCTCCGACGGTGTGGTTGCGCCGCTTTTCTGGGGGGTGCTGTTGGGGCTGCCGGGGATCGCGCTCTACAAGGCGATCAATACGGCGGATTCGATGATCGGCTATCGCAACGAACGCTATTGCGATTTTGGTTGGGCGGCGGCGCGGCTGGATGATCTGGTGAACCTTGTGCCGGCACGTCTGACGGGCGTTTTGATCGCGGCGGGTGCCACTGGGGTGCGCCGGACCGCCTATCGTTCGATGCGGCGCGATGCCGGACGGCATCGCTCGCCCAATGCCGGGTGGCCCGAAGCGGCGATGGCCGGGGCGCTGGGCGTGCGCCTGTCGGGGCCGCGGGTCTATGACGGGGTGGCGACGGACGACCCGTGGCTCAACCCCGTGGCCGGTGACCCGCGGGCGGATGATATACTGCGGGGGTTGAGGTTCTATCTGCGGGCCGTGGTGCTTTGGGCCGGTCTGCTGGCGGTTCTGGCTGTTCTTTGAGCAAGGTGTTGCGCCGGCTTTGCCGCCGCGCTGGGCGAGGGGCGCTGCCCCTCGCGCACCCCGGGATATTTTCGGGCCGATGGAGGGCCTATCTTGCGAGGCTGAACAGGCGGTCGAGGTCGAGATGCGTTTCCATATGCGCCGCAAGCGCATCGAGCGTGGTCTCGACGGTCTCGTCATAAGCGAGCGTTGAGGTCGGCGCTCCGATCTCAGCCAGGAAAGCGGCGCGAAACGCGTCTTCGCGGAACATACCGTGCAAGTAGCTGCCCATGACGCGACCGTCGGCGGAGGTCGCGCCTTCGGGCCTTCCGTCGATGGTTGCGAACGGGCGCGCAGTGTCTGCGCCGGTGGTGCGGCCCTTGTGCATCTCGTAGCCGGTGAAGCGGGTGTCGCTGCCAGTATGGGTGGCTTGCGTTTCAGTCAGGCGTTTGTCGCCGGTCATTTCGGTCGTGACGTCGAGAATGCCGAGCCCCTCGGCGGTGCCTGCCGGACCTTCGATGCCGTCCGGATCCTGCACGTTGCGGCCCAGCATCTGGTACCCGCCGCAGAGACCGAGAATATGGCCGCCGCGCCGGTGATGCGCGGCCAGATCGATGTCCCAGCCCTGACTGCGCAGAAAGGCGAGGTCGGCGCGCGTTGACTTGCTGCCGGGCAAAATGACAAGCTGGGCATCGCCCGGGATGGGCTGGCCCGCGTTCAGCATGGTCAGCCGGATGCCGGGTTCCTGTGCCAGCGGGTCCATGTCGTCGAAATTGGCGATGCGCGAGAATTTCAGGCAGACGATATGGGTCTCGCCGCTGTCGCTGGAGCGGATGTCGAGCGCGTCTTCTGCCGGGAGTTTCCACGCTTCGTCGAACCACGGCAGGACACCGCATCCGATCCAGCCGGTGCGGGTCTCGATCAGGGCGTAGCCGTCATCGAAGAGCGACGGGTCGCCGCGGAACTTGTTGATGAGAAAGCCCCTGATCGTGGCCGCGTCCTGATCCGGAAGGATGGCTTGGGTCCCGACCAGTTGGGCGATGACGCCGCCCCGGTCGATGTCGCCGGCGAGGAGGACGGGCACATTTGCCGTCGTCGCGAAGCCCATATTGGCGATGTCGCCCGCGCGCAGGTTCACCTCTGCGGGCGACCCGGCGCCTTCGATCAGAACAAGATCATGGGCGGCTTTCAAGCGCTCGAAGCTTTGAAGCACCGGGGCCATTAATGTGGGTTTGATCTTGGCGTACTCGCGGGCCTTGGCCGTGGCGATGCGCTTGCCTTGCACCACGATCTGGGCGCCGGTCTCGCTTTCGGGTTTCAAGAGCACGGGGTTCATGTCGGTGTGCGGCGCAAGACCGGCAGCCTTGGCTTGCAGGGCCTGGGCGCGGCCGATCTCGCCGCCATCGACCGTGACGGCGGCGTTGTTCGACATGTTCTGCGGTTTGAACGGCGCGACGGAAAGACCACGGTTTCGCGCCGCGCGGCAAAGCCCCGCGACCAGCACTGACTTGCCGACATTCGAGCCGGTGCCCTGCACCATCAGGGCGCGGCTCATGTCCAGGCCCCCAGTTGGGCCAGCACGGTGTCTCGGGTCTCGTCCGTGAAATGCGCCCCTTGCCAGCCCGAGGCGATGGCCGCCTCGACATTCGGCTGGTGGTCGTCGATCAGCAGGATGTCCGCCGCCGGAATGTCGGCCCAGTTCCGGATCGCGTCGAAGAAGGCGGTGTCGGGCTTGGCAACGCCCATGCGGCCCGAGGCGAAAACGTGCTCGACCTTTTCGGCAAAGCCCATTTCGGTCTCGATGTAGCGTGCCCTGCGGGCTTCGTTGTTGGTGCCGATCACCTGTCGTATCGCGAGGCGGGGCAGAAGCGACAGAACGTCAGCATCAGGCCGGGCATCCTTGGCGAACCAATAGTCCAGCAGGATATCGACCGTGACATGCGGAGCTTCGGTGGGAAGCCATTCGGCCAACAGGGCCGTCAGGTCGACCTTGCCCCGGATCACATCTGCGATCCGGCCCGACTTGAAGAGATACGCAGAGAGAGCCGCGGGATCGACACCAAGGTCTGCCTGAAGATCGTCGGTCCATACGAACCGGCCATTGATGACGTTCCGGTTGAGAACACCGTCAAAGTCCCAGACGATCAGCGCCGGGCGTCTCATCCTGCGATCCGCAGGGGGCGATGTGCCGGAAACCGGTGCGGTTTCCGGACCGAAATCCGTATTGGATTTCGCGCCCTCAAAACTCGATCCCGGCCTGGGCCTTGATGCCGTCCTTGAACGGGTGTTTCAGCAGCGTCATCTCGGTCACAAGGTCGGCGGCTTCGATCAGTTCCGGCTTGGCATTGCGACCGGTCAGGACGACATGGGTCATCGCGGGCTTCTCGGTCAGCAGGAAATCGACCACTTCGTCGATATCCAGATAGTCATAGCGCAGCGCGATGTTGATCTCGTCCAGCAACACGAAGCGATAGGTCTCGTCGCGGATGAACTCCTTCGCGCGGGTCCAGCCGGCCTGAGCCGCGGCAATGTCGCGTTCCTTGTCCTGTGTCTCCCACGTGAAGCCTTCGCCCGATGTGACCCAGGTGACCTCGTCCGGGAACCGGCTTTTGAAGAAGTCGCGCTCGCCCGTGTACCATGTGCCCTTGATGAATTGCACAACGGCAGCCTGCATGCCGTGCTGGATACAGCGGGTCAGCATCCCGAAGGCCGAGGACGATTTGCCCTTGCCGGGGCCGGTATGGACGACGATCAGACCTTTCTCTTCGGTCTTCGTCTCCATCAGTTTGTCACGCGCCGCCTTGATCTTCTGCATCTTGGCGCGGTGGCGGTCGTTTTCGTCGGTCATCGCGTCGTCCCTCTTTCTTGACAGTGCCGCGGGATTGGCAGAGTGTCCGCTGACGTTGGTGCCTGAGTACTCAGGTGAAAAGGGAATGTGAAGCGGTGCCGATCGTGCCGCCAAAGCAGCCGCCCCCGCGACCGTGACCGGAGAGGGGATCCGCAACAGCCACTGGACCGCCCAAGGTTCGGGAAGGCCGGATCACCCCGCTATCATCCGCAAGCCGGGAGACCTGCCAACGCGTTGAACGTCACCGGACGGGGGGTTCCGGGAGCGATGTCGGGGCGCGCGATGCCTCCTCTCGTTCCTGCCTTCGCCGAACCTGGGGAATGAAAGATGAGCGCCTTGCCGCCTGTCGAACTTCTGGTCTGCACGACCTGCAAACGCGAGGGGATGGACCCCGAGGCGACCCGGCCCGGTGCCCTGCTGCACGGGGCGCTGGCCGAGGCGGGATTGCCCGAAAACGTGGTGCTGAAACCGGTCGAGTGCCTGTCGAACTGTTCGCAAGGCTGCTCGGTCGTGTTGCGCGGTGGCTCGTCGCGGTGGACCTATGTCTATGGCAATCTTGCCGAAGACGCGGTCGAAACCGTGGTTGATGGGGCCACGCGTTATGCCGCGACCGCCGACGGGCTTGTGCCGTGGCGGGAACGCCCTGAACATTTCCGCAAGAATTGTGTGGCGCGCATTCCGCCGCTTGTTGCCCCTGTGCCTTCCTTGGAGACCTGAGATGTCCGACCTCGCCAAAATACCCGTCACTGTCGTCACCGGCTTCCTTGGCTCGGGGAAGACCACGCTGATCCGTCACCTGATCGAGACGACCGAGGGCCGCCGTATGGCGGTCATCGTCAACGAGTTCGGAGATGTCGGCGTCGACGGTGAAATCCTGAAAAGCTGTGCCATCCCGGATTGTCCGGCCGAGAACATCGTGGAACTGGCAAATGGCTGCATTTGCTGCACCGTGGCCGACGATTTCATTCCGACGATCGAGGCGCTGATGCAGCTTGATCCGCTGCCCGATCACATTCTGATCGAAACCAGCGGGTTGGCCCTGCCGAAACCGCTTTTGAAGGCGTTTGACTGGCCGGCGATCCGTTCGCGGGTCACCGTCGATGGCGTGATTGCACTGGCAGATGCCGAGGCTGTCGCAGCAGGCCGCTTCGCGCCGGATGTGGCCGCCGTGGATGCGCAGCGTCTGGCGGATGACAGTCTGGATCATGAAACGCCGCTGTCGGAAGTGTTCGAGGATCAGATCGCCTGCGCCGATGTCATCCTGCTGACCAAGCCCGATCTTGCGGGCGCCGATGGTTTGGCAAAGGCGCGCGAGATCATCGCCGCCGAAACACCGCGCCCGCTGCCGATGATCGAAGTGGCGGAAGGCGCCGTAGACCCTCGTGTGATCCTTGGGTTGGAGGCGGCGGCGGAAGACGACCTCGACGCGCGGCCTTCGCATCATGACGGGCCGCATGACCACGACCACGAAGACTTCGATACGATCGTCATCGACATGGCCGAGGTTGAAAGCCCCGGCGATCTGGTGCGCCGGATCACCCGTCTGGCCGAGGCGCAGAACATCCTGCGCGTGAAAGGCTATGTTGCGGTGAAAGACAAACCGATGCGCCTTCTGGTTCAGGCCGTCGGTGCACGCATCCGGCACCAGTACGACCGACTTTGGGAGCCGGGCGAGGATCGCACCGGCCATCTTGTGGTCATTGGCGAGCATGACGATATCAGCGAAGGCGCCATCCGCGCCATCCTGATGCCCGAAACCCGCGCAGCGGCCGAGTAACAGGCCGGGCCGATGCACGTCGTCTTCCGGGAAAGCCACGGACTGGAGGAGACCGAGACCCCGACCGATCTCGGCCAGTCACCGGCTGACCTGGTGGTGCTGTCTTTCTCGGACAGCGACTTGTCGGCGTTTGCGGCCGGTTGGCATCGGGCCAAGGCCTCGGGGCGGGCGCTGCCCGAGTTGCGGCTGGCGAATCTTGCGGCGCTCAAACACCCCGTTTCCGTCGACACCTATGTCGAACAGACCTTGTCGGGTGCCAAAGCCGTGTTGGTTCGGCTGATCGGTGGCGTGCCGTATTGGGAATACGGGTTGCAGCAACTGCAGGCCCTTGCCGACGCGCAAGGGCTGGTGGTCGCCGTGCTGCCGGGAGACGGTCGCCCGGACCCGCAACTTGATGCGTTGTCGACGGTGCCGGATGCCACGCTGTCCCGGCTGAGTGCGTTGGTGTCCGAAGGTGGTGCCATCGCGGCCGAGGCCGCTTTGGCGCAACTGGCCCTGTCGGCCGGGCTCTATGCCGGTCCGGTTGTGGGCGAGAAGACGGTTCCCGCCTTCGGGTGCTGGACACCCGACCGAGGGGCCCGGGCGGGCGCATTTTCCGACACGGAAAATGGTCCGGAAAATGGATCATTTTCCGGTGCGCCTTGTGGCGCCTGCGCCGCCTCGTGCCCCGCGAAATCCGCAAAACCCCTTGTGTTGGTGACGTTTTACCGCGCCTACCTGACGGCTGCGGATACCAAGCCCGTCGAAGCCCTGTTCGATGCACTTGAAGCCCGAGGGTTCGCGGTTCTTGGGCTCTTTGCACCCTCGCTGAAGGCGCCCGACGCGGCGCGCTGGTTGGCGCAGCGTATCGAAGACCTGGCTCCGGTGGCCATCGTGAATGCCACGGCCTTCTCGGGCAAAGGGGCCGATGGCGCGTCGCCGTTGGACGCGGGCGGCGTGCCGGTCTTTCAGGTGGCCCTGTCCACCTCGGACCGGGCGGCCTGGGCCGAGGCCGAACGCGGGCTGTCGCCTGCCGATCTGGCGATGCATGTGGTCTTGCCGGAAGTCGATGGCCGGGTCTTCGCAGGCGTCGCGTCGTTCAAGGAAAAGGGCGCACACGACCCTGAGCTTCAGATTGCACTGGCTGCCCACCAACCGGATGCCGACCGTGTCGCCGCCGTGGCGGACCGCGTGGCGGCCTGGGTTGGGCTCTCAACGGCCGCCGAGACCAAACGGGTGGCGCTGGTGCTGTCGACCTATCCGGGCAAGCCATGGCAGATGGCCCATGCCGTCGGCCTTGATGCGCTGGCTTCGGCCGAGGCCATTCTCGCAGACCTTGCAGGCGAGGGGTACAGGGTCGATGTGGGCCAGCCTCTGGACGCAGCGCTGCAAAACGACGTCGTGGAATGGCCCGTGGACGCATATCGCGCGGCGGTGCAGCGCTTGCCTGCGCCTCTGCAAGCCGACCTGGCTGCCGCTTGGGGCGCGCCCGAGGATGATCCGGCGGTGAAGGACGGCGTCTTCCGGTTCAGCGTGACCCGGCACGGCAACGCCTTCGTGGCGTTGCAGCCCGAGCGCGGGCAGGTCGAGACGCGCTTTGACGAATACCACGACCTGTCACGCACCCCGCGGCACGGCTACGTCGCCTTCTATCTCTGGCTGCGATCACAGGCCGACGCCCTTGTGCACATCGGCGCGCATGGCACGCTGGAGTGGCTGCCGGGCAAGGCGGTGGCGCTGTCAGATGCCTGTTGGCCGGAAGCACTGATCGGCGACCTGCCGGTGATCTATCCGTTCATCGTAAACGACCCGGGCGAGGCGGCGCAGGCCAAGCGTCGCATTGGGGCGGTGACCTTGGGCCATGTGCCGCCGCCCTTGAAGACCAGCGATGCGGGCGCGCGGTTCGGGCGGTTGGAGGCGCTGCTGGACGAGTTCTCGAACGCCGATGGTCTGGACCCGCGCCGCCGCGACCGCTTGCAGGACGACATCAGAAGCGAAGCGCAAGCCATTGGTCTTGAAGACGATCTGGGGCTTGATCAGGCAGCTTGCAGCGCCGAGGCCATCACGCGGATCGACCGTTTTGTCTGTGACATCAAGGAAAGCCAGTTCGGTGACGGATTGCATGTCTGGGGTCGGGCTTCAGAGGCCTTCGGGTCGGGCGAGGACGAGCGCGGCGCGCTGACCAACGCGCTTCGGGGCCGCCGGGTCGAAGCGGGCCCCTCGGGCTCGCCACACCGGGGGCGGACGGATGTGTTGCCGACCGGGCGGAACCTTTACACGACGGACCCGCGCAGCGTGCCCACGCGCGCGGCTTACGCCCAAGGGGTTCGGCTGGCCGAGGAACTGGTGCGCCGGCACCTGCAAGAGGAAGGCGACTATCCCAAGGGGCTGGTTGTCGACCTTTGGGGCTCGGCCACGATGCGCACGGCGGGCGAAGAGTTCGCGATGGCGCTGCACCTGATGGGCGTCAAGCCGCGTTGGGATGATGGCTCGGAACGGGTGTCCGGGCTGGAAGTCTTGCCGATCGCCGATCTCTCGCGCCCACGGATCGATGTGACCTTGCGGGTGTCCGGGTTGTTCCGGGATGTCTTCCCGGTGCTGTCGACGCTGTTCGGCCAAGCCGTCGCCGCTCTTGCCGCGCGGGACGAGGCGCGGGACTGGAACCCTTATGTGGCAGCACCCGGTGCACGGGTCTTCGGGCCGCAACCTGGCAAGTTCGGGTTGGGCATGGATCATGCTGCCAAAGACCTGACCGAGGCAGGCCGACAGCGCGCGGGCGATGCGTGGCTTGCGGCCAGTGCGTGGGCGTTGGACAACGGGGCGGCCACGCGGGCGCCGGATGCTTTGGCGGCCAGAGTTGCCGCAGCCGACAGCTTTGTGCATCTGCAGGATCTGCCAGAGACAGACGTGCTGTTGGCGGCCGATTACGCCACCCACGAGGCAGGCTTCGCCGCCGCCAAGGCACGCGTCGGCGGCGTGAAAGCCCAACTCTATCATCTTGATAACACAGACCCGAAGCGCCCTCGGGCCCGAACGCTTCCCGAAGAGATTGCCCGCGTCGTCCATGCGCGCGCCACCCAGCACGGCTGGATTGCAGGGATGCAACGGCACGGCTTCCGGGGTGCGGCCGAGATCGCGGCGACGCTGGATCACATGGCGGCTTTCGCAAATCTGGCCGGGGTCGTCGGACCGCATCTCTTTGATCTCTATTACGATGCGACGCTAGGCGATGCCGAGGTTAGTGACTTCCTGCAAACGGCCAACCCGCAGGCTTACGAGGCCATGCAGGCGCAGTTCGCGGCCCTGTTGGAGGCGGGTCTTTGGGCGACGCGGCGCAACTCGATCCGGGCCGAACTGGAGGCACAGGCATGAGTGTCGTGCGCGGCTGGTGCCCGTCGGCCCATCGTCCGATGGTTTCGGGGGATGGGCTGCTGGTGCGGGTGCGGCCTCGTCTGGGGCGATTGAGTGCCGAACAGGTCTTGCAGCTTTGCGATTTGGCAGAGGCGTATGGCAGCGGTCTGATTGACCTGACCGCGCGCGCCAATCTGCAAGTGCGGGGCGTTGCCGAGGCGGATCATGCCGCACTGCTCTCTGGTTTGATCGACGCCGGGCTGGTCGAGGCGGAGGCAGATCGCGAGGCGTCGCGCAATGTTGTGGTCACGCCGTTCTGGTCGCCGGGTGACGTGACCGCTCGCCTGCATGATATGGCCGTCGATGTCCTTCCGCGCTTCGAATTGCCGGGCAAGGTGGGTGTGGCGGTCGACACCGGTCCTGCGCCGGTCTTGGAAGGTGTGTCCGGAGATTTCCGTTTCGAAACAAACGAAAACGGTGCGATTTTGATCCGTGCAGAAGGGGCCGAGCGTGGACATCTGGTCGCCGAAGCGGACGCCGGTGCGGCGCTGGAAGAGATGATCCGCTGGTTCCTCGATACAGGCGGTGAGGCGGCTGGCCGTATGGCGCGGCACCTGAAGGTGGCTGCCCTGCCGGAGGCGTGGCAACAGGTGCCTCCCGCCGCGTTTGCCGAAAGGCCCGGTCTGGGCGCAGTGATCGGTGGTCGGATGGTGGGCGTTGCGTTCGGCTCGACCGATGCCGGAACGTTGCGGGCGTTGATCCGCTCGACAAAGGCGACCGCGATCCGGGTCACGCCGTGGCGGATGTTGCTGCTCGAAGAGGCACAGGCGGTGGACGTGCCCGGTTTCCTGTCCGACTGGGACCCAGTGTTGGAAGTCTCGGCCTGTCCCGGTGCGCCGTCTTGTGCGCAGGCGACTGTCGCCACGCGTGAGCTTGCGCGCCGGTTGGCCGACAAGGTCGCGGGATCGCTCCATGTCTCGGGCTGCGCCAAGGGCTGTGCCCGTCCGGCGACGGCGGCGCTGACGCTTGTGGGGCGCGACGGGCGTTTTGATCTTGTGCGCGACGGGCGGGCCAGCGATACGCCCGTCCAGACCGGGTTGAGCCCGGACGACATTCTGCAACAAGCGGGGCAAGCCAGTGGCTTATGAGTATGAAAAGGACGGCGCAGCGATCTATGCGCAATCCTTCGCGACCATCCGGTCCGAAGCCGATCTGGCGGCGTTTGACGCGGACGAGGAACAGGTTGCCGTGCGGATGATCCACGCCGCCGGTCTGGTCGGTCTGGAGCGAGATATCCGCTTTTCGCCCGGTTTCGTGACGGCGGCGCGGGCCGCGCTTGAGAGCGGTGCGCCGATATTCTGCGACGCCCGCATGGTCAGCGAAGGGGTGACGCGGAAACGTTTACCGGCAGACAATGACGTGCTGTGCACGCTGCACGATCCTGCCACGCCCGAGCTTGCGCGCGAGATGGGCAATACCCGCTCGGCCGCCGCGCTGGAGCTTTGGCGTCAACGCCTTGAAGGGGCGCTGGTGGCGATTGGCAACGCGCCCACCGCGCTCTTCCACTTGCTGAACATGCTGGAAGACCCTGACTGCCCGCGCCCGGCCGCGATCATTGGATGCCCCGTTGGTTTCGTGGGCGCGATGGAGTCGAAAGACGCGCTTTGGGCCGATCAGCCGGTGCCGTCCCTGATCGTCAAAGGGCGGTTGGGCGGCAGCGCCATCACCGTCGCGGCCATCAACGCAATCGCGAGCCGCGCCGAATGACCGGCCGGGTGTATGGCATAGGTCTGGGGCCGGGCGACCCCGAGTTGATGACCGTGAAAGCGCATCGGCTATTGACGGGCGCGCGCCATGTGGCGTTCTTCCGCAAGGCGGGTCGCAAAGGGCAGGCACGGACGCTGGCGGACGGCCTGATCCCCGAAGGCGCGACCGAGCACCCGATGGAGTACCCCGTCACCACCGAGATTCCGTTGACCGATCCGCGCTATAACGAAGTGCTCTCGGCCTTCTACACTGACTGCGTGGCGCGACTTGCTGCGTTGACCGAGGCGGGCGATGACGTTGTGGTCCTCTGCGAAGGGGACCCGTTCTTCTATGGCTCGTTCATGCACCTCTATACCCGCTTGCCGGAAGGCAGTGTCGAGGTCGTGCCCGCCGTGACCGGCATGTCGGCGGCGTGGACGGCGACCGGCCAGCCGGTGACATGGGGCGACGATGTGATGTCGGTGCTGATGGGGACGCTGGACGAGGCGACCCTGACCCGCCACATGAAGGCCGCCGATGCGCTGGTGGTGATGAAGATCGGGCGCAACCTGCCGAAGATCCGGTCGGCCTTGGACGCCGCCGGACGGCTCGCCGCCGCTTGGTATGTCGAATATGCCGCGATGCCGGGGCAAACGGTCCAGAAACTCAGCGACGTGCCCGAAGATCACAAGGCGCCCTATTTCTCGATCGTCATCGTGCATGGGCAAGGGCGGCGCCCGTGAGCGGGCGGCTGGACATTGCCGGGCTGGGTCCGGGCGACCCCCGGCTCTGGACGGCCGAAGTGACCGAGGTGCTGGCGCACGCGACCGAAGTCGTGGGCTACATTCCTTACGTGGCGCGGGTGCCCGATCGGGCCGGTCTGACCAAACATGCCAGCGACAACCGGGTCGAACTGGACCGAGCGACGCACGCGCTGCAGATGGCTGCGGAGGGGCGGTGGGTCGTTGTCGTATCCTCGGGAGACCCCGGTGTTTTCGCCATGGCCGCCGCGGTGTTCGAAGCGGTCGAGGCTGGGCCAGCGGCTTTCAGAGACTTAGAAATCAACGTCTTGCCGGGAATTACCGCGATGCTTGCGGCATCAGCCTCGGCGGGGGCCATCCTTGGTCACGACTTTTGCGCGATCAACCTGTCGGACAACCTCAAGCCTTGGGCGTTGATCGAGAAGCGCCTTCGTCTGGCGATCGAAGCCGACTTCGCCTGTGCGTTCTATAACCCGCGATCCAAGGCGCGCCCGGAAGGCTTCGGGCGGGCGCTGGACCTGATGCAGGCGCTTTGCGAACCAACGCGTCTCATCACCTTTGCCCGCGCCGTCTCGACACCTGACGAGGCGCTGACAACGGTGACACTGGGCGAGGCAACGCCCGAGATGGCGGACATGCGCACCGTGGTCCTGCTGGGCTCGAGCCTGACGCGGCGGGTCGTACGCAACGGTAAAGCGCCGCTGGTCTATACGCCCCGCTCGGTGCCGGAATGACCCAGCCAGTCCAGAACAGCGCCGATCTCGTGCACTTCGTCGCGATCCGGCAAGGGCGGTCGGTCGACCATCAGGACCGGCAGGCCAAGAGTGCGCGCCGCGTCGATCTTGGCGCGCGCGCCGCTGCCGCCCGAGTTCTTCGAGACGACAAGGTCGATCCGGTGCTCTGCCAGCAGCGCTTGATCGCTGGCCTCGGTGAACGGGCCCTTGTCGACGATGATGTCGTGGTTCGGCAAGGGCGGGGCAGAGTGCGGCGGGTCCACAAGACGCAAGAGATAGTGATGTTGTGGTTGTGCGCGGAACCGTCCGATATCCTTGCGCCCAATGGCAAGGAAGACCCGTTGCGGGTCGGTGTCGAGCGCTGCGACGGCACCCGCCATATCGGGGGCATGAATCCAGACATCGCCATCAACCGCGCGCCATGCCGCGCGCGTCAGGGCCACCAGCGG
Organism: Silicimonas sp.; assembly: GCA_022826385.1. Lineage (GTDB taxonomy): Bacteria > Pseudomonadota > Alphaproteobacteria > Rhodobacterales > Rhodobacteraceae > JAJDOD01. The sequence continues at coordinate 79,549 of JAJDUZ010000022.1, forward strand.
GGTCTCGGTGATGCGACAGGCGTCGATCGCGTTCAGGCTCATCTGCACGGCGAAAGGATGGGTCGCGTCGACGACATGGGTGATGCCGGTTTCCCGGATATAGCGCGCCAGCCCCTCAGGCCCGCCAAACCCGCCTATGCGGGTGGGCAGCGGCATCGGTTCCGGCGAGTTGGTGCGCCCGGCATAGGAATAAAGCGCGGTGATCCCGGCCTCGGCCACCACTTGCGCGAGGGCGCGGGCACCGCCGGTGCCACCAAGGATCAGAAGGGTCGGGCCTGTGGACACGGATAGCTGGCTCACGATTGTCGGTCTGGGCGAGGATGGACCAGCGGGGCTGTCCCCTTCAAGCCGTGCGGCGCTGGAAACGGCGGAAATCGTGATGGGACCGGCGCGACATTTGGACCTTCTGCCCGATCTCGCGGCCGAGCGGGTCGTGTGGCCGGTGCCCTTTGCCGACGGTATTCCGAAACTGCTTGAACTGCGCGGACGTCGCGTCGTGGTTCTGGTTTCGGGCGATCCGTTCTGGTTCGGCGCGGGCTCAGTGCTGGCGCGCCATCTGGACGCGTCGGAATGGCAGGCTTTGCCCGGGCCGTCCGTGTTCGCCTTGGCGGCGGCGCGTCTGGGCTGGCCTTTGGAACAGGTGGCCTGTCGCGGGCTGCATGCGGCGCCCTTTGCCCGGCTTCGCCCCGAGCTGGCACCCGGTGTCCGGATCATCGCCACCGTGCGGGACGGTGAAGCGGTGGGCGACTTGGCCGACTGGCTGACCGAGGCGGGGTTCGGGGCCAGCCGCATCCATGTTCTGGAAGCCTTGGGCGGGCCGCGTGAACGCCTCCGCACCGAGATTGCAGGCGACTATGCTTTGGCCGATGTCGCGCATCCCGTCTCCGTGGCGCTGGAGGTGGCCGGCGATGGCGCGGTCGTTCACCGCAGCGCGGGGCAGAGCGACGACCATTTCGCCAATGATGGCCAGATCACCAAGCGACCGATCCGGGCGCTGACGCTGTCGGCGCTGGCGCCGAGGCCGGGCGAGCTCTTGTGGGACATCGGGGCGGGGTCGGGCTCTATCGCGCTGGAATGGCTGATGTCCGACATGTCTTTGCAGGCGGTTGCCGTCGAAGCGCGGGCCGATCGAGCGGAGCGGATCGGACAAAACGCGGCACGGCTGGGACAGGATCGTTTGCAGGTCGCCATGGGACGCGCGCCCGAGGTTTTGGCGGGTCTGCCCCAACCCAACGTCGTCTTCGTTGGCGGAGGTCTGTCGGGCGATACGCTTGATTGGCTGGAAAGCAACCTGCCTGCCGGAACGCGCCTTGTGGCCAACGCCGTCACGCTCGAAACCGAGGCGTTGCTGGTCGGCGCTGCCGCGCGGCGCGGGGGTACGTTGATGAAATTCGATATTGCCGAGGCCCAGCCACTGGGGACGTTCCGGGGCTGGAAGACCTCGTACCCGGTCGTGCAGTGGAGTGTTGTCCTGTGAAGGTCGCGGGCTTCGGGTTTCGGAAAGGCGCGGGCGTCGAAAGCCTGCTGGCCGCGCTGGAGGCGACGGGCGCAACCGGGGTCACTAAGATCGCGACCGCCGAAGGCAAGGCGGACGCGCTAGCGATACGCGCCCTTGCGGAACAGTTGCACCTGCCGCTAGAGGCTGTGTCGGACGCGGCGTTGCCTGCCGCAGAGGTCCTGACGCAATCAGAGAAGAGTACGGCGATGTATGGAACCGGAAGCCTGTCTGAAGCCGCGGCGCTGATCGCCGCAGGCCCCGGCGCGCGCCTTCTTGGGCCGCGCGTGATCTCCGGCGACACGATGGCGACCTGTGCGATTGCCGAGGTGGTGACATGACGGTGCATTTCATCGGGGCTGGGCCGGGGGCCGCGGACCTGATTACGCTGAGGGCGCGCGACCTGATCGCGTCCTGTCCCGTCTGCCTTTATGCCGGGTCGCTGGTGCCGAAGGCCGTCCTGGCGCATTGCCCCGCCAAGGCGCGAGTGGTGAACACGGCGCCCTTGGATCTTGATGCGATCATTGCGGAATGCGAAGCGGCCCATGCCGCCGGGCAAGATGTGGCGCGGCTGCACTCGGGCGACCTGTCGGTCTGGTCGGCCATGGGCGAGCAGATGACGCGGCTCAAGGCGCTTGGCATCCCGGTCTCGGTCACGCCCGGTGTCCCGGCCTTTGCCGCGGCGGCGGCAGCGTTGGAAACCGAACTGACCTTGCCCGGCGTTGCGCAATCAGTGGTGTTGACGCGGACCAGCGGACGCGCCTCGGCCATGCCCGAAGGCGAGGCGCTGGCGAATTTCGCGGCAACCGGTGCGACGCTGGCCATTCATCTGTCGATCCATAGGTTGGAAGATGTCGTGTCCGATCTGGTGCCGTTCTATGGGGCCGACTGCCCCGTGGCCGTGGTGTTCCGGGCGACATGGCCAGACGAACGCGTCCTTCGCGGCACGCTTGCGACCATCGCGGGGGCCATGGAGGACGGAATCAACCGCACGGCGCTGATCCTTGTCGGCCCGGCACTCAGCGGTGAGACGGCGGTGCGCTCGGCGCTCTACTCGACCGAATACGACCGGCGCTATCGTCCGCAGACGGCGGACAGCCCGTTCTCGTCGCTGGAGGATGACACATGATGCCGCCGGGCCTGATGATTACGGCGCCGTCCTCGGGGACGGGCAAGACCACGGTCACATTGGGGCTGCTGCGCGCCTTTGCGGATGATGGTCTGACGGTTCAGCCGTTCAAGAGCGGGCCGGATTACATCGATCCGGCGTTTCACGAAGCGGCGGCCGGGCGGAAGAGCTTCAACCTTGATACATGGGCCATGGCGCCGGACCTGTTCGCGGCAATCTCTGGTGAGGGGCAGGGCGCTGATCTGGTGATCGGGGAAGGCTCCATGGGGCTTTTCGACGGTGTGGCCACCAAGGGCGCAACGGGCTTCGGCTCCAGCGCCGAAACCGCGCGTGCCATGGGGTGGCCCGTGGTGCTGGTCATTGATGTCGGCGGGCAAGCGCAATCGGCGGCGGCGACGGCGATGGGTTTCCGGGCCTATGGCGACGACCTGCCGTTTGCCGGGGTCATCCTGAACCGCGTGGCCTCGCCGCGACACGAGCGGCTGACACGGCTTGGCACGGAGCGTGCAGGTATCCCGGTCTTGGGCGTGCTGCCCCGGCGCGGTGATCTGGCCTTGCCCGAGCGGCATCTGGGTTTGATTCAGGCGGTCGAACATCCCGATCTGGACGCGGCCATTGCAGGTTATGCCGAGTTTCTGCGCGAGAATGTCGATCTGGCGGCGATCCGTGCGGCTGCGGCCTCGGCAACGGTCCCGGTGGCCAGCGCTTTGCCGACACCCCCCGCACAGCGGATCGCATTGGCGCAGGACGCCGCGTTTTCGTTTACCTATCCGCATCTGCGCGAAGGCTGGCGGCGGGCCGGGGCCGAGGTTCTGCCGTTCTCGCCCTTGGCGGACGAGGCCCCCGATCCGTCGGCGGATCTGGTCTGGTTGCCGGGCGGATACCCCGAGTTGCATGCCGGCAAGCTGGCGGCGGCAGAAACGTTCTGGTCCGGCTTGCGGACCCATGCCGAGACGAAGCCCGTCCACGGCGAATGCGGTGGCTACATGGCCTTGGGCGAAGCCCTGATCGATAAGGAAGGTGCGCGCCATCAGATGGCGGGGCTTCTTGGGCTGGTCACATCCTATGAGAAACGGAAGTTTCACCTTGGCTATCGTCGGGCCGTGTTGAACGCGCCGATGCCGGGGTTCGGTGCAGGTGCCGCACTTCGTGGCCACGAGTTCCATTACTCGACCATTCTTGACGAGCCGGACTCGCCCTTGGCGGCGGTCGCCGATGCGGATGGCAACCCGGTGCCGGAAACCGGATCGCGGCGCGGCCATGTGACGGGCACGTTCTTCCACCTGATCGCCGAGGACAGGGCATGACCGGTTTCGTCAGTTTCATCGGGTCGGGGCCGGGCGATCCCGAGCTTCTCACGCTGAAAGCGGTCGACCGGCTTGGTCGGGCCGATGCCGTTCTGTACGACGACCTGTCGTCGGGCGCGATATTGGATCACGTCCGCAAGGGCGCCGATCTGGTCAGCGTTGGCAAGCGGGCGGGCCGGGCCTCGCCGCGGCAGGACCATGTCAGCCGGTTGCTGGTCGACTATGCGACGGCGGGCGGACGGATCGTGCGGCTGAAATCGGGGGACAGCGGGGTCTTCGGGCGTCTGGAAGAAGAGTTGATCGCGCTCCACGCGGCCGGGATTGCGTTCGAGATCATCCCGGGCGTGCCCTCTGCCTGTGCCGCAGCGGCAGCGGCCAATATCCCGCTGACCCGGCGGCTGACGGCGCGCCGCTTGCAATTCGTCACCGGTCACGATGTGACGGGGGCCTTGCCCGAAGACCTGAACATGGCGGCGCTGGCCGATCCCTTGGCGACGACGGTTGTCTATATGGGGCGGCGGACCTTTGCGACGCTGGCGGGCATGCTGATTGCCGCAGGCCTGCCCGGTGACACGCCCGCCATGTTGGCCGAAGGGGTCACGACCGAGGCCGAAGCGCTGTCGAGAAGCACAGTTGCCGATCTGGCCGAAACGCTTGTTCAGGAGGCGCCGTCAAAGGCGCCCGCCTTGATCTTCTACGGCGCGTTGGCACCCGACCTGTCACAGGTCGACGGCTGACCAATTGAATGCGCTGACGCGCATACGTGTCGTTTCATGTGTCGCTTGTGTTGGCCCTAGCTGCCCTTGATCGAGCCGGTCGGCCGTGTGTCGGGCAGGCTGATCCGTGCCACCTGTTCGGCAATCGGATCGGTCGAGAGCGGATGGGTGTCGGCGGTGTAGCTTTCCGGATCGCCGATGTCCTGCCATTCGCCACCGCGATAGACTTCCAGCGAAGAGAACCGCGCCTTGTAGCCCATCTTGGATGAACCCGCGACCCAGTAGCCCAAATAGACATATGGCAGACCGGCTTCGCGCGCGATGTCGATATGGTCGAGGATCACGTAAGTGCCCAGACTGTCGGCCGCCATGGCCGGGTCATAGAAGCTGTAGACCATCGACAACCCGTCATCGAGCACGTCGGTCAGGCAAACAGCACGAAGGCGTCGTTCGCCGTCGGTGCGTGTGGCGTATTCGATCACGCGGCTTCTGACCGGGGTTTCCTCGATCATGGCTGCAAATTCGAAGATATCCATGTCGGCCATGCCGCCATCGGCATGCCGCTCATCGAGATAGGCGCGGAAGAGCGCGTATTGCTCTTCGGTGGCCCAGGGCGAGGTGGCCTCGCGATTCAGGCCGCGGTTCTTACGCATGGCGCGCTTTTGGCTGCGCGATGGCTCGAAATCCGCAACGCGGATGCGGGCCGACAGGCAGGCCGAGCATTCGGCGCAGGATGGGCGGTAAAGCACGTTTTGCGACCGACGAAACCCTTGTTTCGAAAGGGAATTGTTCAGTTGCTCGGAATGGTCACCCTGCAAGGCCGTGAACAACTTCCGCTCCATCCGCCCGTCAAGATACGGGCAGGGCTGTGGCGCCGTCACGTAAAACTGCGGCGCGATTGGAAGTGTGTGGCGCATATATCTGCCTTGGGCGTGTGATGCACTTTATGCGCGAAGCTTAACAAGCTCCGCGCAAAGCGCCAATCCCCCCTTTTCGGTGAGCCTAGCGCACCCGCCGATTGACGGCGGCAGTGCCAAGGATGGTGTCCGACAAACCCTGCCTGCGGGCGGTCATCAGCATCATGACGATCGAGATCAGTTGCAGGGGCACAGTCACAACCGAGATCATGTAGCCGACCGTGTGAAGGAAGGCGGTGCCGCCATCCAGATGTTGGCCGTCACGGTCGCGCAATTCGATGGCCATGAAACGCATGCCGGGGGTGGCTGACCGTGCCGCGATGCTGCCCCAGCGATAGAAGAAGCTGACCACGGCAAAGAGAAGCGGCAGGAAGAAGAGCGGCAGAAGGAAGCCAAGGAAGGTGATCGCCGCCGTGACGAGGCCGATCAGGAGGGTGTCGATGACCCAGGCCATCAGGCGCTTCGAGGGCACATCGGCATAGAATTCGGCGTGGTAGTCCGGGTCCGGCAGGCCGGACGGGCGGCTGGAGTAAGACTGGGCCATGGCCATGATATCGGGTGTCCTTGTTCTGAAATGAAGGGGTGTCGAAGGATGAGGTCAAGCGGGCGCGGCGCTAGTGGACTTCTCGCGCTCGATCAGGAACGTGTCGAACTCGCTTTTATCCTTGGCATCGCGCAGGCGTTCAAGGAAGCCGTCGAAACTCGCTTGTTCCTCTTCCAGCCGGTCCATCAGCTTGCTGCGATAGGCGTCGAAGCTTGCATTGCCGGAACTGGGGCGGGGCTCGTCGACCTGTGGTTTCAGAAGCTTCACCGCGGCGTCGATCTGCGCCTCGGTGCCCATGCCGGCAAGGCGTGTCCACTGATAGGCGAGGAAGGCTGCCAGCAGCAGGCCGAGGGCGCCGAACTGGTTCATTGCAATGATCGAGACCGGGATGGCAAAACCGGTAAAACCGATAATGGCAAGGATCTGCACGACAAGCGGTGGGCGCGTCAGCGTGCGGATCGTGTCGTTGGGCGAAGGATTGGTCATAATACATCTGTCCTGTTGGAAAGGGCGGGCCCCCGTCTTTCGCGGGGACCCATCGGGGAGGATGATCAGGCCGGTTCGGCGTCGCCGTCAATCTCGACATCGTCCTTTTTCTTGGCGCGTTCATCCATGAACTCGTCAAACTCGGCCTTGTCCTTGGCGTCCCGCAGGCGCTGCAGGAAAGCTTCGAACGCGTCCTGCTCGTCTTCGAGACGGCGCAGCGTGTCGGCCTTGTAGGCGTCGAAGGCGCTGTTGCCGCTGGACTTGAAGGCGTGGGCCGCGTGGCGGGTGCGGCGGCTGCAATTTCCACTGAACATGCGTTTGCTCCAGATCATGTATGCAAGAAGGGCGAGGCCGATCGGCCAGATGAAGATGAAGCCGAGGACCATGGCTGCGATCCACGCGCCTTTGCCGCGCTCGTCGAGCCACCGTTCGCTCCGGCGAAGCCAGTTGTCCCGATGTGCGGGGGTGGCTGGTATCGTCGCGGTTGTCATTTGGTGCTCCTGTCGTTTGGGTTAATGTGAATGTCTTTCACATCAAACATATCGGAGACAGGTCCCCCTAGGTCAATGGGGTATGTGAATGTTTTTTACATTTATTTTGTAAATATATGTTTTTGAATAAATTAATTACGAAGCTTCCGAGGATCACGAGGTGAAGTCACCCAGGCTCGCACCCGAAATCGTCAACAAATCCGCGGGCGGGATTCGAAAAATATGCCGTGGCGTGCCCGCTGCTGCGAAGACACTTTCGAATGTCAGCAGGTGAGGGTCATAGAACGCCAAAGGCGGCGACTTGTGCGCAACCGGGGCGACGCCGCCAATCGCAAAACCGGTCATCTCGCGCACGAAAGCCGCATCCGCCCGGCCCAGCGTTTCGGCTGCCAGTGCACTGGCCTTGGCCGCGTCGACCTGGTTCCCACCAGCGGTGATGAACAGAACGGTGCGTCCGCTGGTCTCGCCCTTGAAGATGATCGACTTCGCGATCTGGTCGATCTCGCACGCCGCCCCGCGCGCGGCATCCGCAGCGGTGCGCGTTTCCCCGTGCATTTCCATGATCTCGTGCGGTACGCCGGCCTGTTCCAGGGCGGCCTTTATGCGTTTCAGGCTTTTGCTCATGGCGCCATATTCGAACGTTCCGTGAGGATGTCCAGCCGCGGGTTGGCGTATTTTTGAAGAGATGAAGGGGAAGGTGCTCGAAAAGAACGAAGGGCTTGGTACATTGGCACATGGACGGCAGTTTCGAAGCACGGATGACGCGGTGCCCGCGGGCCTTTGACCCCGAGCGCGGGGCGGAGACGGTCAAGGCCATGCCGGGGCTCGGCGTGGCTTTGACCGAGTTGGTGGTCGGGGCCGCGGGATGCGCGCCGCACATGGCCGATCTTTGCCGCCGCGAGGGTGTTTGGCTGGCCGAGGCGCTGTCGGGGGCGCCCGAGGCCGCTTTCGACAGACTGTTGGCCGCCCCGGTTGAAGAGGCCGCGCGCGATCTGCGGCAGAAGAAGGCGCGGGCCGCCGGGTTGATTGCGTTTGCGGATTTGGCGGGCGTCTGGTCGCTGGACGAGGTGACCCGGGCGCTGACGCGGCTTGCCGATCATGCGGTGGAGGAGGCGTTGCGGGCCGCGCTTCTGCCGCTTCTGCGGCGGGGGAAACTGCCGGGTCAGACCGAGGATGATCTGGGCGCGGCGGCCGGTCTGGTCGTTCTGGCTATGGGCAAGATGGGCGCGCATGAGCTGAACTACTCGTCCGATATCGACCTGATCTGCCTTTACGACGAGACCCGCTTCGATCCGGCTGATTATGCCGAGGCGCGTACCGGCTTCGTCAAGGCGGTGCGCGGCATGACCCGGCTTCTGAGCGACCGGACGGCGGAGGGCTACGTCTTTCGCACCGATCTTCGGTTGCGCCCGGACGCGTCGGTGACGCCGGTGGCCCTCTCGATGGAGGCAGCAGAGCGGTACTATGAAAGCTTCGGGCGAACATGGGAGCGCGCGGCTTTCATTAAGGCGCGGGTCGCGGCCGGGGATGCCGGGGCAGGGGCGCGGTTTCTGGACGCTTTGACCCCGTTCGTCTGGCGTCGTCATCTGGACTATGCCGCCATCCGCGATGCGCAGGACATGCGCTTGCGGATTCGTGACCACAAAGGGCTCTCGCGCCCGATCTCGCATCTCGGGCATGACCTGAAGCTGGGCGAGGGCGGTATTCGGGAAATCGAGTTTTTCACCCAGACGCGCCAATTGATCGCCGGGGGCCGTGATCCAGGCCTGAGGGCACAGCGCACGGTCGAGGCGCTTGGTCAATTGGCCGCGCGCAACTGGGTGTCGCAGGCGGATGCCGAACAGTTGTCGGAAGACTACCGCGCGCATCGTGAGTCCGAGCATCGCGTGCAAATGGTCGCCGATCAGCAGACACACACTTTACCCGAGACGGATGCCGAGTTTGCCCGGCTGGCGGCCTTGTCGGGCGTTTCGGCGGAGGCGTATGCGCGCGACATCGAAGCGCGGCTCCGGCGGGTGGCGGACCTGACATCGGGGTTCTTTCAGCCTGGCGCATCGGACGTGGAACCAAGCGGTGGCCCCGAAAGCGATATGTTGGGCCGTTGGTCAGGCTTTCCGGCACTGCGCTCGCCCCGGGCGGTCGAGATCCTGAAACGCGTCTGGCCGCGGGTCGAGGCGCGCTTGGCCGAAGCCGGGAACCCGGAGGAGGCGCTTGCGCATTTCGAGGCCTTCCTGCGGGGCCTTCCGGCTGGCGTCCAGCTTTTCTCGCTGTTCGAGGCCAACCCGCAATTGCTCGATCTCGTGATCGACATCGTTGATACGGCGCCCGAGCTTGGCCAATACCTGACCCGGAATGCGGGCGTGTTCGACGCGGTGATCGGCGGGCAGTTTTTCGAGCCTTGGCCGGGCAAGGGGTTGGGAGCGGCCTTGGATGCCGAGCTTGCGGCTGCCGTCGACTATGAAAAGCAGTTGGACCGGGCGCGGGTCTGGGCCAAGGAATGGCACTTCCGTGTGGGCGTGCACTTTCTGCGCGGATTGATCGATGCGGAAACGGCGGGCCAGCAATACGCGGACATCGCCGAGGCGGTCGTGGTGTCGCTCTGGACGGTCGTGGTGGCAGAGTTTGCGCGCAAGCATGGTGCCCCGCCGGGACGCGGCGCCGCGGTGGTGGCCATGGGCTCGCTTGGGGCCGGGCGGCTGACCGCGACGTCGGATCTCGACCTGATCATCGTTTTCGATGCCGGCGACGCGGATGGGTCGGACGGCCCGCGCCCCTTGGCGACCCGTCCTTACTTTGCCCGGTTGACGCAAGCCTTGGTCACGGCTTTGTCGGCCCCCACGGCCGAAGGGCGGCTTTACGAGGTCGACATGCGGTTGCGCCCGTCAGGCCGGCAAGGGCCGGTGGCGACGTCGCTGGCTGCATTCACGAGGTATCAACAGGAAGATGCGTGGACGTGGGAGCATCTTGCCCTGACCCGCGCCCGTCCATTGGCGGGCGACCAGGGTCTGCTTGCAGACATCGAGGCGGTGCGCCGCAATGTCTTGCAGCGCACCCGCTCGCGGGCCGCGGTTCTGGCCGATGTCGCCCAGATGCGGGACCGTCTGCACGAGGCCAAGCCCGCATCACATTGGCTGGATGTCGGGGCTGGGCGCGGTGGGTTACAGGATCTCGATCTGTTGGCCCAGGCCGGGGCGCTGATCTCTGGTGACCTGTCGCGCCGACCTGCGGAGCAGCTTGGACGGACGGAGGCGGATGCGGTGTTGTCAGCCGCCGAGCGGGACATCCTGCACGAGGCGCAGCGCCTGTTCTGGGGCATGCGGGTGGCGGCCCGGTTGGTGTTTGGAGACGGCTTTCCAGAGAGCATTGGCGTGGGAGCTGCGCATTTCCTGACCCGGATTGCCTCGTTTGACAGCCTCGACACCGCAGAGAGGGCGGTTTCCGAGGCCCGGATGTCGGTTGCAGAGATTGTCAGCAGGGCCTTGGACGCATAGCTTGGCGCGAGCGCGACGAACGGGGTTCCAAATGCAAGACGAGACAGACCAGGCGGATCCCCGCGGCTTGATCCGGGAAAGCTATCGGATCGAAGGGATCACGGAAGGCGAGTGCCGCTCGATCTTTCTGGATTGGGCCATTTCGGTGCCGGTGGGCGAAGACAGCAGCGCGCATATCCGGGCGTTGTTGGATCGCTATGGCAAGGATGCGGCGGATCATCCGATGACCGAGGTCCTGCAGGAAGCCCTGACGCCTGCGCAGAAAACCGGTCGGCGCGGGGGCGCGCGCGGGCGCCGTCAGACCTAGCGCCCGCAGATTTGCGATATTATGCGGATCAGGCTTCGAGCGCCGCAGCTTCAACGGCGAGGGCTTCAATTCCTGCCCAGTCTTCGGCCTCGATCATACCCGCGGGCGCGACCCACGAGCCCCCGACGCAAACCGTGTTCTTGAGCCCGAGATAGTCTTTCACGTTCTTCAGGCTGACACCGCCCGTCGGGCAGAAGGTTGCGGCCTGGATCGGACCGGCAAACGAGCCAAGGGCCGCGGCCCCACCAGAGGCTTCGGCCGGGAAGAACTTGAGCATTGTATAGCCGCGGTCCAGCAGCGCCATGATCTCGGTCGCGGTGACCGCGCCGGGCAGCATGGGCAGGCCGACCTCTTCCGCGGCATCAAGGATGCGTGGCGACGACCCGGGCGAAACACCGAACAAGGCGCCAGCCTCTTTCGCAGCGACCACATCGTCTGGTGTCATCAGCGTGCCCGCGCCCACCACGCCCCCGTCGACCTTTGCCATTTCACGGATGGCATCAAGGGCCGCGGGCGTCCGCAGCGTCACTTCAAGGGCGGGCAGGCCGCCGGCGACCAGTGCGCGCGCCAATCCTTCGGCCTTGCTGGCGTCGGGCACGGTCAAAACCGGGATTACGGGTGCCAGGGCGCACACATCGCGGGCCTGTTTGCTGGCCTCGGCTGGGGTCATTTCGGAAACTCCTGTTACGTCGGGGTCAGACTACAATGGCGGCGCCGTCCTGCGCCAGACCACAGCCTTGCCGGAAGGCTGCGAAAAGTTCGCGGCCCAGCCCCTCGTCATTGGCGGAAAGATCGGCGGTGACCGGGCTGCGTGCGGCAAAATCCGCTTCCAGCACCTCAAGGCTTCCGGCTTCGGCGTCGACCCGGATCAGATCGCCGTCCTTGATGCAGGCAATCGGACCGCCGACTGCGGCTTCGGGCGAGAGATGGATCGCCGCCGGGACCTTGCCCGAGGCACCGGACATCCGGCCATCGGTGACCAGCGCCACTTTCAACCCGCGTCCCAGCAGCACCGAGAGTGTCGGTGTCAGCCCGTGCAGCTCCGGCATTCCGTTCGCGCGCGGTCCCTGGAAGCGCACGACGACGATCGTGTCTTCGGTGAATTCACCGGCCTTGAAGGCGGCTTTCACACTGTCCTGATCGTGGAAGACCCGCGCCTTGGCTTCGATCACCCGGTGCTCGGGCGCGACAGCGGACACCTTCATGACGGCGCGCCCGGCATTGCCCTTGAGCTCGCTCAAGCCGCCGGTTTTCTGGAACGGGTCGCTGACGGGGCGCAGGATCTTGTCGTTGAGCGTGTCCTTGGGCCCGGCCTCGCGGGTGACCGCACCATCTTTCAGTTTCGGCTCTGTCGTATAGAGCGCCAGCCCGTCACCTGCGACGGTTTTGGTGTCGGGGTGCAGCAGACCGGCCTCCAGCAACTCGCCGATCATATAGGCGAGGCCGCCGGCCGCATGGAAATGGTTCACGTCTGCAAGTCCGTTTGGATACACTTTTGCCATCAGCGGCGTCGCAGCCGACAGGTCGTTGAAATCCTCAATGTCCAGAATGACCCCGGCAGCGCGGGCCATGGCGGGCAGGTGCAGCACGAGGTTGGTCGAGCCTCCGGTGGCCATGAGCCCGACGATCCCGTTCACGAAAGCACGCGCATCGAGAATGTCCGAGACCGGGCGGTAATCATTGCCTTGTGCCGTGATCTGGGCGGCGCGCTCGGCGGCCTCGTCGGTCAATGCGTCGCGAAGGGGCGTGTTCGGGTTGACGAAACTTGCGCCCGGCATGTGCAGCCCCATGAACTCCATCAGCATCTGGTTGGTGTTCGCGGTGCCATAGAACGTGCAGGTTCCGGGGCCGTGATAGGACGCCATTTCGGCTTCCATCAGTTTGTCACGGCCGATCTCTCCGGCGGCGAATTGCGTGCGCACCTTGGCTTTCTCGTCATTCGGAAGACCCGATTGCATCGGTCCGGCTGGCACGAAAATGCCGGGCAGGTGACCGAATGTCCCGGCCGCGATGATGAGGCCGGGTACGATCTTGTCGCAGACCCCAAGGTAAAGGGCCGCGTCGAAAGTGTTGTGGCTGAGGGCCACGCCGGTGGCGAGAGCGATCACATCGCGCGAGAACAGGCTCAGCTCCATGCCGATCTGACCTTGCGTGACACCGTCACACATCGCGGGCACGCCGCCGGCAACCTGGGCCGTTGCGCCGACGCGGCGGGCCGCCGCCTTGATGCGGTCAGGATAGGTCTGGAACGGCTGATGCGCCGACAACATATCGTTGTAAGCGGTGACGATCCCGATGTTTGGCGCGCGTTCGGCCACCAGAGCATCCTTGTCGGATCCCATTGCGGCATAGGCGTGGGCCTGGTTGCCGCAGGACAAGTGAGCCCTTTTGACGCCGGCGTCCTGCGCACGTGCGATTTTGGCGAGGTAGGTCTCTCGGGCGGGACGCGAGCGATCGATAATTCGTTCCGTTACCTGCGCGACCGTGTCGTTCAGCAGCATGTCTGGCCTCATCCTTGGCGCCGCGGCGCGAATGATTTGATAGCGCTAACATAACAGCTTCCCGACCGAGAGGCAATTACAACCGACGCACCATTCAAGCCGTCGCTGCGGCTTGTGTCAGATCCTCGTGTTCGGTGCTGTCGGCGTGCTTGAAGGTGCGGAAAGCTGCCAGAGACGAAAGCATGTTGGACAAACGGGATTTCATGTTGGTCACCGCATCATTGCTCTGATCCGCCAGCATTGCAGTCTGTTGCGTCTGACCTGCCAGATGCGAGATCGTGTTCGTGACTTCACCCACGCTGGTGGCCTGTTCCTGCGCAGATTGGTGGATGGCCGCCATGTTGTTGGCGAGTGTGCCGATCTGCTCGACCACCTCCGACAGGGTTTTCCCGGTTTCCTCGACCAGTTCGACGCCTCGGGTCACCTGTGTCGAGCTTTCGTTGATCAGTGTGTTAATGTCTTTCGAGGCTTCTCCGGCTCGTTGAGCCAGGGCGCGCACTTCGGATGCGACAACGGCAAAACCACGGCCCGCGTCGCCGGCGCGGGCAGCCTCGACGCCTGCGTTCAGGGCCAGCAGATTGGTCTGGAAGGCGATGCCATCCATGACCGACACGATTTCCGTGATTTTACCCGAGGCCACCTGGATATCGCCCATTGCGGTCACCGCGTTTTCGACGCTCTGGCCAGCCTTGCGGGCTTGGTCGACGGTCGATTTCGCGTATTCCGAGGACGTCGACGCGCCCTTCAGGTTTTCGTTGACCGAGGCTGCGATTTCTTCCATCGCAGCCGACGCTTCTTCGAGTGACGCCGCCTGTGTTTCTGCGCCCTTGGACAAGTTTTGGCTGTTGTCCGACATCTGTCCAGAGTTCTCGGACACGTCCCTGCATTCGTTCGACACATCATTGACCAGCGCAGATAGCTTCAGGACCATGCTGTTCACGCTTGTCTTAAGCTCGGCAAACTTGCCGCGATAGCTGCCCGACATCTGTTTCTCGAAGTTGCCCTCGGCTAGAAGAACCATAATGTCTGCCACGTCGTTGACGCCGGTTTCAACATTGCTGATCAGCGTATTGATCATATCCGCCATCTCGCGCAGTTCCGGGTCTTCGAATGTTGCGTTGATGCGTTTGTCAAACTCGCCATTCGCGCCGGCCCGCACCACATCACCGATCGAGGACGCCAGTTCCTGCATGGTGGCCTTGCGCGCCGCTTCCATTTTCCGGGCTGTTTCCGCCTCGTCGGCTTTACGTTGTTCGGCGTCAGCGATTTCCTTCTCGCGCAGCAGTTCTTTCTGCTTTTCCTGTTCCGCTTCCACGCGTTTTGCTTCGACAGCATTGTCGCGGAACTTGGTCAATGCCTGCGCGATACGTCCGATTTCGGTGTCGTCGGCGGCGCCCGAGATTTCGACATCGAGTTGGCCTTCGGCAAGGCTGTCCATGGTTTCGAGAGAGGCGTTGATATGCGTCGCGATCGTCCGGCGCGACCGGTTGGCCGTGACCCAGCCGAAGCCAAGGGAGCCCAAGGCAAGCGCTGAAATCAGCAAGAGAGCGATATTCGCAGTCATCCTCGAGGTTTCACCGATGTCGGCTTGTTCACCGCTGATAAACGTCAAGGTTTCGATCACTTCAGCCTGTGTTTCAGGTCCGATGCTGTCGAGTTCACTTCGAATTGTGTTCCGCTGGGTGATTGTGTTCCGGATGTTTGCAAACGTTTCGGCATAAGCTTCCACCCCCTGCATCGCGCTGGTGGCCAACTCACGACGGCGCGGGTTCTGCAGTTCGGAAAGCAGCGTTTTAAGATCACCGGTTGCCTTCGTTAGCTCGGCCATCGCGCGTTCAAATGCGTCATCCGCATTCGTCAACAAGTACCGTTCCGCTTAAAAACGCGCGAGCATCAGGTTTTGCTGGGCAATCCCGGCAAGATAAGCGGCCTGGGCATCGTTGTCGTCGAACGCCGATTTCATGATGTCGGTGATTTCAAGGCGCGTTGCAGGTCCGATGTCGCTGAGTTTGCCGACAAGCTGATTTCGGGCATGCTGCAATTCCACCATCGCGAGAAAGCTTGATTTGTAGTTTTCCGCATTGGACCGGATGCGCTCTAGATCATCGTACAAGTCTGACCCGGTGCCGATGTCAGCTTGCAGACCATCTATTTGGCGGAACATTTCATCGACATGCCCGATCAACTCGTCCTGCATGTCCTCCGAAGGCGCAATCCGGTATTTCAGCGCGCTCAAACGGGCAGCATTGAGCCCATCAAGCACCAGGTTGGTTTGCGCCGCATGCGTCGTTGTCTCCTGAAACGAAAGCATGCCACCGCGCATCATCCATGTGGCGGTCACAGCGGTCAGAGCGCAGACGACAACAGCCGCAATGAGCGAGTTGGCGAGGAAGGAAATTTGTTTCGCGATATTCATGGTGGTGGTCCGGTCTTGTGGTGACGCGACCTCCATAGACACACGCGGTTAAGGTAAGCTTACCCTGTCAAGGACGCCTGACGCTTTGCTGACAGGCTGTTGTTCATCGCGGCAATAATCGTGGAAACGGTCCGCTATCAGCCGCGCCCGCGCGCCATGAACGCCAAGCGCTCGAACAACTGCACGTCTTGCTCGTTTTTCAGCAACGCGCCATGCAGTTTTGGCAGGCTGTCCTTGCCGGCACGGACAAGGTCTTCGGGCGACAGATCCTCGGCCAGGATCAGTTTCAACCAGTCCAGAACTTCCGATGTCGACGGCTTCTTTTTCAACCCCGGTGTTTCCCGGATTTCGAAGAACTGTTCCAGCGCGGTCGACAATAGACGCGCCTTGATGCCGGGGTGATGCACCTCGATGATCGACTTCAGGGTCTCGGCATCCGGGAAGCGGATGTAATGGAAAAAGCAGCGGCGCAGGAACGCGTCGGGCAGTTCCTTTTCGTTGTTCGAGGTGATGATCACGATCGGGCGCTGTGTGGCGCGGATGGTTTCGCCGGTCTCATAGACAAAGAACTCCATCCGGTCGAGTTCCTGCAGCAGGTCGTTCGGAAACTCGATATCCGCCTTGTCGATCTCGTCGATCAGAAGGACGACACGGTCTTCGGCCTCGAACGCCTCCCAAAGTTTGCCCTTTTTGATATAGGCCGAGATATCATGGACTTGCGCGTCGCCCAATTGGCTGTCCCGCAAACGGCTGACGGCGTCGTATTCATAGAGACCCTGCTGGGCGCGGGTGGTCGACTTGATGTTCCATTCGATGATTCGCAGGCCAAGCGACCCGGCAACCTGCCGCGCCAGCTCGGTCTTGCCGGTTCCGGGTTCTCCCTTGACCAGAAGCGGACGTTCCAGCGTGATCGCGGCATTGACCGCAACCGCCAGATCCGCGCTTGCAATGTAACTTTTGGTACCTTCGAAACGCATCTGCGAGCCTCTTTCGGGGAGTGTTGCGGGCGGACCGTAACCCGCTCGGAAATCAGCGTCTAGGCAGTGGATCGTGTAGTGACAAGCGGTATTCGATGCGGTATCAGCCGCGCTAGATCAGGAGCCGGATGCGCCCAAGACTTTGCCCAGCGTCCGGAGTGAGTCAGTATGACCAAGAAAAAAGGGAACGCGATGAAAGCCGAAGTTTTCCTTCCGGATGACTACCGCCCCGCCGAGGACGAGCCTTTCATGAACGAGCGTCAGCTCGAATATTTCCGCCGCAAGCTTCTGAACTGGAAGGCGGAACTGATGGGGGACAGCAAATCGACCATCGAAGGTTTGCAGCACTCCACGCGCAACATTCCGGACATTGCCGACCGCGCAAGCGAGGAAACCGACCGCGCTCTTGAACTGCGCACCCGGGACCGTCAGCGCAAACTGGTTGCCAAGATCGACAGCGCGCTGCGCCGGATCGACGAAGGCGAGTACGGTTATTGCGAGGACACCGGCGAGCCGATTTCGCTGAAGCGTCTGGATGCGCGTCCGATCGCAACCCTGAGCCTTGAGGCGCAGGAACGTCACGAGCGCGCCGAGAAGGTGCATCGCGACGACTGAGCCGAGACGATTTTTGGGAAAAATCGTTCAAGAAAATCCCATTTTCTTGGCCCCTTGGCGGTCCGCTTTGATTTGTCTCAAGGCGGGCGCTTTTCGTTTGGGCCAAGACGTGTGCCATGGGTGAACCACTGCGCATAACTGTCGCCGGTGCCGGTGTGGCCGGGTTGTCGATCGGCGCTGCTCTGGCCGCGGGCGGGCATGCGGTTCGGATCGTCGAGCAGGCCCCGAAAATCGCCGAAGTCGGGGCCGGCATCCAGATCAGCCCGAACGGAATGCGGGTGATCGAAGCCCTTGGCGCGGCGGAGGCGCTTGCCGAACGCTCGGTTCGGATCGAACGCGTCCGGTTGATTGATGGGCCCACGAACCGCGACGTCCTGACGTTGGACATGAATACCGCATTTCCCGGGGCACCTTGGCTGGCCGTTCATCGGGCTGACCTGATTGACGTGCTCCACGCGTCGGCAATCGCCGCGGGGGCGCTGATCGAGACGGGGCAAGAGATCCTTCCACCACCCGAGGGCCGCGCGCTTGGCGGCGACGACCTGTTGATCGGGGCCGACGGGTTGAAGTCGAAATTGCGCGCGCGCGTCGAAGATGCGTCGAAACCGTTCTTCACGGGGCAGGTGGCGTGGCGGGCCATTGTCGCGGACGACGCTGACCGCGTTCCGGAAGCGCGGGTCTATATGGGGCCTGGGCGGCATCTGGTCAGCTATCCGCTGACCCAAGGGCGGCGGAACCTTGTCGCGGTCGAGGAACGCAGCGCCTGGGCCGAAGAAGGCTGGAGCCACGAAGATCACCCTGCAAACCTTCGCGCTGCCTTCGACGGGTTCGGCGGACCGGTGAAAGAGTGGCTGCAAGACGTGGACACGACGTTCCTCTGGGGTTTGTTCCGTCATCCGGTGGCACATCGGTGGTTCAATGGGCGGCAGGTGCTGATTGGTGACGCGGCGCACCCGACGCTGCCGTTTCTGGCGCAGGGTGCCAACCTTGCCCTGGAAGATGCCTGCGTTCTGGCGCGCTGCCTGTCCGAGGCCCCGGTTAAGGACGCGCTTGCGCACTATAAGCACAAGCGTGAAGAGCGCTGCATTCGGGTGACCGATGCCGCCTCGCGAAACGCGCGCAACTATCATCTGCGATTTCCACCGTTCCGGTTTGCGGCGCACACGCTGCTTCGGGTTGCGGGCGCCATCGACCCTGCCCGGGTGACCAATCGGTTGCGCTGGATTTACGACTATGACGCAACCGTCTGACACACGCCGGATCACAAGCACGCGAAACGGTCAGAAAACCGCTCAAGCAAGCTTTGCCGGACTGGTGCTTTGAAATCTGGCGGTCTAGTGTCGCGGCAATGACTTGTGTCGTGCGTTCGATCGAGGCGAAAGATGAGCCCTATTGGCGCGTGCTTTGGCGCGATTATCTCGCGTTTTACAAGACCGAGTTGCCCGACGAGATTTACCGCACGCAATTTGATCGACTGCTCGGGGACGACGCCCAGGACTTTCATGGGTTGATCGCCGAAGTCGACGGACAGCCTGTCGGTCTGGCGCATTACCTGTTCCACCGGCATGGCTGGAAGGTCGAGAACGTCTGTTATCTTCAGGACCTCTATGCGGCGCCGGATGTGCGCGGCAAAGGCGTCGGTCGGGCGTTGATCGAAGCGGTCTATCAGGCGGCAGATGCGGCAGGCGCGCCCAGCGTCTATTGGTTGACGCAGGATTTCAACACGCCGGCGCGCCAGCTCTATGACCGGATCGGTGAACTGACCCCCTTCATCAAGTACACGAGGCCAGCATGACGCGTTTACTCCTGCCGCTCGTTCTCGCCCTTGCCGCGTGCACCTCGCAGGAGACGACACGTCTCGACACGGGCGAAAGCCTGTCCCTGCCGCCGATGAAGACCTTCGCGCGCACGTCGCCGATGCCGCCGGTCTATGCCAACACGCAGCTGGCCCGCGATTTCCTCGACCTGACCTTCACGCTGGAAAACGGCGACGCGGTGCCAGTATTTTCGCGGTTTGAAGGGCCAATCACCGTGCGAGTGATCGGGAAGGCACCACCGACGCTTGATGATGATCTTGATCGTTTGATTGGGCGTTTGAAGACGGAAGCACGGCTTGACATCATGCGTGCCCCAGCCGACGCCGAGGCGACGATCACGGTCGAGCCGATGCCACGCAAACAGATCCAGAGCGTTGCTCCGACGGCGGCCTGTTTCGTGCGTCCCAACGTGTCGAGCTGGGCCGAGTATCGACAGCGCCGCAACGATCCGAAGACGTTCTGGAACCGTCTGACCGAGCGGAAGTCGATGGCCGTATTCCTGCCAAATGATGTCAGCCCGCAGGAGGTGCGCGATTGCCTGCACGAGGAAATTGCGCAAGGGCTTGGGCCGGTCAACGATATCTATCGGCTGTCCACGTCGATCTTCAACGATGACAATTTCCACGCCGTTCTGACGGGTTACGACATGCTGATGCTGCGCGTCAGCTATGACCGCAGCCTGCGCTCGGGGCTCAGCCGCAGGCAGGTGGCCGAGCGTCTGCCCGCCATCCTGTCACGGGTCAATCCGCGCGGAGGTCCGGGTGGCGTTGCCCCCCCACGGGCGGAACTCGCGGAATGGAACCGGGCCATTCAGCAAGCGACAAGCCCGCGCGGTTCGGCATCCCGCAAGCTTGCGGCGGCCAAACGCGCGGTACGGCTTGCAGCCGAGGCGGGGCCGCGCGACCCACGGCTTGCGTTTTCCTATTATGTGCTGGGCCGGCAAAGCTTGTCCTCGGACCCGAACGAGGCGCTGAAAGCGTTCATTGCGGCTGGCACGATCTATCAGGGCCGGTCCGACAGTGCCTTGCAAGAGGCCCATGTCGCGCTGCAGGTGGCGGCGTTCCAGCTATCGGCCGGCAATGCCGCCTTGGCGCAGCAACTGGTCGACCAGAACCTCACCACGGTTCAGAAGGCCGAGCATGCATCGCTGCTTTCGCTGATGCTGCTGGTGAAGGCCGAAGCCCTTGAATTGCAGGCGCGCCCGCGCGAGGCCGCTGTTGTCCGGAAAGACGCTTTGGCCTGGGGCCGGTATGGCTTCGGCGCTGGCTCGGAAGTGCGCGAGCGTGCGGCCGAGATTTTGGCGATTTCCCCCCGTAACCGCAGACCGACCGAGACACCGACATGATCGTCATCGCATGCGCCGTGATTGGCGCACTCCTTGGATACACGACCGCGAAGAAACGCGACGGCAACGGGCTGGACCGGGCCCAGTACGCAGCAGGGTTTGCCATTGCCTTCATGATCCTCGGGCTTTTCCTGACGCTCCTTGTCGAGCGCCTTGCCAGCTGATGTTCCTGCCCTTCTACGAGGCATTGCGACGGGCAGGGGTTCCGGCAAGTCCGCGTGAGTTCATCGACTTCCTTGCCGCGGTCGGTGCGGATCTTGTGACCTATGATATCGACGGATTCTATTACCTCGCGCGTGTAGCCTTGGTGAAGAACGAAGCGCATATTGATCGGTTCGACCGGGCCTTTGCCGAGGCCTTTCAAGGGGTCGAGAATATCCCTGCGGAAGCCGTGCTGGAGATGGTCGACATTCCCGAGGACTGGCTGCGGAAGATGTCCGAGAAGTTTCTCTCGGAAGAAGAAAAGGCCGAGATCGAGGCAGCGGGCGGTTTTGACAAGCTGATGGAAAAGCTGCGCGAACGGCTGCGCGAGCAGGAGAAGCGCCACGAGGGCGGCTCCAAATGGATCGGCACCGGTGGCACGTCGCCCTTCGGGGCCTATGGCTATAACCCCGAGGGCATTCGCATCGGGCAGGACGGGTCACGTCACCAGCGCGCGGTCAAGGTCTGGGACCGGCGCGAGTTCAAGGATCTGGATGACACGCGCGAGATCGGGACGCGGGCGATCAAGCTGGCTCTGAAACGGCTCAGGAACTGGGCGCGGGAAGGGGCGGCGGATGAACTGGACCTTGACGGCACCATCCGCTCGACCGCCGAACACGGCTATCTCGACGTCAAGACGCGCCCGGAACGGCGGAACGCTGTGCGGGTGTTGCTGTTCTTCGATGTCGGCGGTTCGATGGACCCGTTTGTCGAGATGGTCGAAGACCTGTTCTCGGCGGCGCGGACCGAGTTCAAGCACATGGAATACTTCTATTTCCACAATTGTCTCTATGAAGGCGTTTGGCGTGAAAACCGGCGGCGCTGGAACGCGCGAACCCCGACCTGGGATGTCATCAACCGGTTTGGGTCGCAGTGGAAATGTATCTTCGTGGGAGACGCCGCGATGTCGCCTTACGAGATCGCGGTGCCGGGCGGTGCGAACGAGCACTGGAACGAAGAACCGGGCGAAGTCTGGCTGCGCCGCGCCTTGGCACAATGGCCTGATCTACTCTGGATCAACCCAAGCCCCGAGCCGCATTGGCAATACACCCAGTCGACCCACATGATCCGCGAGATCATCGGTCCCGAGCGTATGGTGCCTCTGACGTTGGACGGCCTCACACGCGGCATGAGGCTTCTGGGATGATGGGGTTTCTGCGCAAGAACTTGATCTTGGTCGCCGGGTTCGCGCTGGTGCTTGGCGCGACGATCTTCTTCGGGCTGGGCGCCCTGAACCATGCGCGCGATTATCGCGATATCCCCGCAGATCGCGATGTGAAGCCTTGGATGACGACCCGCTATATCGCGCATACGTGGAACCTGCCGCGCGAGGTCATGTCCGGACTTGGTTTTGAGAAGACACCCGACGGACCGCGTCCCTTGCGCAAGATCGCCGAGGAACGCGGCATCCCCGTTGAAGACCTGATCGTCGAGGTCGAAGCCGCCATCGCCGCCCATCTGGAAAAGGTGGCGCAATGAGCGAGACGTTCTTCGAATTAGTGGCAACCTATGGCGTCTGGATTGTTGGGCTGTCGTCCTTCTTTTCCTGCCTCCTTGTGCCGATCCCGACGGCGCTTGTCATGCTGGCGGGGGGCGCTTTCGCGGCCTCGGGCGACTTGTCCTTGGTGGCCGTGCTGGGGGCGGCGTATGCCGGGGCTGTCCTAGGCGATCAGACCGGCTACCGGATCGGCCGGGCCTTCGGTCCCCGCCTGATCTCGCTGGCCGAGACGCGCCCCAAGGCGCGAGAGAGTTTTGCCAAGGCGCGCCAGATGGTGGCCGAAAAGGGCGGACCGGCGGTGTTCATCACGACCTGGCTTCTGGCCCCCTTGGGCCCATGGGTGAACATCGCCGCCGGGGCGGGCGGCTTGCGGCCCCTGATCTTCACGCTGTGGGATGCGGCGGGCGAGGCGATCTGGGTCAGCTTCTATGTGCTGATGGGGTATTTCTTTGCCTCGGACATCCTCTCTTTGGCCGACATCCTGACCGACGCCGCCGGTTTCGTGGTCGCAGCGGCGCTGACCTTTGGCCTTGGGCTGGTTCTGGTGCGACGATTGCGCGCTCGTCAGATCGCCTGATCTCTTGGACGAGGCGGGTCGCGGCCCCATATTTACCCTATGTTGAAGTTTGCACCCATTCTTCTGGCGATCGTCTATGCGCTGGCGATGTACAAGTTCTCGGCATGGAGGACGAAATCCGAGCTGGACCAGAAATCGTCCGAGCTTGTGGACCCGGGCCTGAAACAGCTGACCGACCGGATGGCGGCCTCGTTGGAATTGCCGCGGATCAAGGTGCATCTCTATGAGATCGAGCCGGTCAACGGACTTGCCGCGCCGGACGGGCGCATCTTCCTGACGCGGGGTTTCTATCAAAAATACCGCGATGGCGAGGTCACGTGCGAGGAGCTGGCAAGCGTCATCGCGCATGAACT
Source organism: Silicimonas sp. (assembly GCA_022826385.1). Classification (GTDB taxonomy): domain Bacteria; phylum Pseudomonadota; class Alphaproteobacteria; order Rhodobacterales; family Rhodobacteraceae; genus JAJDOD01. Next base: position 102,732 of record JAJDUZ010000022.1, read on the forward strand.
GGGGCACGTGGCGCTTGGACACTCGCGGCGGCGTATGATCGACTTTTCGGGTCAGAACGCGATCCGGGCCGCACTGGCGATGGTTCTGGGGCGCATCCTGCCGGGTCTGGGCGTCTATATCGCGAATTTCCTGACAACGCTTCTGGCGGCCCGGCTGTCCCGCAATGACGAGTACGAGGCGGATGCCTATGCCTCGGCGCTTCTGGTGAAATCGGGGATCGGAACCGAACCGCAGAAGTCTTTGTTCCGGAAGCTGGAAACGCTGACAGGCATGCGCGGGGCAGGGACGCCGGTTTGGATGATGAGCCACCCGAAGACCAAGGACCGGATTGCGGCGATCGAAAAGCTTGAGGCCCGCTGGTCAGAGGTTGCCGAAACGTAAACGCGAATCGAAATTTTTTTGATCAGCGCCGCCGTCCTCCCACCCCTAATTTGGCGGGGCGGCGGTTAAGGTCGCCCTAAGAGCCTGAATCATAATTAGTTAACATATTGTAATAATTACGTTATTGCCCGCGCCACCCGTCGCATCAGGAACCGGCACGCGGCCAGTTGGACCCAGGCCAGAGAACTGGCCAAGGTCCGCTCCACGTCCTTCGCCA
>JAJDUZ010000014.1 GCA_022826385.1 Silicimonas sp.
CCCCGCCTGAGTCGAAACGGCGGCTGGAAGCCTCCGCAATGCGCCAACGACAACCAGCCGGTGATGAAAATCGCGCTTGCGACATGATTCGCGAAGAACATCAAAAATACAAAAAGTGAACCATACAAGAATCACGCCCGATCAGGCCGGGGTTCTGGATCTCGACCGGGTTCTCGATAGTGATGATCTTGCGGCCCACCTGGTTGATCTCGGCCAATCCCGCGTGCAGCGTCGTTGTCTTACCGCTGCCGGTTGGCCCGGTCATCAGGATCAGACCGTTCGGCTGGCTCAGCGCCCCCATCAACCGCTTCGAGGCACGCGGCGACAAGTCCAACTGGTCCAGACGGGTGCGTGCCGCCGAATTGTCCAGAAGGCGCAGAACCATGACTTCGCCATGAACCGTCGGCGCACTGGCCACACGGATGTCGACCGTGCGGCCTGCTGTTTTTTGACGAATGCTGCCGTCTTGCGGCAAACGGCGTTCGCTGATGTCCATTTCAGCGAGGATTTTCAGGCGCGAGACGACACCGTCATACAAGTGCCGTTCGATCGGTTGCGTTTCGACCAGAACACCATCGATCCGAAGGCGGACGCGGGGCGTGTTCTCGAGAATTTCGATATGGATGTCGGTCGCGCCGCTTTCGACGGCTTTGGAGAAGAGCCAGTCGAGATAGCGCACAGTCGGCGCGTTGTTCGCCATTTCCAGAAGGCGGTCGGTGTCAAAGTCACCCTGTTCGAGGCCCAGCGATACGACAGTATCCTCATCCTCGTCCTCGCCCGCGTCTTCGGCGCAGCGTTGCAACGCGTCTTCGATGTCCCGCTCGGTTGCGACGACATAGTCAATCTTGCGCCCGAAAACGATGCCGAGAGCCTGCCGGATACTGCCATCGGTCGGGTCGGCAATCGCGATCCACGGGATGTCGCCATCCAGCGACAGGATGACCATGCCGTTCCGGCGCATGTAATCCAGCGACAGACGCGGATCCATGGGCAGACGCTTGGGAAACTCGGCGGCGTCGATCGTGGCCAATCCGGTTGCCGCTGCGGCTGCCTTGGCCCAGGCGCGTTGCGACACAAGGCCCAGCCGATCGACGACCGTCCGCAAGGGTTGTCCCGAACTGCGCGCTGCCTCCACGACCTTGGACAGCTGATCCGGAGTCAGAAGACCCGCGTCAATCAGCCAATCGTGGGAAGCGCCCCCGGGGCGTGCAACGGAAATCTCCCGCGCCATACTCATCCGCTCGATTGCACCGCTTAGCGGTGACTGCCCCTGCAATAAGGTTAATGGAATCAGGGGTTTTTCGCAACGTTTTCAATGCTCTGAATTGTGGCAGATTGTTTCAATGTCGCGGCACAAGAAACATTGAGCCATTCCGCATGTGCAAGCATGCGCAAGCTGGAACAGTGTCCTACTTTTGCCCCGGTCCATACCTTACTTCCGCCCAATTTCGTCACAATTGCTGGTCACGAAAGCGATGTGTGATTAGGGGAAGTGAGATTCAGATGCGAAATTCTTGTGCCAGAATTTACCTTGTGTCCGGCGTTGCCGCTGCAGCCCTCTTTGCCGGAACAAGCACGACAATTGCCGAACAAATGATGCCTGTCGCAAACAGTGACGAAAGCCAGCGTTTTCTGGCCGTCGCCCGCGCGATGCAGAGCGAGACACCAGCCAACCCTGCCATTTCAATACCGGACGAAGACGTCGCGGGGTTCTATCGCAAAATTACCGTTCCGACGCAGGGCGTTTACCGCTTCGAAGCCGTCGCAGGATCTGGCGTCAGGCTTTATGTGAACGGCGCGCTTGCCATTGACGCCACCGGCCCTGTCATCGACGAAGCCGAAACCGGCGTCACCGCCCTGCAAACACTGTCTCCCGGAGATCATTCGGTGATGATCGAAGTTCTGGGCGATGACATGGCGGTCGTCGCCGGCCTCGTTTTCGGCGCGCTTGGCGCCGAACCGCGTGCGTTGATCGAGGTCAGCACGGACATCTCGAAAGAAGAAGGTGTGTCGCTCGCCGCCCGGAACGCATCGATCGTGTCGTCGGGAGGCCCAGCCGGAGCAGCGCCGGACCGCGGGACGGGACGTTTGCGGCTTTCGGGTCTCGGTGACAAACCGGCCTTTTCAATCGGTGGTTCATCGTCGCGTGCAGCGCGCATGGGCCCGGCCGAGGGCTCGGGCAGCACGGGCGGAAGCAGCGGCAGCACACCTGTCGACGGCATGGGCCAAATGCGAACAGCGGCGCTCTCACCGCCGATGCAAACGACCTCCGACACGCCGTCCTCAAGCACGTCGACAACATCGTCGGGCGGCGGCACGGTTTCATCGGTGCCATCGGTCAACACCGGAAACACCGGTGGCGGGACAACAACCCCGACCACACCCACAGCGCCCGGCACCCCGACGGCGACACCAACGCCGACCCCGGCGCCGACACCAACACCGGTCAACCCCGATACGGCACCGACGCCCGAGACGGTTCAAACCTCGCCCCTGACACCACCAACCGGTGTCGAGGTGACGCAGGCGGTGCAATTGACATCAGCCGGAAACATCAACGGCGAAGTGCCGAACACCGGCGCGACGCTGTTCGGCGGCGTGATGAGCAGTTCGGTCTTCGACATCGTGAATGTCAGCGTGTCTGGCTCGAACCGCACAACCACCGTCGATGTTGGCCCGACCACGGGACAGTTCGCAGTCCGGCTGTTCCCCGAAGACTTTGCCTCGGGCAACCAGGTGCAGGTCACACTGACCGGCGCCAACTCGGCCAGCAGCGAGGTTGAAGCCGTTCCGGTCACCTATACGGTCACCGGCATGCCCGCGCAGGATGGCGTTGGGCAGGCGCTCAGCCGTCTGACCTTCGGCGCCACGCCCGAGCTTTACGCCCGCGTCCGTGCCATCGGCTTCCAGAACTATGTCGAAGAGCAGTTGAACCCCGACAACATCAACGATGCGGCGTTCAACTCGATGAACCCCGAAGGCCTGCTGTCGCCGACCGAAGACAACAGCGGTCAGCTTCTGCGCTCGCTCTTCAACTATGACATTGCCCATGCGGCGTTCAGCGAAAAGCAGCTTCAGAACGTCATGGGCCATTTCTGGGCGAACCATTTCCATGCGGTGACCAAGAACAGCAGCATTGTCGCCCAGAACATCGATGACCGGAAATTCTTCCGCGACAATGCCTTCACCAACTTCCACGACCTGCTGCTTTATAGCGCGCGGTCGCCTTTGATGTCGCAATATCTCGACAATGACGAGAACCGTTATCGCGAAGGACGCGAGAACGACGGCATCAACGAGAACTATGGCCGCGAGATCCTCGAGCTTTCGACCGTGGGCGTCGAGGCAGGCTACACCCCGGCAGATGTCGACATGGTGAGCCGCGTCTTCTCGGGCTGGCGCTATGAGCGGACGAACCCGAATGCCGACGGCGTTGCCCAAATATATCGGTTCGCGTTCTTCCCTGAGGACCACGATCCGCAAGACAAGCTGATCCCGTTCCTGAACACGGTCATTCCCGGCCGGACCGGCGCCGAAGGCGTGCAGGAAGCCGAAGAACTGATCGCGCTTCTGGCCAACCATCCGAACACCCAGTCGCGGACCTGCGGCAAGCTGGTGCAGCTTCTGGTGTCGGACAGCCCGCCAAGCAACCTTGTGCAGGCCTGTGTGGCAGCATGGGGCGTCAACGGCGACATCACCGCGATGCTGCGGGCGATCCTTCTGGACCCGTCCTATGTCTCGAACGCGGACTACCAGCGGAACAAGGCCAAGACACCGTTCGAATACGCGGTTTCGGTGATCCGCACCTTTGGCGCGCGGCCCTCGGCCAATGACGATGCCGACTTCTTCCGTCGCTTCGAGGACGCGTTCACCACGGCTGGTCAAGCCTACCTCTATTTCCCGGTCCCGACCGGTCTGCCCGAGGTGGCCGCCGCATGGCTCAACTCGGCCTCGATGGTGGCCGCTTACAACAAGATGAGCGAAGTGGCCGAGCGTCGCCAGGACTATGGCATTGATCTGGCTGCAGATATCGCTGCCGCGGGTCTGGAAACCGCCGAAGAAGTGGCATCCTACCTGCTGGCGGTTGGAACCGCCGACCAGTTCACGCTGGCAGAATTCGACCAGTTGGTCGGTGTTCTGAAGGGCGAGGACGGCATCTTCGAACCGCTGGTTCAGGACGAAACGGCCGCGCTTGAGAAAGCCATGGGCCTGATCGTTGTCTCGCCCAGCTTCCAGCTTCAGTAATTCAAGTTCTTCAAAGGTATAGACCCATGCAGAACCGCAGAGATTTCCTCAAGACCCTGACCGCCGCAGCCTCGATGGTTGGTGCCGCAGGTGCCCCGAAATTCAGCTTCGCTCAGGATGCCGGGCAGAAAACCTTCATCAAGGTGTTCATGCGCGGTGGTGCCGACGGCTTGCACCTTTTCCCCCTGATCGGTGACCCGTTCTATTATCAATACCGCCCCGATATCGGCATCGAGCCACCGTCGAATGACATCAACTCGGCGCTTGATCTGGGCGACACGATGCGGGGGATGAACCCGAACCTCGAAATGCTGATGGAGATCTGGGACGCCGGCAACATGATGGTTGCACCGGCCACCTCGTTCGATCCCGGCAACCGGTCGCATTTCGACTGTCAGCGCTGGATCGGCACAGGCCAGACCCGCAACAACCTGATCGACGGCTACCTGAACCGCTATATGCAGAACGTGTCGGGCCCCAACCACCCGCTGCGCGGCATGGTCGCCGGCAAAACCTCGATCTCGACCGAGATCCGGGGCGAGGTGAAAGTGCCCGCGATCAGCAGCGCATCGGGTTTCTCGCTTGAGAACAACGACTTCTGCGAAGGCTCGGGATGCGCCGACAACCAGCTGACCGAGATGATGCGCGAGATTCACAGCCACGACATCGACCTCTCGGCGGTCGAAGGTCAGGTACGTGACAACCAGTTGATCATGCTCGACTCGATTGCCGAAGTGCAGGCGGCGGGCGCGGACTATACCCCCAGCGCCGGTGGGTTGGACTATTCGAACTCGGGCCTCGGTCGCGGCCTGCGTCTCTGTGCCCAATTGCTGAAGGCCGGTGTGCCTTTGGAGGTTGCCGCGCTTGACTGGAATATCGGTTGGGACACCCACTCGAACCAGATTTCCGACACCACCAACCGCTTCACCGACCAAGACAAGGGCTACCACCGGAACATGGTGCAGGGCGCATCGGACTTCTTGTGCTTCTAGCGCGATATGGGGGCCATGATGAACGATATCGTGCTTCTCTGCGGCTCCGAGTTCGGGCGCACCAAGAAGCAGAACGGCTCGACCGGCACCGACCACGGCGAAGGTGGCGCGTGGTTCGCCTTCGGTGGCCCAACGACGCGCGCGGTGGCACCCGACGTTTCGACCATCGACGACACCGTGGTCGACCGGAACTGGCTGCCCACCGTCACCAACTATCGCAACATCGTGGGCGAGATCATGGTGCGTCACATGGGCATGTCGGAACAATTGGTCTCGACCGTCTTCCCGAACCACGCGTTCGAAAATTATCAACTTTTCAGCGCCAGTGCCTAAGTAACGCCGCAGTTTGTCTTCAAATTGTAGCCGTTGAAAGGCATCCAACGGAGTGCGTTAACGGTGACGGATCAAACGGGCGGCGTTGTTATGGAACGCCGGGGCCTGCCTTTTGGGCCTCGGCTTAGTCTGTTGCGCGCACTCTTGTCGCAAAGCGCAGCCAGCCTGACCGCGTCCGATGCGCTTCCGGATGAGTGTACATTCTACATCGAACTTGGCAGCGGAACGCCGCTGCTTCGGGTTCTGGGTGAAGAAGACTCGCTTGAGCTTGATGCCGAAACGCTTGGCGTTCTGAAAGACACGATCGATGACGGTACGGTCGATCTGGTGCTGTCGGACGGTGCCAGTATTGACCTGACATTCGAAGTACCACCTGGCCCCCTGCCCGAAGTGAGCCGGATGATTGACGCCGAGATCCTCTATCGCTCGCCCTTCGCAGAAACGGCCACGCTCGCCATCTGGGAGGCACATGAAGCCCCGAACGGTGGCTGGCAGGTGACAGCAATCCTGACACTTGAAGAGCCGGTGATGACGCTGAAGGCGCAGCTCGAACAGGCCCAGATCGACATCGCCTCGATCATCCGCGAGATCGGAGATCGCGAAATGCGCGTTCTGCCGCCGTGGAAAGCTGCGGTGCGCGACAGCAGCCCGTCACCGCTTTCGATCTTCCGCAGCCTTGCCCCGGCGCTGCAGGCGCTTCTTGCAGGTGCGGCTCTCTTTGCGCTTTCCGCAACGCTGCACTGGGGGCAGACAGTGCTTCAGGACTGGTCGCTGCAAGACGAAGCCGCGCGCGCCCAGACCAAACTGCGCCAAACGGCAGCCGCGTCGGCCCGGTTGCGTGGGCTGGACATGTCTCTCAGCATGTCGACCGAGGTGTTGGCGCTGACCGGAACACTCAGCGAAGCCTTGCCGGACGCTGTCTGGCTGGATCAGGTCATCATCGACGGTGTGGATGTCACACTTGTCGGCTTTGCTCCATCGGCCGCCGAAGTCACACGCATCCTGACGGACTTGCCAGCGTTGCGGGACATCCGGTTTGCCTCGCCCGTGATCCGCGACAACTCGCAATCGATCGAGCGTTTTCGCATCGCAGCCACACTTGGCGACGGGGTGGCACGATGAGCACCTTCCATTTCGCCAACCCCGACCTGCCGCGCAAAGTTGCCACGGGTGCCGCTTGCAGCTTTGCGGCAGTGCTGGTGCTGTTTGGTCTTTTGATGATTGCAGCCTCGAATGGTCGGATCGACGACATCGCCGACAACCGCGCCATGATCGCACGGGCCGAAGCCGTCTCGGGATCGCTGACAAACGGATTGTCGGACGAGGCGTTCTTCCCCGGCGAGACGCCGCAACTGGCGCAGGCTGCCGTTCAGACCAACCTGCAAGGTCTGGCCGAGGCACATCGGATCAGCATTGAAACCATCCGCGCCAACGAGATCGAACTGGTCGACGGTATGGTCCGCCTGAACCTTGCGATCAACGGCGTCGCACCCGAAGCCGAACTTGGCGCGTTTCTTTATGGGTTGGCGTCGATGAACCCGATCATCGTGGTCGAAGACCTGACGCTGCGCGCAGCCCGCGCCAGCCGGTCGAACCCCGAACGCCGGATCGCCTTTCAGGCCAGCCTCTACGGAGCGCAGAAGCCATGATCGACAAACTGCGCTCGATATTGCCCCTATTGATCCTCGGGTTTTTCGGCCTGGCCGCCGCCGCCGTCTGGATGCCCCGCAGTGTTGACAGCTCGGTGACCGCGGCACCGGCACTGAAGGAATTGGACGAGCGGTTGTCTTCGGGCAGCCAACGCCTGTCGGACCTGATTGAAGTTACCAACGACCGTCCCGTCTTCCACGCGTCGCGCCGCCCGGTCGCCACGCCCGAGGCACCGAAAGCCCCCGAGCCGGTGTTGCAACTCTTGGGCATCATCGCGGAAGACAACGCCGACACGCTGGCCTTTGTCAAAGTCTCGACCGATGGCACGCTTTACCGGATCGGCGAAGGCGAGACCGTGGGGCGCTGGCGGATCTTGGAAGTCGGGACCGACGCAATCACCGTGTCGAAGGATGGCAACGCGCCTTATACCCTGCGCATCGGCGGATGAATTGACTTTGGCCCGGTGCCGCCACTAGCGTGGCGCCTGTCTCCGGCTGCATCAAGGTTTCCCATGCCCCTGACCGACCCCGATCGCCTGTTCCCGGTCGAGCCTGCGCTGCGCGACCAGGCGCGCGTGCTTTACGACAGTGTGAAAGACCTGCCCATCGTCAGCCCACACGGGCATTGCGATCCCAGCTGGTTTGCACGGAACGAGCGGTTTCCCGATCCGTCCGCCCTGTTCGTGACGCCGGATCACTATGTTTTCCGGATGCTTGTCAGCCAAGGTGTGGCGATGGCCGATCTTGGCGTGCCGCGCGCCGATGGTGGACTGGTCGAGACCCATCCGCGCAAGATCTGGCACCGGTTCGCGTCGCATTATTTCCTGTTCCGGGGCACGCCCTCGGCCATGTGGTTGGATCATTCCTTTGAGCATGTGTTCGGTCTGGATGCACCATTCGGCCCTGATACGGCAGACATGTATTACGACCACATCGAAGCCCGACTGGCGACCGACGCTTATCTGCCGCGCGCCCTGTTCAAGCGCTTCAATGTCGAGGTGCTGGCCACGACCGAAGGCGCGCTGGACGACCTGCGCTGGCACAAAGCCATTGCGGAAAGCGGATGGGACGGTCGCGTGGTCACAACCTATCGCCCGGACGCGGTGGTCGATCCAGACTTCGAGGGCTTTGCCGAAAACGTTGCCGAACTGGGTCGTCTGACCGGTGAGAACACGGCGACATGGGACGGGTATCTTGCCGCGCACCGCGCCCGGCGCGCGGTCTTCCGCGATCACGGTGCGACGGCCACCGATCACGGCCATCCAACGGCACGGACGGCCGACCTTGATCGTGGGGAGGCAGCCGTGCTGCTGCAAAAAGTGCTGCTGGGCGACGCAACACAGCCCGAAAAAGAGATGTTCCGCGCCCAGATGCTGACCGAGATGGCCCGGATGAGCCTTGAAGACGGGATGGTCATGCAGATCCACCCCGGCTCGCGCCGGAACCACAATGCCCGCGTCTTTGCCGAGTTCGGCCGCGACAAAGGCTTCGATATCCCCGGCCCCACCGATTACGTCACGGCTCTGAAACCGATGCTGGATGCGGTCGGCATGGAACCCGGTCTGACGATCATCCTCTTCACGCTGGATGAAACGGCTTATGGCCGTGAATTGGCCCCGTTGGCCGGCGCCTATCCGGCGCTGACGCTGGGTCCACCATGGTGGTTCTTTGACAGCTACGAGGGCATCAAGCGCTTCCGCGAAACCACGACCGAGACCTGCGGCTTCTACAACACCGCCGGGTTCAACGACGACACGCGCGCCTTCTGCTCGATCCCGGCGCGCCACGACGTCGCCCGCCGTTCGGATTGCGCCTATCTGGCGACGCTGGTCGGCACCGGACGGCTGCGCGAGGCCGAGGCATTCGAGCTGGCCCACGACCTGACCTATGGGCTGGCGAAGAAGGCCTATAAGCTTTGACGTCGGAGCCCCGCCTCACCCGTACCGGCGACGCACCCAAGCCCGGCATCGTTCATTTTGGCCCCGGCGCCTTTTTCCGCGCCTTTAACGCAGTCTTCACCCATGACGCGATCGTGGCAGAGGGCGGCGATTGGGGAATTGTTGCGGTAAGCCTGCGAAGCGCGACGGCCCGCGACCAGTTGAAACCGCAAGGCGGGGTCTACACCTCGGTCTCGCTTGGCAAAACCGAACAGTCGCAAGTGATCGGCTCAATCTCAGACGTACGTGTTGCGCCCGAAAACCCGGCGGCGATCCATGCGCTTCTGGCGGATCCCGCGATCAGGATCGTGTCTCTTACGATCACTGAAAAGGGATATGCCCCGCCCTATGCCCCGGACACCGCGATCGCCTATCTGACCGCCGGTCTCGCCGCCCGCCGGGCGAACGGCGTGCCTCCTTTCACCGTTCTCTCTTGCGACAATCTTCCAGACAATGGGCAGACCACCCGCCGCGCCGTGCTGGACCATGCCGGATCGATTGACCCCGAGCTTGCGGCCTATATCGAGGCCAATGTCGCCTTCCCATCAACCATGGTCGACCGGATCACGCCCGCCACGACCGAGGCCGACCTTGCCCGCCTCATTGAGACAACCGGTTATACCGACGCGGCCGCCGTCTTTCACGAGAGCTTCCGGCAATGGGTCATCGAAGACGACTTCCCGATGGGGCGCCCCGCATGGGACGCGGCAGGCGCACAACTGGTCGAAAGCGTCGCGGCACACGAGACGATGAAGCTGCGCTGCTTGAACGGCACGCATTCCGCGATGGCCTATCTGGGGTATCTCGCCGGATACGAGACGATTTTCGACGCCATCAGCGACCCGGACTTCGCGCAGTTTATTGAGCACCTTTGGACGGACGAGATCCTGCCAACGGTTCCACAGCCGAAGGGCGAAGACCTGCCCGCCTATTGCCGCGCCTTGATGGCGCGGTATCGCGACCCGTCGATCCGGCACCGCACGTGGCAGATCGCGATGGACGGCAGCCAGAAACTGCCGCAACGGCTTCTGGGCACGATCCGCGACAGGCTTAAGGCGGGCGTTTTGCCCGAGGGCCTCTGCCTCGCCGTTGCCGCGTGGATGCGCTATGTGGGCGGCGTTGACGGGACAGGCCAGCCGATTGATGTGCGCGACCCGCTGGCCGACGCGCTGCGAGAGGGGAGCGACGGGGCGGCGACAAGCGCCGACAAGGTCGGGGCCCTGCTGGCGTTCGAAGCGATTTTCGACCCCGAGTTGGCGGGGCATGACGGGTTTCGCAGCGCAGTGACCCGGCACTATGACACGATCGCACGGGACGGCACCAAGGCCGCCATCCAATCCGTTCTTGGCCGTTAGCGCCCGAACGGGGCAAAAACGCCCCGGCGCCAACCGTTTCAAACGACACATAGATCACTGAAACAACGCTGGTCTTTCCCGTATCGCCTCCGCTAAGGTACTGGCAAAATACCGGGCGCAACGACGCCTTTGTTGTCCATGTTGGGAGGTAAACCATGGAAAGAAGAACACTTTTGAAGGGTGCCGTGCTGGGCGCCGTCGCGTCGACGCTGATGGCGGGCGCGGCTGCCGCACAGGATGTCACCTTGCGCCTGCATCAGTTCCTGCCGCCGCAAGCGACGCTGGCCGGCAAGATCCTCGACCCGTGGATCGAGAGCGTTCAGGAAGCCTCGGACGGCCGTATCAAGATCGAACATTTCTATGCCATGTCGCTGGGCGGACGCCCGCCTGAACTGATCGACCAGGCACGCGACGGGGTCGTTGACATCGTGATGACGCTGCCGGGCTATACGCCGGGCCGTTTCCCGTCGGTCGAAGTGTTCGAACTGCCGTTCATGATGACCGATCCCGTAGCCACCTCGAAAGCCTATTGGGAGATGATGGACACGCAGTTCCAGGACAGCGACTTTGCCGGACTGCAGATCATCGGCGCATGGGTGCATGGCCCCGGCGTGATCCACACCAAGGAGCCGGTGACCTCGCTGGAAGACATGAGCGGCAAGACCCTGCGCGGCCCGACCCGCGTCATCAACGGCCTGTTGTCCGAGCTTGGCGCTGAACCCGTGGGCATGCCGGTTCCGGCGATCCCGGAAGCGCTGTCGAAAGGCGTTGTCGGCGGCACCGTGATCCCTTGGGAAGTCACAACCGCGCTGCGTCTGCCGGAACTGGTCGGCAACCACACCGAGTTCTCGGGCGACACCGCGCTTTACACCGCCGCTTTCGTCCTTGCGATGAACAAGGCCAGCTATGACGCCATCCCGGATGACCTTCGCGCCATTCTCGACGCGGAATCGGGCGAGAAGTTCTCGGCCTTCGCAAGCCAGGTCATGCTCGACATGGATGCGCCAGCACGCGCCAAGGCCGTGGACGCCGGCAACACGATCGTGACGCTGGACGAAGCCGAGGTTGCACGCTGGAAGGACGCCTCTCAACCCGTCATCGACGGCTGGGTCGCCGAGATGGGCGACAAAGGCAAGGACGGCGCTGCGCTGATCGAGACGGCGAAAGCCCTGATCGCCAAGCACGGCGGCTGAGCCTGAGCGGATCACACCCCGGGGAGAGGGCCTCGCGTCCTCTCCTCTCTTTTTGACGGGTCGGGCATGTATCGCACGCTGGAGAAAATCGCAGGCTTCATTGCCGTCACGCTTGCCCTTCTGGGGGGCGCGGCGTTGCTGATCCTGACGGTGCTCACCTGCATCTCGATCCTTGGACGGGCCGCTGTGCCGCTGGATATCGGGTTTGGCCCTATTCGCGGCATCTATGACATGACCGAAATCGGCATTGCCGCGGCCATCTTTGCCTTCCTGCCTTGGGCGCAATTGCAGGAAGCGCACGCCCGCGTCGATCTTTTCCGCTGGGCAATTCCGGGCGTAATGGACCGCGTGCTTGATCTGCTGTTCAACGTCGCAATGACCTTTGTCGCCGCCGTCGGCACCTATCGCCTCTATCTGGGGATGCAGGACAAGCTGGCCTATGGCGAGACCACCCTGATCGCACAGATCCCGCTGTGGCAGGGCTATGCAGCCGGGCTGGTGGGTGCGACCGGCTTCGTGCTGGTCGCCGGGTTCTGCGTGCTGCGCTCGGGACGCCGCTTGGTGGGGCTTGAAGCGGCATGAGCAATTTCGAACTCGCCCTTTGGTCCTTCCCGGTTCTGCTGGTGCTGATCTTCCTGCGGATGCCAATCGCGCTTGCAATGATCGGCGTTGGTGTCGGCGGCACTTATCTGGTCATCGGCACTCCGATGATGACGCTCAACCAGTTGAAAACGCTGACCTACGGGACGTTTTCCAACTACAGCTTCTCGATCATTCCGCTGTTCCTTCTGATGGGCCAGTTTGCCACCATTTCCGGCATGTCGACCTCGCTTTTCAAAGCGGCCGAGAGCTTTCTGGGCCACCGCAAGGGCGGTGTCGCCATGTCAGCCGTGGGTGCCTGCGCGGGCTTCGGCGCAATCTGCGGTTCATCGCTGGCAACGGCGGCCACGATGGGCCAGGTCGCGCTGCCGGAACTCAAACGTTATGGTTATCCCGACAGTCTCTCGACCGGGGCACTGGCCGCAGGCGGCACGCTGGGCATCCTGATCCCGCCCTCGGTGATCCTCGTGATCTATGCCATCCTTGCCGAGCAGAACATCGCCAAGCTCTTTGTGGCAGCGCTGATCCCCGGCATCCTGGCCGCCATCGGCTATATGCTGGCGATCTCGATCTGGATGCGACTGCGCCCCAACGCGGCGCAGGTCAGCCCCCGCGTGCCATGGCCGCAGCGACTGCGCACACTGGCCGAGATCTGGCCCGTCCTTGTCATCTTCCTTGTCGTCGTCGGCGGCATCTATGGCGGCATCTTCACACCGACCGAGGCCGCCGCCGTAGGCGCTGCAGGCACGTTCTTTACCGCGCTTTTCGGTGGCAACATGAGCTTTCCGAAACTGAAGGAAGCGATCCTGTCGACTGCAGCGGCCAGCGCAATGATCTTCATGATCATCCTCGGCGCCAGCATCTATAACAACTTCCTGTCGCTGACGCAGTTGCCGCAACTGACCTCGGTCTGGGTGGGCGAACAGGGCTTCTCGCCGTGGTTCGTGCTGACAATCGTGCTTTTGATGTACCTGCTGTTCGGCTGCGTGATGGACAGCCTGTCGATGGTGTTGCTAACCGTGCCGATCATCTTCCCGATCATGGTCGCGCTTGATTTCGGGATGAGCCCGGATGATTTCGGCCTCTGGTTCGGCATCCTTGTCCTGATCGTTGTCGAGGTCGGATTGATCACACCGCCCGTGGGCCTGAACCTGTTCATCATCAATTCGATGGCGAAAGACACCCCGATCTCGGCCACCTATCGCGGCGCCCTGCCCTTTGTGGCAACCGACATCATCCGGGTGGCGATTCTTGCGACCTTCCCGGCAATCACGCTGTGGCTCGTCTGGGTGATCGACGCCTTATAGCCCGGCGACATCCTCTTGCGCGCGAGCATAGTCCTCGGACGTGGTGATCTTGTAGTTGCCATCTGACCCACGCACGAAGGTGACGGCAAGTCCTGCCTCGACCGCGACGGCCACATCATCGGCCCCGCTGCCGTCATGCGCCCGGTGCGCTGCAAGGATGGCGTCGAACCGAAAGCCCTGCGGCGTCTGCGCCCGCCAAAGGTTGTCACGCGACACGCTCTCCAGCCCACCGGCCCCGTCGCTGCGCCACATTGCGTCCACCACCGGCACACCGACACAGGCCCCGGCCGTTCGGTCGAGCGTCTCGATGACCTCTGTAATGACCTCTCCGGTGATGAAAGGCCGAGCGGCGTCATGGATCAGCACCTTGGATGGGTTGTGCGCGGCCAAAGCTTCAAGCCCGTTCCGCACCGATCCAGCGCGCGTTGCGGCCCCTTCGACAGCGGGCAATACACGTGTGTCCGTGACGCCCGACATCGCGGTCTCATAAAGCGCGCGGTCATCCGGGTGCAGCACGACGATAACCTGTGTCACCACCTCCAGCGCCAGAAACGCCTCGACCGAAATGCGCAGCACCGTGCGATCCCCAAGGGGCAGATACTGTTTCGGGATCTCGCCCCCCAACCGACGCCCACGTCCGGCGGCGACGATGACGACGGCAACACTCATACGTGACCCTCCCGGTCGATCCACATGGCAAGCCTGAGCGCTTTTCGGCGAAGGCGCAAGGGACGCTCAGACACCAATGAACCGCTCCGAAATCTCGGGCGTCAGGTCGTCCATCACGCCCTGCCACACGGTCGCGCCCCGTTCCAGAACCACGGCCCGGTCGGCGACGCGTGCAAGCTCGGCCACCGATTTGTCGACCAAGAGGATCGCCATGCCGGTCTCGGACTTCAACTTCCGGATCGCCGCCCAGATCTCGTCGCGGATCACCGGCGCCAGACCTTCGGTCGCCTCGTCCAACACCAGAAGCCGCGGGTTCGTCATCAACGCCCGCCCGATCGCCAGCATCTGTTGCTCGCCCCCCGAGAGCGAGGCCGCCCGCTGTCCGTGCCGTTCGGTCAGGCGCGGGAAGAGCGCACCCACCGTCTGCAGCGTCCAGTCCCCCGGTCGCGCCGCCGCGATCAGGTTCTCGCGCACCGTCAGGTCGCCGAAACAGCGCCGTCCTTCGGGAACCAGACCGACCCCCAGTTGCGCCACCTTGTGGCTGGGCAAAGTATGCAGGTTATGCCCGTCAAAACTCAGCCCGCCAGAGGCGCCGATCATCCGGCAAATGGCGCGAATGGTCGTTGTCTTGCCCATGCCGTTCCGCCCCATCAGGGCCACGACCTCGCCCGCGTCCACAGCGAGCGACACGCCGAAGAGCGCTTGCGCCGAGCCGTATGAGGCAGTCAGACCTTCTATCTGCAAGAGGCTCATGCGCTCTCTCCCAGATAGGCATCGCGCACCTCGGGCGAGCGACGAATGTCGTCAACCGAGCCCGTCGCAATCACCTTGCCATAGACCAGCACGCTGATCCGGTCGGCCAGACTGAAAACCGCGTCCATGTCATGTTCGACCAGCAGGATCGGCGCCTCGCTGCGCAGGCCATCAAGGAAACCCGTCATACGCTTCGAGCCGTCCGCCCCAAGGCCCGCCATTGGTTCATCCATCAGGAACGCCTTGGGCCGCAATGTAAGCGCCACGGCCACTTCCAACTGGCGACGCTGGCCATGCGAGAGATCGGCGCAACGCGTCCCGGCCACGTCCGACAGACCCACACGCTGCAACGCCGCTGCGGCGCGTTCCTGTAGTTCCGTGTCACGCCCCAGCGACGCAAAGAGACGCCCCGCCCGCGACAGGGCGCCTGTGGCACCAAGAAGCGCGTTCTCCAGCACCGTGTCTTCCATCGCCAGTGCAGAGACCTGAAAGGTCCGGCCTAGCCCGGCCTGCGCCCGCTCGGCGGTGGAAAGCCCCGTGATGTCCTGCCCCAGCAACGTGACCCGCCCTGAATCCGGCGCAAGCGCACCACTGATCTGGGCGATCAGCGTCGACTTTCCCGCCCCGTTGGGGCCAATGACGGCATGGATTTCGCCGGGCTTCAGATCGATCGACACGTCATCGGTGGCCTTCAGGGCACCGAATGCCTTGTTCAACCCGAATGTGGCCAGAACAGCGTCAGACATGCGGCCCCGCCTTCCCGGTCAGCAAACCGACGACCCCGCCGCGCGCGAAAAGCACGATGCCCAGCAGCACGACGCCCAGCCAAACGTGCCAGAAGTCGGTCAGCCCACCCAGCCAATGCTCGAGCGCCACGAAAAGCGCGGCCCCGATCACCGGCCCCATCAAGCGCCCGACGCCGCCGATGATAATCAGGATGATCAACTCGCCCGAAAGCTGCCAGCTGAACATGGTCGGACTGACAAAACGGTTGAGATCCGCAAAAAGCGCGCCCGCCAACCCTGTGATCGCGCCCGAGAGCACGAAGGCCACCAGCTTGAGCCGCATCGGGTTGAGCCCGATCGCCTCGACCCGGGCCGGGGACTGCCTTGCGGCGTTCAGCGCCAGCCCGAACGGCGAGAGACGCAGCCGCGCCTGCAACGCCAAAGCCAGACAGAGGATCCCGAAGACCAGCCCGAAGAACTGGATCGGGACCAGCGTGTTGAGGCCCGGGAACCCGTTCCGGACATAGATCGACAACCCGTCTTCGCCGCCATACGCGCCCCAGGAGATCGCGAAATAGAAAAACATCTGACCGAAGGCGAGCGTGATCATGATGAAGTAGACGCCCGTTGTCCGAAGGCTCAAGAGCCCGATCACCCAAGCCGCCAGCGCCGAGACCACGACCGCCACTGCCCAGATGACCGGCATCGACTTCGTGCCCTCGATGGTCAGCGGGCCAAGTTCCAGCGCGGTGAAGGACTGCGCGTGAAAGCCCAGAATGCCCATCGCATAGCCCCCCAGCCCGAAGAAGGCGGCGTGGCCAAGACTGACCAGCCCGCCAATGCCCAGCGCGATGTTCAGCCCGACCGCCGCAAGCGCCAGAATGGCAGCGCGCGTGGCAAGCGTGATGGTGAAAGGCTCGTCGACCGCCAACGCCCAGAGGGGGATCGCCAGAAAGGCCAGCAGGACGCCCATGTTGAGCCAGCGTTCCGCGATCATGCCCGTGCTCCGAAGAGCCCCGTCGGGCGCCAGATCAGCACCGCGCTCATCAGGATATAGACCGACATCGACGCCAGCGCCGATCCGGTTTGCGTGGCCGCCCCGGGCTCCATGAAGAGCTTGAAGAGCTCGGGCAGGAAGATCCCGCCCAGCGTGTCGGTCAGACCCACAAGGATTGCGCCGATGAACGCCCCCCGGATCGATCCAATCCCGCCAATCACGATGACCACGAACGCGAGGATCAACACAGGTTCCCCCATGCCGACCTGCACCGACTGGATCGCGCCGACCAAGGCACCGGCCAAACCGGCCAGCGCTGCGCCCAGCGCAAAGACCAGCGTGTAAAGCTTCGAGATGTCGACCCCAAGTGCGGCGATCATCTCGCGGTCATTCTCGCCAGCGCGGATCTGAATGCCGATCCGCGTCCGCGCCGTCAGCCACCAGAGGAACAGCGCGACCACCAAACCGATGCCGATCAGGGTCAGGCGATACAGCGGGTACTGGATGCCGCCGGGCAGGGACACCGGACCCGACAAGGCATCGGGGATGTCGAGGAACAGCGGGAACGAGCCAAAAACCCAGCGCGTCCCTTCCGAGAAGATGAGGATCAGCGCAAAGGTCGCTAGCACCTGATCCAGATGTGCCGCCCGGTAGAGGCGCCGGATCACCAGCATCTCGACCAACACACCGGCGACGGCCGCTGCGGCCAGCGCCGCCCCAAGGGCAAGCAGGAACGACCCCGTCGCTCCGGCTACCCACGCGGCGGCAAAGGCGCCGACCATATAGAGCGAGCCATGGGCAAGGTTGATCAGCCCCATGACGCCAAAGATCAGCGTCAGGCCTGCCGCCATCAAGAACAGCATGACGCCGAATTGCAGGCCGTTCAGAACCTGCTCGATGATCAGAAGTGTGGTCACGCTGAGCCGGGATTAACGAAGGTTAACGCGCCCGCCTTGTGCCACCTCCACCCACCCGAATTATTCCCGGGGCAAGGTGAAGAAAGAGTGAAAGCGGGCGTGTCCAAATAGCGGTCTGCCCCGGCGCAGATCGTCGCACCGGGGCCTCTCGCTCACATCTTGCAGTCAGCCGCGTAGGCGTCGCTGTGGTTCTCCAGCGCCGTGCCCAGAAGCTTGTTCGTGAAAACATCGCCTTCCTTCACGACCTCGCGGGCATAAATCGTCTGCACCGGGTGGTGGTTCGGACCAAACGCAAAGGCGCCGCGCGTGCTGTCGAAATTCGCGGCCCGCAGGGCCTCGCGGAACGCGTCCGCGTCCGAGATATCCGCCGCACCAATGGCCGAGATCAGCAGGTTCGCCGTGTCAAACCCCTGGCTTGCGTAAAGCGACGGCAGGCGTCCGTATTCGGCTTCGAAGCTTGCGACGAAGGCCGCGTTGGTCGCGTTGTCGATGTCCTTGTTCCATTGCGATGTGTTCACAACGCCCAGCGCCGCATCCCCCACCGCTTGCAGGATGCCCTGATCGAACGAGAAGGCAGGCCCGACGACCGGAAGGTCAACGCCGCTGTCGGCATATTGCTTGAGGAACGAAATCCCCATGCCGCCCGGCAGGAAGAAGAACACGCTATCGGCGTCGGATGCGCGGATCTGCGCAATCTCGGCGGCATAGTCGGTCTGACCCAATTGCGTGTAAATCTCGCCCGAGATGTCGCCTTCGAAGAACCGCTTATAGCCCGTCAGCGCGTCCTTGCCCGCGGGATAGTTCGGGGCAAGGATGAAGCTCTTGCCGAAATCAGCCGTGTTCGCATATGCCCCTGCGGCTTCGTGCAGGTTATCGTTCTGCCAGGCCACGTTGAAATAGTTCGGGTGGCAGCCCTTGCCCGCCAGCGCCGATGGGCCTGCATTGGGCGAAAGATAGAACTTGCCCTGCGCCGTCACAGACGGAACCACGGCCATGGCAAGGTTCGACCAGATGATGCCGGTCAGCACATCGACTTTTTCCGACTGGATCATCTTGTCGGCCAATTGAACCGCGATGTCGGGTTTGCGCTGATCGTCCTCGATCACGACCTCGATGTCGTCGCGGCCCGACTGCTTGACTGCCAGCATGAAGCCGTCACGCACATCGATCCCAAGGCCTGCGCCGCCGCCCGAAAGCGTGGTGATCATGCCAACCTTGACCTCGGCCATGGCAGCACTGGCCAGAAGTGTTGCGGCCGCAGTGGCCATAAGAAGTGATTTCATTGTCCATCTCCCCGTTCTTGTTCCCTGAAAGGAGTACAGGCAGATCGGTCAGACCTCAAATATTGAAATGCAGAAACCAGAGCGATTTCTCACAAGACCAGATCCGGAAATTCACCGCAGATACAGCCAGTTCGACCCAAGGATAGTGAAAATTGGGTCGGGCGCTTTCCGGAAATTCCTGTAAACAGGTCTTGAGAGGATGGGAGGACATATGCCAGCGCTGGAACTTACCTTCGAAATGATGGTTGTCCTTGGTCTGCTGGCGACGACCGTTGCCCTCTTCGTCACCGAAGTGTTCCGCATCGATTTCACCGCGATCCTCGTGATGCTGTCGCTTGGCCTGCTGTCGCAATTGCCAGGGCTTTCGAACCTGGCCGACCCCGAACAGTTGTTCGGGGGCTTCGCGTCGAACGCGGTGATTTCGATCATCGCCGTGATGATCATCGGCGCCGGGCTCGACAAGACTGGCATCATGAGCCGGGTGGCGAGCCTGATCCTGAAATATGGCGGTTCGTCCGAGGGGCGGATCATTCCCATTGTTTCGGGCGCGGTCGGTTTCATCTCGTCTTTCATGCAGAATGTGGGCGCCGCGGCGTTGTTCCTGCCGGTGATGAGCCGAATATCGCTCCGCACCCAGATCCCGCTCAGCCGGTTGCTGATGCCGATGGGCTTTTGCGCCATTCTTGGCGGGACGATGACAATGGTCGGGTCGTCTCCCCTGATCCTCCTGAACGACTTGATCGTCGCGGCCAACGCCACGATGCCCGATGGTCAAACGATCGAGACCTTCGACCTCTTCGACGTGACACCGATCGGTTTGGCGCTGGTGACGTCGGGGATCCTCTATTTCGTGTTGTTCGGCCGCTTTGTCCTGCCCAGCCGCACGCGCGAGAACGGGACAAGGGCGAAGTCGGTCAAGGCATACATGCGCGACCTCTATGGCATTCACACCGACATGTTCGAGGTGGAAATCCCGCTGGGCAGCACGCTGGACCATATCGTGATGGCGGACGCGATGCAGATGTATCACTTCCACATCGTCGCCTCGTATTACCAAGGCGAGAAGTTCTTCCTGCCCCCCGCCGATACTACGACCATTACCGCGCCCTGCCGCCTCGTGATCCTTGGCGAAAAGCGCGAGGTTGAACGCATGGTCGAGGACCATGTGGGCCGGGTGCTGCCCAGTCTTGATATCTTTGCCGAGGATTATGCGCCAACGGTCGCGGGCATGGCCGAGGTTGTTATTCCGCCGGGGTCAGACGTGATCGGCAAATGTCCGATCGATCTCGAGTTGCGGCGGGTCTATGGCTTCTCGGTCGTGGCCATCCACCGCGGTGGTGAAACGCTCAGCCTCGTGGAGACCGAAGATCACGAACCGACCCGCATCGGGTTGGAGCCTTTGCGCGCAGGCGATACGATGGTTGGCCTGACGCGGTGGGACCGATTGGTGAAGCTGACACAGGACCGGGATTTCGTCGTCGTCACGCAGGGCTTCCCGCGCGACGAATTGCGCCCGCAAAAGGTCGTCCATGCCGCGGTGTTTTTCCTGATTGCGCTGTTCCTGATCCTCTTCACCGATGTGCGGCTGTCGCTCTGCCTTCTGACCGGCGCGGCAGGCATGATCCTGACCCGTGTGTTGTCCATCGAAGAAGCCTACGAGGCGGTCAGCTGGTCAACGATCTTCCTATTGGCCAGTCTCATTCCGCTTGGACAAGCGGTGCAGAACACCGGCACGGCGGAATGGATCGCACAACAGATCCTGGCCCTTTTGGACGGCGTGCCGATCTTTGGGCTGCAGGTGGGCGTCGCCGTCCTTGCGACCGGGTTTACCCTTGTCATGTCGAATGTCGGCGCGACCGTGCTGCTGGTGCCGCTGGCCATCTCGATTGCCGTCGCCGCCGGAGGCGATCCGGCCCTCTTCGCGCTGACCGTGGCGATTGCGACGTCGAATTCGTTCCTGATCCCAACACATCAGGTGAATGCGCTGATCATGGGGCCTGCCGGCTATAAGGTGTCGGACTTCATCCGCAGCGGCGGAATCATGACGATCCTCTTCCTTGTGGTGTCGATGACCGTCATGGCGCTGTTCTATTAGACGGCGCGCGTGATCCCGCCATCGACGCGAATGTTTTGCCCGGTGATGTAAGCACCGCCCGGCCCCGCCAGAAATGCCACAACACTGGCGATCTCGCCCAGCGACGAGCCATAGCGCCCCATCGGGATTTGCGCGCGGAACTCCTCTTTCTCGGGCAGACTGTCGATGAACCCCGGCAGGACGTTGTTCATTCGGATATTCTCGGCGGCATACTTGTCGGCGAAAAGCTTGGCGAACGAGGCAAGCCCTGCCCGCATCACGCCCGAGGTCGGGAAAACCGGGTTCGGCTCGAAGGCTGCAAAGGTCGAGATGTTGATGATCGCGCCACCGCCCTGTTCCTGCATGATCGGCGTGACCAGACGGGTCGGGCGAACTGCGTTCAGAAAATAGACCTCCATCCCTTCGTGCCAATCGTCATCGCTAAGGTCGAGGATGGGCGCGCGCGGCCCGTGACCGGCCGAGTTCACCAGCACATCGATGCGCCCCCAGTGGCTCATTGCGGCATCGACCAGTTTCTGAAGGTCGTCGTCCGAACGGTTGGTGCCCGTCACGCCCACACCGCCAAGCTCGCGTGCCAACGCCTCGCCCTTGCCCGAGGATGAGAGAATCCCGACCTCGAAACCATCCGCCGCCAGAGCCCGCGCGCTGTCGGCCCCCATGCCGGAGCCACCGGCTGTGATCAGGGCTACTTTTTCCATCTCTGTCCTCCGTCAGATATCTTCACCGCGCCGCGCTGCCGCGGTTGCTTCGGCAATGTCGTCAGCACCCAGACCATAGTCGCGCGCGGCCACTTCTTCTGAAATGTATTCGCGCGCAAGGTCGCGCTTCACAGCCGCCACGTCGCGGTCGGACGGGTCGCCATACCCACCGCCGCCCGGGAAGGCCATGTTCACACGGCCACCATGCGGCACGAATTGCTTGCCTTTGACACGCATCGCCGCGCCATCGTCGCGTGCGATCAGGGTCGGCGCGCCCGGCTGCCCGTCCCGCCGCCCGCGCGCCGGGTGCGCGCCGCGGTCGAACATGGCCTGAATGTCGAACTCGTGCCCCTCCATCGCGCCGACCTCCATGAACTGGCCCAAGCCACCGCGCATCCGGCCTGCCCCGCCACTGTCGGCGCGCAGCTCCTTGCACCAGATGATTACCGGGCCCGCATGTTCGGTCGCCTCGATCGGCATGGTCATCACGCCCGAGGGGAAGGCCGTGGCATTCAGACCGTCAAATTCGGGCCGCGCCCCCGATCCGCCCGAGTTGAAGGTCAGCACCTCGGACCGCCGCGCGTCATCAGGCGCAGGCGCATCCGTCCGGGGTCGCAGCGACACCTGAAAATTGCAGAGGCACCCCGCCCCTTCGGCCGGAACCAATCCCGGCACGATCTTATCGAACGCATCATACACGGCGTCCGGCACGAAATGCCCGACGATATGACGAAGCGCGACCGGGGCCGGATGCACTGCGTTGACGATCGTGTTCTCGGGCGCTGTCACCTCGAACGGCGCAAGCGACGCCGCGTTGTTCGGGATCTCGGGCGCGACCGCCACTTTCAAAGCGTAACAGGCATAGGCCTTGGTATAGACCATCGGGCAATTGATGCCCTTCTTGTCGACGCCCGACGTCCCGGTGAAGTCGGTGACGATCCGGTCCTGCTCGACCCGAACGTTGACCCGCAGCGTGATCGGCGTGTCGAACCCGTCGACCGTCATCTCGCCCGACGCCTCGGCCCGCGGCAGGGCCGCGATCCGCTCCAGCGTCGCCCGGCGCGAATTCTCGAGAATGAACGTTGCGATCTCGTCCAGATCGTCCAGACCGAACTCGTCCATCATGTCGATCAGGCGTCGGTGTCCGATCTCGTTGCACGAGGCCAGCGCATAAATGTCCCCGATCAACTGGTCCGGCTCGCGTACATTGCCGCGAATGATCCGCACCAGCGTGTCATCCACCTCGCCCCCGGCGGCGAACTTCATGATCGGAATATAGAGCCCCTCCTCATAGACCGACTGCCCATCGGCCCCGAAGCCGCGTCCGCCAATGTCGACCACATGCGCCGTGCAGGCAAAGAACCCGACCAGCACACCGTTGCGGAAGGACGGCGTGACCATGGTGATGTCATGCAGATGCCCCGTCCCTTCCCACGGGTCGTTGGTGATATAGACATCGCCATTGGCCATGTTCTGCCGCCCGATCCGGCGAATGAAATGCGCCACTGCATCCGCCATGGCGTTGACATGCCCCGGCGTGCCCGTGACTGCCTGCGCCAGCATGTTGCCCTTGGCGTCATAGACCCCGGCCGAGAGATCGCCCGCCTCGCGCACACTTGTCGAAAATGCCGTGCGCACAAGCGCTTGCGCCTGCTCTTCGACCACTGAAATCAGACGGTTCCACATCACCTGATAGGCCACATCCGAGCGGGTCATGCCGTGTCTCCCTTGCGTCTTACGTCGATGCACCCATCCGCCTGCCCGATGGCGCGGCGGCTGGCCGGTACTATGATGGTGGTCTCGTCTTCGGTGATCGCGGCAGGGCCTTCGACCGACACACCGACGGTCATTGATGCGCGCGCCACGTGGCCTGCCTCCATGACCCGGCCTTCCGCCGGATCGAACAAACTGCGGTCGCCAAGCGCGGCGGCCACCCCGGCCCCGTCCGTCTCGACAATCGGGGCCACGTCCTCGGGCGGGGTTGTCGCGTTCACCGACCAGACGGTGATCTCGATATCCATGCCCGCCACCGCACGGCCAAAGAGCTTGACGTATTCCTCTTCGAACCGCGCCTTGAAGACATCCACCGACGGCGACATGGCCTGCGCCTCGGTCAACGGAATGGGAATTTCCCAGCCTTGCCCGGTATAGCGCATATAGACCTTGAACTCGGACAGGATCGGGCTCTCTGCGTCGCAGGAGCGCACGAACGCGGTCGCCTCGGACTGCAGCTGCCCTAGCAGCTTGGTAATGGCGTCCGCATCGAAGTTGCTGAGCTTCATATAGACCGAGCGGTTGGCCTCGAAGCTGAACGGCGCCCGCAAGAACCCGATGGCCGAGCCGACACCCGCCCCCGGCGGCACCAGCAGGCGGTCGATCCCAAGTTTCTCGCAAAGACGCCCCGCATGCAGGGGCGCTGCGCCACCGAAGGCGATCATCGTATAACCACTCAGATCCTCGCCATTTTCGACGGCATGGACACGGGCGGCATTGGCCATGTTTTCATCCACGACCTCGGCCACGCCAAAGGCCGCCTCCATTGCGTCCATGCCCAACGTCTCGCCCACATGTGCCGACAAGGCGCGTTCCGACGCGTCCGCGTGCAGCTTGATCGAGCCACCGGCGAAGTTGTCGGGGTCGAGCTTGCCCAGAACCAGATCGGCATCCGTGACACCCGGTCGCTCTCCGCCCCGCCCGTAGCATGCTGGACCCGGCTCGGACCCGGCGCTTTCAGGACCGACGCGGATCTGGCGCATCCTGTCGACATGCGCCAGCGAACCACCACCTGCCCCAATTTCGACCATGTCGATCACCGGGATCGAAATCGGCATGCCCGAACCTTTCTTGAACCGATAGCTGCGCGCGACTTCGAACACGCGCGCCGTCTTCGGCGTACGGTTCTTGATCAGGCAGATCTTGGCCGTTGTCCCACCCATGTCGAAACTCAACGCCTTGTCGATGCCGTACCGCGCCGCGATATGCGCCGCGAAGACCGCCCCGCCTGCCGGGCCGCTTTCCACAAGGCGCACCGGGAAGTTCGCGGCGTTATCAAGCGAGATAATCCCGCCGCCCGAATGCATCAGGAAGATCGGGCATGCGGCGCCTTCGTCCCGCAGCCGCCCCTCGAGACGCCCCAGATAGGACGCCATCAACGGCTTGATATAGGCGTTCGCCACAACCGTGTTGAACCGTTCGTATTCCCGCATCTGCGGGCTGACCTCGGACGAGATCGAAACGCTGACCTCCGGCAGACGCTCGCGCAGCCGGTCCCGGATCGCCTGTTCGTGACCCGGGTTCAGATAGGAATGGATCAACCCGACCGCGACGCTTTCGAACCCCGCAAAAGCAATCCGGTCGATCACCGCGTCGACCTCATCCATGTCGAGGCCGATCATCACCTCGCCCTTTGCGTTCACCCGTTCGGCCACGGTGAAGCGACATTGTCGCGGCAACAGGGGTTCGGGAAGGGTCAGGTTCAGATCGTATTGCTCGAAGCGGCTCTCGGTCCGCATTTCGATGACGTCGCGGAAGCCCTTGGAGGTGATCAGCGCAGTCTTCGCGCCACGCCGTTCGATCAAGGCGTTGGTCGCAAGCGTCGTGCCGTGAATGATCTGGGCGATGGCGCCGGGCGCGATCCCGGCCTTCTCGCAGACTTGGTGCATGCCCTCGATAATCGCGTTCTCTGGCGCGGCATAGGTCGTCAGCACCTTGGTCGAGGTCAGTGTGCCGCCTTGCTCCAGCACGACATCAGTAAAAGTCCCACCGATATCCACGCCCAACCTTGCCGATGGCTTTGTCATGCCGCTCACCTTACCCCTGACGCATCAAGACGGATGCTGTCGCAATAAACGTCACGACGCCCGGATTTCAAAATTCATTCTTGCTGTCAGGATGATAACTTTTTTTTATTCTCGTACTCCAGCGCAACCTCATGCGCCATACTTGCCATATCGGCCACGAAACGTGGGGCTCTCTTGGCATCAAAACGCGCGAAGAACTCCAGCGGTGCGGGCTCCCATGGCGGGTCAAGCTCGACCAGTTCGCCGGCCGCAACAGCAGCCTCGAACAAAGGCTTCGGAAGCAGCGCGACCCCCATGTCATCGACCGCCATCCCAAGCGCCGACGAGAGGCTGCTGGAATGCACGATCTGGTCCGCCCGCAGCCCCTTGCTTTCAAGATGCCTGCGCAAAGCGACCGAGGCCCGCGTGTGACGTCCATGCGTCAGGATACCCTCCGCAAAAATCTGCGCGACCGTTGGCGACGCACCCAGCAGGTCCGCTTTCTCGGGCGTCGCAACCCAGCCATATCGGCAGCTTCCAAGCAGGATAAGACCGGTCGGCTCGGTGCGAAAAGGCCCGGTCAGAATTGCCAAATCCAACTGGCCTGCGGTTAGGTGGTTTTCGATCTCATAGGCCAGATCAACGGTCAACTCGACCCGGATGGCCGGATAGTTCGCTTTCACCTGGCGCAGAAACGCATGCAACCATGTCGCCGCAACCAGTTCGGTGACGCCAAGGCGCAGACGGTCCTCGATCAGGTCCTGCCGACCTGCCGTATCCAAGAGCGCTTCCGCTGCCAACAACACCTGACGCGCGGCGGCAAGCACCTCGTCCCCCTTCTCTGTCAGCTGAACCGAGCCCGCATCCCGGTGCATCAACACGACACCCAACGTCTCCTCCATCGCGGCAATCCGGACCGAGATATTGGGCTGCGTCGTCCCCAACGCTGCGGCGGCCTTCCGGAACGTGCCGGTATCGGCGACCGACACAAGCGCCTCCATCTGCTTGAGGGTGATCTTGCTTTTGATCATGGCGGAAGTATTGAATAAACTTCTCTGATCCTCAACCTCACACGCGGATCACGCATTCTAGGGTTGCGCTGCCTTCTGATTGGGGCAGTCTGACACCCATTATGTTCGGCATTCTTCCAGGAGACGTCATGCGTTTCGCGACTTTCGCCGGCTGTGCCCTGCTGGCGCTGCTGTCTTTCTTTGGCCTGATGTGGTCCGGCTGGTTTCTGCTTGGCCTGGTCATGTTCGGCGGCCTGACGTTGCTGGGCGTCTATGACGTGACGCAATCCAGCCACGCGGTGCTGCGGAACTATCCGGTGCTGGGCCATATGCGCTTCCTCTTCGAAGGCATCCGGCCCGAGATCCGCCAATACCTGATCGAAAGCGATCAAGACGAAGAACCGTTTTCGCGCGATGAACGCTCGCTGGTTTATCAGCGCGCCAAGGGGGTCGAAGACAAGCGCCCCTTCGGCACAACGCAGCGGGTCTATGATGCCGGATACGAATGGATCACCCATTCGGTCGCCCCAAAGCATATCGAAAGCCACGACTTCCGGGTCACGATTGGTGGCCCGGACTGCAAGCGCCCTTATGAAGCATCGCTCTACAATATCTCGGCCATGTCCTTCGGATCGCTCTCGGCCAATGCGATCTCGGCCCTGAACCGGGGCGCGGCAAAGGGCGGCTTTGCCCATGACACCGGCGAAGGCAGCATCAGCCGCTATCACCGCGAAGGTGGCGGCGACCTGATCTGGGAACTCGGCTCGGGCTATTTTGGCTGTCGCACGGATGAAGGCCGGTTCGACGTCGAAAAGTTCAGGACGCAGGCCGCAAACCCGCAAGTCAAGATGGTCGAACTCAAGCTCAGCCAAGGCGCGAAGCCGGGGCATGGCGGTGTCCTGCCTGCCTCGAAGATCACGCCAGAGATCGCCGAGGCGCGCGGCATTCCGATGGACCGCGATTGCGTGTCGCCCGCCAATCACCCCGAGTTTTCCACGCCAATCGAGCTTCTTCAATTCATCAAGACCCTGCGCGACAACGCCGATGGCAAACCGGTCGGGTTCAAGCTTTGCATCGGCCACCGTCGGGAATTCATGTGCATTGTCAAAGCGATGCTGGAAACCGACATCGTGCCGGACTTCATCGTGGTCGACGGCAAGGAAGGCGGCACGGGCGCGGCCCCCTTGGAATTTGCCAACCACATCGGGATGCCCCTGATCGAAGGCCTGACTTTTGTGCACAACACGCTGCGGGGCGCGGGCTTGCGCAATCGCGTCAAGCTGGGCGCGTCGGGCAAGCTGGTCACGTCCTTCGACATCGCCAAGGCGTTGGCGCTTGGGGCCGACTGGGCCAATTCGGCCCGCGGCTTCATGTTCGCCGTTGGCTGCATTCAGGCGCAGGCCTGCCACACCAACCACTGCCCGGTCGGCGTCGCCACGCAAGACCCGCTGCGCCAGCGGGCGCTGGTCGTCACCGACAAGGCCGAGCGCGTCTATTGCTTCCACCGCAACACGATGAAGGCGTTGGCCGAGATGACCGGGGCCGCCGGTTTGACCCATCCGTCCGGCTTCAAGCCGCACCATTTGCTGATGCGCGAAAGCGACCGCGACATGGTGACGGGGGAAGAGGTCTACCCGTATATGCCCGAAGGGTTCCTGTTGCGCGAAGAGCCGGACGATTTCGGCTATCTCGTCCGATGGCAGCGCGCGCGGGCCGAGGCGTTCGAACCGGTGGACATGGCTTTTCCTTAAGGTCAAAAGGGACGCAAAGGCGCCCTCGCAAAACGAAAGAAGAGTTTCATGCTGGATCAGACCACGAACCTTGCCGATCTTCTGAAAGACCCCTCCCTTCTGGTGACCCAAGCCTATGTCGCAGGCGAATGGGCCGATGCCGACAGCGGCGCCACGTTCGAGGTCACGAACCCCGCCCGCGGCGATGTGATCGCCGAAGTGGCCGACCTCTCGCGCGCCGAAGTCGCCCGCGCCATCGCCGCCGCCGAGACGGCGCATAAGGATTGGGCCGCCCGCACCGCAAAGGAACGCGCCAACATCCTGCGCAAGTGGTACGAATTGATGGTCGAGAATGCCGACGATCTGGGCACCATCCTGACCGCCGAGCAAGGCAAGCCGCTGGCCGAGGCGAAAGGCGAGATCCTCTATGGCGCGGCCTTCGTCGAATGGTTCGCCGAGGAAGCCAAGCGCGTCTATGGCGAGACCGTGCCGGGCCACCAGCCCGACAAGCGCATCACCGTCATCCGCCAGCCCATCGGCGTCGCCGCTTCGATCACGCCGTGGAATTTCCCCAACGCGATGATCACCCGCAAAGTCGGTCCGGCACTGGCCGCGGGCTGCGCCTTCGTCGCGCGCCCCGCAACCGAAACGCCCCTGTCAGCACTGGCACTTGGCGTGCTGGCCGACCGCGCCGGGCTGCCGAAAGGCATCCTGTCGATCCTGCCCTCGACGCAAGCCTCCGAGGTCGGGAAAGAATTCTGCGAAAACCCGATTGTCCGCAAGCTTACCTTCACCGGCTCGACCGAGGTCGGGCGCATTCTGCTGCGGCAGGCGGCCGATCAGGTGATGAAATGCTCGATGGAGCTGGGCGGCAACGCGCCCTTCATCGTGTTCGACGACGCCGATCTGGATGCCGCTGTCGAAGGCGCGATGATCTCGAAATACCGCAACAACGGCCAGACCTGCGTCTGCGCCAACCGCATCTATGTGCAGGCCGGTGTCTATGACGCCTTTGCCGAGAAGCTGGCAGCCGCCGTCGCCAAGATGAACGTCGGCGATGGTCTGAGCGACGGCACGCAGCTTGGGCCGTTGATCAATCAGGAAGCGGTCGACAAGGTGGCCAGCCAGGTGGCCGACGCAACGGCCAAGGGCGGCACGGTGATGGCGGGCGGCAAACCGCATGATCTGGGCGGCACTTTCTTTGAGCCGACGATCATCACCGGTGCGACGCAGGACATGGCCTTTGCGCAGGAAGAAACCTTTGGCCCCCTCGCCCCGCTCTTCAAGTTCGACACCGATGACGAGGCGATCGAACGCGCCAACGACACGATCTTCGGCCTCGCCTGCTATTTCTATGCCAAGGATATCAGCCGCATCACCAAGGTGTCCGAGGCGCTGGAATACGGCATGGTCGGCATCAACACCGGCCTGATCTCGACCGAGGTCGCCCCGTTCGGCGGCGTCAAGCAATCGGGCTTGGGCCGCGAAGGCAGCCGCCATGGCATGGATGAGTTCATGGAGATGAAATATCTCTGCCTGTCAGTCTGATCCGAAATTTGTGAACTTCGTTAGTCTGCGCTAGGCTCCAACGGTAAAGTTGTAAACTTTCCGGAGCCGAGCGCGCATGAAGAAGACCTTTGTCGGACCGCAGCTTCGCCAGTTGCGGCGCGCGAACAAGCAAACGCAGGCCGAAATGGCCAAGGCGCTTGGCATCAGCCCGGCCTATGTCAACCTGCTGGAAAACAACCAGCGCAGCCTCTCGGTTCAGATGCTGATGGCGCTGTCCGAGAAGTACAGCGTCGATTGGCGTGAACTGGTGCAGGATCCGCATTCCAACGTGCTGAGCGAGTTGCGCAGCGTTCTGCAGGATCCGATCTTTGGCGAGGCGCCCGACCTGCAGGAGTTGCGCGCAGCGATCGATCACGCGCCTGCCTTGGTGGAAAGCTTCCTGCACATCTATCGCACGCACCGGACGACGCTCGACAAGATGCTGCGACAAGGGCAGGACCGCATGCCCGACGACCTGATCGCCTCGTCGCCCGAAACGATCATCCACGACTTTTTCCGCGACCATCAAAATCACTTTCCGGAACTCGAAGACATCGCGGAACGCATCCGGGCCGAGCAGCCCACCGCTCCGGATGATGTCTATGCGATGCTGAAAGCGCGGCTGGACAGCCGCCATGGTGTCACGGTCGAGGTGAAATCGGTCGAAGACATGCCCGAGGCGCTGCGCATCTTTGAACGTGGCGAGGCGACCGTGTTCCTGTCAGAAGCGCTCGACCATCAGAACCGGACCTTCCAATTGGCGCATGTGCTGTGCCTGTTGGAAGCCGAAGACACGCTAAAAACCTTGGTGCAAGACAGTGGCATCTCGTCCCCCACCGGTCTGGCGCGGTGCCAAGTAGAGCTGGCGAACTATTTCGCCGGTGCATTCCTGATGCCCTATGCACAGGTTTTGGAGCTTGCACAGACAACGCATTACGACGTTGACCGCATCGCGGCTGCCTTCAGTGTTTCGTTCGAACAAGTCTGCCACCGCCTGACCACGCTGCAGCGGAAGAACGCAACAGGCGTGCCGTTCTTCTTCCTGCGGATCGACAAAGCCGGGAATGTCAGCAAGCGCTTCAACTCGACCACATTCACGCTGGCCGAATATGGCGGCGCCTGCCCTGTGTGGAACATCCACACCTCGTTCCGGACGCCCGGTGTGATTCTGCCGCAATTCGTGGAACTGCCCGAGGGGGAACGGTTTTTCACGATCAGCCGCACCACCGACCGACCTGTCTTCAGCCGCGACTC
The DNA here is from genome assembly GCA_022826385.1 of Silicimonas sp. Lineage (GTDB taxonomy): Bacteria > Pseudomonadota > Alphaproteobacteria > Rhodobacterales > Rhodobacteraceae > JAJDOD01. The sequence goes on from JAJDUZ010000014.1 coordinate 31,070, forward strand.
GCAAGACCGCCGGCTGGCGGTCGCGCTTGGCTGCGAGTTCCGGTTCATCGATCAGATCGGCTATGCCAAGTCGTTCAATCTCGACCGCGAAGACCTTTTCAGCCCCGTTGGCATCAACTGTCCCCTCTGCCCCCGCCAAGCCTGCTCGCAACGCGCGCACCAGCCGTTGTTCGTCGACCTGCCCATCAGCCCTGATCGGCGCGGCAACACGCGCTATGAAAGCTGATTGAAAAGGAACGCCCCGAACTGATCAAACAGTCCGGGGAGCGAGCGAGTTTAGGATAGGTGCAGGCTCTTACGCGGCCGCTTGACGATTGCCCGAGAGACGGCCGGTCACGGTTGCGACCACCTCGTCGACGGCGGGATTGCCCATGCCAAGTTGGTCGGCAATGAGTTGGACAAGCAGATCAACGCGCTCGATCTGCTGCGCTCCACCGTCGATGGCGCGGGCTGCTGACGAGGGCTTCAGCAGACCTTCCGCCGCCTTGGCATATTTCTCGAACGGCACCTGGCTGTCAGGCGTCGCACCCAGCTTGACCACAAGGTCGGTGACCGACTGATAGATGGCGCGCGATGTCTCGATGTCGCTGTGGACCGCTTCCTTGATCGGACGCACACCCGACGGAAGCACGCAGCGATAGTTGCCGGTCAACAACATGGCCCATTTGGCGAAGGGCACGAAAAGCGAGTCGTGGGCGCGCAGCTTCACCGGAACCTCTTTGCCTTCGACGCGGATCGCATCGATGTCGGCTTCAAGCTCCTTGAGCATCTGGTTGTGCTCGGCCTTCTCGAACGGGGCCGCTTTGAAGTTGGTCGGCAGGCCAACATGCAGCACGTTGGCGCCAGTGTCGGGCAAGCGGAACGCCTGCGGATCGGGGCTGCAGAGCGAGACCAGACCAGGGTCGAACTCGCGCCAGCCGTCGAGCGAGGTAAAGCAGGCGGCCAGACGGTCCGCGTCAAGTCCAGGGATGCGCTTCAGATAGGGCATCGGCGGCATGTTCATCAGCGACAAGCACGGCACATGGGCCAGCGCAATCCGCGACAGCAGCGTGCGCACCTCGGCACCCGCATATTGAGGCTCGGACATGGCGAGCACGACAAGGTCATAAGCCTCGGGGCGAACATCCCCCGGCTCGGCCGCATCCAGATTGCCCGGCAGGTCGTCCGAACGGAAGGCGCGATGAAGGTCTTCGTCCCGCAGCTTGATCCGAACTTCGGACCCCTCGGTGTTGAAAAGCTCGGCCGTTGCCTTGCGACAAACAAGGGTCACATCGTGACCGGCCATCAACAGTTTCGTGCCGAGAAGCGAGCCGTAAGAGGCGCCGAGTATTAAAATCTTCCGAGACATAATTTTCCCCATTTCTTGGCTTTCAAGACATATAGTTTCGCCAAGACTGGAATCCCACTAAAATCGGGTTTTAGTGTAGTGCGTTTACAAAACAGACTTCATTTTTGTAAATTTGTTAATATACAGCGCAAGCCATTGTAACCTATAGAAAAGTTACAATGGCCTGAGATGGGTTCAGATCAGCTCGCGTCCGCCATCTTCCGACGCCGCATCATCTTCTGGATCAGCGGATAGGAAATCAGCAGCAGCGCGAGAATCACGCAGGTCAACGAGATCGGGCGGGTGATGAAAGTGGTCACATCCCCTTGGCTCGAAATCAGCGACTGGCGCAGCGACCGCTCGGCCAACGGGCCCAGAACGATCGCCAGAACCGCCGGAGCAACGGGATAGTTGAGCTTCCGCAGCAAGTACCCGCACACGCCAAGGATCAGCATGATCCACGTGTCGAACATCCGGTCGGTTGTCGCAAAGACACCCAAGACACAAAGCATGAAGATGATCGGCGTCAGCAACGTGAAGGGCATCGCCAGCACCCGGATGAACACCGGGATCAGCGCAAGGTTCAGCAGCACCGTCGCAACGTTTGCGACATACATCGAACCGATCAGCCCCCAGACGAAATCCGGGCTTTCCGTGAACAAAAGCGGACCGGGGCGCAGGCCCCAGATGATCATGCCCCCCAGCAGGATCGCCGTGGTGGGCGAGCCGGGAATACCCAGCGTGATCATCGGCAGCATCGAACCGGTCGAAGCCGCGTTGTTCGCCGCCTCCGGCGCAGCGACACCGGCAACATTGCCCTTGCCGAAACTGTCAGGGTCTTTCGAGAACGTCTTCGACAGACCATAGCTCATCAGCGACGCGGGCGTGGCCCCGGCTGCCGGCAGCGTGCCAACAAAGAAGCCAAGGAACGACCCGACCCAGGTCGAGTTGATGTAAAGCTTGATCTCGCGCAGGTTCTCCTTGAACCGCGCCCAGGTGATGTTGACGCTGTGCATCTGTACCTGGCCCTTGGTGCTCTCCAGCGTCCAGAGCATCTCGCCGATGCCATAGATGCCGATCGCCAGCACAAGGAACCCGATGCCGCGCTGGAACTCAACCATGTCGAAGAAGATCATGCGCGGCTGACCACTGATGATGTCAAAGCCGATGGCCGCCATGACAAGGCCCAACAGGATCGAGAAGATCGTCTTCGGGATGTCGTCCCCGCCCAGTCCGATGAAAGTCGCAAAGGCCAGAAGCATCAGCGCGAATTCTTCCTGCGGCCCGAATTTCAGCGCGAAAGCCGCCAGCGGCGGGGCGAAAAGCGTGAACAGCACGATCGACACAGTGCCCCCGATGAACGAAGCAATCGCCGCTGCCATCAACGCTTTGTCGGCCTTGCCCGATTGCGCCATAGGTCGCCCGTCGAACACCGTCGCAACGGCGGTTGACGCCCCCGGTATGCCCAGCGTGATCGAACTGATCGCACCGCCATACATCGCGCCATAGTAAAGCGCGGCAAGGAAGATGATCGCGGCGGTCGGCGGCACAAGGAAGGTGACCGGCAACAGGATCGCCACCCCGTTGACCGAGCCCAGCCCCGGCATACAGCCCACGAACAGACCGGCCAGACAGCCCGCGAAAATCATGAACAGGTTCAGCGGTTCGAAAGCCTGCAAGAGGCCAGCACCCAATGGAATTAGAATGGCTTCCATGTCATCGGCCCCTTAGTAGAAGTATTCCCAGCGGTAATTGTCGATCCAGAGGAACCCTTCCTCGAAGATCGGCCACCCCTTGGGCAGGTATTTGGTCAGCGCCACCTCGAAGAGGAGGTAGACGAAAATCGGGGCGCCCAGCACGAAGGACATCGTCATGCCCCAGCCGTGCTTGCCCAGAAAGCGCACGTAAAACAGCATGAAGATCATCAGCGTCAGATACGTCCCGATGATGTTCATCAGAACCAGCATGACCAGCAGCGACAAGGCCGAGACGATCACAAGGAACAGGGTCTCGGGGTGAATATAGGGGTCCAGCGACTGGCTCTCGGGGGTCTTGCCCTGGAACCAGCGCACGATGGTCGCCACAGACGCAAGTGCCATGCCAAGCGACAGCCAGAACGGCCACATCCCGGCGCCGGGGCCACGACCCTCGACCCAGCCGATGGTCAGCCCATCGGAATAGACGTTCCACATCAGGCCGATGGAAATCAGGAACGTCGCGATCCCCATCAAAAGTTCAGCCGTCCGTACCGTCATGCACACCCCTCCCGCATGCGCTATTTCCCTGCGCAGAAAACAGCCCGTTTTTTCGGATGATTAAGCGGGTGGGACCACCCCGGCCCCACCCTTGATTGTCTTATTCGCCAGTGATCGCGTCAGCGCCGACCTGTTCGATCAGCTTCTTGTGCGCTTCCACCTGCGTTGCGTGGAACGCAGCCAGATCATCACCGTTCAGGAAGTTGTCACAGGTCAGACCATCCGAGGTGCAGAAATCCTGCCATTCCTGGCTGGCGAAGAGCTCGCCAAAGAGATCGGTGTAAAACGCCACGGCTTCCGGCGACATGCCCGGAGGGCCGTTGACCGAACGCTGCATGTAGTACTCGATGTCCACGTCCAGTTCTTTTGCCGTCGGCACATCAGGGAACGCAGCCATACGCTCGCCGGTGAACTGAACGAGCGGCTTCGAGCTGCCCGCACGATAGAACTCCATCTGTTCCGACGGGTTGTTCACGGTCGAGTCGATCTGGTTGCCGATCAGGTTCTTGGCCACGGTGCCACCACCCGGGAAGGGGATATAGGTCACATCGTATTCGAACGCGGCTTCCATCATCGCCGTCAGCACGCTGTCTTCCTGACCCGAACCGGTGCCGCCGACTTTCCAGTCAAGCCCGGCGCCTTTCACGGCCGCGACATAGCTGTCGAGGTCGGTGATGTCGTCACGGTCGGTGTGAACCCAAAGCAGGAATGTGTCCATCGCCATCAGGCCAATCGGCGTGAAGGTCGTCACGTCGACACCCAGCTCTTCCTGGATGATCGGCGTCGTATAGAAGCTGTTCAGCGTCATCATGACGGTGTGATCGTCGCCCGCCTTGTCCTGCAGATAGCGCAGGGCTTCAGCGCCCGAACCACCCGGCTTGTTGATCGGGATGAACGGACGAGAGCTTAGGCCCTTCTTCTCGATCAAACCCTGCAACAGACGTGCAATCTGGTCTGCACCACCGCCGGTTCCGGCCATGATGATGAATTCAACTGGTTTCCGTAGCTGCCATTCCGCCAGAGCGGCCGGCGCAGACACGGCAAGTGCCAGCGCACTTACGGCAACGGTTTTAACAAAACGCATGGAAAATACTCCCTTGTTGGCTCCATGTTGCTCGAAAATAGGTCACTCGCAGAGTTGTGGTAATATTTTTTCATTTTCTGCACTAGCAACGCAACATTATTATAATTCGGTATACTCTAGTGTACGAGGACCACGGGAATATCCGCAGTCTCGACAACACGTTGAGAATTGCCCCCAAAGAGCGATTCCCGTTCGTAGCTGTCGTGATAGGCTCCCATGATCAGCACACCGGCACCAGCCGCTTTGGTCTCTGCCAGCAAGTCAGCGCCGACATTGGCGCTTTTTGAGGCAAATGACCTGACAGTTGATGTTACCTCCTTCAGTTCGAGATACCGTTGCAACTCGTCAGCCTCGGGCCTGGTTCGATCCGGGCCTCCTTTTAAGATCGTCACCGATTTTGCGGACGCAATCAATGGCATAGACAACGCAACAGCGCGCGTCGCCTCGATCGATCCATTCCAACCGATCGCGATGTGATCGGCGAAATCCTCGGAAACGCTCTCTTGCGGCGGGCACATCATCACCGGCCTGCCAGACGAAAAGAGCGCTGTCTTAAGCGTGTTGATCCCAAGGTTCAGCTTGGGGTCGGGCTGCGGCACGCAGACCAGATCCGCGAGCCGTCCATAAGTCCGAACGGCGTCGACCTGCTTGCCTTCGAACTCGATGAAGCGGGCCGTCGGCATATCCGGCACATGTTCGCCTTCAGACAATCCGAATTTTGACGCCAAGTCTTTGAATTCCTGCAGCAATTGCGCTTCGGTCACGTCGGCATTCGAAGCCATCGCATCCTCGATCTGCTGCCGCACAACCTTGGGTATAACCACGCCGTAAGACAGGATATCGGAACTGCGCGGGTGGCAATGCACCACCCGAACGCGGGCGCCGAAACGACGCGCCAAGGCGGCGGCATGGGCCAGCACGTTGTCGCCCTTTCCGTCCCCCCGAACCGGCAGCATGATCGTATGAAGCTTGGTCAATGGCACAGCATTATCCTCAGCTATCGAACTCGTCGCCAACGGCCAGACCGGCCTCGGCAGCCCACTCGGCGGCGGCGACTTTTCCGCCCCCCTCAGGGCGAACACGCTTCACCAGAATGCGTCCACCCACGGCTTGCACCTCGATTCCCGCTTCCGAGATCGCACGGATTCGCCCCGAGATGCCGTCACCTGGCACGCGTTCGCTGTCGAAGATGCCCAGCTTCGCGCCCTTATAGGTCGTCCACGCGCCCGGCGCCGGATTGGTACCGCGGATCAGGTTATAGGCCTGCCCCACCGGCGCATGCCAATTCACCTTGGAATGGCGCGAGGTACAGCGCCGCTCGTAAGTTGCTTTTGTCTCATCGGGGACCAGTCTTGGCGGGGTTCCCGACCGGAAATTGTCGACAACGGTCAAGACGCTTTCGACCGCAGGCGGATAGATTTTCTTGAAATAGAGGTCGATCACCGTGTCATCCGGCCCGATCTCGCATTCCCATTGCAGCAGGCTGTCGCCCTCGTCGAGACCATCGCTTGGATAGAACCACGAGAAGCCCGATTTGGTGTCGCCCATGATGATCGGCCAATTCACGGCGCTTGGTCCCCGGTACTTCGGCAGAAGCGACGGGTGGAAACAGATCGACCCATGCGTCGGCGTTTCGCGCGCGGCTTCGGGAAGGGTGCGATTTCTGTATGGCGGATGACGATTTTTTAGTGCGCTGAAATCAAACAACATTTTTGAGGCCGAATCCGGCGATGCCCCCTGATTCGGCGGATTCCGCGAAAATTCGCCGTGCGTGCCGCGACTTTTCCATTTCCGATGGAGTCCTGCCCCTTTTCGGCAGGTGTGGTAGAGCGTTCCTGCAAATCGCCAATCACTCCGAAATG
>JAJDUZ010000002.1 GCA_022826385.1 Silicimonas sp.
CCTGGCACCCGCTGGTCGAAGAGAGGCGCCAACGCGATGCTCGCGCTCAAGAACTGCGTCATGAACCGCCGGGTGCCCGACTTCCTGAACTGGAAGGTCAGGCAAGCCGTCGCAGCGAGTCACTAACTTGGGCTACACCCGCGACCGGCACGACCGGCAACCGGGGCGGTCTGCACATCGAAGACGTTTTCGGTCGGCTCGTCCGCCATGTCGTCGACATGGGCAGGCTCGGGCATTGCGGTGCGCGCGTTTTCGACCTCGGCAGCGACTTCGTCAGCCATTTCCCAGATCTTCTTGCGCACTTCCACTTCCGGCTCGTCGTCCTCAAGCTCAAGCTCTTCGTCGGTAGCGTTCGCGAAGGCGACCGCTTCGGCGACCGCGTTGCTTGGACGCGGCGCATCGTCGTCAAGCTCGTCGAAGTCGTCGAAATCGTCTTCAAGCTCTTCATCGGCAAACGGGTCAAACGCCGCTTCCTCTGCCGCAGCTTCGGCTTCAGCCTCGACAGAGGCGGCGATGTCTTCTGCCGCATCCTCGAAATTGTCGAACGCACTCTTGTCGTCGTCCCCGTCTTCGGGCGGGAAGGCAAAACGGCTCGACGGGAAGTCACGTGCGGCGCGCGAGGTCGGAAACGCGTCGTCGTCATCCGCAAAGTCTTCGGCGCTCATGTCGGACGGGGCACGCGCAAGGCGCAGTTCCTCGGCCGCAGACATCTCGTTCTCAACCGACACTGCCGGATCCTCCTCGACACCGTTTTCCGAGGCCGCGAACAAGGCCGCATCCTCGTCACCGGCGCCCTGGTCCCAGACCGGGGTCGGCGCATCGGCGCTGGTCACCGCACGGCTGATCGGGCGGCTGGTCGGGTGCGGACGCACCACTTTGGCCAGATCGTCGCGATAGGGGCTCTGCTCTTCCGGGTCAGCCGCATTGTCCTTGCGGGCAACATGGCTCAGCACGCGGTCGGCCTTGGTCGCGGCGGCAGCCGCTTTCATATGGGCCAGGGCCGAGCGGCGGCGGCTGGTTTCACGGTCGGACATGACGTCCTCGGTCTTCTCCATCAGCCGTTCTTCGGTTTCGCCAGTGTTTTCCTGCAGTTGGCTGCGGGCACGGGCCTGACGACCGAACACGTCATCCTCTTCGGCATGGGCCGTTTCAGCATCCATCTCGGGGGCCTGAGGCGCGTCAGGCGTCACGTGGCTGACCGACACCATGGCTTCACGGATCTCGCCGACAAGGTGCTGTTTGTCCTCGGTCTTGCGACGCTCCTCCAGATCCATGCTTGGATCATCCTCGGCGCCCCAATCATCATCATCGTCCCAATCGTCGTCCCAATCACCTTCGGACGCCCAGCCGGAACCGGCCACTTCGGGTTCTTCTTCATTGGCCTTGATCGGCTGCGAAACCGGTCGGCTGGCCACGCGCTTGGGGCGCACCTGGCCGGCATCGTCGAGCTGGTGACGCTCGAGATCAAAGCCCAAATCTTCCGGGTCTTGCGGATCGATCTTCTTGGACAACATTCTGGACAGAATTTTCATGTCGCGCCTCTCACAAGTAATCCGACCGGCGGTTGCCCTTCAGGGTTCCGCGCAGAATTCCGAACGGCAGCACGCGAGAGAGAAGCGTGCGCTTCTTCTTCCGGTCCGTGCCGTTCATCTGGTCATGTGCCTGGTTTGCCGAGCGGTTCGCGGAAAGCTCGCGCGCCCGTTGCTGCTCTTCCTGGAACTCGAAATCATCGAGCATCGCAAGTTCGTCGAGTGTCTTCTTTCGCTGGCGCTGCTGCTCCTGCACAAGCTTCTGAAGGCGTTGGGCCTCCTTCCGCTCGGCGGCCTGCTTGACCTGCTGCATCTTGATATCGGCTTCCACCGCCTGGTTGGTTTCCTTCACCAAGCGCGAGATCGAAAGCTCGATCTGGCGGTCCAACTCGGCCTGCGCCAGCGCGGCGGAACGGCGGCGTTCGGTGTCGACCAGCTCGATCCATTCGCGCGCCGTCTGCAGACGATCCGGCGGGAAGACCGACAGAGCCTTGTCGATGGCATGCAGGAACGCGTCTTCGAATTGCGGAAACTTGCCGCTGACCGGGCGATAAGGGTCGGGCCGGTCGGCCGCGATTGCGCTGACACGCGCCTGGCTGTCTGGCGGCGCTTCACCGGTCAGCACATGATAGAACGTGGCGCCCAGTGAATAGATGTCCGACGAGGCATCCTGCGTCGACCCGGCGATGTAAAACTCGTGCGGGGAGTAGCCGTCTTTTACCACATGCAGCGCTGACAGCGCCCGAGACGCCCGCGTCGCCTCCTCCTTGGCCGCGCCGAAGTCGATCAGGACCGGGTTCCCCTTGCCGTCGATAAGGATGTTATCGGGGCTGATATCGCGGTGAAGTACGTCGTTCGTGTGAATGTAGTGCACCGCTTCGAGGCACCGCAGAAGGATGTCCTTCACGTCGCGAGGGTGCAGCTTCATCTTGGGGTCTTCGATCGTATCCAGAAGATCGCGACCCCGAACAAAATCCAGCGCCATATAGGCGGTCATGTTGTCTTCGAAGACCTGGTGAATGCCGACGATATGCGGATGCTGCAGCTTCGAGAGCCGCCGCGCCTCGGCGCCGAAATGCTTCACGACCGCGTCGAATTCCGCCTGATGCTGGCGCGAGCGCGCCATGACATTGCCCTTCGAACGGCAACACATCGATGACGGGAAACACTCCTTGATGACAACGATCCGGTCCAGGCTGTCGCGCGCAAGGTAAGTCATCCCGAAGCCACCGGCATTCAGGAACTTCTCGATCCGGAACTGGCCGTGCAGAAGCTCGGTGCCCGGCTTCAGCGCGTCAGCGAAGGAATCGTTTGTTTGCGGGCCTGCGTCCATTTCTCACCCAAAGTCTCGCCACCTGTTGGATCGGGGCCGCCGGAGCGCCTTGTATTCAAGGGAAACACACCGTTTCGACGCCACGGATCCGTTCGTGACAGGCTTCGGTCTATCGGCAGAATTAGCCCACAATGTGGCGTGATCGGGCCATTAGATATTCAATCCTGCGGCTTTTTTAGAATTGTCTATCCTTCGACAATCATCGGCGGGGTCCCGCCATTGTGCACGGACTTGCAGCCTGTGCGCCAAGCGGTTAGCCCCTCGGCATGGCCAAGCTCTATTTCCACTATTCGACCATGAACGCCGGTAAATCGACGCTGCTGCTGCAGGCGTCCTATAACTATCGGGAACGCGGCATGAAGACCTATCTTCTGACCGCCGCCATCGACGGGCGCGCCGGCACTGGCAAGATCGCCAGCCGGATCGGGATCGAGGCGACCGCCGACATGTTCGACGAGAACAGCGACCTGTTCGAGATGATCCGCAAACGCCAGCGCCAGGACCGGCTGGATTGCGTGTTTCTGGACGAGGCGCAGTTCCTGACCAAAGCGCAGGTTTGGCAACTGGCCCGCGCGGTCGACGATCTGAAAGTGCCGGTGATGTGCTATGGCCTTCGCGTCGATTTCCGGGGCGAGCTCTTCCCCGGGTCCGCCGCCCTTCTGGCTCTGGCGGATGAAATGCGCGAGGCCCGAACCATCTGCTTTTGCGGCAAGAAGGCCACCATGGTCATCCGGCAGGACGCCGACGGCAACGCGCTGCTGGAAGGCGACCAGGTCCAGATCGGCGGCAACGAGACCTATGTGCCGCTCTGCCGCAAGCACTGGCGCGAGGCGACGGGGGATCGGTAGTCGTCTGGCTTCAGGGCTTGCGCCGTGGCGAGGGTTTTCGAGAGCAATGGCAGCTGGGAGCCCAAACTGTCGGGTTCTGCGTCGCGTTGGAATTACAGCTTTGCAGAAATTTATTGTTTGGCCGACACGACGCTCAGGACTTCTGTCCAACTGAGAACTCCGTCTTGGTTCAAGTCCCAAGTCAGCATTTCACGGATATCGCCGCGGTCTGGATCCTCCGTATCCGGCAACTCAATCCGTGCATCTTCCAGCATCTCGCTTAGGTGTATGACTCCGTCACCATCGAGATCGCCGTCGCGAAGATAACCTTCCACAAATCCAGGGTCTTGATTTGCCAGGTACAACTCCAATTCGTCACGTGTGACTCGGCCGTCCCAGTTTAAGTCCGCTGCAAGATATCCATACACTTTTCCGGCACGGGCCTCAGCATTCAGGCGCTTCATCGTTTCGCCGATTCCGGCAATGAGTATGCTTTCACCTTCATCCCCGGAGAACCTTTTGAAAGAGATGCTGAGGTGGGCTGCCGCATAAAGCTCGCCGCGAGCGACAGTCTTTTCCATTTCCTTCGACAACTCGATGTCCTTTGGATCAATGTCATCCGCTGCCACCGAGAAAGCCGGAAACAGCAATAAGACGGTCCAGAATAGTTTCCTCATGTAAACAACCGATCTCAATGGTCCGCAGAACTATAAAGGGCGCTGATCAAGCACAGTTTCTTTTCTCTACGACATGAGCAAATATTTGTCGAATATGCACATTTCACTATTTTCGAGGGCAAAAAAGCAGACGTTCATTGTCAATTTCTAAACGGTAGCTTTGTCCCGCACAGCCACCACCGCGCCTTACTCCACCACTTCCAGCAAATCCCCCGGTTGACATTCCAGCGCGTGGCAAATCTTCTCCAGCGTTTCGAACCGTATCCCCTTCACCTTGCCCGACTTGAGCAAGCTCAGGTTCTGTTCGCTGATCCCGATCTCGGCCGCCAGATCGCGCCCGGTGATCTTGCGCATCGCCATCATCACGTCCAACCGGACGATCACCGCCATCAGACGAACCTCCGGTTCTCTTCCGCCTGACGCGCCGCGTCCGTCATCGCCCAGCCGATCAGGGTCAGCAGCCCGGCCGCGAAGAGGAAGCCGATCTCGGCAGACCCGATCCCGACCGAAACCTCGCGCATCCCCGGCGCGGCCTGCCAGCTGAGCAGAACCGAACTGACCGGCTGCACAAGCACGTTGAGCCCGGCCACCAGAAGCAGCCCGCGCCCGGCTTTCAGGATCAGGGCCGCGGCCCCATGCGTCAGAACCGCGCCATCACGATACTGCGCGAAAAGCTTCCGCAACGTGTCGAGAACCCAGAGAAAAGCCAGCGCCGGCAGGCAATTCACCGCAACGCCCAGCCACAACAGCCCCCCGGTGCTGGCGGCACCTTCGGCAAGCGGAACAATCGACACGCCGACCGCCAACGGCACCAGAACCGCCAGAAGGACAAGGGGGATGACGATCAATCCCGCCACGCTGACCCCATAGAGAACACCGGCCAAACGCCTGATCTTGACATGTTGCATGATATCACCTTTTGAATTACTTATTTACCGTAAAACATTAAATATTTTATGCAAGGAGAAAATCTATGCGTTGGATTCCCGTACTTCTCTGCACCGCCGCTTGCACCAGCATTGTGCCTGAAACCGCGCTGCGGATGTCCGCTTTCGATCCGCTCACCGCTGACCCCGACGGCATCGCGGTCACGCTCGTCCTGCCCGAAGGCGCCGACATTCTGCCAAACGGCGCGCGCCTCTCGCTGCAGGTCTCGAACCCCGAACTGGGGGAAGACGGTGGCACATGGGTGCTGAGCCGGACCCGCAGCGATGACGGAGGAACAACGTATAGCATTGCCGAGCCGGACCTGAGCGATGTCCGGCGCGTGCAGGCCTTGGCGACGGCGTGGAAAGACCGGGACCCTGAAGGGACACGCGGCAGTCTTTCGATCGCACTCGATCCCTGCCAGCGGGGGGAGCGTGCGTTAACCAACTCGGATGTGGTCTCGGCCCTTGTCACGTTGGAACGCGACACCGCGCCAATGCCGCTCTTGCGAGACGTGCCCTTGCGCCGGGTGTTAAAGAACGCGTCGGCCGACGACTTGCCGCGCTGCCCGTGATCCGCGCGATGGAAGAGACGCCGCAACCGAGAGCGAAGGAAGGGGGTTCAAAGGACGGGACATTGGCCAAGACACCGTCGCCATCACTCCGACTTTGGCGCGCCACCCGAGTCGCAGGCAATGCCATGCAAGCCGTGATCCGCGCCGCTCTCACGCTGGGCTCAGGGATGTACACTCTGCGCGAAACTGGAAGTTATGCCGGCACATACGATACAAATAACTATGATGATGAAAGTATGCGCGTTTGCAGTTTTGGCACTGGCGATCGTTGTTGATTCTCTAGTTTTTAATGATCTCAGCACTGAAGTAAGCGCATGGTGGGCACTACTCTTTTTCCCTATATTATTGGCACTTAGCCTGAGTGTTCTCCTAACCAGCATGGCCCTTAGGTTCATACTGTCCACTGTAATCATTGCGGCATTGGTTTTGATCAGTCGCCATTTTTTCTATGCCAATGACACTATGTTTTGGCCTGTCGCCTACCTAACCGGGGGTGCAAAATGTATGGTCACGTTCGCGACTTTGATCACTTTTCAATGGGTCGCAAGATTACCGAAGTAGTGTCAGTTTTGCCCCGTTTTGGTCCCGAAACCCGCGCCACAGCGCCAGCCCTGAAACCAGACCGCTACCGATCCCCCGTTGCCTCGCGCCGCTGCCATCGGACGGCAAACCGCCGAAGATACGAATGGAGCGCGAAGACGCACCCGCCAATCTTCACCAATTCGTAACCCGCCAGCCCGTATAATTAGGGCGGGTGGAGGTGGCCTTAACCCGGCGTGCGTTAACGAAAGTTGATAGATGCGCGGTCAGTACATCCGCCCGCCAATCGGGACATCCTTGTCGGGCGCCAGAAGCACCACCTCGTCATCCGCGTCCGGCACCCCCAACACCAGCACTTCCGACATCACAGGCCCAATCTGGCGCGGCGGAAAATTGACCACCGCCAACACCTTGCGGCCCGGCAGGCTGTCGACGTCATAATGCTTGGTGATCTGGGCCGAGCTCTTTTTCTCGCCCAGTTCCGGCCCGAAATCGATCCAGAGTTTGATTGCAGGCTTCCGCGCCTCGGGAAAGGGTTCGGCCCGCACGATCTGTCCGACGCGGATATCGACCTTCAGGAAATCATCGAAACTGAGGGTCATGCGCCCAACTCCCGGCTTCGGTTGGCGGCCGCCGCAACGGCCCGGCGCAGCAGGGCCGGAAACCCGTGCGCCTCGTCCATCAAGACCTCCAGCGCCGCAGCCGTCGTGCCGGCGGGGCTGGTGACGTTGACGCGAAGCTGCGAGGGGGGTTCGTCGGCAGCTTCAGCCAAAGCGCCCGCCCCGGCCACCGTCGCCTTGGCCAGTTGCATCGCCATCTCGGGCGACAGCCCCTCCGCCATACCAGCCGCCGCCAAAGTTTCGATCAGGTGAAACACGTAAGCCGGACCCGAGCCCGAGACAGCCGTGACAGCATCCATATCTGCCTCACGCTCTAACCGTACCGTCTGCCCGACGACCGACAACAAGCGCTCGCCCAAGGCCAGAGCCTCGTCTGAAACGCGCGCATTTCCGAACAAGGCCGAGATTCCGCGCCCGATGGCCGCTGGCGTGTTGGGCATGGCGCGGATGATGGGCGTGTCCGACCCAAGCAGGTCTTCGAAGGTTCGCAAGGTCGTGCCAGCCGCAATCGACAGGAACATCGTCCCACCGCCCCCAAGCGCTGCCAGCGCCGGCAAAGCATCCCCAATCATCTGCGGCTTGACCGCGACGACGACCACCGCGGGCGCCTCGGGCACCTCACGTGCAATCGAAACGCCAGTTGATCTCAGCCAGTCTGACGGATTGGGCTCCAACGCCGTGACAGCAGACGGGGACAGCCCCGCCGACAACCAGCCCTGCAGCATCGCGCTGCCCATCTTGCCACAGCCCAGAAGCACAAGGCCGCGCGTCTCGATATCCCCGAAATCCATGCTTCCCTCCCGCTGGATCGCCGTGCCGCGATATGACGTTTCCCACGCGCGAGGTGCAACAAAAAAACCGGGCCGCGAAACGCTGCGACCCGGTTCCTTTTGATGTCCACTGGCCCTGGGGGGAGCCGGCTAAGATGCGGACATCAGGGTAAACTCTATGTCAGGCGCGGCCATACGCCTCGGCCATCGCCACCTGCATCGCGTCTTCCGGGGATTCGTTGCCCCAGACGACAAGCTGGAACGCCGGATAGAACCGTTCGGCCGACAAGACGGCGGCGCGGATCATCGTATCGATCTGCTCGGGCGAGGCTGATTGGTCGCCTGCCAGAACAAGGCCATAGCGCCAGACCATCAGCTTCTGCGCTTCCCAGTAGGAAAACGCCCCGGCCCAGCACAGGTCATTCGTCGCATTCAGCGCTTCGAACAGCGCGGGCAGACGATCCTCCGGCGGGTCCATCTCGAACGTGCAGATCAGGCGAAGCGTCTCGTCCTGCGGCGACCAGGCCAGCGTGATCGAGTAGGTCCGCCACTGCGCCTCGACCGCCATGGCGATCTGGTCATCGCCGACACGGTCGAAATCCCAGTCGTGATGTTCGGCGATGTGCTCGACGATATCGATCGGGTGAAGGTCTTCTGTCGTGAAATGCTCTGAAAGCGACATGGCGCTGCCCCATCCGTTCTGCCGCGGTTATTTTAAAGCCACCACGGCTTGATGCCTGCTCTAGGGACGGTGGTTTTTATACCCGTTCCTTACGAGATATGGTGTGCCATGGGGCGGCACCTGTAAAGCCCTAATTCCGGTCTATCCACAGAAATCGCCACCGTGCCGACCGTGCGCAAGCTTTACGGTTTCCAAACGCGACAGCGGCACTCTCTGCCGCGAACGTTCCCTGCGCCACGAGGCGCTTGCACTGACATCTCCGGCCTTCGCGACCCGAAGGCACCAAGCACCGCGATGCCCCTGCCCGTGCAGGTGGATGACCAACGGAGCATAACGGCGGCGGGCCCGTCATCCGACTTCGACCTGACGTGACGACAAACGACAAACGATCAGGCCACAAACTCAGAGCGACAGGATTTGGCTGTTTCAACCAGCGGTTCGACAAAGGCGCGTACTTTGGCGGACGGCCAGACGTCGGGATGTGCCACCACCCAGACATCCGGATAAGGCTGCGGATCTAGCACCGGCACTTGCTGCAGGCCGGGCGTCGCCCGCCCTAGGAACATCGGCATGCGCACGACCCCAAGTCCTGAAACGGCAGCGCCCGTCATTGCCACCATGTCATCGAACCGGAAGCGCACCCGCTGGTTCGGGAACAGGTCGGTCGCGGCCTTGGGCACGTCCGGATAGGCGTCATAAACAATCCAATCGACCATCGTTTCGGGGTCAGCGGCCAACCGGCTGGCCCAATCGGCATTGGCGAAGCTGGCGCTGTCCTGCGCCAGAAGGCGCCGCCCTTTCAGACTGTCGCCGGGATTCCGGCTGATCCGGATCGCGACATCCGCCTCGCGCCGGGCCAGATCGACCAGAGCGTTGGTCGCAAGGATACGCAACTCGATCTCGGGATGCGCGCGCGTGAAACGATCCAGAACCGGGGACAGGAAATGCGCGATCAGTAGTTGCGGTGCGGTGATCGTCAAAACCCCCGACAACCGCGTGTCCTGCCCTTGCAGACGGCGCATCAGATCATGCTCGGCCTCTTCCATCCGCGCGGCATGTTCGGCAATCAACCGTGCCCGGGCGGTGGGGCGATAGCCATCGGCCAACCGTTCGAACAAAGGTTCACCCAAGGCACCTTCGGCACGCCGCACCCTGCGCGACACGGTCGTATAATTGACCCCCAGCGCATCGGCCGCATCCGCCAACGTGCCGTGCCGCACCAAAAGGCAGACCGTCTTAAGATCATCCCAGCTAATATCCATGACATGCAAATTCGCATGCGGAAGATGCAATTGCACGCGTTTTTACATGGGAGCGATTTGCCTAGCTTCAGACCATCACAAGCAATCCGGAGACCGAAATGATCTATGCCTATGCCTCGCTGACTGTCACGAACCCCACAGCCCTTGCCGAATACCGCGAGAAAGCCGGCCATGCCCTTGCCAAGCATGGCGGCAAGGTCGAGGCCGCCTCGGGCGAATTCACCGTGCTTGACGGTGCCCCCGATGCGCCAAACGTTGCGGCCCTGCTGAGCTTCCCCGACAAACCGGCGGCCTTGGCCTGGGCCAATGATCCCGACCTGAAAGACATCCATGCCCTCCGCCAAAGCGCCGGGGCATCGGATATTCTGCTGTTGGGGTAAGCCTTGCGACCCGGCACGTGACCGCGTGTCGGGTCAGCCTTTCTCCAGCGCTTCGATCCGCGCCTTCAAAGCTTCGTTCTCTTCGCGCGCCTTCTGGGCCATCGCGCGCACCGCGTCGAATTCCTCGCGGGTGACGAAATCCCGATCGGCCAGCCAGCGGTCGATCATGCCCTTCATCGCGGTTTCGGCTTCGTCCTTGGCGCCCTGCGCCACCCCCATCGCGTTGGTCATCAACTGCGAGAGATCATCAAACACTTTGTTCCGGGTCTGCATGGGACACCACCTTTTCAAACACGTGAGCGTTATATGGCCCCGATCGCGCCGACCGCAAGGTTGACCTCCCCGTGACACGCTGTCACGACAACGGCCATGGAACCCACCGGCATTCCCTTCCCCGATATCTCGCCCGTGCTGGTCGAAATCCCGCTGGGCTTCACCACGCTGCCGATCCGCTGGTATGCGCTGGCTTATATCGTGGGCATCTGGCTGGGCTACCTGCTGGCGAAGCAGGCTCTGAAACGCATCCGGCTCTGGCGGGACGAAACCCCCGCCATGTCGGCCGATCAGCTTGAAGCCTTCCTGACCTGGCTGATCATCGGCATCATCCTTGGCGGCCGCATCGGCTATGTGATCGGCTATGGCGAAGGCCAGTTCCTGGACGATCCACTCAGCATCATTCGCGTCTGGGAAGGCGGGATGGCCTTCCATGGCGGCTTCTTGGGCGTTGTCATTGCCGGGCTGATCTTCTGCTGGAAACACAAGCTGGCCCTGGCCCCGGTCGCCGACCTCCTTGCGCTCGGCACGCCGCCGGGGCTGCTGCTGGGTCGCATCGCCAACTTCATCAATGCCGAGCTCTGGGGCCGCCCCACCGACCAGCCATGGGGCGTCATCTTCCCCGGGCCCACCGCCCAGAACTGCCCCGGCGTCGACGGACTTTGCGCCCGTCATCCGTCACAACTCTACGAGGCTGGGCTTGAAGGGCTGCTCCTCGGCGCGCTCTTGATCTGGCTGGCCTTCGCCCGCGACTGGCTGAAGCGCCCCGGAATGATCGCCGGGCTCTTCATTGCAGGCTATGGCCTCTCGCGCTTCATCGTCGAGTTCTTCCGCCAGGCCGATGCGCAATTCATCACGCTGGACAACCCGATGGGCTATGTCATGCAACTGGGCGACTTCGGGATCACCCGCGGCCAGCAACTCTCGCTACCCATGGTGGCAATCGGCCTTCTGATGATGGCCCTCGCCCTCAGGCGCAGATGAGCTTCATCTCTTCCAAAATACGCACATCCCGCGGCTTGCGCAGCAAGACGCAAAACATCGTGCGCGCCGCAGGCGCACATTGCGACGAATGACTGCTTTGGCCACGAAACTTGTGCAGCGCATCGCCGCAACCGGGCCGATCACGTTGGCAGAGTACATGGCCGAGTGCCTGCTGGATCCCCGACATGGCTATTACAGCACCCGCGATCCGCTGGGCGCCAAGGGCGATTTCACCACCGCCCCCGAGATCAGCCAGATGTTCGGCGAGCTTCTGGGCCTCTGCCTTGCGCAAGGCTGGCTCGATCAGGGCGCGCCGGGCGCATTCGTGCTGGCCGAGCTTGGCCCCGGCCGGGGGACACTGATGGCCGACATCCTGCGGGCCACCCGGGCCGTGCCCGGGTTTCACGACGCCATGGGCGTGCATCTTGTCGAAGCCTCGCCCGCCTTACGGGCCGCACAGACCGAAACCCTGCCCCACGCCATCCACCACCATGACAGTGTGGACAAGCTGCCGGACGGGCCGCTTTTCCTTGTGGCCAACGAGTTCTTCGACGCCCTGCCCATTCGGCAGTTTCAACGTGTGGGCGATCGGTGGCGCGAGCGGGTCATCGGGGTTGAGGGAGAAAGGCTTGTCATGGGTCTCTCCGATCCGATGCCGCCCGGTCTTCTCGAGGACCGGCTGGCGGACACGCCCGACGGCGGCATCGTCGAGACCTCGCCCCTCGGTACAACAATTGCCAACACCATTGGCGCGCGGATCGCGGCGGATGGCGGCATGGCCCTGATCGTCGATTACGGCGACTGGCGGGCGCGCGGAGACACGTTTCAAGCCGTGAAAAACCACGCCCCCGCCCCACCGCTCGAGCAGCCCGGAACAGCCGATCTGACCGCACATGTCGATTTCGAAGCCCTGTCGCGGGCCGCCCATCCCGCGACCGCCACCCAGATGATCCCGCAAGGTCTGCTTCTCGAACGGCTGGGGATCACCGCGCGCGCGCAGGCGCTGGCCCGGTCGCTGAGCGGCGCAGCGCTGGAAAGCCACATCGTGGCGCATCGGCGCTTGACGCATCCGGAAGAAATGGGAACGCTCTTCAAGGCGATTGCCCTGCACGCCCCCGGAACCCCGACCCCTCCAGGATTCGACGCGCCATGAGCCTGAACCCGATCAAAGCTGACGACCTGTCCGTTGCGCACGGGTTCTTCACGCGTCACGGCGGTGCGTCGTCGGGCGTGTTCGAAGGGTTGAATTGCGGGCTTGGCTCGTCGGATCAGCGCGAGACCGTGCTGATCAACCGGGCCCGCGTCGCGAAAGCGATGGACGTCGCGCCCGACCGGCTGGCCAGCGTGCACCAGACCCATTCCGCGAACGCCGTGGTCTTGGAGGGAACGCCAGATACCCCGATTGAAGCCGACGCGATGGTCACGGCGACACCGGGCCTTGCCTTGGGCATTCTGACCGCCGATTGCCAGCCGGTGCTGTTTGCGGATGCCGAGAACGGCGTCATCGGGGCCGCTCATGCCGGGTGGAAGGGCGCTTTGGACGGCGTTCTGGAAGCAACGCTGGACGCGATGGAGACGCTGGGCGCCAAGCGCGAAGACATCCGGGCTGCGATCGGCCCGACCATCAGCCAGCGCGCCTACGAGGTTGGTCCCGAGTTTCTTGACCGTTTCCTTGACGAAGACGCGGAATACGCCCGGTTCTTTGCCAATGGCGAGGGCGACCGGATGCAATTCGACCTGGTCGGTTTCAGCCTGCAAAAGCTTCGTCAGGCCGGGATCGGCACTGCGACATGGATCGGGCACTGCACCTATTCCGACCCGGAAAAGTTCTATTCCTATCGGCGCAGCGTGCACCGGCGCGAGGCAGACTACGGGCGCCTCATTTCCGTCATTCGCCTTTAATCTGACGATCTTCTTCAGAGCAAATCATTAAAAATTCCCCGATCTGGTCATCAGCTTGCCCCATTGCATCGGCAAGTTATCGCCTATGCGAAGGGCACAAGCCCCGTACCGATTAACCCGTGTGAGGATGAGCATGACGACGAAACCCCGATGGATGGAAAGCGTGATCGCTGCTGCACGCAAATTGGACCCGTCGCCGGTACCGCCGTTTTGCCGCAAGTCGCGTTGAGACCGGCCTGCTTCATCCCGTCATTCTGAGTTCAGAAGGTGTTTCCAGTCATGTCTGCTTCCCCAACGCTGCCGCCGCTTCCCGAATTGTCTGCCCAGTCGACCTCGGATACCACCTGGTCCGAGGCACGCCGCGTCGTATCACGCCGACCGATCTCGCGCCCCCCGGCACAACCGATGCCAAAAGCCCGCGTGACCCGTCGATTCGAATGCGAATGGCTGGACGGGAGTGAGGTTCAGACAACCGTGGCCGTCGCCCCTGCTTTGCCGGCGTTCGAAGCCGCCTTCAACGCCTTCACGCATGGCGCCCTGATCCAGACATCGGTCGGCCCCGTGGCGGTTGAAGACCTCTATCCCGGCATGATGCTGGAATGCGCCAATGGGCGGCACACCAAGCTGCTCTGGAAAGGCTCGATCAACCTTGTTCCCGGCGCTCCGACGCTGGGGGACGAGCCGAAACTTTATCGCGTCATGGCCGATGCGTTCGGCCTTGGACGGCCTGTACAGGATCAGACCTTTGGCCCGGGCGCCCGCCGGATCGACCGCGACCCGAAGCTGCGCGCCTCGATGGGCACCGACGCGGCACTGGTGCCACTTTCGGCCGTTGCAGACGGACATGCCGTGATCGAGGTCAACCCGGTCTCGCCGACGCAGGTTTATCACCTTGTCTGCGAAGAACACGAAACGTTGCTGGCCGCCGGCCTGGAAGTCGAAACGTTCCACCCCGGCCCCGAAACGCCGATCTCGCTGCCCGAAGAAATGCTGGCCGTGTTCATGCGCTTCTTCCCGCACCTGACCCATATCCGCGACTTCGGGCGGCTGAACACGCCGCGGGTCACCGAGGAAGAGCTTTACGGAATGACCGGCTGATCGCTCAGGCGATCTGCGCAATCCGTTCTTCGAGAATATCGAACGGGACGCCGGGTTCATCCTTGGCGCCCCGGATCACCAGCGATGTCTTGACGCTGATGACATTCGGCGCGGCGGTCAGTTCTTCGGTCAGGAAGGACTGAAAGGTCGAGAGATCGGGCGCGACGCATTTCAGGATGAAGTCCACTTCGCCGTTCAGCATGTGACACTCGCGGACAAGCGGCCAATCCCGACACCGCGCCTCGAAGGCAGAGAGGTCGACTTCGGCCTGGCTTTGCAGGCCCACCATGGCGAAAACCTGCACTTCGAAGCCAAGCTCGCGCGCGTCGACGGCGGCGTGATAGCCGCGGATGAAGCCTTGCTCCTCCAACGCGCGCACGCGGCGCAGACATGGCGGCGCCGAGATGCCAACGCGGCTTGCAAGCTCGACATTGGTCATGCGGCCATCGGCCTGCAATTCGGTCAGAATCTTCCTGTCGATCGCGTCGAGCTTGTGGCTGGCCATGGATGTTCCCTGAGTCTCCCTGATTTAAAAGATACCTAGAGACAGAGCCGTGCGCAATATTATTTCAATCTCGCGCAAGAAATGAAAACGCCCCGCAAGGCGACCGCACAAGCTTTCATCGCAAATTCGTGTCATCGCCCAAGCCGTGCAGCGTCTTGCGTCCCGCCTGCCGCGCTGCCTATATGCAGTGATCTAAAAGGGGAGCTGCCATCCATGTCCGACACCCGTCACACCCGCGTTCTGATCATCGGTTCTGGCCCGGCCGGCTATACCGCCGCCGTCTATGCCAGCCGTGCGATGCTTGAGCCGCTTCTGGTGCAGGGCATTCAGCCGGGCGGCCAACTTACGATCACGACCGAGGTCGAGAACTGGCCGGGCGAGAAGGAAATTCAGGGCCCCGACCTGATGGTGCAGATGGAAGAACACGCCCGCGCTGTCGGGACCGAGATCATCGGCGATCACATCAACAGCCTTGATCTGTCGCACCGTCCGTTCACGGCCATGGGCGACAGCGGCACGACCTATACGGCGGATACCGTGATCCTTGCGACGGGCGCGCAGGCCAAGTGGCTTGGCCTGCCTTCGGAAGAAGCGTTCAAAGGCTTCGGTGTGTCGGCTTGCGCGACCTGTGACGGGTTCTTCTATCGCGGGCAGGATGTGGTCGTGATCGGGGGCGGCAACACCGCTGTCGAAGAAGCGCTGTTCCTGACCAACTTCGCCAGCAAGGTGACGCTGATCCACCGCCGCGACGAATTGCGGGCTGAAAAGATTCTGCAGCATCGCCTGTTCAACAACCCGAAGATCGAGGTGCTTTGGGATCACCAGTTGGACGAGGTGATCGGCGAGAACGATCCCAAAGGCGTCGAAGGCGTGCGCGTCAAACATGCCCAGACCGGCGCGACCAAGGAGATCCCGTGCAAAGGGGTTTTCGTGGCCATCGGCCATGCACCGGCCAACGATCTGGTGAAAGACACGCTGGAACTGCATTCGGGCGGTTATGTCGTGACCAAGCCCGACAGCACGGCAACGTCGATCCCCGGCGTGTTCGCGGCCGGCGACATCACCGACCACGTGTATCGGCAGGCCGTGACCAGTGCCGGCATGGGCTGCATGGCTGCGCTGGAAGCCGAGCGCTTCCTGGCCGAACACGACATGGACGCCGATATCGCTGCCGAATAGACGGCGAAACGCCCAAAACCAGCCGTGACAAATCGGACACGGGCGGGAAGCTGGCTCGAATTTTATCGAAGCAGCCCCTATCTTTCTGCTGCGCAGCGTATATGTGTTCATCTGTGAACAGATAGTGAGTCGCCGAGAGTATGGCTGCCCCGAGACCTCAAACGATCACAGATGAGGAGAATGACCTCTTCCGTCTGCTGCGCCAGCTGGACGCTGCGCCCGACGCGTCGCAACGCGCGATTGCGGCAGCCCTTGGCCTGTCGTTGGGCGCATTGAACGGGCGCCTCAAGACGGCTGTCGAAAATGGCTTCATTGCCATTGCCGACCGCGCCGGCCCAGATCGGCGCCAGCGCTTTGCCTACACTCTGACGACCCGCGGCGCGGCCGAGAAGGCCCGCCTCACCGAAAGTTTCCTCGCGCGCAAGCTCGCGGAATACGACGCCCTTCACGCCGAGCTGACCGGCTCATCCAGTAACCTTGTTTCCAACGCCCATAGGACGAATACCATGCAAGTTTCTAATCACACGCCCATTCCGGAGCTCTATGTCTCCTACGAAAGCGCGCAGAAAATGAAGAAAGAGGCCGCCGAGCTGCCAAGCTGGGACCTTTCTCCGCGCCAGATTTGTGACCTTGAATTGCTGATGAATGGCGGCTTCAACCCGCTGAAAGGCTTCCTGACCGAGGAAGACTATAACGGCGTTGTCGAAAACATGCGGATGGCCGACGGCACGCTTTGGCCGATGCCGATCACGCTGGACGTCACGCCCGAGTTTGCCGACAGCATCGAACTGGGTCAGGACATTGCACTGCGCGACCAGGAAGGCGTGATCCTTGGCACGTTGACCGTGACCGACCGCTGGACGCCGGATAAGTCGCGCGAAGCCGAGAAGGTCTTTGGCGCCGATGACGATGCGCACCCGGCCGTCAATTATCTGCACAACACGGCAGGCTCGGTTTACCTTGGCGGTCCTGTTACCGGCATTCAGCCGCCGGTGCATTATGACTTCAAGATGCGCCGCGACACGCCGAACGAATTGCGCGCTTATTTCCGCAAGCTGGGCTGGCGCCGCGTCGTGGCGTTCCAGACGCGGAACCCGCTGCACCGCGCGCATCAGGAACTGACGTTCCGCGCGGCCAAGGATGCCGCCGCCAACTTGCTGATCCACCCCGTCGTTGGCCTGACGAAGCCCGGCGATGTCGATCACTTCACCCGCGTGCGCTGCTATGAGGCGGTGCTGGACAAGTACCCGGCCTCGACCACCACGATGAGCCTGCTGAACCTTGCCATGCGCATGGCCGGGCCGCGTGAAGCTGTCTGGCACGGCCTGATCCGCAAGAACCACGGCTGCACGCATATGATCGTTGGCCGCGACCATGCGGGCCCGGGCAAGAACTCGGCCGGGGATGACTTTTATGGGCCTTACGATGCGCAGGAGCTGTTCCGCGCGCACCAGGACGAGATCGGCATCGAAATGGTCGACTTCAAGCACATGGTCTATGTGCAGGAGCGTGCCCAGTATGAACCCGCCGACGAGGTCGAAGACGGCGCAACCGTTCTGAACATCTCGGGCACCGAGCTGCGCCGTCGCCTGCGCGAAGGTCTGGAGATCCCCGAGTGGTTCTCGTTCCCGGAAGTGGTTCAGCAGCTGCGTGGCCGCTATCCGCCGCGCTCAAAGCAAGGCTTCACCGTGTTCTTCACGGGCTTCTCGGGCTCGGGCAAGTCGACGATTGCCAACGCGCTGATGGTCAAACTGATGGAGATGGGCGGCCGCCCGGTCACCCTGCTGGACGGGGACATTGTTCGGAAGAACCTGTCGTCCGAACTTGGCTTCTCGAAAGAGCACCGTGACCTGAACATTCGCCGCATCGGCTATGTGGCGTCCGAGATCACCAAGAATGGCGGGATCGCCATTTGTGCGCCGATCGCGCCCTATGCCACGACGCGCCGGGCCGTTCGCGAGGACATCGAAGCCTTTGGGGCCTTCGTTGAAGTCCACGTTGCGACCAGCATCGAGGAATGCGAACGGCGCGACCGCAAGGGGCTCTACAAGCTTGCCCGTGAAGGCAAGATCAAAGAGTTCACCGGGATTTCCGACCCCTATGATGTTCCACAAAACCCCGAGCTGAGCGTCGAGACCGAGAACGTCGAGGTCGACCATTGCGCGCACCAGGTTCTGCTGAAGCTGGAACAGATGGGCCTTGTCGCCGGCTGACGCCGCAATCTGAAAGACTGAAATGCGCCCCGGCAACCGGGGCGCATTTTTTGTTCAATACATGCCGACAGCGACGTTCATCTCGCGCAGAAGATCGGTGTTCGCGAGCGCGACATGATTGTTGCCCTCGTCCGCCAGCGTGTTGCCCGCGAGAGTGTGCTCGAAGAATGGTTTCATCCCGTCCCAGACACCCTGCACGTTCGCAAGTTGTGCCGCGATCGCCTCGGTCGGGGGGGCAACCACCTGATCGCTGCCATGTCGCAGATCGTGCAAAGCAGCCGCGAATTCAGAGACCGAGGCCTCCAGTTCGACAATCGCCGCTTCGGGCTCCACGTTGCTGACCAGCGCGCAGAACGCCTTGGTCATGCGTTGCGAGAGCATGCGCTGCCGCCCCGCGACATCGATGGTGCGGGCCATGGCAGGCAATAGCCCACCCCCATCGCCGCGCGACTTCACCAGCGCCTTGACCACCGCATTCGACTGTTTGAGCAACGGAATGCTGGCCTGCATGACCTTTTCCATGCGGGACGGATCCGCGGATTGAGCGGCAAGAAGTCCGTCAAATTCGGCCCAGAGCGTGCGTACTTTGGAGATCTCGTCCTTCACGGCCTGATCGCCTTCCGGCAGCATGCCTTCGGCTGAACTGCCATGCTCCAGATTATCAAGCGTCGCGGCAAAGACACCGCGCGAGGCGTCCAGCATGATCTGGTGCGTTTCCACTTCGACGCCAAGATTCACGAAACAGGCCGCCTTTGCGATCAACTGGGTCAGCATCCGCTGGCGACCGGCAAAGTTGATCTTGTTGGCGGAATCCTGAGCAACGGTGATCGGCGCCGCGTGCGTCGGCGCACTGACAGAAAGCACAAGCACTGCTGCCAGGGCCGGAAGAGAGAGACATTTCATTGGGAAGATCTTGTTTCAGGTTTGGGACAGGAAGGCGGCTAAAGCGAAAGTCTTGATGCCCCGTAAAACCCAACGAAAAAGGCCCGGGCATTTCTGCCCGGGCCAGTTATTCGGCTGATTAGGAAGGAAGGAGGATCAGCCTTTCGAGAAGTCCGGATAGGCTTCCATGCCCAGCTCGGTCGTATCGAGACCTGCGATCTCGCTCTCTTCGCTGACGCGGATACCCATCACACCCTTCAGGATGATCCAGACCACGAGGGAGACAACGAAGGTGAAGACACCGTAGGCGATGATGCCGGTGATCTGCGTCACGAGGCTTGCGTCGCCGTTGTAGAAGACAACCGCGATGGTGCCCCAGATGCCTGCGAACAGGTGAACCGGGATGGCGCCCACAACGTCGTCGATCTTCATCTTGTCCAGGAACGGAACCGTGAAGACCACGATCACACCGCCGATGGCACCGATCCAGAGCGCGCCGAAGAGCGACGGAGCCAGCGGTTCAGCGGTGATCGACACCAGACCGGCCAGAGCGCCGTTCAGCACCATGGTCAGGTCGACCTTGCTGTACATCACCTGCGTCAGGATCAGGGCTGCAACAGCACCCGAAGCGGCGGCCATGTTGGTGTTGGCGAAGATGCGCGACACGTCGGTGATGTCACCCACGGTACCGGCTGCCAGCTGCGAACCGCCGTTGAAGCCGAACCAGCCGAGCCACAGGATGAACGTACCCAGCGTAGCAAGGGCAAGGTTCGAACCCGGCATCGGATGGACCATGCCGTCCTTGTACTTGCCAAGACGCGGCCCAAGGATGATGGCACCGGCAAGCGCTGCCCAGCCACCGACCGAGTGCACGATCGTCGAACCGGCGAAGTCCGAGAAGCCCATTTCCGACAGCCAGCCGCCGCCCCACTGCCACGAACCCGAGATCGGGTACATGATACCGGTGAGGATCACGACGAAGACGAGGAACGGCCAGAGCTTGATACGCTCGGCCAGCACGCCCGACACGATCGAGGCGGTCGCGGCGACGAACATCAGCTGGAAGAAGAAGTCCGAGCCGACCGACGCATAGTCGAGGGCAGCGTCTTCTGCGGCCAGACCAACAGGCTCAAGAACCGTCGGCACGAAGTTGGGCGCGAAGTAACCGTTGAAGTCGCCCGGATACATAAGGTTGAAGCCGACGAGCCAATACATGATCGACGCGATCGAGAAGAGCGCGATGTTCTTCGTCAACTGCATGGTGACGTTCTTGGAACGCACGAGGCCAGCTTCGAGCATCGCAAAGCCCGCAGCCATCCAGAACACAAGGAAACCACCCACCAGGAACAGCAGCGTGGTAAAGATATATGGCTGAATATCCGGCGCGGCATCCTGCGCCAGAGCCATTGTCGGCAGGGCAAAGGCAGCGCCCGAGGCCGAAAGGAGTTTCGTTAGTTTCATCAGTGACATGTCCCTATTTCCCGACCGATCAGATCGCGTCTTCATTGGTTTCGCCGGTGCGAACGCGAAGCGCGCTCGATACGTCGAGAACGAAAATCTTGCCGTCGCCGATTTTGTCGGTCTTGGCAGTTGTCGAGATGGTGTCGACGACCTGATCGGCCATCGAATCCGAGACGACGATTTCCAGTTTCACTTTCGGCACAAAGTTCACGGCGTATTCCGCGCCGCGATAGATCTCGGTGTGTCCGGACTGAGAGCCGAACCCCTTGATCTCTGTTACCATCATGCCGCGTACCCCGATCGATGTGAGCGCTTCGCGCACCTCTTCGAGTTTGAACGGCTTGATCGCTGCGATGACGAGTTTCATGGATACCCTTCCGCTGTCACGACGCCCACCGCGTCGCTGTTCGTGCAGGGAGGAAGAGCTTGTTAGCGCCCGTAAACAAGGCAAAGAGGGGCGCTTGATACCGAGTTTGGACACTGTTTGATATTTTTTTTGCACAAATTATAGGCTTTGCCTACATTTTGAGCAAAAATGAATCGGTAAAATCTGCCAGACTGCTGCTGTAATGGCGCTCCACTTCTGCGGGAGAAGCGCGTATTCTGTGACCGAGGCAGTATAAATGGACCGACGTCAATGAGTGGCCCGAAGAGCAAGCGACCAGCCCTTGTCGCGGACAAACGGACGCCGTCAAAACCGGCGAAGAAGAAGACAGCACGTAAAAAACCGGCCCGGGCGAAGTCACCGTCGCGGAACCCGATTGTGTGGTTCTTCCGCGCGATTTTCCGGCTGATCTGGGGAATCGGGTGGCGTGTCGGCGCTTTGACGGCCATCGCGATTGGTGCGGGCGTCTTGTATTTCACCGCCTCGCTGCCGCCAGCGTCGACGTTGCTGGACGGACGGTCGCGCGGCTCGGTGACGCTTCTGGACCGGGACGGGCAGGTCTATGCGTGGCGCGGCGAACAATTTGGCGGGCAGATCACTGCCGAGACCGTTTCGCCGCATTTGAAGAACGCCGTGATCGCCACCGAGGACAAGCGCTTCTATCGGCATTTCGGCATTTCGCCCCGCGGCATCGCCAGCGCCGTGCGGATCAACTTGCGCGAGGGGCGCGGACCGTTGCAGGGCCATGGCGGCTCGACGATCACCCAGCAGACGGCGAAGCTTCTGTGTCTGGGCACGCCCTATGATCCTGACAGCGGGATGAGCGAAAACGAGTACGAGGCCGACTGCCGCCGCACCACGTTGGCCCGCAAGATCAAGGAAGCGCTTTATGCGATGGCGATGGAGGTTCGGTATTCGAAGGACGAGATCCTGACGATTTACCTGAACCGGGCTTATCTGGGCGCAGGGGCGCGCGGTTTCGAAGCCGCCTCGCAGCGCTATTTCGGCATCTCGGCCAACGAGCTTCTGCCGTCGGAAGCGGCGATGCTGGCGGGTCTTCTGGTGGCTCCAACGCGCTATGCGCCCACGGCTGACCTGCAGCGCAGCCAGGACCGGGCCAACCTGATTCTGGGCCTGATGGGCGACCAGGGATATCTGTCGGCGTCTGATGAAGCCGCGGCGAAAGCCTCGCCTGCCGTTCTCAGCGCAGCGGCTGAAGCGCGGGCGGGTGGATATTTTGCTGATTGGGTGATGGATCAGGGTCCGGGCTTCCTGACGGAAGCCACGACCGAAGACGTGATCGTGCGCACGACATTCGATCAGGATATCCAGACCTCGGCCGAAGAAGCGTTGCAATTCGTCTTCGACACCAAGGTCAAGCCGGGATCCAAGGCGCAGGCGGCGATCGTCGTGATGAGCTCGGACGGGGCCGTGCGCGCGATGGTGGGCGGGCGGAAGTTCCGGGGTGTCGCCGGACAGTTCAACCGCGCCATTCAGGCCAAGCGGCAGACCGGCTCGGCGTTCAAGCCGTTTGTTTATGCCGCCGCGCTGGACCTTGGGTTCTCGCCCAACACGACCGTGCGGGACGAGCCGACCTGCTGGGATGTGCCCGGCTCGGGCGAGTGGTGCCCGAAGAACTATACAAATGACTTCAAAGGCACCGTCACGCTGACCGAAGCGCTCTATCGGTCACTGAACATCCCGGCTGTGAAGGTCTTTGACCGCGTCGGCCGCGAAGCGGTGGTGAACATTGCCACCGATTTCGGAATTGAGAGCGACCTTGCCGTTGGCCCGGCGCTGGCGCTTGGCACGTCGGAATCGACGCTAATGGAAATGACGGCAGCCTATGCCGGTATCCTGAATGGTGGCTCGTCCGTGCTGCCTTATGGCCTGATCGAGTTGAAGCTGAAGGGCGAGAACAACCCGCTGATGGAGCAGGAAGGCGGCATTGGCGAACGCGTGATCCAGCCCGATGCGGCGAAGCAGCTTGTCTATATGATGAGCCAGGTGATCGAACGCGGCACCAGCACGCGGGCGCAACTGCCGGGCGGTCGTCCGGCGGCTGGCAAATCGGGCACCACGCAGGCCGCGCGGGATGCGTGGTTCATCGGGTTCACGGCGGACTACGTGGCCGGTGTCTGGATCGGCTATGACGACAACACACCCTTGACCGGGGTCACCGGGGGCGGACTGCCGGCGGAGATCTGGAAGGAAACCATGGCGCGCATCCACGAGGATCTGCCGGTGCGCGACCTGCCGATGATCGTGCCGGAACGGGTGGCCTCTCCGAACCAGCAACCGACACGCCGACGCACCCAGACCAACGAACCCGTGGTCGACCGGGTAATCCGGGGCGTATTACGCGAGATTTTCGGGAACTGAGAGGGTCGGTCCTTAGTCCGAGAGGGACTTTTTGAATCCGATGTGACTGGGCTGGAACCCGTTGGCTTCATAAAAGCGGCGGGCCTCGTCTCGGCTGCTGTTCATGGTCAATTGCAGCAGCTTGGCCCCAGCAGCCCGCGCCCGTGTCTCGGCGTCCTGCAGCATCGCGGCCCCGATTCCCTGACCACGCACGGATCCATCGACACGCACACCTTCAATCTGGGCGCGACGTATCGCGGAGAGCGAGATATGCGCGATGACTGTCAATTGATAGCTGGCAACGATCTGCCCGTTGAGGTCCCCAACGATCACCGCGTTGTTTGGATCGGCCGCGATCGCCTGGAAGGCCTGACGATACGTGGACAGGTCCGCAGATTCGCGCGACTTGCCCAGATAGTCATTTGACAAAAGCGCAATGATGACCGGCAAATCGGCTTCGATTGCCTCGCGAAAGACGACGCTCATGCGGCCGCCAGGAAAGCCCGGATCAGCGCCGGGTCCTTGACACCGGGCGCGCTTTCCACGCCCGACGCCACATCCACCTGCCGAGCGCCCGTCAGCGACACGGCCTCGGCCACGTTGTCTGGCGTCAGGCCACCGGCCAGCATCCACGGCACTGGCCAGCGCCGGTTGGCGATCAGGCGCCAGTCGAAGCTGACACCGGTTCCGCCCGGCAGGTCGCCGTGTTTGGGCGGTTTGGTGTCGACCAGCAGCAGGTCCGCGACCGTGCCATAGACATCGAGCAAGGCCACGTCGCTTGCGTCGGCAATGCCCACCGCCTTCATCACCGGCAGACCATAGCGCGCGCGCACGTCGCGGACCCGGTCGGGTGTTTCTTCGCCATGAAGCTGCAGGATGTCGATCGGCACCCGAGACGTGATCGCATCAAGCTGGACGTCATCCGCATCCAGCACCAGCGCCACCTTGGCGACGCCCGGCGGCACGTCGACCGCCAGATCGCGCGCGGTCGCGATATCGACATAGCGTTTCGATTTCTCGACGAAGTTGAAGCCAAGATAGGCCGCGCCCGCCTCGACAGCAGCCGTGACGGTTTCGCGGGTCTTCAGCCCGCAAATCTTGACGCGAGTGTCAGACATTGGACCGGGTTATCTGCCGTCAAGAATGGCGAGCACATCGTCGCCGGTTTTGGCAGGCGGCGCCACCTTATTGACTTCCTGCTCGAGCCGTTGCCGCTCGCGCCGTTCAACCTTGGCGGTGCTGCGATGCTTGGCTTCGCGGACCCATTCCCAGACGAAACCGAAGAGAAGGCCGGTCAGGAAGATGGCCAAGACCATGATGAAGGTCGGCAAGGTCAGATCGAAATTGATGCCCGCGAGTTGCGCAATGCCGTCCGGCAAAAGCTGCACGGTCATCGGATCCCGGTTGCCCATCGCGATGGTCACCAGAAGCAGCATGACAATGAAAAGGAACAGGTACTTGAGGAGCCGCAGCATCTTCATTTTCCGTTCAATCGATCCCGCAAGAGTTTGCCCGTCTTGAAGAAGGGCACGTGTTTCTCTTCTACCGAGACGCTTTCGCCCGTGCGTGGGTTCCGGCCAACACGCGCGTCGCGCTGTTTGACCGAGAACGCGCCGAAGCCGCGCAGTTCCACCCGGTCACCACGGGCCATGGCCTCGATGATTTCGTCGAAGATCGTTGCTACGATCCGTTCTACGTCGCGTTGGTACAGGTGCGGATTCTCGTCGGCAATCTTCTGTACCAGTTCGGATCGTATCATCGCTCCCCCCGCGTGTGTCTTCTTGCGCCGCTTGGGCGTAGTCCTCGGGAACTATAGGCCGAAGGAAGACGTTGCGGAATATGCCAAGTTTCAGAATCTGGGCGAAAACTGGAACTAATGTGCTGAATTCGGTGGAGAAACTTGCATCTGATACGGCGTTTGCCACTGGATTGGACGGCAAGGCGAAGATGCTGCAGTGCGGCTAAGGAACCGATTCGCTGGGCCACTATTGCCCGAGACGCTTGTGAACCTCGTCCAGATCGATCTCGCCCACCGGCTGCGGGTTGCCCGGGTTTTCGAAGTCATAGCGGAACAGTTCGAAGTCGCGCTTGTAGATTTCATAGACCAGATGCATCGACAGATCGTCGAAGAAGTCTTCGACCGGGTGTGCGCGTTTCGGGCCGTGACCTTCGCTTTCGTTGAACCGCGGGATCTCGGCGAGGTCGACCGGGACATTCACCGAGACATGGTTCAGGACATCGGCCATCCCTTCGTTGAAGCGTTCGGTCCAGAAGATGTTGTCGTAGTGGCCGCCATTGACGATGAAGGTCGAGATATGACCCGACATCGCGGACCAGTGAATGTCCGGGTCCATCGGCTTGCGGAACCGGATGGTGTCGCGCGCGAACAAGAGGAATCGGCGGAACATCGCGATCTGGTCGAACTCGCCTTCGACATTGATGCCGTATTGCTGCGACAGCTGCGGGATCAGGTTGCCACGATAGCGCTGGCCGTTGCGCTGGATGCCGCAAATCTTGTCGAAGAAGGAAGACAGGATGCGCGAATAGGGATTGCGGACACAGGTGAAAGCATAGGTCCCCTTGTCGCGCACGTTATGCGAGATCGGTTCGTGGCTGTGGTCCTGCGCCCATTTGTGCAGCCCTTCGCGCGCGTCGTGAATGTCGCCGTCGAAGAAGGTGCCGTGATCGGAGTAGTACATGATCTGCCCGATCGTCGAGCAGGCGCATTTGGGAACGACGCGGTACACCATGCTTTCGCTGAGCGTCATCCAAGTGCCGGGGAAACCCATAAAGCGACAAACCTTCTGTTTAGCTCTACCTGCGAGAGTGCCGCGACGTCGGCGACTTGAAAAAAGCAAACTTCGGAGGTTCTTCAATCCTCCGCAGACGCTAGGTCTGTCATAGGCATCGGGCAAAGAGGTAAACAAAACGTGGGTCAAATCGCCTACATCCTGCTGTGCCACAAAAACGCGGACGCGGTGATCGATCAGGCCCGGCAGCTGACGGCGCCCGGCGATGCGGTTGCCATCCATTTCGACGGGAATGCGCCTCGGGCCGAGTACGACAAGATCCGGGCCGAGCTGGCCGACAATCCGCGCGTCACCTTTGCGCGCCGGCGGGTCAAATGCGGTTGGGGGCACTGGAGCCTTGTCGCCGGCACGCTGGAAGCCGTGCGCGCCGCCGTCGATGCTTTCGAGCGCGCCACGCATTTCTATCTGCTGTCTGGCGACTGCATGCCGATCAAGACGGCCGAGCATACGCACGCCTTCATCGAGGAACGCGACGCCGATTTCATCGAAAGCCACGACTTCTTCGAAAGCGACTGGATCAAGACCGGCTTCAAGGAAGAGCGGCTGATCTATCGGCACTGGTTCAACGAGCGGACGCAGTCCAAGCGCTTCTATGCCTCGTACAACCTGCAACGCACCCTTGGACTGACCCGTCAGCCGCCGAAAGATTTCCAGATGATGATCGGCAGCCAGTGGTGGTGCCTGCGGCGTCACACGGTCGAGGCGATCCTTGACCTGATTGACCAGCGGCCCGATGTCCTGCGGTTCTTCCGGACAACCTGGATCCCTGACGAGACGTTCTTTCAGACGCTGGTCCGCCACCTTGTCCCCGAGACCGAGATCGACAACCGGACGCTGACCTTTCTGATGTTCAGCGACTACGGGATGCCGGTGTCGTTCTATAATGACCACTATGATCTGTTGCTGGCGCAGGATTACCTCTTTGCGCGCAAGGTCAGCCCGGAAGCCTTGGAACTGAAAACAAGGCTGGGCGCGCTTTATGCCCGGACCGGCATGAGTTTCCGCACCTCCGACGAAGGACCGCGGCTCTTCAAGTTCCTGACCGGGCGCGGACGGATCGGCGAACGTTTCGCGCCGCGGTTCTGGGAAAAGGATTCGACCATTGGCCGGGAACGGTCGCTGCTGATCGTGACCTGCAAGAAGTGGCACGTGGCCAAGCGGCTGCTGGATCGCGTCGGCTCGGTCTCGAACTTGCCGACGATCGAATATCTCTTTGACGAAGAAGACACGCCCCTGCCCGACCTTGGCGGCATTCAGGCGACGCTGGAAAAACGCACGCGTCACCGGCGCGCGATGATGCGGATGCTGTTCGACTATTACGAGACAGACCAGTTGCTGATCTGCCTTGATCCGTCGAACCTTGAGCTATTCCGCGATTTCTACTCGGACCGCAGCGAAACGCGGCTTCTGGAAATCGAGTGCAATTATACCGACAGCTATCTTGAGGGCCACGCGAAGCGGGTCGGCCTGGCGGGCGATCACACCAGTGACGAGACCTTTGCCACGCTGTTGCCGACCATCCGGAACGACGTCTTCCGCGAGAGCGAATTGATCCGGGACCAGAACTTCCCCGAATTCTATCGCATCCGCGAACGGAACGCGCCCGAGGAAAACGCTGTTCCACTTGCAGAATTCCTGGGAATCGACGCAAACAAGGCGGGTGAGGTCACCGGGACCGAATACCTCTTTGTCGACTGAGGACTGCCATGGCTTACGTGTATGACGATCAGAACATCTTCGCGAAAATCCTGCGGGGCGAGATCCCGAACACGACGGTGAGGGAAACCGAACACACGCTGGCCTTTGCCGACATCTATCCGCAAGCGCCGCATCATGTGCTGGTCATCCCCAAAGGTGCCTATGTCACGGCGGACCATTTCGCCAACGAAGCCAGCGAGGCCGAAATCGTGGATTTCTGGCGGACGTTTGGGTCAATCTGCACCGAACTTGGCGTGACGCCTGACAGCGCCGCGGGCTATCGGATCATCTCGAACGCCGGCGAGGACGGAGTTCAGGAGGTTCCGCATTTCCACCTGCACATCCTGGCGGGCCGCGGCTTGGGCCGGATGCTGAACCCGGTTTAAGAGGTTCTTTCCCTTTTCAGCGGCAGGGACTAGAACACAAGTATAGACAAGAGGTTGCCCATTATGTCTCAGCAAACCCAGACCCCGCCCCCCGAGACGGAATATGTCACGACCACGCGGATCGCCTGCGATGGCGGCGACGGTGCTTTGGGTCACCCGCGCGTCTGGCTCTCGATCGACGAAAAGCTCGGCTATGTCGAATGCGGATATTGCGACAAGCGGTTTGTTCTTAAAAAGGACTGATCTGACACACGCTTTCGGGGATTGATTTCCGTCATTGCAACTTTTAGGTGTGCAGAAGTGTAATCTGTGACATAGTTTTGTCAGGGAGGCCAAATGGCTCGCAAGAATGCGGGCGGCCGCTTCGGGGAAGAATTCCATTGGGGCTAGAACACCAGAGAGTCAGACAACGATTTGACTTGCACGACCTTGGTCTGTTCGACGGACCGCCACTCAAAGGCGCCGCAATCGTCACCGACATCGCAGCCGAGAGCTTGGGCGCAACAAGCGCTGCGTTTGTCGCGTTCAACGACATGGCGGGCGAAGCCGTGTTGCGCAGCGTCTCACGGCGGCTGACGCGCGGCGTGACATGGCCGCTGCAGGACAGCGTTGTGGCGCTGGTTCGGGAAACCAACGGTGTCATCGCCGTTTCGGATCTTGTGCGCGACGCCCTGCACGCCGGAGAGCGCGTGCAGCTTGGCATGTCGGCGGTTCTGGCGTCGCCCGTTCTGGGGCCAGACGAGTATCCAATCGGAGCCTTGGTGGCCTTCGATGCCCAACCAAGGGTTTGGACCCGTGCCCAACATCGCAAACTGGACAATCTCGCCTATCTGGTGACGCAGGAAATCACCCTGCGCGCAAGTTTCGCGACGCTGCAACTGATGGCACAGGAATTCGACCCGTACAGGGTGAAGGTTCAGTCTTCCGAGCAGTGACGCCGGAAAGCGCGCTTCAGCAAATCCAGTTCGGCGCGCAGCAACGAGACTTCCGCCCGGATGTCGTCATCGACCACTTCGCCTGCGAAAATGGTTTCATGCGCCAGCGCATCGCCGGTGCTGGCATCTTCGATGACGAAGGTCTGAACACCGTCCGACAACCGCTCGACCGGCAGTCGGAACCGGACAAGCCAGCGATGCGGCTCGCCCGGTGGTGCATCGGCCTCGACCGTTTCCGGCTCGCCCACCAATTCATCCCGATGTCGCAGAAGAAGACGTGGTGCCGACGCGCCGCGCGACGAAAGAAGGCCTTCCCAGACCCCTTCCGCCAGTCGCATCCGTGTCAGCGTCATCTCGGCCAACATCCGTCTCCTAGAACTCGGCGCGCGGACGACGGGACAGCGTCAGGTCGCGCAACGTTATGGCATTCATTTCCGGACCTTCGAAGATCAGGTCCAGCCAGGCCCGCTCGATCCGGCTTTCGTTGAGGCGCGTGGCGTTCATGTCAAACTCAAGCAGCAGTTCGCCACTCGACCCTTCGAACTCGCGCACCAACTGTTCCACGTTCGGCCCGTGACGCACGTTCATGCGCCCGAAAATCTCCAGCGGCTTTTCGGTTTCGACCCGGATCTCCAACCGGATGATATGGCGCCGGGTCAGCCCGCTGACCCCTTCCGGCGGCAGGTCGACCACAAGGCTGAGGAACGAACCATCGAACCGGAAAACATCCATCCGAAGACCGAAGGCCGCGATGTCCTCGGCCTTGGTGTTTCGAAGCTGGCGCACAGACAATTCGCTGAGGGTGCAGTCATGGAACACCTTGGCTTCCCGTCCAATCGGGGTCTTGGTCTCGACCATGGCATAGCCCATCGGCTTGACCGGACCGCGCCAGAGCTCGGGCCGCCACGCCCAATCAGAATGCATCGGGCGGCGCACACCAGCCTCGCCCTGAAGCGGCAGGGCCAGACGTTCTTCTGCCACATGCAAAACTTTGTCGACGCGGCGCCCAAGCGAACGGGCGCGTTGACGCAGCTGTTTCAGCTCGCCCGCGTCAAGCGTCTCGGCCGCGCGTGCCGCGCGATCCCACCGCCGAAGGGTCCCTTTGTCTAGCAGCCCGAACAAGGTTTCCGCTCGTTTGTTGTGACATGGATAATAGTCACCATGACGCGTTTTGGGCAACGCCCGTTCTTTGCCATAGGTCAAAGAAATTACGCAGCTGTTAACCCTGATTGGCCGCTTTCAGTTCAGCCACCTGGGCTTCCAGCGTTGCAAGGCCGTCTTCTGCCGCGATCTCGTCCTCGAGCCGGGTGTAGAACGACACGGCGACAAAGCGACCTTCGAGACCGAAGAGCGCGCGCCAAACTTCGTTCGATGCGCCGGGAGCGGCGCTGCTATCAGCGGCATGAAGATACAAGAGTCCGTCTTGCAGACGGGTGTCGAGGATGTCGACGCTTTCCGCGTCACCATCGCGGGCCAATGCGGCGCGGCCCGCTTCCGAGACGAAGAACTTCTGCAGGGTTTCACCGTCGGGCAGGTCACCGGCTTCGGCCTCGACCGAGACCGTGACAAGGCCCGGCACTTGCGGACGCGGCAGCCTGTCGTTTCCGGCAATCGCCGCGCAGCTTCCCAGAACGACAACCACCGTGTCCGAACCTGTGCGCGACGTCGCCTCGTCGATGCACCAGCCCTCGGCCCCGGCGACGATGGTGCCGTCGGGAAGTTGTATCTTTTCCGGAGCTTTGCGGCCGAACCCGCCGAACTCGAAACCACCGTCACACGCCGCCAGCACGACACAAATCGCGCTGGCGAAAAGAGCCTTAGAGATCCGCATAGATGTGCTTTTCTTCCTTCGCCCCCGGATGGGTCACCGCGCCAAGACGGGTCGAGCCGACAAGCTGCGCGTATTTCCAAAGCGCGCCCGAACTGTAGATCGTCTCGCGGGGTTTGTATTCGCGGGCCTCAAGCTCGTCCTCCGAAACGGCAACGCTGATCTCGCCCTTGATGGCGTCGATGGTGATCATGTCGCCGTCACGCAGCTTGCCGATCGGGCCGCCACGGGCGCTTTCAGGGCCGACATGCCCGACGCAGAACCCACGGGTCGCGCCCGAGAAGCGGCCATCGGTGATCAGCGCGACTTTCTTGCCCATGCCCTGCCCCGACAGGGCTGCGGTCGTGGCCAGCATCTCGCGCATGCCGGGGCCCGACGCCGGGCCTTCATTGCGGATCACCAGCACTTCGCCTTCCTTGTAGGCGCGCTGCTTGACGGCTTCGAACGCGTCTTCCTCGCATTCGAAGACACGGGCCGGGCCGGTAAAGACCTGCTCGTCCTCGGCCATGCCAGCGACCTTCACGATCGCGCCCTCGGGGGCAAGGTTGCCCTTGAGGCCAACGACGCCACCGGTCTTGGTGATCGGGTTTTCGATCGGATAGATGACCGTGCCATCGGCCCAGCCTTCGATCTTGTCCAACGCCTCGCCGATGGTTTCGCCGCTGGCGGTCATGCAGTCTTCGTGGATCAGACCGGCCTTGCGCAGTTCTTTCATCACGACCGGCACGCCGCCCGCTTCGTAAAGGTCCTTGGCCACATACTGGCCGCCCGGTTTCAGGTCGACGAAATAGGGCGTGTCGCGGAAGATCTCGCAGACATCGTCCAGATCGAAATCGATCCCCGCTTCATGCGCGATGGCTGGCAGGTGCAGACCAGCATTGGTCGAGCCACCCGTGCAGGCGACGACACGCGCGGCGTTCTCGAGGCTCTTGCGGGTCACGACATCACGGGCGCG
This sequence comes from Silicimonas sp., assembly GCA_022826385.1. Taxonomy (GTDB): domain Bacteria; phylum Pseudomonadota; class Alphaproteobacteria; order Rhodobacterales; family Rhodobacteraceae; genus JAJDOD01. The sequence goes on from JAJDUZ010000002.1 coordinate 31,977, forward strand.
AATGTTCTTTTCCAGAAGTTCCATCACCGCAAGGCCACTGGCGGTGGCATAGGCGTCGCGGCTTTCATAGGGCGCAGGCGCACCCGACGAGTTCAGCAATGCGAGGCCGATCGCCTCGGACACGCAGGCCATGGTGTTGGCGGTGAACTGGCCGCCGCAGGCCCCGGCACTGGGGCAGGCGACTTTTTCAAGGGCACGCAGTTCCTCGTCCGAGTTCTGGCCGGCCTGGTGACGGCCCACGGCTTCGAAGACGTCCTGCACGGTCACGTCGCGGCCCTGGAACCGGCCCGGCATAATCGAGCCGCCATAGATGAAGACCGAGGGCACGTTCAGGCGGACCATCGCCATCATCATGCCCGGCAAGGATTTATCGCAGCCCGCAAGGCCGACAATCGCGTCATAGCAGTGACCGCGCATGGTCAGCTCGACCGTATCGGCAATCGCCTCGCGCGATGCCAGCGACGAGCGCATGCCTTCGTGGCCCATCGCGATCCCGTCGGTCACGGTGATCGTGGTGAATTCGCGGGGCGTGCCGAAGCCTTCCTTGACGCCCAGTTTCACGGCCTGCGCCTGGCGGTTCAGCGCAATATTGCAGGGCGCAGCTTCGTTCCAGCAGGTGGCCACGCCGATAAAGGGCTGTGCGATCTCTTCTTCCGAGATGCCCATCGCATAGTAGTAGGACCGGTGCGGCGCACGGGCCGGACCCTCGGTCACGTGACGGCTGGGCAGTTTGGATTTGTCGAACTTTTTCTTGAGCATGGCGCTGGCCTCCCCGAAGCTTTTGAGGAGGCATAGAGAAGCGCCGTGCCCCTTGCAAGATGCGGCACGCGCTGGAATAGCAAGAACGCCCCTCGCAAATTTACGCTCTGTTCAGATTACTGGCCCATGCTGGCGCACGTTACGTTCGATCGTGGAGACGTTTGCGGTGCGCCTGCCCTTTGTGTGTTCGTTGGTTCTGGGTCTGTTGGCCGGATGCGGATCAATCTCGCCTCCTCTGATGAAGTCGGGCCTGAACGACTTCGAACTGCGCTCTGACACGATGAAACTGGTTCATGTCTGCCTGAGCGCCTTGGAAAAGAACGCGATCAAGCTATCGGTGCCGGGTGAGGGATTTCGACGACATGGCAAGAACGCCTATGCGAAAACAGCCTTTGCCACGCCGTACAAAAGCGTTCCTGGCCAAGAGGTGAGCATCCGGTTTTCGCCCGATGTGGAACGCCCGGCCTGCGCTGTCGAAGTCACGGGGTTTCATGCCAACCGGATGATCCTCTTCGAGGCGATTGGAGAGGCCAGCAGATCGGCCGGGTGGCAGCACAGCAGATTTCGCAAGTCGGGGGCCGGTATTGTCTCGGCCAAAGGGTCCATGCGGGTCGAGGTGCGACCGGGCCACCGAACCGAAGACCACATGATATTCGTGCATTTCCACCGGCAATAGCTGCCCGATTGCATTTTCGTGCGCCCGGCCTTAACTGGAGGCAAACCAAACGGGCAGCCCGCGCATGAACTGGATCTCGAATTACGTTCGTCCGAAAATCAACTCGCTCTTCTCGCGCCGGGAAGTGCCGGACAATCTTTGGACCAAGTGCCCGGATTGCGGAACCATGCTGTTCCATCGCGAGTTGAGCGACAACCTGAACGTCTGCACGAATTGCGATCACCACATGGCCATCACGGCCCGGGATCGCCTGACGGCGCTTTTTGACAACGGTGTGTTCACCGAAGTCGCGGTGCCACAGCCAACAGCCGACCCGCTGCAGTTCCGCGACCAGAAACGCTATCCGGACCGTCTGAAGACCGCGCAGCGCGACACCGGCGAAACCGAGGCGATGCTGGTGGCCGAGGGCGAGATTGGCCGGACCCCGATCGTCGCCGCCTGCCAGGACTTTTCGTTCATGGGTGGGTCGATGGGCATGTTCGTGGGCAACGCCATCATTGCCGCCGCCGAACGCGCGGTGGAACGCAAGCGCCCGTTGATCCTGTTCTCTGCCGCGGGCGGCGCCCGCATGCAGGAAGGCATCCTGTCGCTGATGCAAATGCCGCGCACGACGGTTGCCGTCGAAATGGTGCGCGAAGCCGGACTGCCTTACATCGTCGTGCTGACGCATCCAACGACCGGCGGGGTCACCGCCTCGTATGCAATGCTGGGCGATGTCCAGATCGCCGAGCCGAACGCCTTGATCTGTTTTGCCGGACCGCGCGTCATCGAACAGACCATTCGCGAGAAACTGCCCGAAGGCTTCCAGCGGTCCGAGTACCTGCTGGATCACGGGATGCTGGATCGCGTGACCCATCGGCGCGACATGAAGGACGAATTGGTCACCATCACGCGGATGCTGATGGGGATGCCCCCCGCGGTGAAAGGCGATCTGCCGGCGCCGACGGAAGATACCAAGGCCGAGACGGAAACGCCGGCGGCCGAGACGACCGACGCGCAAGGCTGACTTCCGGGCGGGAATGACGCAGTTCACCTCCTCTGACGCGGTGCTGGAGCGGATGCAGCGCTTGCACCCCAAGGTCATCGATCTGACGCTGGATCGCATGGGCCGGTGCCTGTCGGCCGTTGGGGACCCGCATCTGAGCCAACCCCCTGTCATCCACCTGGCCGGAACCAACGGCAAAGGCTCGACTCAGGCGATGATCCGGGCCGGGCTGGAAGCCGCCGGTCAGGCGGTCCATGCCTATACCTCGCCGCATCTGGCGCGGTTCCACGAACGTATCCGGGTGGCGGGCACGTTGATTTCGGAAGAGGCGCTGACCGAGATTCTCGACGAGGTCTACGAGGCCAATGGCGGCGAGACGATCACCTATTTCGAGATCACCACGGTCGCGGCTTTCCTTGCCTTTGCCCGGACCGCCGCTGACTGGACCTTGCTTGAGGTCGGGCTGGGCGGGCGTCACGACGCAACAAATGTCATCGACGACCCGCGGCTGACGGTGATCACGCAGATCGACCTGGATCACCAGCAATTCCTTGGCGAGACCGTGGGCGAGATTGCTTTTCAGAAGGCCGGGATCATCAAGCGCGGCGTGCCGGTGGTCGTCGGCCCGCAGCATGACGCCGCGCTGGAGGTGATCGAGGCCGAAGCGGCGAAGCTGGGCGCGCCCGTGATCACGCATGGGCAGCACTGGCATATCTGGGAAGAGCGCGGGCGGCTGGTCTATCAGGACGAGACCGGGTTGCTGGACTTGCCGAAACCGAACCTGCGGGGCCCGCACCAGTTTGCGAATGCAGGCATGGCGATTGCCGCACTTCGGCACCTGGGGTTCGACGAGGCGGCCTGCGAGGCCGCAGTGACAAAAGCATTCTGGCCGGCCCGCATGCAGCGGTTGAAGGAAGGCCCGTTGATCGACATGGCCCCCGATGCCGAGTTGTGGCTGGACGGCGGGCATAATCCGGCTGCCGGAGCCGCACTGGCCGAAACGCTGGCCGAACTGCCCCCGCGCCCGACCCATGCGATCTGCGGGATGCTCTCGACCAAGGATGTGACCGGCTATATGCGCCAGTTGGTCAGCGCCATCACCGATCTGCACGCGGTGGCCATTCCCGGCGAGACGGCAACCCTGCCAGCCAAAGCGACGGCCGACGCTGCAACGCGGGTGGGCCTGAATGCCATGGTATCGACGTCGGTCGAGGATGCTTTGCGAGACATTATCGCGGAAGACCCGACCGCGCGGGTTCTGATCTGCGGGTCGCTTTATCTGGCTGGCGTGGTACTGCGCGAGAACGGCTGAAACCTGCCGGACATGCGCTGACGGCGCCGCACCTGCTTGAATTTTGTTACTTTATAAAATACGTCAAACCTCATGCGCAAACAGGCATCAATCCGACAAGCCGATATTCTTGGGGTTCTCGAAGCGTCGAGCACGCCGATGACGGCCTATCAGATTCTTGGCGCCTTGCAGCAATCCGAACCCGATATTGCGCCGCCCACGGTTTATCGTGCGCTGACCGCGCTGACCGAACAAGGCCGCGCGCACCGGCTGGAATCGCTCAAGGCCTTTGTGCCCTGCCGCTGCGCGCACGAGCAAAGCCTGCCAGTCCTGACCATTTGCGATGATTGCGGCACGGTCGAGGAACATGACGGCGGCGACCTTGTGTCGAAGCTGACGGCGTTGATCGCCGACAGCGCGTTTGTCCCCGACCGGCATATCGTCGAGCTTCACGGCCAATGCCGGGCCTGCAGCGCATGAGATTTGAACCCTGATTGAAAGTGGTGCCCCATGAAACAAGCTTTTCCTGTTCTTCTTGCCCTGACCGCCATGCCCGCCCTCGCCGAGGAAACCCGGTCGCTGGATGCGCATGAGCATGGCGTTGGCGCCCTGAACATTGCCGTCGACGGCTCGAAAGTCGCGATGGAGTTCACGGCACCCGGCGCCGACATCGTCGGTTTCGAGTACAAAGCCACCAGTGCCGAGGACCGGGCCGCGATCGACGCAGCGGTTGCGACGCTGGCCAAACCGCTTGATTTGTTCGTTCTGCCGGCGGCAGCGGAATGCAGCGTGACGCAGGCCAGTGCGATGCTGGAAAGTGAAGACGACCACGATCACGAAGAGCACGGGCATGACGACCATGTCGAGGCGAATGAAGGTCACGACAATCATGACCACGAAGAACACGCCGAAGCGCATGAAGATCACGACGAACATGACCACGAAGAGCACGCATCCGACGAAGCGAGTCACACCGAATTTCATGCGGAATACATGCTGACCTGCGCCAACCCGGACGCCATCAACGAGATGACCTTCGCCTATTTCGACACGTTCGAGAACGCGCGCGAGTTGGAAGTCCAGATCGTCACCGCGTCGGGCGCCCAAGCCTTTGAAGTCGAGCGGGACGATCCGACGCTGGACCTGCGGAACCTCTTCTGACCGTGACGGACGGCACCCCGATCCTGCACATGAAAGACGTCCGTTTCCAGTGGCCGGGGCGGGCGTCGTTCTCGTTGGAGGTGCCGTCTTTCGAAGCCGGTCGGGGCGAGAAAGTCTTGCTGCTGGGCGAGAGCGGTTCGGGGAAATCGACGCTGTTGTCCCTGATCTGCGGGACCATCGCGGCGGATGCCGGCGACGTCACGATTGACGGCACCCGCCTGTCGGACCTGAGCGGAGGCGCCCGCGACCAGTTCCGGGCCGAGACGATCGGGGTGATCTTCCAGCAGTTCAACCTGCTGCCCTTCGGCTCGGTCGTGGATAACATCCTGCTGCCCTTGCGTTTCGCTCCCGAGAGGCGTGCGCGTGTCAGCGATGCGCGGGCCGAAGCTGCGGCCCTGTCCTTGGCGCTTGGTCTGCCGGATGTGCAAACGGCCAAGGCAGCGACGCTCAGCGTGGGGCAACAACAGCGGGTGGCGGTGGCGCGGGCTCTGATCGGGCGACCACCGCTGATTATCGCGGACGAGCCGACCTCGGCGCTGGACGCAAACAGTCAGGCCGCGTTCCTTGACCTGCTCTTCGATCAGGTGCGGGCGCATGACACGACGCTTTTGATTGTCAGCCACGACGCGCGTCTGGGCGAGCGGTTCGACCGGGTGGTTCAAATGGCGGATATCGCCCGAACGACAGAGCGCGCGGCATGATGCTGCGACTGGCCTTTGGCTCGCTTCGGGCGCGGGCACTGACCGTCACGATGACGGTCTTGGCCATCGCCCTGTCGGTCGCGCTGTTCCTTGGGGTCGAAAAGGTGCGCACCGGCGCCAAGGCCAGCTTTGCCGACACGATCTCGGGCACCGACCTGATCGTCGGCGCGCGCTCGGGCTCGGTTCAGTTGCTGCTCTATTCGGTGTTCCGGATCGGCAATGCGACCAACAACGTGACGTGGCAAAGCTATCAGGACATCGCGGCGCGCCCCGAGGTGGACTGGATCGTGCCGATCTCGCTGGGTGACAGCCATCGGCAGTTCCGGGTGATGGGGACCACGCCCGCGTTTTTCGACCGCTACAAGTACCGCCGGGATCGTGGGCTGGAGCTGGGCGACGGCGCGATCATGAACGACCTCTTCGATGCCGTGATCGGGTCCGATGTGGCGGCGACGCTGGGCTATGCCGTGGACGACCCGATTGTCGTCGCGCATGGCCTCGCGTCCTTTACCGAGCACAAGGATCAGCCGTTCCGTATTTCAGGCATTCTGAAGAAGACCGGCACGCCGGTCGACCGCACGGTGATCGTCAGCATGGAAGCGATCGAAGCGATCCATGTCGACTGGCAGAACGGCGCCCAGATCCCCGGCCAATCCACCCCGGTCGAAGTGATCCGCCAGATGGACCTGACCCCCAAGGCCGTCACGGCCGCGCTGGTCGGTGTCGAGAGCCCGCTGCAGACCTTTGCCCTGCAGCGCGCGATCAACACCTATCCCGAAGAGCCTTTGCTGGCGGTGTTGCCGGGCGTGGCGTTGCAGGAGCTTTGGGGAATTGTCGGGATTGCCGAAACCGCGCTGCTTGGGGTCTCGGCCATGGTCGTGGTCACGGCGCTTCTGGGTCTGATGGCAACGATTTTCTCATCGTTGAACGAACGCCGCCGCGAGATGGCGATTTTCCGGGCGATGGGTGCGCGCCCCCGCACGATCATGGCGCTTTTGGTGCTGGAGGCCGTGTTGACCTCGGCGGCTGGCGCGATCTTGGGCGTGGCGTTTCTCTATCTGGGTCTGATGATCGCGCAACCGATGATCGACAGCGCTTATGGCCTGTGGCTGCCCATCGACGCGCCTTCGACGCGCGAGGCACTGGTGCTGCTGGGGGTGGTCGCTGCTGGCGCGATTGTGAGCATGGTGCCGGCACTGCGAGCCTATCGCCTGTCGGTGGCCGATGGTATGATGGTGCGCACATGACACTGACCCGTCGACATATCCTTGCCAGCGCGCTGGCTGCCGCTGCGCCGCTTCCGGCACTGGCCGCAAAGGCCCGCGAGATCGGCTGGGAAGACCTGATTCCGCCCGGTGTGCCCTATTCCGAAATCATCGGAGAAGGCGACATGGACGTCGAGAATGACACGTGGGCGCCGATCTATGATGCCAATGCCACCAAGCTGAACAAGGCGCTGGATGGCGCGTTCATCCGGCTGCCGGGCTATATGATCCCCTTGGAGGTCGGCGCGAAGGGCGTGACGGATTTCATCCTTGTGCCCTATGTCGGGGCCTGCATCCATGTGCCACCGCCACCGGCCAACCAGTTGGTCTTCGTCCGAACGCAAAAGCCGTGGCCGGGCGATCAGCTTTGGGATGCGGTCTGGGTCGAAGGGCGGATGCAGACGCAGTTGCAATCGACAGAACTGGCGCAGACAGGCTATGCGCTGGCGGCCAGCAAAATGGAACTCTACGAGTGGTGATCCCACGCCGCAGATGAGCGACATTCCCTTGCATGAAAAGATCGGGGACGCTGCCTTTCGCAAGGCCGTCGACTTGATGGATGCCGGCGACGTTGCGGGTTTGAAGGCGCATCTGGACACCCATCCGAGCCTGCCATCGAAGCGCATCAGGATCGAAGATCATGCCTATTTCGGAACGCCGAGCCTGATCGAGTTCATCGCCGAGAACCCGGTCCGGCGCGATCGGATGCCCGATAACGTTGTCGACGTGGTCCGTTTGCTGCTGGAATACGGCGCCGAGGCCGACGCCGTTCAGGGGACGCTGGTCCTTGTCTCTTCAGGGCGCGTGGCGCGCGAGAGCGGCCATCAGGCCAGTTTGATCGCGGTGCTTTGCGCCGCGGGGGCTGACCCGAACGGCGCCATGATCACGGCGCTCGGCCATGGCGAATTGGGCGCGGCCACGGCGCTTGCCGAGGCCGGTGCGCAAAGAACCCTGCCGTTCGCGGCAGCCTTTGATGATGTCGAGGCGGCGCAAGACTTGATGAATGGCGCGACGCCCGACGCGCGCCATCAGGCCATTGCCTTGGCCGCTCAGCTGGGCGCGTCGAACACGCTGCGCCTCCTGTTGGCGGCTGGCGAAGACCCGAACCGTTATAACCCGCCGAACTGTCACGCACATACGACGCCGCTTCATCAGGCGGTGTTCTATGGCCATCTGGATTGCGTGCGGCTGCTGGTGGAGACGGGTGCCGAGACCAGCCTGCGTGACCGCGCCCATGACGCGACACCTTTGGACTGGGCACGGCATGCGGGCCACGACGACATCGCTGCGTATCTGGTGCGAGAGGCACCCCGGTGAGCGCGCGAAACGCCGCAATAAGCCGCCGCCATGCGCTGACCCTTGGCCTTGCAGCCGCTGCAGCGCCTTTTGCGGCCCACGCCAGCGGCGTCATCACCCTCGACTGGCCCGATCTGCTGCCGAAGGGCGAGACGTATCTGCCGCCTTTGCTGCAAGGCCTGATCGATCACACCGGGCCCGACATGTCGTTTCGCCAGCCGCCCTCCTCGGGTGTGCGGACCGAGTGGAACGGGCAGACCGTGCGGATGCGAGGTTTCGTCGTGCCGCTGGAAATGGACGGGTTCGCGGTCAGGACCTTCCTGCTGGTGCCCTTTGTCGGCGCCTGCATTCACGTGCCGCCGCCGCCCGCGAACCAGTTGGTCTTTGTCACCGCCGAAACGCCGTATGAAAGCGACGGGCTTTACGCACCGGTCCATGTCACCGGGCTGTTCGGCGTGACCTCGGTGTCAACGGAACTGGCACAGGTCGGATACGCGATGACGGCCGAGACAATCGAACCGTTCGAGTTCTGAGCCTCAGACCCCGACCGCGACGATCGCTTCGGCCAACAGCGGAACCGTTTCCTTGTTGAGCCCGGCGATGTTCATCCGGCTGTCCCCGATCATGTAGATGCCGTGTTCCTCGCGAAGCTGCGTGACCTTGTCTTCGCTGATGCCAAGGCGCGAGAACATGCCGCGGTGATGGGCGATGAAATCGAACTGGTCCGAGTTGGTGCGCTGGCGCAGTTCCCCGGCAAGCTGTTCCCGCAGGGCCAACATGCCCAGGCGGACATCTTCCAGTTCGCTTTGCCAATCCGCCCGCATCGCCGGATCATCAAGGATCATCTGAACCACGCGCGCGCCGTGATCGGGCGGGAACGAATAGTTCTGGCGGTTGAGGAAGTTGAGCGTGGCCTGCGTCTGCGCCTTGGCCTCGGCATTGGGCGCAAGCGCCATCAGAAGGCCGGTGCGCTCGCGGTAGACACCGAAGTTCTTCGAGCAGCTGGCCGCCACGATCATCTCGGGCATCCGCTTGGCCAGAAGGCGCGGACCGAAGGCATCTTCTTCCAGACCATCGCCAAAGCCCTGATAGGCGATGTCGACAAAGGGAATGGCCCCGGTCTTTTCAAGCAGATCGGCCACCTGCCCCCATTGATCGGGCGTCAGGTTCGCGCCGGTCGGGTTGTGGCAGCAGCCGTGCAGCAGGATCAGGTCGCCCGCCTTCGCCTCGGCCAGATCGGCCAGCATGCCTGCGAAATCGACACTGCGCGTGGCGTTGTCGAAATAGCGGTAAGGCTTCATCGGTACGCCGAGATACTTCACGATCGACGGGTGGTTCGGCCATGTCGGCGTCGAGAGCCAGATGGTCGCGCCCTTGTCGGCATAGCGCATCAGTTCCAGCCCCTGCCGGATCGCACCGGTACCGCCGGGCGTCGCAATCGCGGCAGTGCGGTCGGCGTCGACAGCATCGCCAAGGATCAGGCCCATCATCGACTTGGCAAAAGCCGGATCACCCGCAAGGCCGGTATAGGCCTTGGTGCCCTGCGTCTCGACCAGTGTCCGCTCGGCTGTTTTCACCGCCCGCATGACCGGCGTCACGCCTTCAGCGTTGCGATAGACGCCGACGCCAAGGTCGATCTTCGCCTTGCGCGGGTCTTCGCGGAACATCTGCATCAGGGCCAGGATCTTGTCGGCTGGCTGCGGGGTCAGGTTGGTGAGCATGAGAGCACCTCAGGACGGGATACGGGTCAGATCGCGGTCGCGGGTGAGGATTCGGGTCTTCTCTTCCCGCCGAACGGGGTCAAACCCGTTTTTCTGGTAAAGCGCAAGGGCGCGCGGGTGGTCGAGCGTGCAGGTGTTCACCGTGACGCGTTCTGTCCCGTCGATCTCCCACGCGGTCAGGATCGCGGTTTGCAGAAGCCATTTGCCCAGACCAGACCCGACAGCTTCGGGAACAAGCCCGAAATACGCGAGATCGACGGTGCCGCCCTCGATCGGTTCCAGCAGGAAAAAGCCGTGCGGCCAGCCCTTCTCGGTCAGGGTGTAAAGCGTTGAACGTTCGAGTTGTTCGACCACCTCGGCCTCGGGCAGCGCGTGCATGTCTTCCCACGCATAGTCGCGCCCCACGGCATCATAGAGCGACAGGAAATACCAAGCCGGCGGCTCCTCGGCTTTCAGAAGGGCTGCGGTCGAGGTGATCGGCAAACGCGGATACCCATAGGACGGGCGCGCGGCCATTTCGAGATAGGTGATGGTATAGGCGACCTCGGTCCCGGCCAGTTGGACGGTCATCCGGTTTCTACCTTCAGGTCGCCATACATGCCCCATTCGGTCCAAGACCCATCATAGAGCGCGTGGCGGCGGTGACCGATCCGCTCGAGCGCAAGGCTGAGGATCGCGGCCGTCACGCCAGACCCGCACGAGGTGATGACGGGCTTGTCCAGATCGACATTCGACGCCTCGAAGGCGGCGCGCAGGTCTTCGACCGGGCGCATCGTGCCATCATCGTTCAGCAGGCGCTTGTAATGCAGGTTTTGGCTGCCGGGGATGTGGCCCGAGCGCAGACCCTCGCGCGGCTCCGGCTCTTCGCCCCGGAAGCGCGGGGCCGAGCGGGCGTCGACGATCTCCCAGTCCTTGAGCTTCGAGGCGGCGGCAACCTGCGTGACGTCCTTCACCATGTCGTTCTGTACGGTGACGGTCATGTGCCGGTCACGGATCACCGGGGGCATGTCTTCGACCGGGCGGCCCTCGGCCTGCCATTTCGGGAAGCCACCATCCAGCACGGCGACATTGGATTGACCCATCAGCCGGAACAGCCACCAGACACGCGCCGCCGAAAAGAGCCCTGCCCCGTCATAGACCACCACCTGGTGGCCATCGCCCACGCCCATGGCCCGCATCCGGCTCATGAACTTCTCGACCGGTGGCACCATGTGCGGCAGGGCCGAGCGCGTGTCGCTGATCTCGTCGATGTCGAAGAAGCGCGCGCCGGGGATATGCGCCTTGTCATATTCGGCGCGCCCGTCGCGGTTCATGTCCGGCAGATACCACGAGGCATCAAGGATGCGCAGGTCGGGCATCGAGAGATGCTCGGCCAGCCAATCGGTCGAGACGAGGGTCTTGGGGTCGTCGGACATGCGAGAAAGCTCCTGAAACGTGCTTTCGGCTTAATCCTCGGGCGCGTTTTGCGCAAGCTTTGCAGGGAAGTCATAGCCGAACCTTTGGATATCGTCGGCAAAGAGGTCGGCCACCAAGGCGCGGGTCCGGTCGGTGTAAAGCGTGGCGCTTGGAGGGTGATCCGAGCGATTGACATGGGGCAGCTCCAGTTTGAACCCCAGATGCGCCTCGACCGGTGCGATGTCGGTCGCGAGGTGTTCCAGCCGAACAAAAGCATTGCACCTGAGCACACCCGAGCGGTCGGTGACGTAAGCCGTCGCGGCATCGTTCTGCAACGCCGTCCGGACAGTGGGGGCGTCCAGAAACCCATCGAAGCCCAGCGATTTGGCGGCGGCAATCATCGGGTGATCGAAGCTTTGTACCCGCGACCAGTGATACAGGCTGACCAACCGTTCCCATGGATTGCGGACCAGTGTGAAGACGAAGGCCGGGTCGGGCACACCCGTCATCCCGTCGATGTCCGCCAGCCGCGCATGTTTCCAAAGCCGCCCCGGCGCGTCCAGCTTGGCCAACCGGCGCTTGCGGCGCTGCGCCTTTGGCGTGTCTCCGATCAGGATGTCGTCCGCCATCGCACGCGCTTCCAGCGCCAGCGCCAGAGACGTGCCGCCGGTCTTGGGGATATGCACGAAGATGTAGCCGCGACCGGGCGAGATGATCATGGCCCCATCTGACGGCCCGCGCCCGGCACTGGCAAGCGGCTTTTGCTTTGTTTAGACTGCGCCGAGCAAACAGGGGCACGAGCAAAGAGTTTGACAGTTCTGGCCGAATATCAACGGCTCGAGGCCGAGGGCATCTGGCGCGCGTCGCCCGAGGCACAGCGGCGCGACGTCATTGTTTCGATTGGCAAGGCAACGTTGACCATCACCGCTCCGAACGGGACGGCGCTGACGCATTGGTCGCTGCCCGCCGTCATCCGGTTGAACCCCGGCGAGGACACCGCCGTCTTCAGCCCCGGACAGGACACGCCCGAGACGCTGGAACTGACCGACCCGGAAATGGTGCAGGCCATCGAGAAAGTGCTAGGCGCCCTGAAACGCCGGCCAAACGGGCGCGGCTGGGTCGGGCGCCTGACGCGTTGGGGCATCTTGGCGGCCTGCCTCGCCGGTCTCGCGTTCTGGCTGCCGGGCGCCATCACGGCCTATACGGCCCGTCTGGTGCCAGAAGTGGCGCAGACCCAGATCGGCGCACGTCTGTTGCAGGAAACCGAGCGTGTCACGGGGGCGCCCTGCGCCTCACCCTCAGGCACGCGGGCGCTGCAAAAACTGACCGAGCGGCTTTTCCCCGACGGCGGCGCGTCGCTGGTGATCCTGCCAAGCACTTTGAAGACGACGGGCCATGTGCCCGGTGGCACCATTATCATCAGCCACACATTGGTCGAGGACTACGAAAGCCCCGACGTGGTGGCGGGCTTCGCAATTGCCGAGCATCTGCGCGCCGCGACCGGCGCGACCTTGGGCGAATTGCTTGAGGCCAGCCCCTTCCGCGCCTCGCTGGCGCTGCTGTCGACGGGGCGGCTGCGCGACATCGACCTGCAACGCATGGCGGAATGGCTGGTGGTCAAACCTGTCGCCCCGGTGTCGGAAACCGCACTTGCCAACGCCTTGGCAGAACGCCGGATTGCCGCGGCACCCTATGCGTATGCCGTTGATATATCTGGTGAAAGTACGGCACCCTTGATCCAGGCCACGGCAGCGGACACCACGCCTGCGCTGGATGATACCGACTGGATCGCGCTGCAGGCCATCTGCAGCGGCTGATCCTATTTCGTTCCGAACATGCGGTCGCCCGCGTCGCCCAGACCGGGCACGATATAGCCGACCTCGTTCAGCTTTTCGTCCACCGCCGCCGTGACGATTGGCACATCGGGATGCGCTTCCTTCATCCGTGCGACACCTTCGGGTGCCGCCAGCAGGCAGAGGAACCGAATGTTGGTCGCGCCCGCATCCTTGATCAGATCAATGGCCGCCGCCGAGGAGTTGCCCGTGGCCAGCATCGGGTCGACGGCAATCACAAGGCGCTTGTCGATCTCGCCCGGCAGCTTGCAGTAATACTGCACCGGCTGCAGCGTTTCCTCGTCGCGGTAAAGGCCGACGAACCCGACCCGCGCCGAGGGGATCAAGTCCAGCATCCCGTCCAGCAATCCGTTACCGGCGCGCAGGATTGAGACCAGCGCCAGTTTGCGCCCGTCCAGCACAGGGGCGTCCATCTGGGTCAGCGGCGTCTCGATCATGCGCGTGGTCATCGCCAATTCACGCGTGACTTCATAGGCCAGAAGTGTGCTGATCTCGCGCAGAAGCTGCCGAAAGACGGCGGTCGGCGTGTCCTTGTCGCGCATCAGCGTCAGCTTGTGCTGAACCAGCGGGTGATCGACGACGGTGAGATGGTCTTGCATGGACGCTCCTGCGGGTCAAAGAAAGGATGTGCCGGGGCCGTGTGACGGCACCCCCAGATGGTGGGCGACCGAGGCCGCCATATCGGTGAAGCCTACATGGCCGATGGGTTTCTCGCCAAGCCCCCAGCCAAGAACCGGCACGCGTTCCCGCGTGTGATCGGTGCCGGGCCATGTCGGGTCGTTGCCGTGATCGGCGGTGAAGATCATCAAGTCGCCGTCCGACAGGTTGGCGAACAGGCGGGGCAGCTGGCTGTCGAACCATTCAAGATGTGCGGCATACCCTTCGACATCGCGGCGATGGCCATAGAGGCTGTCGAACTCGACGAAATTCGCAAAGGTCAGTGACCCGTCTACGGCCGTGCCGGTCAGGCGCAAAAGATGCTCCATCAATTCAGCGTCCGACCCTTTGGCCACGTCGTCGATCCCCTGCATCGAGAAGATGTCACCGATCTTGCCGACGCCGTGCACCTGTCGCCCGGCATCCTGCACCCAGTCGCAAAGTGTCGGGCTGGGCGGTGGCACGGCATAGTCGCGCCGGTTGGTGGTGCGGGTGAACCCGCCGGGGGCGCCGATGAACGGGCGGGCAATCACGCGCCCAATGCGCATGGCGTGCAAGGTGGGTGCCAGCGCTTCGCACAGCGTCAGCAGGCGATCGAGACCGAACGCCTCCTCGTGCGCGGCGATCTGCAGCACGCTGTCGACCGAGGTATAGGCAATGGGCCAGCCGGTTTTGAGATGCTCCTCGCCCAGCCTCTCGATAATCTCGGTGCCGGACGCATGGGTATTGCCTAGCGTGCCATCGGTGCCGGCCTTCGCCGCGATTTCGGCCAGCAGATCAGGCGGAAAGGCGGGGTCGGTCTTGGGAAAATAGTGCCAGTCGAAGGGCACCGGAACGCCCGCGATCTCCCAGTGGCCGGACGGCGTGTCCTTGCCTTTCGACACTTCGGTCGCGGCCCCCCAGAGGCCCGTAGGTGACGCGTTAAAGCCGACATCCTGCAGACCATCGGCCAAGATCAGCGCGGCCCCAAGGCCCAGCGCATCAAGGTTCGGCAGCTGCAACCCGCGCGCCTGAGCGATATGTCCCAGCGTGTTCGCCCCGGTATCGGGCACCTCGCCATTGAAGTACTGGTCGGCATCCGGTGCGCCACCGATCCCGACGCTGTCCATGACGACAAGGAACGCGCGCGCCATCAGCCGACCCGGTCGATCAGAAGCGGTGGCGGCGTGACATCCTCCGCGATGGTCAGCGCGCTCAGATAAGCGCGTTCGGCGGCCTGCGCCGCTTTTTCGTTGGCGGCGTGCAGGCGGGCGACGGGCGTGCCTTTTGCAACCTCGGCCCCAAGCGGCAGGATATCGGAATAGCCGACCGAGGGGTCGATCTGGTCACCCTCGCGCAACCGGCCGCCGCCCATATGGACAACGCCCATGCCAATCGCGTGGCCATCCAGCGCGGCGATCTTGCCCGCTTGCGGGGCCGGGATCTCGCGGATGACGTTCGCCTCGGGCAACCGCGCCCGCCAGCCCTCGCTGAACCCCTGCGGCCCGCCCAGCGCGGCCACCATGGCGTCGAAGACCTTGCATGCCGAACCGTCCGTCAGCGCGTCACGCAGTTTGACAGCAGCGACTTCCGGCGCGGTGTCGTAACCTGCCAGCACCATCACCTCGGCCCCGAGCGCCAGCGTGATATCGACAAGACGCGAGTTCTTGGGGTCGGTCAGCGCCTCCATGACCTCGACCACTTCCAGCGCGTTGCCTGCCGCCGGGGCCAAGGGCTGGCTCATGTCGGTGATCAGGGCCGCCGTCTTGCACCCCGCCCCGCTGGCGGTCGAGACCAGCGACTTGGCCAAGGCGCGCGCGTCCTCCTCGGTCTCCATGAAGGCGCCCGAGCCACATTTCACGTCGAGGACCAGAGCGTCCAGACCGGCGGCCAGTTTCTTGGACAGGATCGACGCTGTGATCAGGTCGATGCTGGGCACCGTGGCCGTCACATCACGGACCGCGTAGAGCCGCCGGTCGGCGGGCGCCATGTTGCGCCCGGCAGACACGATGGCACAGCCGATCTCGTCCATCATGGTGCGGAACCGCGCCTCGGTCACATCGGTGCGCACGCCGGGGATCGCTTCCAGCTTGTCCAGCGTGCCGCCCGTGTGGCCAAGCCCACGGCCCGAGATCATCGGCACCGGCACGCCAGCTGCCGCCAGCATCGGCGCCAAGAGGAGCGACACGCAATCGCCCAAACCACCTGTTGAATGCTTGTCGACGACCGGCTTGCCCAGAGACCAGTTCAAAACGTCGCCACTGTCGCGCATCGCCAAGGTGAGCGCGACACGGCCCTCCTCGCTGAGCCCTTTCAGCAGAACGGCCATGGCAAAGGCACCTGCCTGCGCGTCCGTCACCTTGTTCGACGCAAGGCCGCCTGCAAACCAGTTCAACTCGCTTTGCGTCGGCTCGCGGCCTTCGCGGACCTTCTCGATGATCGTCACCGCGTCCATCAGACGTTGTCCATCTGCGATTTGACGAAGGCCCCGGGCAACAATTCGGCCACGGCCATCGTGATCTGTTCGCCTGATGTCGTGGCCATGGTGATCGTGGCCTCGGGCGCGGCGAACTCGAAGAGCTTCTGCCGGCATCCGCCGCAGGGCGTGACCGGCACCGGGCTGTCCGCGATCACGGCGACATGCGTAAACCGGGTCTGGCCAGCGGCGACCATCGCGGCGATCGCTCCGGCCTCGGCGCAGGTGCCTTCGGGATAGGCGACGTTCTCGACATTGCAGCCTTGGTGCACGCTGCCATCCGCGGCACGCAGGGCCGCCCCCACCTTGAAGCCCGAATAGGGTGCATAGGCCCGTGCGCGCACATCGCGGGCGGCGGTCACAAGGTCGGTCTCGTCGGGCATGGGTGGCGCTGTCCTTTTGGGGCAAACTGGCGCGTGGGTTGTCCAAGTGCAAGCGACAAGCGGCTTGATCTTGCCGAGCCTTTGGTCAATGACGGGAAAGTCCGCCGCAAAGAGGGGTTGCGAGCGGGCGGAAACAAAGTAGTTTAATATTAAACTATTTTTCGGAGGGACGGACCGAATGACCAGCGATGCGCGCGAAAGTGCTTTGAAACAAGCGGCTCTCGACTATCACGAGTATCCGAAGCCCGGTAAGCTCGAAGTCCGCGCGACGAAACCTCTGGCGAACGGTCGCGATCTGGCCCGCGCCTATAGCCCCGGTGTCGCCGCCGCCTGTCTGGCGATCAAGGACGACCCGATGTCGGCCAGCCGCCTGACCTCGCGCGGGAACCTTGTGGCGGTGGTTTCGAACGGGTCGGCGGTTCTGGGTCTTGGCAATATCGGCGGGCTTGCCTCGAAGCCGGTGATGGAGGGCAAGGCCGTCCTCTTCAAGAAATTCGCCAATATCGATTGCTTCGACATCGAGGTGAACGAGAGCGAGCCGGAAAAGCTGGCCGATATCGTCTGTGCGCTGGAGCCGACCTTTGGCGCAATCAACCTGGAAGACATCAAGGCGCCGGACTGTTTCATCGTCGAACAGATTTGCCGCGAACGCATGAACATCCCCGTGTTCCATGACGACCAGCACGGCACGGCGATCGTTGTGGGGGCGGCTGCAACGAACGCGCTGCGCGTCTCAAACCGGTCCTTCGAAGACATCAAGGTTGTCTCTACCGGCGGTGGGGCGGCAGGGATTGCCTGCCTCAACATGCTGGTTAAGCTGGGCGTGAAGCGTGAGAACGTGTTCCTCTGCGATCTCAGCGGGCTGGTCTATGAAGGCCGGACCGAGGAGATGACACCGCAAAAAGCCGAGTTTGCCCAACCCGGCGGGCCGCGCGGGCTGGGTGACGTGATTGACGGCGCCGACCTGTTCCTTGGCCTGTCGGGCCCCGGTGTTCTGACCGCCGATATGGTGCGGAAGATGTCGGATCAACCGATCATCTTTGCCCTTGCCAACCCCGACCCCGAGATTGACCCGGACGAAGCACGGACTGTCGCGCCCAACGCGATCATTGCGACCGGTCGGTCGGATGTGCCGAACCAGGTGAACAACGTGCTGTGTTTCCCGTTCATTTTCCGGGGCGCGCTGGATGTCGGTGCGACGATCATCAATGACGAGATGAAGATCGCCTGCGTCGAAGCCATCGCCAAGCTGGCCCGCGCCACCACCAGCGCCGAAGCCGCCGCCGCCTATCGCGGTGAGGAACTGACCTTTGGGCCAAACTACCTGATCCCGAAACCCTTCGACCCGCGTCTGACCAGCATCGTGGCCAGCGCGGTGGCCGAGGCTGCGATGGCCTCGGGCGTGGCCACCCGCCCGATCGCGGATCTCGACGCCTATCGGCAGGAACTGGACGGCACCGTCTTCAAGTCTTCGCTGATCATGCGCCCGGTCTTCGAAGCCGCGAGCCACGAAAGCCGCCGCATCGTCTTTGCCGAAGGCGAAAGCGAACGCGTGCTGCGCGCCGCGACCGCGATGATCGAGGAAACCACGGAAAACGCCATTCTGATCGGTCGCCCGGAAGTCGTGGAAACCCGGATCGAGCGTCTGGGCCTGCCGATCAAACCGGGACGCGACTTCGAGTTGGTGAACCCGGAAAACGACCCGCGCTATCGCGAATACTGGGAGGCGTATCACGGGCTGATGGAGCGCAAGGGCGTCACCCCGGAACTCGCACGTGCCATCATGCGCACGAACACCACCGCGATTGCCGCCGTCATGGTGCATCGCGATGAGGCCGACAGCATGATCTGCGGCATCTTCGGCCAGTTCCTGTGGCACCTGCGCTATGTGACCGAAGTTCTGGCGCAAGATGGTCTGCACCCTGTTGGCGCCTTGAGCCTGCTTATCCTGGAAGACGGCCCTCTCTTCGTGGCCGACACCCATGTGCATCCGGAACCCACGCCGGAACAGATCTCGGAAACGGTGATCGGGGCCGCGCGCCACGTGCGCCGTTTTGGCGTCGAGCCGAAGATCGCGCTTTGCAGCCACAGCCAGTTCGGCAATCTCGACATCAGTTCGGGCCAGCGGATGCGGGCCGCCATCGATATTCTCGACAGCACACCGCGCGACTTTGCCTATGAAGGCGAGATGCATACCGACACCGCGCTGGACATGACCGTGCGCGAACGCATCATGCCGAACGCCCGATTTGACGGCCCGGCCAACGTTCTGGTCTTTGCCAATTCCGATGCGGCCTCGGCCGTGCGGAACATTCTGAAGATGAAAGCAGGCGGGCTTGAGGTTGGCCCGATCCTGATGGGCATGGGCAACCGGGCACATATCGTGACGCCGTCGATCACCGCACGGGGGCTTCTGAACATCTCGGCACTGGCCGGAACGCCTGTTGCACATTACGGCTGAGCGTTGCGGCAGGTTGACACTGTGGGCGGTAACAGAACTTGTCGGCACCGCTGGCGGGCGGTACCGGGCGGACGACTAAGGAGGAATGGGTCATGAGCTATCGCGAGGTTTACGAGGGCTGGAAGTCCGACCCCGAAGCGTTCTGGATGAAAGCCGCGGACGCGATCGACTGGGACACGCCGCCCAGCCGCGCCCTGAACGACAGCAACGCACCGCTTTACGAGTGGTTCACCGATGCCCGCGTGAACACCTGCTGGAACGCTGTTGACCGCCATGTGAAGGCCGGGCGCGGCGACCAGGTGGCGCTGATCCATGACAGCCCGATCACCAACTCGACCCACAAGATCACTTATGCCGCGTTGAAAGACCGCGTTTCGCGTCTGGCGGGTGCGCTGCGGGCCAAGGGCGTCGAGACAGGCGACCGGGTCATCATCTATATGCCGATGGTGCCTGAAGCCGTGGAAGCCATGCTGGCCTGCGCGCGGATCGGTGCGATCCATTCGGTCGTCTTCGGCGGCTTCGCGGCAAACGAGTTGGCCGTGCGGATCGACGATTGCGCGCCCAAATGCATCATTGCCGCGTCCTGCGGGCTCGAGCCCGGACGTGTCGTGCACTACAAACCGCTGCTGGACGGGGCGATTGAGCTGGCCGAGGCCAAACCCGAGTTCTGCGTGATCTTCCAGCGCGAACAGCAAGTGGCCGAACTGATCGACGGCCGGGACGTGGACTGGCACGGCTTTCAGGCCGGTGTCGAACCGGCAGACTGTGTGCCCGTCGAAGGTGACCACCCAGCCTATATCCTTTACACGTCGGGTACGACCGGCCAGCCCAAGGGCGTCGTTCGTCCCACGGCCGGGCATCTGGTGGCCCTGCATTGGACGATGAAATCGATCTATGACATGGACCCGGGCGAGGTTTTCTGGGCCGCGTCCGATGTCGGCTGGGTCGTTGGGCACAGCTATATCTGCTATGGCCCGCTGATCGCCGGGAACACCAGCATCGTCTTCGAAGGCAAGCCGGTCGGCACGCCCGATGCCGGGACGTTCTGGCGTGTGATCGCGGACCACAAGGTCAAGTCGCTCTTCACTGCGCCGACGGCGTTTCGCGCCATCAAGCGTGAGGATCCGAAGGGCGAGTTTCTGGGTAAATATGACCTCTCGAGCCTGGAAACCCTGTTCCTTGCGGGCGAGCGCGCCGACCCCGACACGATCGAATGGGCGCAGGACAAGCTGGGCGTTCCGGTCATCGATCACTGGTGGCAGACCGAAACAGGCTTTGCCATCGCGGCCAATCCCCTTGGCATCGAGAAGCTGCCGGTGAAGATCGGTTCGCCCTCGGTGCCGATGCCGGGCTATGACGTGCAGGTACTGAACGACGAGGGCCATCCGTTGCCCAAGGG
Source organism: Silicimonas sp. (assembly GCA_022826385.1). GTDB lineage: Bacteria > Pseudomonadota > Alphaproteobacteria > Rhodobacterales > Rhodobacteraceae > JAJDOD01. The sequence goes on from JAJDUZ010000002.1 coordinate 52,435, forward strand.
CGAACTTGGCGCGATTGCCGTCAAGCTGCCGCTGCCCCCCGGCACGCTGCCGACACTCTGGAATGCCGAGGAGCGGTTCAAATCGAGCTATCTCTCGACCTTCCCGGGCTACTATGAGACCGGTGATGCCGGGATGATCGACGAGGACGGGTATCTCTACATCATGGCCCGTACCGATGACGTCATCAATGTCGCCGGGCACCGCCTGTCGACCGGCGCAATGGAAGAGGTGCTGGCCAGCCACCGTGATGTGGCCGAATGCGCCGTGATCGGCGCGACGGATGCGTTGAAGGGCCAATTGCCGCTGGGGTTCCTCTGCACCAATGCCGGGACGAACCGGCCGGACGAAGAGATCGTCGCCGAATGCGTGGCCCTTGTCCGCGAGAAGATCGGACCGGTGGCCGCGTTCAAGCACGCTGTGGTGGTCGACCGGCTGCCGAAGACGCGGTCGGGCAAGATCCTGCGCGGCACGATGGTGAAGATCGCGGACAGCCAGGACTACAAGATGCCGGCCACGATCGATGATCCGGCAATTCTGGATGAAATCAAACTGGCATTGCAGGGCATCGGTTACGCCAAAGCGTAAGGGATTGCGCCGCCTCTTCGGCGTCGCCCGACCGGGGGCTTTGCCCCCGGACCCCCAGAATATTTACGGGCCAATGGAAACGCGGGGGAGCCCAATCGTTTTATCAACCGCGCGAATCGCGTCGCCGGGTGACACCGTCTGCTACTGGAATTGTTCTCGGATCAGACGCTCTTCCAGCCCGTGGCCGGGATCAAAGAGAATGCGGTGTTCCACGGCAGGTTCGCTCTGAATTTCCACCCATTGCACATCCTGCACTGGGCTGCCGTCGGCATCGGCCATGACCGGGCGTTTGTGGGGCTCGAGCACATCGAAGCGAACCGTGGCCGATTTGGGCAGAAGCGCGCCGCGCCAACGGCGGGGCCGGAACGGGGCGACCGCTGTGAGGGCCAGTACTTCGGAACCGATTGGCAGGATAGGACCATGCGCCGAATAGTTATAGGCCGTGGAGCCTGCCGGCGTGGCAACCAAGGCGCCATCGCAGACAAGCTCATCCAGTCTGGGCCGGCCGTCGACCGAGATCTTTAACCTTGCCGCCTGCGGCCCTTGTCGCAGCAGCGAGACCTCGTTGATCGCAAGGCCCACGACTTCGCGCCCATCCGCTTGGCCCGCCCGCATCCGCAGCGGATTGATCACGGCCTCTTCCGCGTCGGCCAGACGCGCGGGCAGGTCTTCGGCACTGTATTCGTTCATCAGGAAGCCGACAGTGCCACGGTTCATGCCATAGACCGGCTTGCCCAGCGGTTGCACGTCCTTCAGCGTTTCCAGCATGAAGCCATCACCGCCCAGGGCCACGACCACATCGGCGGCGACCGCCTCGGCAGAGCCGTAACGCGCTTCGAGCGCGGCCAGCGCCTCTTGTGCGACCGGCGCACGGCTCGCGCGGAACGCGATAGATTTGGACGGACGCATGACTTCTCCCTCGCCGGTCGCGACAGAATTGCGCGGGCTGCGGCGAAACTCAAGGTTTCCGTTGCCGTGAAATGGGGTTAAGAGCAGCGCCACCGACCCGCTTTCCGAAGGAGCAAGACGATGAACGCACCGCAGCGTACCGCCGCCTTTTTCACTGACACGCTTGAAGCCACCGACCCGGAGGTCTTTGGCGCCATTGGCAAAGAGCTTGGTCGGCAGCGCGACGAGATCGAATTGATCGCGTCCGAGAACATCGTGAGCCGCGCCGTTATGGAAGCGCAAGGCTCGGTGATGACCAACAAATACGCCGAAGGATATCCGGGGCGCCGCTATTATGGCGGCTGCCAGTATGTCGACGTGGCCGAGGAATTGGCGATTGACCGTGCCAAGGAACTGTTCGGCTGCGACTTTGCCAATGTTCAGCCGAACTCGGGCAGCCAGGCCAACCAGGGTGTCTTTACCGCGCTTCTGCAACCGGGCGACACGATCCTGGGCATGAGCCTGGATGCCGGGGGTCACCTGACCCATGGTGCGCGCCCGAACCAGTCGGGCAAGTGGTTCAACGCGGTTCAATACGGCGTCCGCGAAGACACGCTGGACATCGACTATGACCAGATCGAAGCGCTGGCCAAGGAACATCAGCCGAAGATGATCATTGCCGGGGGCTCGGCCATTCCGCGCGTCATCGACTTCAAGCGGATGCGCGAGATTGCGGATATGGTCGGGGCCTATCTTCTGTCGGACGTGGCGCATTTTGCCGGGCTGATTGCGGCGGGTCACTATCCGTCGCCGTTCCCGCACAGCCATGTTGCCACGACGACGACGCACAAGACGCTGCGCGGTCCGCGCGGTGGGTTGATCCTCACCAATGACGAGGCGATTGCGAAGAAGGTCAACTCGGCCATCTTCCCCGGTATTCAGGGCGGCCCGTTGATGCACGTGATTGCGGCCAAGGCGGTGGCCTTTGGCGAGGCGCTGCGCCCCGAGTTCAAGGACTATCAGGCGCAGGTCATCGCCAATGCCAAGGCGCTGGCCGACGAGTTGCAGCAGGGCGGCTTGGACATTGTGACCGGCGGCACCGACAGCCATGTCATGCTGGTCGACCTGCGCCCCAAAGGGGTGAAGGGCAACGCGACCGAGAAGGCACTGGGCCGTGCCCACATCACTGTGAACAAGAACGGTATCCCGTTCGACACCGAGAAGCCGATGATCACCAGCGGCGTGCGTCTTGGCACACCTGCCGGCACCACGCGCGGGTTCGGTGAAGACGAGTTCCGCCAGATTGCCCGCTGGATCACGCGGGTGACGGACGGGCTTGCCGCGAACGGTGAAGAGGGCAATGCCGAGGTCGAAGCGGCTGTGAAAGCCGAAGTGATCGAACTTTGCCAGCGCTTCCCGATCTATAACGGGCTCTGAGCGTCAGTCGAAATAGCCCTGTCGCAGCGCGACTAGGAACGCGACAAGCACGATCACGAACGGGATGAAAACGATCACGGCGAGCCGGTCCAGGACCGCCGCGATCCTCTCGGCCTTGGGGTCCTGCTTGGCAAGGAAGTCGCGCAAGACTCGATCGGCTTTCTTCACCGCCCGGGCATCGACACGATGCGCAAACTTAGGATGCGCCGCGTTCGCCTCGGCCTCGATGATCGTCTCTGCCTCGGCCCGCAAATGGCGGGGCAACCGACGCCCTGCGCGGGCGGTCACGGCGGCCAAGGTTCCGCTGCGCAGCCGCAGCTGGCGTGCCATAACCTCGGCCAAATCGTTTGCGATCCCACTCACATCCATGGCACTGGCGATACCGTGACGAAGCCCGTATGAAAAGCCCATGTTGCACAAGCTTTTTCACGGCGCGCAGACCGACCGAACGCCCCTGCTGATTGCCCATGGGCTTTATGGATCGGCCCGGAACTGGGGGGCCATTGCCAAGCGCTTGTCGGACACCCGCGCGGTGACGGCGGTCGACATGCGCAACCACGGCGACAGCCCGTGGTATGACGCCCATGACTATCCGGATATGGCTGCTGATCTGGCGGATGCGATTGACGCGACAAGCGATGTGATCGGGCATTCCATGGGCGGCAAGGCCGCGATGGTGCTGGCCCTGACGCGCCCGGAACGGGTGCGGCGTCTGGTGGTCGCCGATATTGCGCCTGTCACCTATACCCACACGCAGTCCCATATGATTGCCGCGATGCGTCAGGTCGACCTTTCCCGCGTCGAAAGCCGCCGCGATGCCGACGCCCAATTGGCGGCCTTTGTGGAAGACCCCTCGGTGCGTGCCTTTCTTTTGCAATCGCTGGACGTCAAGGCACAGCGCTGGCGGCTGAACCTTGATGCGCTGGAGGCAGAAATGCCGAAAATCATGTCTTTTCCAGATGTTGCCGGCAGCTTCGACGCGCCGACGCTGTTTCTCAGCGGGGCCGAAAGCGATTACGTGCAGCGGGAGCATCGCGACGGGATCAAGGCGCTGTTCCCGAATGCGCGGTTTGCGAAGATTCCGGGGGCGGGGCATTGGCTGCACGCCGAGAAGCCGCGCGAGTTCGAGGCGGCGGTGCGGGCGTTTCTGGACGCCTGACATGCAAAAGGCGCCAGGTGCTTGGGAGTGATCCCTCACAACACTGACGCCTTCCTGAGCTTCCCCCCAGAGGGCTTGGCCCAGCATGCTTCCGGCGTTGCCGCCTTCCGCTGACGCTCCGGTTGCCCGTCCCGCCACAAAGTTCCCGCGTTTCAAGACCTTACCGCTTCGCTCCCCGAAGGAACCTCCGCGCTCTCCGGCCCTGCCCCGCGATCCTTCACGACCCGATCCAGACACATGTTCTGTTCCGTTCCGCTCCGCACCCGAGGGGTCCTTTGCTCCGCCCCGTCGCTTGCGCTCTTGGCCGGTAAGAAGAGAATTGCGTGTCTTGCCCCGGCTGCCAAGAAAATAGCACTGCAGCATGAAAATTAGATGGGGATAAGAGTTTGGATTTGCTGGGGAAATTTCTGGGGATAAGTCAATTTACTCTGACGTCACAAAAACATGACAGGGCTGTGGATGACGTGCCCGAGATCTCGCCAATTTTCCGCGTTTTCTGCACCTGCTAAGGCGATTTCAGAGCCATTCGGGGCAGAATCACCCTCTTCCCCGCGACTCGCCGACATGGCATAGAGGGGCAAACGAGGAGAGCGAAATGCGACTGATCTTGGCTTTTGCGCTGCTGACCAGCGTCGTGGCAACGTCCGGATGCGTGCCGGTGGCCGTTGGGGCAGCAGGGGCCGTGGCGGCAGATACGATCGCGGAAGACCGCGGTTCGGACCTGTTCTGAGGCGCCATCTGTAAAACATAAGTAAAACGTCGGTGGAACGTCGGTGCCGGTGTCGGTGCCGACGCGCGGGATCAGTCGCCCGTCAGACCGCCAATCGCCCGCTTCGCCGCGCCCGCATAGCCCTGAACCGAGCCCACGGCGGGCCCGGACACCCCGGTCTGGGGCATGCCATTGTCGTTGAGCGCATAGCCCAACAGAAACAACAGGCACCCTATCGCAAGAATGCGCATCATGAGGATACGTTAACCAAGAATTATGGCGTGGTTTTGGGGATTTTGGGGCGTGTGGCGTCCGGGCGCGCGGGCAGGCGGGGCAATGTTGTGGCGGTTAGGGGCGGGGCGTGAAGGTGTGGTTGGCTCAGCGCAGGGCTTTCGATGAAAGCGTTGCGGTGCAGGCGCGCAAGTCATTTCGTCATGCGTTTTCGCTCATCCAAGATGAAAACGGACAGCCTTAGCTGTCCATTTTCAGGGCGTTTATGAAGGCTTCCTGCGGGATCTCCACACGCCCGAATTGGCGCATCTTCTTCTTGCCCGCCTTCTGCTTCTCCAACAGCTTCTTCTTCCGCGTGGCGTCGCCGCCATAGCATTTGGCGGTCACGTCCTTGCGCAAGGCTGACAGCGTTTCGCGGGCGATGACCTTGCCGCCGATTGCGGCCTGGATGGGGATCTTGAACATGTGGCGGGGGATCAGCTCTTTCAGCTTTTCGCACATCGCCCGGCCGCGCTGCTCGGCCCGGTCGCGGTGGACCATCATGGAAAGCGCGTCGACCGGTTCGTCGTTCACGAGGATCTGCATCTTGACCAGATTGTCGGTGCGATACCCGGTCATCTGATAGTCGAAGCTGGCATAGCCCTTGGTCACCGATTTCAGGCGGTCATAGAAGTCGAAGACCACCTCGTTCAGGGGCAGGTCATAGACCGCCATCGCGCGGGTACCGGCATAGGTCAGGTCTTCCTGAATGCCCCGGCGATCCTGGCACAGCTTCAGCACGTCGCCCAGATATTCGTCCGGTACAAGGATGGTCGCCTTAATGCGCGGTTCTTCCAGATGGTCGACATGGGTCAGGTCGGGCATGTCGGCGGGGTTGTGCAACTCCACCATCGAGCCGTCTTTCATGTAGATGTTGTAGATCACCGAGGGCGCGGTGGTGATCAGGTCGATGTCGTATTCCCGCTCGATCCGGTCCCGGATCACTTCCAAATGCAGAAGGCCCAGGAAGCCGCAGCGGAAGCCAAAGCCGAGGGCGGCGCTGGTTTCCATTTCCGAGGTGAACGAGGCGTCGTTCAGCGCCAGTTTCTCGATCGCGTCGCGGAGGTCTTCGAAGTCGTTCGTGTCGACGGGGAAGAGGCCGCAGAACACGACCGGCACACTGGGTTTGAAGCCCGGCAGCGGCTGGTCGGTCGGTTTCTTCTCGTGCGTGATGGTGTCGCCCACCTTGGTGTCGCGCACCTGCTTGATGCTGGCGGTCAGCACGCCGATCTCGCCCGGACCCAGTTCGGGGATGTCCTTCATCTCGGGCCGGAGGACGGCAAGCTTGTCGATCCGGTATTTGGCCCCGGTCTGCATCATGGCGATCTGGTCGCCCTTCTTGATGGTGCCGTCGATCACGCGGATCATGACGACGACGCCCAGATAGGGGTCATACCAGCTGTCGACCAGCATCGCTTTCAGCGGCGCGTCCCGGTTGCCTTCGGGATGCGGCAGCCGCTGCACGATGGCTTCCAGCACATCCGGGATGCCGATGCCGGTCTTGGCGCTGATCTGCACCGCGTCGGTGGCGTCGATGCCGATGACGTCTTCGATCTGCTCGGACACGCGGTCGACATCTGCCGCGGGCAGGTCGATCTTGTTCAGAACCGGCACGATCTCGTGGTCGGCCTCGATCGCCTGATAGACATTGGCCAGCGTCTGGGCTTCGACGCCCTGCGATGCGTCCACGACCAGAAGTGAACCTTCGACGGCCTGCATCGAACGGCTGACCTCGTACGCGAAGTCGACATGGCCCGGCGTGTCGATCAGGTTCAGGATATAGGTCTCGCCGTCCTGTGCGGGGTACTCGATGCGGACGGTGTTGGCCTTGATGGTGATGCCGCGCTCGCGCTCGATATCCATGCTGTCGAGCAGCTGTTCCTGCATATCGCGCGCAGCCACGGTGCCGGTGAGCTGGATAAGCCGGTCGGCCAGCGTGGATTTCCCGTGGTCGATATGGGCGACGATGGAGAAATTGCGGATGTGTTTCAGGTCGGTCATGCACCGGGATATGGAGCAGTGACAAGGCGTTGTCGAGGGCTGGAATAGCCCCCGACGGGACTGATCGATCAGGTCTCGGCCGCGACAAGACTGTAGACGCAATCGATCCGCACGTTTCCGAGCGCTCCGCTGTCAAGATTGGCGCCACGTTGCTGGATCGTATAGCGCTCGTTCGTTCCAGCGGTCAGAGTGGACGTGTTGCGTTTCGACCCCCACGGGCAATCCCAGGCATAGGTGGCAACATGTGTGCTTCCATCCCAAAGCTGGAACGAGCCGGTCGTACCCGACGAGGCATTGGATCGCCCGCAGGAAGAAATCACCAACGGATTGTCCGGGGTGGCCTTCTTGCCTTCGATCTTCGACCGGTCGATCTCTTTGCCTTTGTCGTTCTGGGCATGGAATTTGCCCCAGTCGAGTTTCACGTGTCTGACGGTCAACTCGGTGTGTTTCGGAATGATCTTGATAGAAACCCATTGTGCGTAAGCCATGAGGCGTCTCCTGTAATATGGATAGGTACAGGTTCGCGCAGAAATTCGGGTGCGCCTGTGCCGTGCGTCACACCGGCGCCAGAACTTACCGTTTTGTCATTTTGAAGTTCTCATGCCCGCGACGCTCCGGCGCCGCCGCTTACCCAAGGCACCAAGCACGGTCATCCAGAGCCAAGATGTCACTGAACCTGGCCTGCGCGTCCGCAAACAAGACTGCATAGGCTTCTTGGGCGCTTGCGCCGACACCAATGGCTGGACGACGCCGCACGCCCGGTGGCCAGTCTAGTTGTACGGTAACTTCTAGAGACCAGAAGGGTGCGTCCTCTGTCTGAACCCGCGGAACCGAGAATACTGCACCGCACCCTGTGGGGGCGGCAGCATTCAAGTCATTGACCAAACGTTCGGCTATGTCCTCGGGCGTGTTGCGGCGATGGAAAAATGCCTGCGCAGGACCAGCCGTCGCCGCAACGAGGCCGCCAAATGCAAGTTTCGAGAGATCGCGACGGTTCAAGATCATAACCACAGGATGCCCTACAGGGTCCTTGGTCGCAAGGTTCAGGCCGCCTCGGGCGCCATGACACCGACCAGTGCCTCGACCAGAGCGTCGTCGCGGGTGCGGAGCGGCGCGTTCAGGGCATCGGCCATCGCCATGCGCAGGATCAAGCCCAGCAGCGCAGTATGCATCGCCGCCGCGGCGCGACGCGCATCGACCAGCCGCGCATAACGGCCACTGTCGACAAGGCGGTCTGCCAGCGTGTCGTACATCTCGGTCGTGGCGGGGTGAATGCGCCCCAGCGTTGTCAGCATCTGACCATTGCGCCCCGGCCTCTGGCCGATTTGCGGGGTCACGTACATCAGACGAAAGCGGTCCAGGTCCGACGTATGGAAAGTGGCCAACGCGCCAATAAAGGCTCGGATGGCCTCGGCGCTGGTCGCGTTCTTCGAGATGGCGCCTTTCCCGGCGGTGCTTTCAGCCTCCAGCGCCGGACGCACCAGTGCTTCGATCAGCCGGGCCTTGTTCGGGTACCAGTAAAGCACAGCCTGCTTGGACACGCCGACCTCGGCGGCAACTGCATCGAATGTCAGGGAATCCGGTCCGGTCGCTCGGACAATTTCGCGGGCCGCAGCAAGAATGCGTGCGGCGGTCTCACCCCTTTTGGGCATACTGATCACCTTCACTTACCAAGGGGAAGATTAAAGGCTTGTGATCGCAGGAGAAAGTGCGCCTGTGGAAATGGATCGTTTCTTCAAACGCTTTAATCGGCGGCTTCACAAATGCAGAAAGCTAGGTCGCGAACGTGCGCTGGAAGTACGGATCGTCCCGACTGCCGGGATACGTGTCTAGGATATCGCGGATCACGCGCTTGGTGCTTTCCGGCAGTTCGTCACCACGCCCGGTCTTGCCTTTGTTGAAGCGAGAACCGGCCGAGCGTGCCGTGCCAATCGACGCCTCGATCTGTGCGCGTGTCGCGTCGATGCCGCAATGCAGGGCAATACGCTGGATCGTCGGAACGGGTTCCAAGGCAATGTCGTCATAGCCAACGCGCAGAACGCCCGGCACATCTTTCCAGCTAAAGTAGAAGTTGAGATACCAGGGCAGCATCAGCCTTGCGATTGCCGTCGCAAGCGCTTCATCGTCCATGGCAGTGTGTCTGTCATCGAACCACGCCATCGGCCAGACAACGCTTTCGCGGCGAATGTGGTCGCGAATACTTGCGACGGCGTCCGACAGATCGCGCGTCAGAACCACGGTCTTTATGCCGTATCTGTCGATCAACGTCTGCGTCGGCGCGCTGTTTCGCACATGCGCTTGCGAAACGTAATTGCGGATCATCCGGAACCGGTACTTGCGCAGTCGCGTTTCACAGAGTTCCTGCTCACGTCGGTCATATCCCGGCATCAGTCTGACTGTCCGGCTGTCTGGCAGACTTCCCAGCGCATTGGTCAGAAACGTCGAGGCCGTCTTTGGCTGGCATGCCAAGAGAACAAAGTTCGGTTTCTCAAGAAACTTAAGCATCGACGTGGGCATCCCGTCCTATCTGCAATCGCGCACCCAAGGTTTCGAGATAGGCCCGGCCAAATTCCACGGCGAATTTTTTCTGTGCATGATCGTCTGTTTCTACATTGGGTTTTCTGAACCGGCTGGACATTCTTCTGTCAACCGTCTATGACGTTTTCTGACCGAAATCGAATCAGAGGCCGCAATGGATCTCTCGAACCTGACC
>JAJDUZ010000051.1 GCA_022826385.1 Silicimonas sp.
GCTTAATCACCCGCCATTCTTCGTCGCTCAAATCGCTTTCATATCGGTCCGAACTACGCTTATACTTCGCGCGGGTGGTCTCGTTCCAAGCCATGTGGCCCTCCCTGTCTGTGGTCAAATTCAGTAGGGAAATACCATATCCGATGAGACCATCCACATTCTAGGTCAGGCTCTCAGGCCACGTCGAACATCATCGGGCGCACCTGGCTGAACAGCCCGGTCGCTTTCAGGTCTTCGACAGCCTTCGCCGGCACCGGCTCGTCGACATAGAGAAGCGCGATCGCATCGCCGTTCTTCTCGGACCGGCCAAGGGTAAAGTTCGCGATGTTGACGCCGTTCGACCCCATCGTCTGACCCAGCGCACCGATGATGCCGGGCACGTCCTCGTTGGTGGTATAGACCATATGCGCCCCGATCTCGGCATCGATGTTGATGCCCTTGATCTGGATGAAGCGCGGCTTGCCATCGCTGAAGACCGTGCCCGCAATCGACCGCTCGCGCTGATCGGTGACGACCGTCAGCTTGATATAGGCGTCGAACACACCCGACTTTTCCTGCGTCGTGGTGCTGATCTTCACACCGCGATCCTTGGCCAGAACCGGGGCCGAGACCATGTTCACGTCCGGGTTGTTGGCCTGCATGATCCCGGCGACCGCCGCCGCATTCAGCGCAGCCGTGTTCATCGCCGCGACCTCGCCGTTGTACAGGATGTTGATCGCCCGAATGGGCTCTTCCGTCAGTTGCCCCACGAACGACCCAAGATGACCGGCCAGCTTGACCCACGGCCCCATGATCTTGGCTTCCTCGGCGGTGACCGATGGCATGTTCAGCGCGTTGCTGACGGCGCCCGTCAGCAGATAGTCGGACATCTGCTCGGCCACTTGAAGGGCCACGTTTTCCTGCGCCTCGGTCGTGGCCGCACCAAGATGCGGCGTCACGACAACGTTCGGCAGATTGAAAAGCGGGTTCTCGGTCGCCGGTTCCTCGGCAAAGACGTCGAACGCGGCGCCTGCCACGTGACCCGATTTCAGAAGCTCGGCCAAAGCCTCTTCGTCGACCAGTCCGCCCCGCGCGCAGTTGACGATGCGAACGCCCTTCTTGGTTTTCGCCAGGTTCTCGCGGCTCAGGATGTTCCGCGTGCCGTCCAGCAGTGGCGTGTGCAGCGTGATGAAGTCGGACCGCGCCAGAAGCTCGTCCAGTTCGACCTTCTCGGCCCCTTTTTCCGAGATCTTCTCATCGCTCAGCGTCGGGTCATAGGCGATGACCTTCATCTGCAAACCCAAGGCCCGGTTGGCGACGATGCCGCCGATATTGCCGATACCGATCACGCCCAGCGTCTTGTTGGTCAGCTCTGTCCCCATGAACTTCGACTTCTCCCACTTGCCGGCATGGGTCGATTCACTGGCTTCGGGAATTTGCCGTGCCACGGCGAACATCATCGCGATGGCATGTTCGGCGGTGGTGATCATGTTGCCGAAGGGCGTGTTCATCACGATCACACCTTTCTTCGAGGCCGCCACCTTGTCGATATTGTCCGTCCCGATCCCGGCGCGGCCAATGACCTTCAGGTTGTCGGCGGCGGCAAGGATCTTCTCGGTGACCTTGGTGGCCGAGCGGATGGCAAGGCCGTCATATTCCCCGATGACTTCCAGAAGACGGTCCTTGTCCTTGCCTAGGCCCGGCTCGAAGGTGACGTCGATGCCGCGATCACGGAAGATTTGTACGGCGGTTTCAGACAGTTTGTCCGAGACGAGAACTTTGGGTTGCTTGGTCATGTCATAATTCCAGCGTTCAGGCGCACCGACGCAATACCGACGTGATACCGACACGGGGCCGATGCGCGAAAATGGGGGTCAGGCGGCTGCGGAAAGCGCCGCGATTTCTGCGTTGAAAGCCCAGTCGAGCCACGGTGTCAGCACCTCGAGATCCGAGGTCTCGACCGTGGCACCACACCAAATCCGCAGACCCGGAGGCGCATCGCGATAGGCTCCGACATCCAGCGCAACACCTTCGGCTTCCAGCCGCTTGGCCACGGCCTTGGCGAAGCTCGCGCCATCAGTGATACGCGGATCGGTGAACTTGAGACAGACGCTGGTGTTCGACCAAGTCTCTGGATTCTCAGCCAGATTGGCGATCCAGTCACGCTCGGCACAGAAATCCCAAAGCACCTTGGCATTGGCATCGGCCCGCGCCATGAGGCCGCTCAGGCCACCAACGCTTTCGGCCCAGTCAAGCGCTTTCAGATAGTCCTCGACGCACAGCATCGAAGGCGTGTTGATCGTGGCCCCATCGAAGACGCCCGCGATGATCTTGCCGCCCTTGGTCAGCCGGAAAATCTTCGGCAAGGGCCAGGAAGGTGTATACGTTTCAAGACGTTCCACCGCACGCGGGCTCAGGATCAACATCCCATGCGCCGCCTCACCGCCCAGCACTTTCTGCCAGGAATAGGTCACGACATCGAGCCGGTCCCACGGCAGATCCTGTGCAAACGCCGCGCTTGTTGCGTCACAGATCGTCAGCCCTTCGCGGTCGACGGGGATCTCGAAACTGTCCGGCACGCGCACGCCAGACGTCGTGCCGTTCCATGTAAAGACGACATCCGAGTTCCAGTCGACAGCCGCCAGATCGACGATCTCGCCATACTCGGCGGTGGTGACTTTTGCGTCCAGTTTCAACTGCTTCACGCAGTCGGTTACCCAACCCGCGCCAAAGCTTTCCCAAGCCAGCATCTCGACCGGGCGCGCGCCCAGCAGGTTCCACATCGCCATTTCGACGGCGCCAGTGTCCGATGCCGGAACGATTCCGATCAGGTAGTCGGCGGGAATGCCCAGAATCGAACGCGTGCGCTCGATCGCATCCTTCAGCTTGGTCTTGCCAACCGCAGCACGGTGCGAGCGCCCCAGGGCAGCGTCGGACAGACTTTCCAGTGTGAAGACAGGAGGTTTGGCACAAGGGCCAGACGAAAAACGCGGATTAGCCGGCCGCGTTGCCGGTGCAGTGGTATCCATTTCTGAATATCCTTCCAGATATGCGCCCTTCGTTGGGGAAGGGTGTCCCACGGATGCGGATATTCGGGCGACGGTGCTTTCGCAAGTCACAATTTGTCGCTAGAGGCTCGACGTATCTAAAATTCTACAGGGTGCCATGCCGATCATTTCGCTCATCTCACCGCCCGGCGCGCTCGACCCCGCTCTGGTGTCGTCGCTTCAAGCCGCATTTGGCGCCACCGGCGACGCGGTCTGGCTCTCGCCTGATGAAGCAGCCGAGTTTCCCGTCGCAGTTGCGCCAAGCCATCTGGAAGATGTCCGCAAGAACCTTGCGGACCAACCGGTCGATCTGAACCTTTTGCCGGACGGGAACCGTCGAAAGTCGCTGCTGATCGCCGACATGGACAGCACCATGATCCAGCAGGAATGCATCGACGAACTGGCGGCGGAAGCCGGTGTTGGCGACCGTGTCGCCGACATAACCGCGCGCGCCATGAACGGCGAACTTGATTTCGAAGAGGCGATCATCGAGCGCGTCGGTTTGCTGAAGGGTTTGCCAGTCGACGTGATTGACCAAGTGCTGGCCACGCGAATTACCTATGCGCCCGGCGGCGAGACCCTGATCAAAACCATGAAAGCCCATGGCGCATATACTGCGCTGGTTTCAGGCGGTTTTCTTCAATTCACAACCAAGGTCGGCGCTGCTCTGGGGTTCGACGAGACCCGTGCCAACCAACTGATCGAAGCCGACGGCCACCTGACGGGAGACGTCGCCCGGCCGATCTTGGGACGCGACGCCAAGGTCGATTCGTTGCTGGAACTGTCACCGAATCCTCTGGATGCGATTGCCGTTGGCGATGGTGCGAATGATTTGGGGATGATCGAAAAAGCCGGTTTGGGCGTTGCGTTGCACGCGAAACCGGTTGTTGCAGATGCTGCCCCGCAGAAAATATGTCACACAGACTTGACAGCCTTGCTTTTCTTGCAGGGTTACACGTGCTATGAGTTCTCTACCTAAGGCTGATTACTGAAGTTTACCTGCGCACCGTAAATTTGACATAGATCAAAGTTTCCCGGGGCCGTGCACTTAAACTGAAGATACCGCAGCCTTTGGCTGAACTGCAGAATGGGAACAGCACGATGTCGGACTTTTTGTTTATTTTTTTCAGATCCCCAATTGATGAAACCGACGACGCGGCAGCTGCACGTAACGAGAAATGGCAGAATTGGGTCGATGCCAACAGATCCTCAATCCGGGATGCCGGCGGCCTTTTGGGGTCAGCCTGGACGGTTTCACAAGACGATGAAACGTTTTTGGGCCGCGAATACCCGTCGACAGCCTACATGATCGTGCGCGCCCGATCGAAAGAGCACGCCTTGTCGCTGGCGGCTACGTGCCCCGAAGTGGCTTTGGGCGGCTCTATCGAAGTCGCCGAACTGCACCGCGACGAACCCGACGCCGAGAATGTCGAAGCCTTGCCGCTGGCGACGATCGGGCCGATCGCAAATCATTATCTCGACGAAGACAAGGACGATACGTCCAGCAAACGTCGCGCATAACACGCGGGTAAAGCTTCCCCTCCCCTTGCGGACCCGTTAAGTCGGGCGCATGAGTTTGAATACCTACGGACATCTTTTTCGCGTCACCACGTGGGGCGAAAGTCACGGCCCGGCCCTTGGCGCGACCATTGACGGTTGCCCGCCGGGCATTCCCGTTGTCGCGGAAGACCTACAAGTCTGGCTCGACAAACGCAAACCCGGCCAGAACAAATACACGACGCAGCGCCGCGAGGCGGACGAGGTTGAAATCCTGTCAGGCGTTTTTGAAGGACGGTCCACCGGCACGCCGATCCAGTTGATGATCCGGAACACGGACCAGCGGTCCAAGGACTATGGCGACATCGCCGAGAAGTTCCGCCCCGGCCACGCCGACATCACCTATTGGCAGAAGTACGGGATTCGAGACTATCGCGGCGGCGGACGGTCCTCGGCGCGCGAAACCGCCGCCCGCGTGGCCGCCGGAGGTGTCGCCCGCGCGGCGTTGGCCGAATTGGCTCCGGGGCTTCAAGTCATTGGCTACATGGTCGGCATGGGCGAGAAGAGCATCGACCGCAGTCGCTTCGACTGGGACGAGATCGAACGGAACCCCTTCTGGACGCCCGACGCCGAAGCTGCGGCAGACTGGGCCGGTTATCTTGACGGTCTGCGGAAGTCGGGATCGTCAGTCGGCGCCCTAATCGAAGTGACCGTGCGCGGCTGCCCACCGGGCCTTGGTGCACCGGTTTACGGCAAGCTCGACACCGATCTGGCCGCCGCGATGATGAGCATCAACGCCGTCAAAGGCGTCGAGATTGGCGAAGGCATGGCCGCCGCCCGACTGACCGGTGAAGCCAACGCTGACGAGATATCGATGGGCCCTGACGGGCCGGTTTACAGCTCGAACCATTCGGGGGGTATTCTTGGCGGCATCTCCACCGGGCAGGACATCGTTGTGCGCTTCGCGGTGAAGCCAACCTCGTCGATCCTGACATCGCGCAAGACCATCACGAAATCCGGTGAAGACACCGAGATCATCACCAAGGGTCGCCATGACCCTTGCGTCGGCATTCGCGCGGTTCCGGTGGCCGAAGCCATGGCCGCTGCCGTGGTGCTGGACCACCTGCTGCTGGATCGTGGGCAGACGGGGGGCCAGCGCGGGCCAATCGGGTGATGGCGGACCGTTTCCTTGTCGTCATTCCGGTCGATCCGAAGGCGCCTTTGCCGGAAACGTCTGACGCGGTGCGGGGCGCTTTGGCAAACATCGCCGGCACGACCCAAGCGCGGGTGAAGGACTATGGAAAGCTCCAGTTCATCGATGCTGGTTTGAACGCCCAAAGCATCACTTGCCCGACCTGCCAACAAGACGTGGCCGAGGATCAATGGCACATGTGGATGCAAGAAGACTGGCACGGGGCCGAGGGCTTTCACCTGCACAAACACCAGATGCCCTGCTGCGGGGCCACCCTGACCGTGAACGATCTGCTCTATGATGCGCCTCAGGGGTTTGCCCGCTGGTTCATCGGGGCACGCACGGAACGGGAAGGACTTTTGGCGCCAGAGGAGCTGTCGCAACTCGAAGCCGTCGCAGGTCTGCCGCTGAAAGCGATCGCCCAGAGATACTGACTATCTGTGCACCTGGCTCCACATCAGCCCGCCAAGAACCAAAAGAAGCACGACCCAGACGAGTCCGCTGGCCATGCGACCCCGAGCGGCTTTCTTGTCTTCGAAGAATGTCCGGGGGCGAATACCCCTCCAGAAAAGGATCGTGTGCGCGGCAAGGTTGACCGACACGATGTTCACGGCCAGCAGCATCGCTGCCCCGCTGGCCAGCGCCCACTGACCTGCGCCCAGAAAGATGCCTATGGCACTGGTTGGCGGCAGCAGGGCAACGGCCACCATCACGCCGACCAGCGCCGAGGACACACCGGTGACCAGCGACAAGGCCGCGGCCGCGCCCGAGGCCAATGCAATCGCCATGCCATCAAAGCCAATTTCCGACCGTGACAACAATTCGTCAGACGACAATGCGCCGGTCCAGCCGTACCCGATGACGATGCTCAACAGCAGCGCCACGACAAGACCAACAACATTGGTGATGAGAGACCGGCCGATCAACTTTTCATCCCCAAGGGCGACCCCGCCCGAGAAGGCCAGGTTCGGTCCCAGCAAGGGCGCAATCACCATCGCCCCGACGACAACGGCAACGCTGTCCGTCAACATGCCAAGGGCTGCAACAATCGTCGAAAGCAGGACAAACACGACATAGGTCTGGTCCAGCTTCGCCTGCCCCCACACGGTGTTCCAGACCTCTTCCCGGGTCATGCCGCCGATCTTGTTTTCCGATGCCTTCTTGCGCTTCTTTTCCGCTTCGGCCTCGTCACGCGGCAAGGGCACCGTCGTTTCGACCGGCAGGATTGTCAGGCGCCAGTCGCTTTGCGCCGAAAGCGCGGCCTGCACGGAATCCACAAGCGCCTGCCGCGTTTCCGAACCGGCCAGCATCTGAAGCGAGGTACGACCCTCGCGCTGCGTTTCGGCATAGGTCCGGATGCCCGAGGCGCCAAGCTCTTCTGCCTTGCGACGAAGCGCCGGAATCGATTGGTCCGGCGCGCTGACAATGATCATGCGAACGCTCATGTGCCGAACGCTAGTCGCTTCGTGCAAGGCAAACCAGTTTGCGCTTTCAATTTCGGCCGAATTGTTTTTCTTCTTGGCAAAAGTGTCCCGGCAAGCGTTTTGGCCGGGTGTGGAGGCGAGACCTCCAAAACCACATTGGAGTATTGCACCCCATGGACATCCGCGCGCTGATCGCCGGGCTGACCTTTGCCCTGATCTGGTCCTCGGCCTTCACGTCGGCGCGGATCCTTGTGACCAATGCCCCGCCTTTGACGGTCTCGGCGCTGCGGTTCCTGATCGCGGGCCTCATCGCCTTGGCGCTTGCCCGCGCGCTTGGGCAGTCGCTGCGGCTGACCCCGCAGCAGTGGCGGCTGACGATCCTCTTCGGCATTTGCCAGAACGCGCTGTATCTGGGCCTCAACTTCGTCGCCATGCAAACGGTCGAGGCATCGGTGGCCGCCATCATCGCTTCGTCTCTGCCGCTATTGGTGGCCCTCGCCGGCTGGCTGATCTCGGGCGAGAACGTGCGCCCGCTTGGAATGGTTGGACTGGCGGCCGGCATTGCGGGCGTGCTGCTGATCATGGGCACCCGGATCACGCAGGGGCTCGACCTGGGCGGCGTCGCGCTGTGCACGCTGGCGGCCATGGCGCTGACCTTTGCGACGCTCGCGGTGCGGGGTGCCTCGGCGGGTGGCAACCTTGTCTCGGTTGTTGCTTGGCAAATGCTGATCGGGTGCGCCGCACTGACCGTCCCGGCACTGCTTTTCGAAACATGGGAAGCGAACCTGACCCCCCTTGTGCTGGGGGCGTTCGCCTATACCGTTTTGCTGCCCGGCCTTGTGGCCACCCTGATCTGGTTCTGGCTTGTGCGCCGGATCGGTGCGACGCGCGCTGCGACGTTCCACTTCCTGAACCCCGTCTTCGGTGTGGCCATTGCGGCGCTGTTGCTGGGCGAGCGTGTCGGGCCACTCGACGCGGTAGGCGTTCTGGTCACAACCCTTGGCATTCTGGCGGTTCAACTCTCTAAGGCCGAGAGAACCAGCTGAAACACTTGATCTTTTCCTCTGACAGGCTTGTGAGATGACAGCGATCTGCACACGCTCCATATTCGCGTCGTGGAATATATTCTCGGATATGCTGCAGGTCTTCTGACGTTGATCAACCCGTGCGTCCTGCCGATCCTGCCAATCGTGCTGGCAACGGCATTGCAGGCGGGTCGCATGGGACCGCTGGCCGTGGCCGCTGGCCTGAGCGTGTCCTTCGTGGCGCTCGGGCTGCTGGTCTCGATTGCCGGGCGTTCGCTGGGGATCACCGACCAGACGCTTTCCAATGCGGGTGCCGTTCTGATGATCCTCTTCGGTCTCGTGCTACTGGTACCGCGGTTCTCGGCAAGCTTTGCCACGGCCACGGCGGGCATGTCGGCCCGGGCCGATGCACAGATCGACAACACGGACACCAACGGCCTGACCGGGCAGTTCGTTGGCGGTATCCTTCTGGGTGCCGTCTGGAGCCCGTGCATCGGCCCGACGCTGGGCGGCGCCATCTCGCTGGCCAGTCAGGGCGAGAGCCTGATCCATGCGACACTGATCATGATCACTTTCGCGCTTGGTGTCTCGACCATCGTGGTCGGGCTTGGCTATGGCGCGCAATCCGTCATTCGAAAGCGCCAAGCGCTGATGCGCCGTTTGGCGGGGTCCGCCCGCCCGATCATGGGCGTTGTCTTCGTCGCCGTTGGCATCGCCATCCTTCTGAAATTTCACCACTACCTGGAGTTCTGGGCGCTGGAGACCCTGCCAGCGTGGTTCACCGAACTTTCCGTCTCGATCTGAAAGGAACTGATATGGACCGCCGTACTTTTATCCTGTCTTCGGCAGCGCTTCTGGCCGCTGGCCCGGCGCTTGCCGCGAATGGCAAGACCTACAAAAAGGGTCTTGTCGAAAGCGAGTTGGCCGCCGGCAAGACTGTCTTCGTCGAATTCTATACTGACTGGTGCTCAACCTGCCGGGCGCAGGGCACGAAGATCCGCAAGTTGATGGCCGAGAACCCCGCATATGAAGCCAATATCTCGTTCATCAAGGTCGACTGGGATCAGCACGCCGGATCGCAACTGGTCAAGAAGCTGAACATCCCGCGCCGGTCGACCCTGGTGGCACTGAAAGGGGATCAGGAACTTGGCCGGATCGTCGCCAGCACGAATTCGGACAAGATCAGAGCGCTGATGGATGCGGCGCTGGCTGCTGCCACGGCCTGAGCCGGAACAAAAAAAGGGTCGCCGAACCGGCGACCCTTCACAAACGCACGTCCGACGGATCAGTCGTTGACGCTGTCTTTCAAAGCCTTCGCAATGGTCATCTTGACCACCTTGTCGGCGTCCTTGTGGATCTGTTCGCCGGTGGCAGGGTTGCGCACCATGCGGGCCGGACGCTCGCGGCAGTAGATCTTGCCGACGCCCGGAAGGGTGACGGCACCACCGCCCGAAACTTCCTTGGTGATCACCGACACGATTGCGTCGAGAGCAGCACTTGCCGACTTCTTGTCGCTGTCCATTTCGTCAGCGAGCGCCGAGACAAGCTGTGTCTTGGTCAAAGGTTTTGCCATCTGAATTCTCCTCGTTCTGGCCCGGTTATAGGGGCTCATTGCCCTTTTTTTACTGGATATCGCGGGAATACACAACGATTTGTGGCCGACGCACAAGGGGAAAGCGCATTTTGTGGGCGTTTTTTGGCTGATCCTCAGAGAAAGGCTGTTTCTTCGAAGCTGCGCAACTTCCGCGAGTGTATCCGCTCCAGCGGCATTTCTCTGAGCGATTCCATAGCTCTAATACCAATCTGAAGGTGCTGCGCAACCTGCGTCCGGTAAAATTCCGATGCCATGCCCGGAAGCTTCAATTCCCCATGCAGGGGCTTGTCGGACACGCACAAAAGCGTGCCATACGGCACCCGGAAGCGGAAACCATTGGCGGCAATGGTTGCTGATTCCATATCCAGCGCGATGGCGCGCGACTGGCTGAGACGCTGCACGGGCCCGGATTGGTCGCGCAACTCCCAGTTGCGGTTGTCGATGGTGGCGACCGTTCCGGTCCGCATGATCCGCTTCAGGTCATAGCCCTGGTACTCGGTCACCTCGGCCACGGCTTGTTCCAGAGCCACCTGGATTTCTGCCAGAGCGGGAATCGGCATCCAGACCGGCAGATCATCATCCAGTACGTGATCCTCGCGCAAATATCCGTGCGCCAGAACGAAGTCACCCAAACGTTGCGTGTTTCGAAGCCCCGCACAATGACCGACCATCAGCCATGCATGCGGACGCAACACGGCGATGTGGTCGGTCGCGGTCTTCGCGTTCGACGGACCGACGCCGATATTGACCAGCGTTATCCCGCCCCCGCCTCTGCGCTTGAGGTGATAGGTCGGCATCTGCGGCAGCTTGGCCGGTACATCCAACGACTGGTCGCCACCGGTGATCTCGGCATTTCCCGGACCAACGAACGCAGTATACCCGCTCTCTGGGTCGGCCAGCATCTTGCGGGCATAAGCTTCGAACTCTTCCACATAGAACTGATAGTTCGTGAAGAGCACATGGTTCTGAAAATGCTCGGGCCGCGTTGCCGTATAGTGCGAGAGCCGGGCCAGCGAATAGTCAATGCGCTGTGCGGTGAACGGCGCCAGAGGGTGCGACCCATCCTCGTAAGTGAACCCATAGCCATTGACGATGTCATCGTTCATCGACGCGAGGTCCGGCACATCGAACACATCGCGCAGGGAAAAGTCCGTCGCGCCTTCCTGCGGCACGGTCAGTTCGGCGTCGTTGGCGACGGCGAAATGAACCGGCATCGGCGTTTGCGAGATACCGACCTGAACGGGCTTGCCATGGTTCTTGATCAACAGCCCGATTTGCTGGGTCAGGTAGTTGTTGAAAAGATCGGGCCGCGTGATCGTCGTCGAGTACCGACCGGGTTCGACGACATGACCAAAGCTCAACCGGGTATCAGCGGCAGCAAAGCTGTCGGTCGACAGCCGGATCTCGGGATAAAAGGCGCGAATGCGCTGCGGCGGGCGCCCGCTGGACATAACCTCGGAAAACTGATCGCAGAGAAACCGCGATGCAGCCTCATAGAGCATCTGCAGACGGGCCACCGCCGCCTCGGCGCTGTCGAAGACCTCATCTTCTGGCAAATCGGGGCTGAGAACCTTGGAAGCGGGCGTCATGTGGTCTCTCCCAAAAGGTCGGTCAGTTCAAAACGGTCGACATCGACAAGGCCAAGGTCCGAGATGCGCAAGGACGGGATAACGACCAGCGCCAGAAGCGAGTGCTGCATATAAGCGTTGTTCAGGGTGCAGCCGCAGTCCGCCATGGCGGCGACCATCGCATCGGCTTTGGCGGCCACTTCGCGCGCCGGGCTGTCTGACATCAGGCCAGCGATCGGAAGTTCGACCAAGGCGATCTCGGCACCATCCTTGAAGACAGTGACGCCGCCGCCCACTTCGCCCAACCGGTTCGCGGCCGCCGCCATGTTGGCGCGGTCGGTGCCGACGACGATCATGTGGTGACTGTCATGCGCAACGGTCGAGGCCATGGCCATCTTGCCGGAATAGCCAAAGCCCGACACGAAGCCGTTGACGACACCCCCCGTGGCTTGGTGCCGTTCGACCAGCGCAATCTGCGCCACACCATGCTCGCCCTCGACGATCCCGTTCTGGATCGGCAGGTCCGCCTCAAGCGCCTCGGTGGGCGCCTGGTTTTCCACGACACCAATGACCTGCGCCTTGACGCGATTAGCACCTTCGGGCGCCGCGATCTCGAAATGCTCTGATTCAAGTGTCTTCCCAAGATGGACAGTGTCCCGCGTATCAGATGGCCAGTCGAGATGGGGACACTCCGCCTTCAGGACTCCGGCCTCCGCCACAAGCACACCGCGCGCAAAAACATGCTCGATCGGCAGTGCCCGCAGGTCCGAGGTCAGGATCACATCTGCGCGCCGTCCGGGTGCAATAGAGCCAAGCTCGCGCTCCAACCCGAAATGGGTGGCGGTGTTCACTGTCGCCATCTGAAGCGCGATCAAAGGATCGCAACCGCATTCAATGGCGTGGCGCACGACACGATCCATATGTCCGTCATTCACCAGCGTGCCCGAATGGCAGTCGTCGGTGCAAAGGATGAAATTTCGGGGGTCCAGCCCCTTTTCCGTGACCGCCGTGATCTGGCTTTCGACGTCATACCATGCCGACCCCAGCCGCATCATCGAACGCATGCCCTGCCGCACCCGCGCGATGGCGTCAGCTTCGGCTGTGCCTTCGTGATCGTCCGCCGGACCACCGGCGGCATAGGCATGAAACGGGACGCCACGGTCGAACGAAGCGTAATGCCCCCCTACCGTTTTGCCCGCGTCTTGCGTGGCGGCGATCTCGGCCAGCATCTTCGGGTCACCGGCGATCACGCCGGGAAAATTCATCATCTCGCCCAGTCCGATGATGCCGGGCCACGTCATCGCTTCGGCCACGTCCTCGGGCGTGATCTCGAACCCGGTGGTCTCCAGCCCCGGCGCCGACGGTGCGCAGGACGGCATCTGGGTGAAGATGTTGATCGGTTGCAAAAGCGCTTCGTCATGCATCAACCGGACGCCGCGCAGTCCCAGCACGTTTGCGATCTCGTGCGGGTCGGTGAACATGGTGGTGGTGCCATGCGGGATGACGGCGGCGGCAAACTCTGCGGGCGTCAGCATACCGCTTTCGATATGCATATGCCCATCGCAGAGCCCGGGGATCAGATAGCGGCCATCAGCGTCGACCACCTGCGTCTTGTCGCCGATGCAATGCGACGCGTCCGGCCCAACATAGGCAAAACGGCCCTTGGCGATTGCGACCTGCCAGCCGTCAAGGACTTCGCGAGACTGAACATTGACCAGTTTGCCGCCCCGGATCACCAGATCTGCGGGCGCGCGGCCGGCGGCGACAGCGACAAGATGGGGGGCAACCTCGGCCCAGGAGGAGACGGAATGAGCCATTCCCAGAATTGACACCCATCCGCCGCGCACCGCAAGCCCAAAGGGCGGACGTTTTCTTGAAAAGAAAACGAACCGAAATCTTTGCAAGATTTCGCTTGCACCGCCCCGCCCGTGCGCCATTTTTCACCGCATGGTCAAAACGCTTCTTTCCATTGGACACGGCTTCTCGGCCCGCGCCCTTGCCCCGCTTCTGATCCGCCGCGGCTGGCGCGTGATCGGCACCACCCGCTCGCCCGCAAAGCTCGGGCTGCTCGAGCGACAAGGTGTCGATCCCCTGATCTGGCCCGGCACGCGACTGCCGATCGAAGACGTCACGCATCTGCTGACCTCGGTCGCGCCGAACGATGCCGGCGACCCGGTTCTGAACGAAATGACCAACCGGCTGCGGGCGGCAAAGAACCTCGAATGGGTCGGCTATCTCTCGACCACGGGGGTCTATGGCGATCATGGCGGCGACTGGGTGGACGAAAGCGCCGCACTGACGCCCTCGACCAAGCGCGGGCAGGCCCGCGTCGACGCCGAAGCAGCATGGGCCGAGTTGGGTCTGCCCCTGCATATCTTCCGCCTTGCGGGCATCTATGGCCCGGGACGCGGCCCGTTCGCCAAGGTCCGCCGCGGTACGGCGCGCCGCATCATCAAGGAAGGTCAGGTCTTCAGCCGCATCCATGTCGAGGATATTGCCGCGACCGTCTTCGCGTCGATCCAACGCCCGAACCCGGGCGCCGCCTATAACGTGTGCGACGACGATCCCGCCCCGCCACAAGACGTGATCGCCCATGCGGCAGAGCTTCTGAACCTTCCGCTGCCCCCGGCCATTCCGTTTGACGAGGCCGAGATGACACCCATGGCGCGCAGCTTCTATGCGGAATCGAAGCGCGTCAAAAATGAGCGGATCAAGTCGGAATTGGGCGTACACCTCAAATACCCCGACTATCGCACCGGCCTTGCCGCGCTTCTGGCGGCGGAAAGCAGCTAAGCCACTTGGCGCGGCGCCCCTCATGCGCCATATCCAGCCCAAGATGAGTGAAACAAGCCTGATGACCCTCCGCACCCGCCTGGCCGCGTTCATTGACCGGCCATCGACACAGAACCTGATCATTGCCGTGATCGTGGTGAACGCGATCACCTTGGGCATGGAGACGTCAAAGACGCTGATGGATGCCGCAGGCGGGCTGATCGTTGCGATCGACAAGCTTTGCCTTGCCATTTTCACGGTCGAGCTTGTGGCCAAACTCTTTGCCCGCGGCCCCGCCTTCTTCCGCAACGGATGGAACCTTTTCGACTTTGCGGTCGTGGCGATTTCTTATGTGCCGGATGCAGGCGCGTTGTCGGTCCTGCGCGCGCTGCGCATCCTGCGGGTGCTGCGGCTGGTCTCGACGATGCCGCGGCTGCGTCGGGTGATCGAAGGCTTCCTGACGGCAGTGCCGGGCATGGCCTCGGTCTTTGGCCTGATGGCCCTGATCTTCTATATTTCCAGCGTCATCGCCACGAAGCTTTTTGCAGCCAGCTTCCCGGACTGGTTCGGCACGTTGGGACGCTCGGCATATTCGTTGTTCCAGATCATGACGCTGGAAAGCTGGTCCATGGGGATCGTTCGCCCGGTGATGGAAGTCTATCCCTATGCATGGATCTTTTTCGTCCCGTTCATTCTGGTGACGACCTTCGCCGCGGTGAACCTTGTCGTCGGTCTGATCGTCAACTCGATGCAGGACGCCCACGCACAGGAAGAAGTGGCGGCCACCGAAGCCTATCGGGAGGAGATCCTGAAACGGCTGGCCGAGATCGAAAAGAAACTCGGCGAGAAGTAGACGGTCTCAGCCGCGCCGGACAAGGCGTGCCAAGCCGAAGACCACCAGCAGAACGACGACCGCCGAGATCGCGGTTTGCCCATAAAACATGCCGCGTTCTGCGATCTCGAGGTTGTTGAGGAACGGGTATGGCAGGCCAGACGTCACCTCACCCGCCGGTCGGTCGTTCAGAGGCTGGACCACCAATTCGGCCCAAAGCACGTACGCGACCACGATGCCAAGCAAGCTGACCAAGGCGCGGCGGAAGCGCCGGACGTTGCGATGGATGAACAGCATATCGCCCCATTGCAGCAATGGCCCAAGCGCGTGGATATAGTATTGGACCCAGGCATCGGGTGGACCGGCCGCGCTGGTGACGCTGTTCGGGTCAGCGAAGTAGAGGCGCCAATACAGGAACACGACCATGAAGTTGAGCGTTGCGGTCACGGCGACCAACGCGGGCCAGTCGTTTTCAGACCGATGCTCGACCTGCGCCATCATCCGGCTGGCCGAGAAGAACGAAAGGATCAGTGCCCAGATCGTCAGAAAGCGAAATGGACCGCCAGCTTGGCTGTAATCGGCGTCGATCAGCAGCATCCAGACCAGATAGAACCCGGCCAGCAGGAACACGGCCCACCGATAGAAAAAGGCGACGCCGCGCTGTCTGGCCCCGTCGCTCACGCCCGCTTCGACAGTGACGCGACGCCAAGCACGTCAAGCACCTTGGCTTCGATATGGTCCGCGTTCATGGCGGCAATGTCGTACATCGCCTTGGGGCTGGCCTGATCGATAAAGATATCCGGCAAAACCATCGAGCGGAACTTCAGCCCGTCGTCGAACACGCCTTCATCGCCCAAAAGCTGGGCGACATGGCTGCCGAACCCGCCGACCGCGCCTTCTTCGATCGTGATCAACGCCTCGTGCCGGGCGGCAAGATCAAGGATCAGGTCCCGATCCAGCGGCTTGGCGAAACGCGCATCCGCAATCGTCGGTGTGATGTTCTTCGCGGCCAGCGCCTCGGCGGCTTTCTCGACCTCGGAAAGGCGGGTGCCGAAGGACAACAATGCGACACCCTTGCCTTCGCGCACGATGCGGCCCTTGCCGATCTCCAGCACCTCACCGGTTTCGGGCAGATCGACGCCAACGCCCTCGCCCCGCGGAAAGCGGAACGCGATGGGGCCATCGTCATGCGCGACGGCGGTTGCCACCATGTGCACCAACTCGGCCTCGTCTGCCGCGGCCATCACCACCATGCCCGGCAGGTTCGCCATGAAGCCGATGTCGAACGCACCCGCATGGGTCGCGCCATCGGCGCCGACCAGACCGGCACGGTCTATGGCAAAGCGCACGGGCAGGCGTTGCAGGGCGACGTCATGCACCACCTGATCGTAACCCCGTTGCAGGAAGGTCGAATAGATCGCGCAAAACGGCTTCATACCACCGGCGGCCAAACCCGCGCTGAAGGTCACGGCGTGTTGCTCGGCAATGCCAACGTCGAAACAGCGGCTTGGATAACGCTCGGCAAAGAGGTTGAGACCGGTGCCGTCCGGCATGGCCGCCGTCACCGCACAGACCTTGTCGTCGACGGCTGCGGCGTCCAGCAGGGTATTGGCAAAAACCTTGGTATAGGACGGCGCATTCGACGGCGCCTTCTTCTGTTTGCCGGTCACCACATCGAACTTGGCAACCCCGTGACCCTTGTCACGCGCCGCCTCGGCCGGGGCATAGCCCTTGCCTTTCTTGGTGATGACATGGATGAGGATCGGCCCGTTCGCGCGCGCTTTCACCGTGCGCAGAACCGGCAGCAACTGGTCAAGGTCGTGCCCGTCGATCGGCCCCAGATACGAAAAGCCAAGCGCCTCGAACAGCGTGCCACCATCGCCAACGACCGTGTGCTTCAGCATGTCCTTCGCGCGTTTGGCACCTTCGCGGAAGGGTTCCGGCAACAGGCTGACCGCCCCTTTCGCCGCCGCCTTGAATTCCTGAAACGGAGCGCCGGCATAGAGTTGCGAAAGATACGAGGACATCGCACCAACAGGGGGCGCAATCGACATTTCGTTATCGTTCAGGATAACGATCAACCGCTTCTTCAGGTGGCCCGCGTTGTTCATCGCTTCGTAAGCCATGCCAGCGCTGATCGCCCCGTCCCCGATCACGGCAATCGCGTCGCCGAGACCGGATTCGCAACTGCCACCAAGGTCGCGTGCGACCGAGAAGCCAAGCGCCGCCGAGATCGACGTTGACGAATGGGCCGCCCCGAACGGGTCATAGGGGCTTTCCGACCGCTTGGTGAAGCCCGAGAGGCCGTCCTGCATCCGCAAAGTCCGGATGCGATCGCGACGACCGGTCAGGATCTTGTGCGGATAGCATTGGTGCGACACGTCCCAGATCAGCTTGTCCTTCGGCGTGTCGAAAACCGCGTGCAGCGCAACGGTCAACTCAACGACACCAAGGCCCGCGCCCAGATGACCACCGGTTTCACTGACGGCGCTGATTGTCTCGGCGCGCAGATCGTTGGCCAAGGCATGCAATTCCGCATCCGTCAGGCGCTTCATGTCCGCAGGGCTGCTGACGCGATCCAGCACGGGGGTATCGGGGCGATCTGACATGGGTCGTCTCGTTTCTTCAGGTGTCGCGAGACACTACAAAATGTGCCGCATCTCTCAGGTAGTCGGCTTGTGCAGAATACAAGGAGAGTGCGTCAACAGCGTCCGCGACCAATGCACGCGCCTTTTTCTTCGCGCCATCAAGGCCCAGATGGGACACGAAAGTCGCTTTGCCCGCGTCTTCGTCCTTGCCGACGCGCTTGCCGGTCTTGGCTTCGTCGCCTTCGACGTCGAGGATATCGTCGGCAATCTGGAACGCCAGGCCAAGCGCGGTCGCATAGTTGCGCAGCGGTTCCGGCGACTGTTGCCCAAGGAGTGCGCCTGCTTCGGCCGACCAGCGGATCAGGGCACCGGTCTTGTTCGCCTGCAGCTCGGTTATTGCGTCGAGGCTGAGCGGGGTCGCCGCTGTTTCGGCGGCAATATCCTGTGCCTGCCCCAGTACCATGCCCGCCGCGCCAGACGCGCGGGCCAGCGTCGTTACAAGAGACAAACGCACATCCGCCGACGCATGGGTTGCCGGATCGGCCAGAACCTCGAACGCAACGGTTTGCAGCGCATCGCCCACAAGGACAGCCGTGGCCTCGTCCCATTTCCGGTGAACGGTCGGCTGGCCGCGGCGCAAATCGTCGTCATCCATGCAAGGCAGGTCGTCATGGACAAGGCTATAGGCATGAATGCACTCGATCGCCGCCGCCGCCCAACGCGCCTGCTCGGCGGGTATGTCGAACAGGCTGGCCCCTTCGATCACCAAAAAGCCACGCAACCGTTTGCCGCCCCGCGTGGCATAGCGCATGCCCTCGGCCACCGGGTCCGTCCCATAGGCCGACAGCAACGGGTCAATCGCGCTCTGCACCTCGGCAGACCGCTGTTTCAGGCGGGCTTCGAAACTCACTGCGGATCGACCGGGGTGGTCCCTTTGGGCGTGCCGTCGCCATCCAGTGTGATCTGGGCCACCTTCTCTTCGGCCTCGGCCAGTTTCTTCTGGCAATGGGCCTTCAACGCCGCGCCGCGTTCGTAAAGCTTGATCGAGTCCTCAAGCGGCACGTCACCTGACTCAAGCCGCGAGACCACCGCCTCAAGCTCTTTCATCGCGTCTTCAAAACTCATCTCGGTGACTGGCGTTTCGCTCATCATCCGTGCTCCCTCAGGGCCTCGACATGCGCCGCTCCGCTTGCGGCAAGCGCGTCCAGATCATACCCGCCTTCGAGAGTCGAGATCACGCGCCCATCGGCATGGCTGGCAGCCACTTCGCAGATCGCTTCTGTGACCCAGCGAAAGTCGTCCTCGACCCAATTGAGATTGGCCAGCGGATCATCGGCGTGGGCGTCGAACCCAGCCGAGATGATGACCAGTTCCGGCGCAAAATCATCGACGGCCGGCAAAATCACATCGCCCCATGCCCGGCGCATATCGCGCCCTCCGGTCATCGGTGCCAGCGGTACGTTCAGAACGTTTCCGTGCGCCCCGGTTTCGTGCGCGCCACCGGTGCCGGGATAAAGAGGCATCTGGTGCGACGAACAGAACAACGTGCGTTCCTCGCTCCAGAGCAGGTCTTGCGTGCCGTTGCCGTGATGCACGTCGAAATCCAACACCGCGACCCGAGACAGCCCGTGATGGTCCAGCGCATACTTGGCCCCGATCGCGGCGGTTCCGAACAGGCAGAACCCCATCGCGGTCTCGGTCTCGGCATGGTGACCCGGCGGGCGCATCGCGACGAAGGCCGATTTGGCCTCACCGGCCACGACGGCATCAATGGCAGCCGTGATCCCTCCGACGGCACGCATGGCGGCGTCCAGCGAACCGGGGGACACATGGGTATCGGCATCTAGCGACGCAAAGGATTGCGCGGGAATCGAGGCTTCGATCCGCGCAACGTAGTTGTCAGGGTGGCAGCGCAAAACATCGTCGCGATGGCCGACCGGGGCCTCGCGCCATGTCAGTCCGTCGAGTTTCTTGAGTGCAGGCAAAAGCGCCTCGATCCGCGCCACGCGTTCGGGGTGACCGGGCGGCGTTACGTGGGAGAGGGCAGCGTCATGAGTATAGATCAGCGTCATGCGTGATGGTCTCAAATCATAGGGGGCGACACAAGCCGTCGCAGGCCGTCAGTCCGGGGCCAGCATGTAGCCCGCGCCGCGCACGGTCTGAAGATAGCGCGGCTGTTTCGGATCGACCTCCAGCTTGCGGCGCAAACGCGTGATCTGAACATCCACCGCGCGTTCCTGCGCCTGCCCGCCATCGCGGCCAAGGTCTTCTACCAGTTTTGCCCGCGTCAGCGGCTCGCCCGGTTGGGCCGAGAAGATGCGCATCAGCTGCGCCTCGGTCGCGGTCAGGCGAACAGGCGTCTCGCCGTGCCACATCGTGCCTTTCTCGATATCGTACCGCAGTTCGCCAAGGGACAGGACCTTGGGCATGACGTCGGCTGGCTCCTGTGCGGGCACCCGGCGCAAGATCGAGTTGATCCGCAAAAGCAGTTCTTTCGGCTCGAACGGTTTCGACAGGTAGTCATCAGCCCCGGCTTCAAGTCCAATGATACGATCCTGCGTTTCGCCCTTGGCGGTCAGCAGCAAGATCGGCAAGTCGTCCCGCTCGGCGCGCAGGCGACGGCAGTACGATACGCCATCCTCGCCAGGCATCATGACGTCCAGCACGATCATGTCGAAGTCCAGACCGCTGAGGATCCGGTCCGCATGGGCGGCATCACGCGCAGACGACACAAGGAATCCATTCCGGATCAGGAACTTCTGCAAAAGTCCCCGAATGCGCTCATCGTCATCGACGATCAGAAGATGTGCGTCTGGATCGCTCATTCACCCGCCTCTCGGAGCCGAGCGTAATGGTGATGCATGTCCCTGTCCATCATGGCTTCCAGAACCTGCCGGAAGCCGACCACCGCATCCGGCCCGACTTGACGGAAGGCCGCCCGCATGCGCTTGCGCTGCGCGGTCGAAAGCTCGGATTCGAGGGTCTCGCCCGCTTCCGTCAGGAAGAGATGCCGCTCGCGCTTGTCGCGTGTGCCGACGCGGCTTTCCACCAAACCGTCTTCTATCAGCGTGCGCAGAACCCGGTTCAGCGACTGTTTGGTGACGCCAAGAATAGAGAGAAGGTTGTTGACCGTTGTGCCAGGGCTCCGGTTGATGAAATGGATCGCGCGGTGATGGGCGCGGCCGTATCCCTTGTCGGCCAGAATGCGGTCCGGGTCAGCAGTAAAGCCCCGATAAGCAAAGAACATCGCCTCGATCCCCTTGCGCAACTGATCGTCGGTCAGGAAGAGAAGCGTTTCGTTCCCGCTGGTTCCACTGGTCTCGGCCATCGTGTTGTTCCGTCTGTCGTCCAGCGTGGATTTTATGTCAGCCTTGTTGACATTCCAAGTGCCGACTGGTAGCGATTCCCAGATTTTCCGCAACTTTATGACCGAAGCGGAACTAATCGCGCAACTTTTGCAAACGGAGGCCGGAGATGGCTGGCTATGATGATCGCGACGGGCTGATCTGGATGAACGGAAAAATGGTCGATTGGCGCAGCGCCAATGTCCATATTCTCACTCATGCAATGCATTATGCCTCCTCGGTATTCGAGGGCGAGCGCGCCTATGGCGGCAAGATCTTCGAAAGCCGCAAGCATTCGGAACGTCTGCATTTCTCGGCTGGTGAGCTTGATTTCCAGATCCCCTATACGGTCGACGAAATCGAAGCGGCCAAGCAGGAAGTTCTGACGGTCAACGGCCTCACCGACGCCTATGTGCGGGCTGTTGCATGGCGCGGTGCTGGCGAAGACATGGGTGTCGCGTCGGCCAAGAACCCGGTTCAGCTTGCCATCGCGGCATGGGAATGGGGCAGCTATTATGGCGACGCCAAGTTCAAGGGCGCCAAGCTGGACATCGCCAAGTGGAAGCGGCCGTCGCCCGAGACGATCCCGGTTCACGCCAAGGCGGCTGGTCTCTATATGATCTGCACAACGTCCAAGCACGCCGCAGAAGCCAAGGGTTGCTCGGACGCCCTGTTCATGGACTATCGCGGCTATGTGGCCGAGGCGACAGGCGCGAACATCTTCTTCGTGAAGGACGGCGAAGTGCACACGCCGAAGCCCGATTGCTTCCTGAACGGCATCACCCGTCAAACCGTGATTGGCATGCTGGAAGACCGGCAGATCAAGGTGCATGAACGTGTCATTATGCCGGAAGAGCTTGAAGCGTTCGAGCAATGCTGGCTGACGGGAACGGCAGCTGAAGTGACCCCGGTCGGTCAGATTGGCGACTACAATTTCGAAGTCGGCGCCCTGACCCGTGATGTGGCCGAAAGCTACGAGACGCTGGTGCGTGCCTGACCCGAACCGCGAGGCCTGCCTTGCCTGCATCGGGCGCGAGCGTCGACTGACCGACGCCATGGCGCCCGAGCCTGCAACGAAACTCGCGGCATTGCTTGGCGTCACCCCGCCAGATAGGCTGCCGACGACATGGCACTGGGCCTATTTCAACCCGGCCATCGCTCCGGAAAATGTCGGACACGACGGGCATGAACGGCTTGGCCTGTTCTTGCCCCCGGCCCCGTTCGCGCGCCGGATGTGGGCGGGCGGACAGGTCGAGATCGTCAAACCTCTCCAGATCGGCACACCCGCCGAGAAGGTGACGCGGATCGCGGACGTGGCGTTCAAAACGGGCCGCAGCGGCGAGATGTGTTTTGTCACGGTCACCCATGACATCCACCAAGACGGGCTGTCAGTTCGTGAGACGCAGACAATCGTGTACCGCGATCGCGGACTGGAGGTCGCGGCCTTGCGAGCACCAAACGACCCGGTTCCGGATGGCTATAAAGTTGTACCCGACACCACATTGGTCGCCTATTCAGCCATCACGCAGAACGGCCATCGCATCCACTGGGACCGCGACTTCTGTCGGACGGTCGAGGGCTATCCAAGCCTTGTGGTGCATGGCCCCCTTCTGGCGACCTTTCTGGCCGACACCCTGGTGCCTGAACCAGCCCCCTGCCGCTTCGCGTATCGCGCGACCGCGCCGGTGTTCGACACCAGTCCTTTCCGCATACTGTCCGAAGACCAAAAGGCGTGGATCGAACGCTCGGACAAGGTGACGGCGATGGAAGCCCGCATTTTCTGAAGCCAGACACAAAGAAGGGCCGCGTGATACGCGACCCTTCCGAGGTTCTTGGAGATGGGCCAGTTAGGGACCTTGAAGGTTCCAAGTCGCCCAATCAGGTTGTTTTGTCTTCGGGTCTGCCCTCAGACGACGGCCTCCCTGACTGTCCGGACCTCATTCTCCAATATCGCTCTAGACACTGGACCACCTCCTTTCGTTTGTTGCCGATACGTGGAGGTTGGCACAGATTTTGTGTCTGTCAAATTAATTTACGCCGGATGTGCCATCATTCGCTTCACAATCAGGCGAAACGGCACCAAAGCGATCAGGGCAAGCGCAAGTTTTACGCACCAATCGGCTGTCGCCAGCGAAACCCAAAGCGGCGCCACCGGCCCGATGCCCAGAAGGGGCAGCATCTCGCCGGCCCAGCTGACGTCGTTTGCCGGCTCGAGGAAAGTGAGACTGGCCGAGAACGCGATCGTGAAGAACAGCGCCGTATCGACCGCCGACCCGATGATCGTCGACACAAGCGGGGCTTCCCACCACGCTCCGCCCCGGAGCCTGTCGAAGATCGACACGTCCAGAAGCTGGGCTGTCAGGAAG
Source organism: Silicimonas sp. (assembly GCA_022826385.1). Taxonomy (GTDB): domain Bacteria; phylum Pseudomonadota; class Alphaproteobacteria; order Rhodobacterales; family Rhodobacteraceae; genus JAJDOD01. The sequence continues at coordinate 23,229 of JAJDUZ010000051.1, forward strand.
GCAAGACCCGACCCCAGCGCAATGCGCCACGTGACCAGTGGCCCGAATTCACCCATGATCTGCGTGCCGATCAGCGAACAGATGACGCCGGTTACGAAACCGGCAAACACGACTTTTCGCGCGGTCGACGCGCCGTAGACGCGGTTCATGACATCGGTCACGAGGAAGGCGAGCGGATAGGTGAACGCGCCCCAGGTCAGCCATTGGCCGAAGAGGAATTGCACCAGAATGTTCGAAGCGACCACAATCGTGGCCATGGCGATAACGCCTGGAAGAAGTCGTGTCATGCTGTCGGTTCCGTTTTGACAAGGTAGTCGGAGACTTGGCCCCTTCGCGGGGACAGCGCGGGTTAACGCCCTTGCGCTATTCGGTCAAGCGGAACTCGACGAACTGGGTTGGCGTGTTCTTGGCCGCGTTATTGTCCGAGACAAGTGTCAGGCGCAGACCGGCTTCGTCCTCCCAGACCGAAATGCCTTCCAGATTCTCGTACTCCCCGCGCTCGCCGGTCCAGAGAATTCTGTCTTCGGTGCCGTCCAAGCGCACCCGTCTCACACGGTTCTGCCACCACAACCCGACGACCAGCTTGCGCTCCAACAGATAGAGCGATCCATCTTGGGCAAAGTCGGCCCCCACGATGGCAAAGACATCTTGTTCAGGAAGGTATCCGTCAATCGTCCAAAGCCCGTCTTCTCCGAGCCGATAGATGGGGAAGCCATCCAGCAGCGGCTTTTCACTGAAGACATAAACCGTCCCGTCAGGATCGATGGCAGCGGCTTCCAACTGCCAGTTCTCGGCATGGTCATAGAATGTCGGGTGGTCCTTGATCCACTCGGCTTGCGAATGCACTTGATCAAAGCGCCAGACATGCGCCCAGCGCTCAAACGAAACATAGGCCGTTCCATCCGGTGCAATTGCCAAACCCTCGGCATCGGACCAATCGCCACTGCGCCGCGCCGACACCGGAAAACCGTTCTGACCGATAATCGGCTCGATCGTTTCGACCGTGGCGCCGGTCATGATTTCTCCGCGTCGGTCAAACCGGCCCTGAAGCCACCAACCGCGATCCGTGACTGCCGTGAACAGGTTGCCATCGTCCGAGACTTCCAACCCGGAAACCCCAAAGAAGGTTTCGTCTTCCAGCGCCAGAACCCCGATAGGTTCCAGTGTCTGGGCCTGCGCGACGAACGGCCACAAAAGAAGACTTAGCGAGAGAGTACGCGTGCGCATTGCTTAGGCAAATCTGCCATGACGTATTCGCGCCGCGGCTTGGAAGGTTTCGGGTTCGGGTCCGGTGGCGGCGGGTTCAGAATGTTATTCACCCACTCCTGAGCATCGGCACAGCCATCCCCGGCCGGCGGAGCCGCCTGATCGACACAGCCCGCGGCCCCATCCGGACAGTTCAGACGCACGTGAAAATGATAGTGATGCCCCCACCACGGGCGAATTTTCCTGAGCCAGCGACGGTCGCCCTTCTCATCCTTGCACATCTGAACCTTGGCGCCCGGAAAGACGAAGATACGCGCAACGGCGGGGTCGCTTGCGGCGGCCTTCAGCAGTTCATGGTGCTGCCGTGTCCAGTTCTGATTGACATAAGCGCCCTTAGCACGACGCAGTGAAATGGATGAGATATTCTCACGAGCGGTGCGACTAAGCCGGAGGTCATCGGCAGGACGCATCCAAATGTCGATGTCCAGACCAATCTGATGGCTGCGATGGCCGGTCAGCATTGGGCCCCCGCGCGGTTGCGAGATGTCACCAATATAAAGGCCGTCCCAGCCCGGCAGTCGGGCGGCAAACCGCGACAGGCGTTCAATGTACTTGATTGTCTCGGGGTGGCCCCAATTCCGGTTCCGGCTGAGCCGCATGGCTTGCCATGTCGGCCCCGTCTCCGGAAGCTGCACGCCACCTGCCAGACATCCTTTCGCGTAACCGCCATGCGGGGCCGCACGCTGGTTCGAGCCGGTGGCCTTGTTCCCGAAAAGCTCCTTGGCCAACGGTTGCGCTGACATGGGAAGCGACGTGAACAGCCAGATCACGCAGGCGGTGAGGATGTGTCGGACCATCGGTCTGCTCGATCTCCCTCTGGTTGGGTCCAACGTAGCAGAAGAAGACCCAAAAGAAAGAGCGCGATCAGAGGCAAGACACCATTTCGCACGTCACCTGTTGCAACAGTCACGAAGCCGATCAAGGCAGGTGCCAGGAAGGATGTTGCGCGTCCTGCAAGGCCATAGAGGCCAAACCCTTCGGTTTCGGCACCCGGCCCGGCATGGCGGACCATCAGGGAACGGCTTGCCGCCTGAACAATGCCCCCGAACCCGCCGATCAGAACACCACAGATCAGGAAGACCGTATCCGGCAGGGTCGAGGCCTCGCCCAGCGGCACACCGAAGATCGACTGCTTGGACATGCCCGAGATGACAATGCAGACGGCGGTCAAGGCCAACACCGCGCCGACCACCACCGGCTTTGGCCCAAATCGGCGATCCAATCGACCGCCCACCCATGACAAGACGGCCGCCGAGATCACACTAATGATGCCGAAAACGCCGATGCGGGTGATCTCCCAGTCCAGCACCAGCAAGGCATAGGTGCCCCCAAACCCATAAAGGCCATTAAGCGCGTCGCGGTACAGCATCGATCCACCAAGGAACGACGCCAGACTGGGGCGATCCTTCAAGGCGCGCACGGTTTGCGCCACCTTCGCAACGGGCGAGACGCGCACACGCGCAACATCGACCGGCGCTTCCCGGACCCAAAGGAAATAGGGGATCATGAACACCGCAAACCAGAGCGCAACGAATGGCCCAACGGCCCGCGTGCCCTCGCGTTCAGAGGCATCGAACAGGCCAAAACCGGGTGCCAAACCGACCACGGTCTTTCCCGACGATTGCTCGACAAAGAGCAAAAGCGCGACGACCAGTGCGATAAACCCGCCAAGATACCCAAAGGCAAAGCCCGATCCGGACAGGCGGCCCATTTCCTTGCGTTCGGCCAGGCTGGGCAACTGAGCGTTGGTGAAGATCAGCGCATATTCGGCGGCGATGAAGCCCATCCCGAACATCACAAGCGCAAAAGTCAGGTTCGAGCCGTCGGGCTGGGTCAGCCAAAGGGCACCGGCGCCGAGGACATAGAAACAGGAGAACACGAAAATCCACGGCTTCCGTCGCCGCATCCGATCTGCCAACGCTCCCAGAAACGGCGCACCAAACCCGACGATCAGGCCCGACAGGGTGAGGCAAAGCGACCAAACAGACTGCGCCCGGGCGTCGGCGGCCTGTTCTTCCAGCCCTGTGCTTGCGAAGTAGGCGGTCGCAATGGCGGCGAAGAACGGCCCGAAGACGAAGGTAAGCAAAACCGTGTGATAGGGCTGCGACGCCCAATCAAAGAAATACCACCCGAGGATGCGCCTGTCTTTTGCCACACCAAGCTCCCTGTCCGGTTGTTAGACAGGGCCGCGAAGCGCGAAGCAACCTAGAATTCAGGGGGCCATGGCCGCGCGGTTTCGGCGGCGGCCCAATCGGCCACCCAATCGGGCAGCGGCGGGCTTTCCTGAGGAAAGCCGAACGCCTCGGCAATCACAGAGGTCGGCACGATGCCCTTGCCACCCGTGACAGCAATCCGAACGACGGCATGGGCGCAGCACTCGCCTTTTCGCCAAAGCGCCTGCTCGAAGTAAATGAATCGCGCATCCCAGCCCAGAATGCGGGTCCGGATCTCGAGTTTCTGGAAAACGGTGACGCGGCGCCGATAGCGCACGACGCTGCCCGCCACCGTTCCGTACCAGCCGTTGTCTTTCAAAAGGCGCGGCACGCTCATGCGCTGAAGCGTTCCAAACCGCCCCAGATCCATGACCGTCAGGATGCGACCGTTGTTCAGTTCCATGAACGGATCGATGTCCAGGGGCCAGACGCGAACGTGGCTGACATGGGTGTCCCCCAGCGACAACTCGGGGCGCGCGCGGTTCGACACAAGTTCCTTGGCAAGGCGAAGAAAAGGATACATCGGGAAGCCTCCTTCTGAGTTTCCCAGTTTGCTCAAATCGTCGGGACTTCAAGTGCGACGTCGCGGCAAGCAGGGCTTGCGTCACACCGCCGGGACGCTTAGGTCAGAGGCTATGTTGACGATACTCAAGATCATTGCCCTGCTGCTGGATGTGGCGTTCTTCATCCTGCTGGTTCATGTCATCATGAGCTGGCTTCTGACGTTCAACGTCCTGAACATGCGCCAGCCTGTCGTGGCCTCGATCTGGGATGGCCTGACGCGCCTTCTGGAACCGATCTATCGTCCGATCCGGCGGTTCCTGCCCAACACGGGCGGGCTGGACCTTGCCCCATTGGTCGCCTTCCTGATCATCATCATCCTGCGCGACATTCTGCTGCCCGACCTCGCCCGCGCCATCGCCTGACGAATTTGTTCCGGCCAGCCGCCGGAATTCGACAGCCTCTGCTTGTTCACGGCATGTTCACATGCCAATGTGTAGCAAAGAGCAGTTGAATAAAATCCGAGGCAAACAATGGACGGCGCTTCCCCGACCGCCCAGACCCTCTTGTCTGACATCTTCGGCTTTGACGCGTTTCGCCCCATGCAAAGCGAGATCGTCGAAGCTGTCGCACGCGGCGATGACGTCTTGGCCATTCTGCCCACGGGCGGCGGCAAGTCGCTGTGCTTCCAGTTACCGGCGCTGCTGCGCCCCGGCCTGACGATTGTGATCTCGCCTTTGATCGCCCTGATGCGCGATCAGGTGCGCGCCTTGCGGGAAGCCGGCGTCGCGGCGGGCGCGCTGACCAGCGGCAACACCGAAGAAGAAACTGACGCGGTGTTCCGCGACTTGCACGAGGGTCGTCTCAAGCTTCTCTATCTGGCGCCCGAACGGCTTGCATCGGGCGGGACCGAGCGGCTGTTGGCCAGTGCCGGTGTGTCCCTGATCGCGGTGGACGAAGCACATTGCGTCAGCCAATGGGGCCACGACTTTCGACCGGACTACTTGCGGATCGGTGCGCTGCGGCGCGCGCTGGACGTACCACTCGCCGCCTTCACGGCCACCGCCGACAGTGAAACCCGGGACGAGATCGTGGTGCGTCTGTTCGGCGGCACAGCGCCAACCGCGTTTCTGGGTGGCTTCGACCGGCCAAACATCCATCTGGCCTTCGCCCCGAAGCTGAAACCGCGCGAGCAGATCCTGAGCTTTGCCACCGCGCGAAAGGGTCAATCCGGCATCATCTATTGCGGCACCCGCGCCAAGACCGAAACGTTGGCCAAGGCGTTGAACGACACGGGTCTTCATGCGCTGGCCTATCATGCCGGGATGGAGCCCGACGCGCGCCGCCATGTCGAGGAACGGTTCCAGACGGATGACGGCCTGATCGTCTGTGCCACCGTGGCGTTCGGCATGGGCATCGACAAACCGGACATTCGTTGGGTCGCACATGCCGATCTACCGAAGTCGATCGAAGCCTATTACCAGGAAATCGGTCGCGCCGGTCGCGACGGCGCGCCAGCCGAGACGCTGACGCTTTACGGCGCAGACGACATCCGGTTTCGCCGGATGCAGATCGACGAAAGCCTTGCCCCGCCCGAACGGCGCGTGGCCGACCATGGGCGCTTGAACGCGCTTCTGGGTCTGGCCGAGGCACAAAGCTGTCGGCGCCAAAAGCTCTTGTCCTATTTCGAAGAGGCGCGCGAGCCATGCGGCCACTGTGACCTCTGTGCGTCGCCCCCCGAGACGTTCGACGGAACCGAGGCGGTGATGAAAGCGCTCTCGGCGATCTTGCGCACAGGCGAAAGCTTCGGGGTCGGGCACCTGACTGACATCCTTGTGGGCACGCTGACCGAGAAAGTGCGCGCGCGCGGCCACGACCGGCTGCCAACGTTTGGCGTCGGGCAGGACATCGACCGCCGCCAATGGGGGGCAATCTTTCGGCAGATGATGGGGCACGACTTGGTGAGACCGGACCCCGAGCGGCATGGCGGGTTGCGCATGACCGAGGCGGTACGCCCGATCCTGAAGGGCGACGAGGCGATCTTCCTGCGGCGTGACGTTCTGGCAGCCGCACCGAGACGCCCAGCCGTCAAAACGCTGGTGTCCGACGAGGACGCGCCACTGTTGTCTGCTCTGAAAGCCAAGCGGCGGGCCTTGGCCGAAGCGCAACGCGCACCCGCTTACGTGATCTTCCCGGACCGGACCTTGATCGAAATGGCCGAGAAACGTCCGCAGACACTGGACGACATGTCGAGGATCAGCGGTGTCGGCGCGAAGAAGCTTGAACGCTATGGGCAGACCTTCCTTGAGGTCATCAACAGCGAGGTTGCGCCGCCCGCGCATCCGGCCCGACGCAAACTGGCGGGGCGTCCGTCGGGCGAGTTGTACGACCAACTGCTGGCCGCGCAGGCCCGACTGTCGCGTGGCGCGGACGGAACCGGCAAACCCATGAGTTGCTCGGCCTCACTGCTGGCAAAGATCGCCGCCCTCGGTGCCGATGGCGTGCACCAGATCGACCGCCTTTTGGGGGATCGCCTCGCCGAACGGTTTGGCCCGGCCTTTGCCGACATTCTGCGCGACGCATGACCGCGCCCGGCCGACTGGTCGTCGGGCGCCAATATGCTAGGTCATACCGAGCGCGACGGAAGGATATGCATCAATGCTGGTAGTTGTTTCACCCGCCAAACGTCTGGACTGGACCGAACGCGACGTCTCGATGACCGAGCCGGTGTTTCAGGCGGACGCAAACCGGCTTGCAGGTCACGCGCGCCAGCTGACGCTTGGCAAACTCAAATCGCTGATGGACTTGTCTGATGACCTCGCGCGACTTAACCGGGATCGCTTCCGCGACTTTGCCGCCGAACCCGCGGCCGAGGCGACACGCCCGGCGCTGTTCGCCTTTGCCGGCGACACTTTTCAGGGGTTTGACGCTGCATCGCTGGACACCGACGGGCTGGCACGCGCACAGACACATATGCGGATCCTGTCTGGTCTCTATGGCGTCTTGCGCCCGCTGGACGCCATTCAACCTTATCGCCTTGAAATGGGCAGTCGCCTGAAGACCCGTCGTGGCGGATCGCTTTATGACTATTGGGGCAGCACCTTGTCGAAGGAGTTGAACCAACAGGCGGAAGAGCTGGGCACCGACACGCTGGTCAATTGCGCCAGCCAGGAATATTTCGGCGCTGTCGATCGCAAGGCGCTCAAACTAAACGTTGTGACCCCGCAGTTTTTCGAGCTAAAGAACGGCACGCCGAAAATCGTCAGCTTCTTCGCCAAGAAAGCCCGTGGCGCGATGGCTCGGTTCATTGTCGAGAACAGGATTGACCGCATCGAAGGTCTCGCTGACTTCGATCTGGGCGGCTATCGTTGCGTCGAACAGTCAGGCGATGCGCTGGTGTTTCACCGCGCCGAGGCTGCCGCCGCCTGAACCTCTTCCAAGATGACAGGTTCCGCTTCGTCTGGGCAGTGTTCAAGGATCAACCTGACCAGCTCCGCCTTCTTGACCGGCTTGGTCATGTAGTGATCGATGCCAGCGGCCAGAATTTCGTCGGCGTCACCTTCCATCGCGTGAGCCGTAATCGCAATGATCGGGCAGCGATCCGCCTGCGTCTCGGCCTCGATGGCCCGGATCTGGCGTGCTGCCTGTTTACCATCCATCTTCGGCATTGAAATGTCGGTGAACAACAGGTCGGGCCTTTGCCACTGGAACTGTTCAACGGCCACTTGCCCGTTTTCGGCGAATGTCAGGTCGATATTCAGGCTCTTCAGCATCTTCTCGATAACCAGCCTGTTGGTCCGGTTGTCCTCGGCAACCAGCACGCGCGTGCGTCGGGGCAGGTCGGGTTCCGCAGGCGTCTCAATCAGTGCACCATCAGCCTCGGTCCATTCGCAAGACGCGTCCGAGCCAAAGCCGCCATCCATAAGCGCCTCGGGTTCGGTATCGACCCGCAACAACGCCCGGGCTGCCGTGTCATCTGGTTGCTCGGAAATCCGGGCGGCAAGATCGTCGGCCGAGGTCACTGCTTCGTCCATCATCTCGCCCGATTGATCCGGCGCCGACAGAACATCCGCTTCAGCGGGGTGCAGCGCGTCGGTTACGTCCCGGGCGTCGGCCTCAACGGGGTCGGGGGACACCTCGTCAAGAACCGGGGCAGGTGTCACAGGCTCGGGTTCGGGCGTCGTGTCCGTGGCCGGCTGTTGGTCCGCACTCTCCCCAGTATCGTCCGTTTGGATCTGCGCTTCGTTCGGCAGTTCCGGGATCGCACGCAGGACGTCATGCAGGTCATCCCGCAACACAGGGCGTTGCAGGATCGCATCGGCCGCCGCCTGCGCGGTCGCGCCCTGCCCGGGCGCGTCGGCAAGGAGGATAATGTGAGCCGGATCATACTCCGCCTTCAACCGACGAAGCGTTTCCGCAATGTCGGGTTCCACATCGGACGCAACAAAAAGCAGGTCTCTCGCCGATGGTTGCAACTCTGCAAGGATCTCGGTTGACCGAGCCACAACAGCATTCAAACCCAACATATTAAGCTGCTTAAGCAGGATCGCCCGGTTCAATCCGTCAGGCCCGACGACGACTGCGCGGTCCATCCACACCGGAGGCTCAAACGCTGGCGTCACCTCTGCCGCGACGGGGAGCGAAATCTGAAACCCAAAGCCCGACCCCCGGCCCTCTTCACTGTCGACCCAGATTTCTCCTCCCATCAGCGAAATCAGACGCGCGCTGATCGCGAGGCCCAGACCGGTGCCGTCATGCGCCCGATCGTTTTCGTTCTCCACCTGGTGAAACTCGCGAAAAATGTCCTCGAGCTTGCTGTTCGGGATGCCGATGCCCGTGTCTTCGACCGTTACGTGAATGCGATAGGTTCCGTCATCCGCGCCCGGCATGCCGACAACCTGCACGACCACATGACCTTCTTCTGTAAACTTGATGGCATTGCCCATCAGGTTTGTCAGAACCTGCCGAATGCGGCCAGCATCGCCGGTGAAACGCGTCGGCAGGAACATGTCATAATCAACGGCGATCTGCAGGCCCTTGTTGATCGCACCCGGCGTCAGCAACATCGCAACATCGTGGACGCAGCGTTCCAGATTGAACTCGTGCGACTTCAACGTGACCTTGTCGGCCTCGATTTTCGAATAGTCGAGCACGTCATTGATGATCACCAACAAGGCTTCACCCGACGAAAGGATCGTATCGATATAGGTGCGTTGCTCGTCGTCCAGATCGCTTTCGCCTAACAGTTCGGCCATGCCGATAATGCCGTTCATGGGAGTGCGAATCTCGTGGCTCATATTGGCAAGGAAAGCGGACTTCGCGCGGTTCGCAGCTTCGGCCCGGCGGCTGATTTCCTGAAGCTGTTTCTCGCGCTCGATCTGTTCGGTGATGTTCAGCGCAAGCGTGACAAGGTCACCGTCTCTGGTCCGCCGGTCGATCAGCTTGATGTATTGCCCGTTCCAGATTTTGAGAACCGCAGAGTCAATCCGATGCGTGGTCAGTCTCTCCAGCATCTCGGCCTGCCAGTCAGGCGCACGTAACCCGCCGGTATCGACAATCCCTTCCTCGGCCAGGAGCGCGAAAAGCTCGCGCAGCGAGATGCCCGGACGCACCATTTCGAGACCGTCGAAAATCGCGAGATAGGAGCGGTTCGCGGCAATCAAAATGTCGTCACTGTCAAACACCGCAAACCCGTCGCGAATGGTTTCGAGCGAGTCCCACAGCCGACGCTCGGCGATTGTGATGGCGCTTTCCGCCGTTGCCAGTTCCTTCTGCGCGGAGTCGTATTGTGCTTGCAACTCGGCGGCCTCGCTTCGAACCGCGACGATTTCTTCCTGATTGGAGGCAATCTTGTGGGTCAGCGTGCGCGCGTGTTGAGACAGGATTTCATTCGCCAGATAAAGTTCAGACTTCATCTGCTCCATCAGCCGCTCAGCCGCGAGCCGTGCGCGACGTTCTGCGGCCAAACGCTCGGAAAGGTCCATCAGGCAGCGCCCCCTTCATGGTGCGCCGCCCTTATGGGTTCATTGTGGTAAATGGGTGGTTAAGGGGTCCGTTTGACCTCAGTCCATGGTCTCGAATGCCAAGGCGATCCCCTGCCCGCCTCCGATGCACATGGTGACCAGAGCGCGCTTGCCGCCGATCCGTTGCAACTCGTAAAGTGCCTTGACCGTGATGATCGCGCCGGTCGCACCGACAGGATGCCCAAGCGCAATCGCACCGCCGTTCGGATTGACCTTGGCCGGGTCCAGACCAAGACCCTTGTTGACCGCAAGCGCCTGCGCCGCGAACGCCTCGTTCGATTCGATCACGTCGAAATCCCCGACGGTCAGGCCTGTGCGCGCCAGCAAAGCCTCAACTGCCGGAACCGGGCCGATCCCCATGACCTCGGGGCGCACGCCCGCATGGGCATAGCCAAGGATGCGCGCCTTGGGCTTCAATCCGGCCGCTTGTGCCGCGTCGGCGGTGGCCAAAACCAAGGCTGCCGCGCCATCATTGATCCCGCTTGCATTGCCGGCCGTCACGGTGCCGTCTTTCTGGAAGACCGGTCGCAACCCGGCAAGAGCCTCCTCGGTTGTCGCCTTCGGGTGCTCGTCGGCCTCGAAACGCACCGTGTCCCGACGCTGCTTGACCTCAACCGGAACAATTTGATCGGCAAACCGGCCGTCGGCAATCGCGGCTGCAGCCCGCGCCTGGCTCTCGGCGGCAAAGGCGTCTTGCGCCGCGCGCGAGATATCATGCGACCGCTCCCCGTTTTCTCGTCAACGCTCTCAGTCTTGCGCCGCGCGCGAGATATCATGCTCCTGTGCCACGTTCTCGGCAGTGACACCCATATGGCCAGTGCCGAAGGGGCAATTCAAGGCGCCCAGCATCATGTCCACGGCGCCCGTATCGCCCATCTTCTGACCCCAACGCGCCGCGGGCAACACATGTGGCGAGCGGCTCATGCTTTCGGCGCCACCCGCCAGACCAAACGCGGCGTCCCCAAGGGTGAGGGACTGGATCACCGAGACAATCGCCTGTACCCCCGAGCCACAAAGCCGGTTCACATTCATCGCAGGCGTCGCGTCCGGAATACCGGCTTCCATCGCGGCCGCCCGCGACAGGTACATATCGCGCGGTTCGGTGTTGATCACATGGCCAAACGCGACATGTCCGACTTGTGCGGGGTCGACACCGCCGCGCTCCATCGCGGCGCGGGCCACTGTTGCGCCAAGCGAGATCGGTGTCGTCCCGGCAAGCGAGCCTCCGAACGTCCCAATCGCGGTTCGTGCACCGGACAGAATGACCACATCCTGCATGTTTTGCTCCCGTATTCCTTCTCCGAACAGGCCTTCGAATTTTTTTGCGACGGATCGTCAGAGCCGCTGCGTGTAACTCCCAGAAACGAAGGCAAGGAGACCTCAAATGGACAAGAACACAGTAAAGATCCTGCTCGCAACCACGTTGATCGCGGTCAGCGCCGGTTACGCTACGGCACAAGAGCGCGGCGGCGACCGCATGAGCTTCGAAGAGCTCGATGTCGACGGCAGCGGCGAGATCACCGCCGAAGACCTTACCGCCCTGCGCGACAACCGGTTTGCCGAGTTGGACACCAATGGCGACGGCAGCATCAGCCAGGAAGAGTTCGTTGCTGGCGCACAAGCCCGCTCGGAAGAACGCGCAACCCGCATGTTCGAACGGCTTGATCGCGATGGCGACGGCTCGCTGAGCCGTGACGTGATCGAAAACCAGCGCCGCGGCGGAGGTGGCGAGCGGATGATCTCGCGCTTCGACGAAGACAACTCGGGCGGCATCAGCGCCGAAGAGTTCGAAGAGGCGCGCAGCATGATGCAGGAGCGTCGGAAAGGCGGCGATCGTGGCCACGGCAAGCGCCGCAACTGATCGGGTCAGTGCCGGATTGCCCCTTGGGCTGTCCGGCGCTACTCCGGAGAGGCAATGGACCAGAGTACCGAGACCGAAGCGCCGGATGCAGCGCTGCTGGTGGCCTTCGCGAATGGCGATCCCACCGCAGGGCAGGTGCTTGTCGCGCGGCTTGGTCCGCGCCTTTTCGCGTATGCGGCCCGTGTGCTGGGGGACCGCGCCGAAGCCGAAGACGTCGTGCAGGAAGCGATGATGAAGCTTTGGAAGATTGCGCCCGACTGGCGGCAAGGCGATGCCAAAGTTTCAACCTGGATGTATCGGGTCACGGCGAACCTCTGCACAGACCGGTTGCGCCGCCGCAAAACGCGGGGGGCCGTCGATATCGACAGCATCGCGGAACCGGAAGCCGACTTGCAAAGCGCCGTCGAACAGATGACCGAGAAAGATCGGGCCGACGCTTTGCAAGGCGCGCTTGACGCATTGCCGGACCGGCAAAGACAGGCAGTGGTGCTGCGCCACATCGAAGGCCTGTCCAACCCTGAGATCGCCGGGATTATGGACATCGGGGTCGAGGCCGTGGAAAGTCTGACGGCCCGAGGAAAAAGAGCGTTGAAGGCGGCCTTGATCGGCCGGAAGGATGAACTGGGGTACGAACATGGATAGTAACAAGACAGAAGATACGGCTCTCGAAAGCTTGTTTGACGTGGCCCGTTCCAACCAACCGGAACCCGGCCCCGACTTCCTCGCGCGTCTGAACGCAGATGCTGTCGCCGCCGTGCCGCGCCCTGTCCCGGTCAAGAAAACCCGCGAGGTGTCGATCTTCTCACGGCTGAAGACCCTCTTCGCGGCCTCCGGCCTGTCGGGCGCTGCTGCCCTTGGGATTTGGATCGGGTTTGTGATGCCGGATCTCGTGGCACCGTTTTCGATGGTGACCGAGGATACGACCGGGATCACGGCGTTCATGAGTGATGCCGATTTTTCGGTGTTGAGTGAGTGAAGGACGCGGACATGACTGAAGAAACACCTGAAACCACTCCACCGCAGAAGCCGCGCCGATGGCTCAAGCCTTTGCTGTTCGCATCGCTGGCAATCAATTTGCTTGTCGCAGGTGTCGTGGCTGGAAGTTTGCTGTCACCGGATAGTCCGCGGAAACGCGGCGACGAAGATCGCGCGATGCGCGGTGTTCTGGGCGAGCCGTTCCTGCGGGCGCTGCCCGGCGACCAACGACGGGCCATGGTGCGCGATATCGTGCGTCAACGCGATACGCTGCGCGAAGGCCGCGACGCCGTGCGCAACCGGCTTGAAGGGTTCCTTGCAGCCTTGCGGGCCGAGAGCTTTGATCGCGCCGAGGCAGAGCGTCTGCTGGCAGATCAGCGCGGTGCCGTGGCACGTATCAGGGATATCGGCGAGGTGCTGTTGCTGGATCGCCTTGAAGCCATGTCGCCGGCCGAACGCGCCGCCTATGCAGACGCCTTGGAAGAGCGCCTTAGGGGCGGCAAGCGTCGCTAAGTTCGACCCTGTCGCGGCCATTGCTTTTGGCACTGTAGAGCGCGGCGTCGGCCGCCTCGAAAACCGACAGAAACGGCTCCGAACCAAAGCCGATCTGTGTGTCGAACGTGCCGGTTCTTTGCCCGGCCATTTGGCGTTCGACGATGCCAGGCGCGACGCCGATACTGACCGTAACACTGATCTCGACCGCATCCCGAACCGCGATTGGCGCGCTTGCGACTTCTTTCCGCAGCCGTTCGGCCAAGACACGCGCGGTCTCAGGAGTCGTATCCGGCAAGATGATCATGAATTCCTCGCCACCAAAACGGGCGACCAGATCTTCCGTGCGCAAGTTGGCTTCGAGACGTCGCGCAACGGCGCGCAGAACTTGGTCGCCCGCCGCATGGCCATGGGTGTCGTTGACGGCTTTGAAGTGGTCGAGGTCGACCAGAAGCAGGCAATATCCAATCGGTGCATCAGCCGCCCGTGTCGACATGTTCGACAGATAGGTCTCGGCAAAGCGTCGGTTGAACAATCCGGTCAACGGGTCCGTCATCGCCAGTTCATAGCTGTCCTCCGCTACACGTCTGACCGCTTCGATGCGTCGCCGGCGTTCCACCATTGCGTTGATGCGCAGAGCCACCTCTTCCACGCTGGCCTTGTCGGTGACGGCTTCACTTGCCCCCAAAGCAAGAGCATGCGTCGCCAGATTGGGAAAGCGTTGCGGATAGACCGCCATGACCGGCGCGACGCGCAAATTGTAGCGGTCGCGAAGGTCGGGAATAAGCTTGCTGAGCCATTGCTGACCCAAAGCGGCGTTGATCAGTACAGCGTCGGCCTCAAGCTCCTCGGTGCCAGCCCCAAGACACTCCTCGGCCCCAAGGCAAGAAACGTCATGGGTCGAGAGGACAGCCAGGTTACTTGGCAACGCCCCAAGATCACCGACGCACACGACCCGGGCGCGCGCCGCAAATCCGGACGGAGCCTCTGCAAGACCAAACTTGGCGGCAGCCGCTTGGCGCCGGGACGCCTCGCGGTCTGCGTCGACCTCGCGGATCAGCCCGCGCACCCGCGCAAGAAGCAGGTCGTCTGGCGATTTCGACGGCAGGACGTCGCGCGCACCCGCCTTGAGGGCCAGAAGCCTTCGCAACGGTGCGCCTTTTGTATCGAGGCACAGAATCGGGACGCTGGCCCCTTGCAAGGCTGACAGCGTCGACGCCACGCTGCTGGCGGGTTGTTCGTCAGAAAGACCAAGCAAAACAAGATCATGCTGCTTCGGATCACCAACATACTCGCCAATAGACGATACGGTCGTAACCGCGTATCGCGCGCTTTCCAGCAAGGCTGCAAAGCGGATGCGATGCGTGGCGATCGCGTCTATGACAAGAACCGATTTCGGCATGAAGACTCAAATCTCGTAAAAGTCTTTGTTTGCCGTTCAGTCTTTTCTGATAGGTATTAACAAACCATTGAATGGAAACCGAATGACCCCTTTGGCGCGAGATTCAGCCGAATTGCTGGCCATCGAGGCCTTGTCATGGCTTGTCGGGAACGACGAGTTGTTGCCGGTCTTTCTCGGCTCGACAGGTGCGGGGGCCGATGACCTGAGGCAACGGGCCAAGGACCCCGAGTTTCTGGCCTCGGTCCTGGACTTCCTGCTGATGGACGACGCTTGGATCCAGATGTTCTGTGACAGTGCCCAATACGCTTACGACTTGCCGGTGCGGGCGCGGGCCGCGCTGCCCGGCGGCGCCGAAGTCAACTGGACCTGAAGCTCAGGCCGACTTCTTGCGGCGCCCGCGCTTGGGCGTGTTCTGATCGATAAAATCCAGAACCAAGGGGCGGATGTTGTTCCTCCAGCTCTTGCCTGCGAAGATCCCATAGTGACCGGCGCGCGGCTCAAGATGGCTGGCTTTGCGCTCATCCGGCAAACCAGTCAGCAGATCAAGCGCTGCGAGGCATTGTCCCGGCGCCGAGATGTCGTCCCGCTCGCCTTCCACAACTTTCACAGCAACGTCAGTGATCGCCCCGATATCGACCATTTGGCCTGCAACTTCGAACTTGTTCAAAGCAATATCGCGGCGTTTGAAGATCCGCTCGACGGTCGACAGATAGAACTCGGCCGGCATGTCCATGACCGCCAGGTATTCGTCATAGAACCGGTTATGCTTGTCGTGGTCGCCGGATTCGCCTTTGGCCACGCGCAGAACCTGGTCGCTGAACGCCTTGCCATGCGTTTCGGCGTTCATCGACATGAACGAGGCCAATTGCAGAAGGCCCGGATACACCATCCGCCCGACACCGGCGTATTTGAAGCCAACGCGCTGAATGATGAACTGTTCAAGCTGGCCCATCGTCACGCGGCGTCCGAAATCGGTCACGTCGGTTCGTGCGCGATCAGGATCGATCGGCCCGCCAATCAGGGTCAGCGTCCGAGGCTGTGCTTTCGGGTCTTTCTCAGCCAGCAGCGCCGTGGCAGCCAGCGCAAGGGGCGCGGGCTGACACACGGCGATGACGTTAATCTCGGGACCAAGTTGCTGCATGAACTCGGCCAGATAGAGGGTGTAATCCTCGACATCGAACTTGCCGACGCTGACGGGAATGTCGCGAGCGTTGTGCCAGTCGGTCACCCAAACCTCGGCGTCCGGCAGCAGGCTTTGCACGGTCGAGCGCAACAGCGTCGCATAGTGGCCCGACATCGGCGCAACCAGAAGGATCTTGCGGTGTTTGTAAGGCCGCCCCTGCACCTTGAAGCGGATCAGGTCACCAAACGGCCGCGCAATCTCGGTTTCGACGGTCACAATATGGTCACGCCCGTCAGACGCGACCACACTGTCGATGCCCCAGTCGGGCTTCGCGACCATGCGGGCGAAACTACGTTCTGTCACTTCACCCCAAGCGGCCATAAGACGAAACGCAGGATTCGGCACGACGCCCCAAATCGGATAGGATGCCATGGAAAGCGCCGTCGCCCCAAGCCACTGGTTGGTGTTCCGAACCGTCTCCATGAGGTCGTATGTCATCATGTACCGCATATCATGTACTCCTACGACCTGCTGGGCGGGATGCCAAAACGTCGCTTTGCCTCTCGCAGCGAACAGCGCTAGAGGGCAAATGCTGCAACTGCAAAAAGTACGCCGGAAAGTAACCGATGACAACTGAAGAAACAGAAAACGGGAAGAATCTCGATATTTTGAACGAGAATCTGGCGAAGGTTGAGGAGTTGTCGCAACGCTTTGTTTCGGCCGTTGCGCAGAAGAAGCAGATTCATCCGGGGCTGCAGGGGCCGGGGCAAGACCTCTATATGAAGGCCGCGGCAGCCTATTTTTCCGAGGCGATGACGCACCCGTCGCGGATACTGGAAACACAGGTCGAGTACTGGGGCAAGGCGCTCAAACACTTCGTCGAAGCACAGGAAAGCCTGATGGGGGGGCAGTTGGCGCCGCCCGAGAACACCGGGCCGCGCGATCGGCGCTTTTCGAACGAATTGTGGGACAGTCACCCCTATTTCAACTTCATCAAGCAACAATACCTGTTCTCGGCAGACGCCGTACGGAACGCGGTCGACCAACTCGATGACCTCGACGAGACCGACAGAAAGCGTCTTCGGTATTTTTCTCAGCAAATTATCGACATGATGAGCCCTACAAACTTCTTCGGGACCAACCCCGAGGCACTGACCAAGGCGGTCGAAACCAACGGGCAGTCGCTGGTCGATGGTCTGGAGAACCTTGTGCGGGATATCGAGTCGTCCGACGGCGAATTGCTGGTCACACTGGCCGACAAGAACGCGTTCAAAGTTGGTGAAAACATCGGCTCGACCGAAGGCTCGGTCGTTTATCGAAACGACATCCTCGAGCTTATTCAGTACGCGCCCACCACCGAAACCGTGCACAAGACCCCGCTGATCATCTTCCCGCCCTGGATCAACAAGTTCTACATCCTTGATCTCAAGCCGAAGAACAGCCTGATCAAGTGGATCGTCGATCAGGGCTATACGCTTTTCGTCGTCAGCTGGAAGAACCCCGATACAAGCTACCGCGACTTCGGGATGGATGACTATGTCGAGACCGGCTACCTGGAAGCCATCGATGCGGTGAAGAAGATCACCGGGGAAACTCAGGTCAACGCCATCGGCTACTGCATCGCCGGCACAACGCTATCACTGACCCTCGCCCTGCTGCAGAAGCGCGGCGACAAGTCGATCAAGTCCGCCACGCTCTTCACCACACTTACGGATTTCGAAGATCAAGGCGAAGTGGGCGTGTTCCTGTCCAACGACTTCGTTGATGCGATTGAAGAACAAGTGGCCGAGGACGGCGTGCTTGAAAGCTTCATCATGAGCCGCACGTTCAGCTTCCTCCGTTCGAACGACCTGATCTATGGCCCGGCCATTCGCAGCTATATGTTGGGCGAGGCACCGCCCGCCTTTGACCTGCTTTACTGGAATGGCGACGGGACAAATCTGCCGGCGTGCATGTTGATGGAATATCTGCGCGGGCTTTGTCAGGGGAACCGCTTTGCCAAGGGCGGCTTCGAAATTTGCGGCGAGACCGTCCATATCAAGGATGTGAAAGTGCCTCTTTGCGCGATTGCCTGCGAGACCGACCATATCGCCGCATGGACCACCAGCTATGCGGGTGTTCAGAAGATGGGGAGCCGTTCCAAGACGTTCATTCTGTCCGAGTCCGGGCATATCGCTGGGATCGTGAACCCGCCATCGAAGAACAAGTACGGCCACTACATGAATGACGCATGGCCAGACGCCGCTGCCGAGTGGCGCGAGGGCGCAACGTTCCACGAAGGGTCTTGGTGGCCGACATGGGAAAAGTGGCTGGGGTCACGTTCGGGGAAGAAAGTTCCGGCCCGAGAGATTGGTGCAAAGAAAGCCTTCCCCGTATTGGCCCCCGCACCCGGAACTTATGTGACGGAAGTGCCAAAATCCGCCTAAATCACTGATTGAAAAGCAGATTAAATTTTTGCTGCACTGCAGCAAAAGGGGTTGATTTGCTGCAGTGCAGCATGTATATATTCTGCAGTTGCGAAGCGCAGGGCAGTTCCTGCCTCAACTGATCACAGATTTGGAGAACACCATGCCCGCTAAGGCCAACAACGATTACACGAAGATGATGAAAGACATGCTGGGTGCATTCCCGGTTGATACGCCTGCCATGACCGAAGCTTTCAAGACCCAGGCAAGCTTTGCCGACAAGATGTCGAAAGTTGTTCTGGAAGCCGCCGAGAAATCCACCGAGGTTTCGGCCGGCTGGACGAAAGCCACGATCGGCAAACTGGGCGTTGTCACCAACGTCAAGGAAGACCCGGCTGACTACACCAAAGCCATGACCGACTTCGCTTCGGCTCAAGCCGAAATGAGCTCGGAATCGATGGCTGCTTTCGCCGAGATCGCCAAGAAAGTTCAGATGGAAACCGTCGAACTGATGCTGGCCGCCGGCAAAGACTTCGGTGACGACGCCACGAAGGCTGTCAAGAAAGCCACCGACGAGATGACCGCTGCCGCCAAGAAGGCGACTGCGAAGTAAGTTGATCAGTTTCTGATTGCCAACGTCCTCCCTGTTGGCATCATCCTACTGGCGGGCCTCTTGGCCCGCCATTTTTTCTTCCGGGTCATCCGCGGAAGACGCGGAACTCCGAAGCATGGCGCGCCGCAGTCCCGCTTTCAGGCGTGGAACGCTCAGAGGCTTTTCAAGGAACTCATGGCCCTCGGCCATCTTTGACATGTCGTCGACATTGTAGCCCGAGAAGAAGACGATTGGGATCTGTGCATCTGCAAGGCTCTTGCCAAACTCGACGGTCGTTTCATTGTCGGGAAGGTTCACGTCAAGCAAGGCAAGGTCGATTTTCTCTGCTTCAGCATGTTGCGTCGCCTCTGCAAGACACGACGCAATCAACACCTCTTTCACGCCCAATGCGGAAAGCTGCTTCTCGATCTTCTCGGCGAGGAAAAGTTCGTCTTCAACAAGAAGCAGCCTCTTGTCATGGAAAGTGACATCCTGGGTCATGGCTAATCCTCTAACCGGGCCGCATCAATGCTCGTTCAGGCTTCGAGGCCTACAACTTAAAATATTCTTTCTGACAAGAATACAATTTAAAGATGTATAGCGGAAGATCAAGCTCAGCTTGGGGACATGCCTCTCAGACGTTCCGATCGACGCCTCAGGATTTCAATTGTCGCAAGGAGGACAATTGAGATTGCAACAAGGATTGTCGCAACCGCAAGGATCGTCGGGCTGATCTGCTCGCGCAGGCCCGTGAACATTTGCCATGGCAAGGTCTTTTGTCCGGCCGATCCCACAAACAGAACAACCACAACTTCATCAAACGAGGTGATGAAGGCAAAGAGCCCCCCGATATGACGCCCGGCAGGATCAAGGGCATCTGCACCCGGAAGAACGTGGTCACAGGGTCAGCACCAAGGTTCGCCGCGGCACGGGTCAGGCTTCTGTCAAAGCCCACCAATGTTGCCGTCACGGTGATGATGACGAATGGAATCCCCAGCGCAGCATGGGCCAGAACAACCCCCCAATAGGTGCCCTGCAACCCGATCCGACTGTAAAAGAAGAACATGCCGGCTGCGGAAATGATCAGGGGAACGATCATCGGCGAGATCAGCACCGCCATGATCGCCCGTCGAAACGGCACATGCGGCTGACTCAAGCCGATCGCAGCCAAAGTGCCGAAGCCGACCGACAAAAGCGTTGCCATCGGTGCGATGGTCACCGAGTTCCACAGCGCCTGTTGCCAGTCATTGTTGGTGAAGAAGTCCTGATAGTGCTTCAGTGAATACCCTTCGGCGCTGAGCGAGAGCATGGCCGGTGTGAAGGTAAAGAAGTCCTCGGCGTTGAAGCTGAGCGGGATGATGATCAGGATCGGTGCGATCAGGAAAAAGAAGATCAGCCCGCAGATGACGCGGAACGCATAATACCAGATGCGCTGGCCGGTTGTTGCATATGGTGGCAATCCCATGGCTCAGCCCCCCAGCTTCACGTTGTCGATGCCGACCATCTTGTCATAGGCCCAGTAGAGGATCAGGACAGCCGCCAACAGGATGGTTCCCAGGGCCGCAGCAAGACCCCAGTTCAGCGAACTTGAGATGTGGAAGGCGATCCGGTTCGAGATGAAGACACCCTGCGTCCCCCCCACAAGTTCCGGCGTGATGTAATAGCCGATGGCAAGGATGAAGACGAGGATCGAGCCCGCGCCGATCCCCGGCACCGAGTTCGGGAAATAGACCCGCCAGAACGCCGTCCAGTTGGTGGCGCCCAGCGACTTCGCCGCCCGCAGATAGCTGGGCGGAATGGTCTTCATCACCGAGTAAAGCGGCAGGATCATGAACGGCAGAAGAATGTGCGTCATGGCAATGATCGTGCCGGTCTGGTTGTTGATCATCACAAGCCGTCCGGCGTCATCGATCAGACCGGACCAGACGAGGATGTCGTTGATAACGCCCTGTTGCTGCAGCAGCACTTTCCACGCGCTTGTGCGCACCAGAAGCGAGGTCCAGAAGGGCAACAACACAAGGATCAGCAACACGTTGGCTGTTCTTGCGGGCAGGTTCGCCAAGAGCCACGCAACGGGATACCCCAGCAGGATGCACGAGAACGTAATCACCAACGACATGAAGAGTGTTCGTTGGAAAAGTTTGATATAGATACGCTCGTTCTCGGGCCGGGCGCTGACGCCCTCGCCCGTCAGCTGCAAGTCCGCCGAGTTCAGGAAATAGCCCGGTGTATAGCTGGCAGCATAGGTCTGGATGGTCTTCCAGACTTCCGGGTCTTCCCAGTCTTCGTCGACATCAACCAGTTGTTCGCGGATCGAGACCGGCTCGATGCTTCCCAAACCGGCCTTTGCTGCGGACAGAAGCGGGTCGTCGAATGCGTTGCCATTCGACAGATCGCGATAAAGCGCGTTGAACAAAACGTCCCACGGCTCTTCCGCGAGGGGGTCGTCCTCATTCTCGAGAATGACCGCACGCCATGTCGCATAGGTGTCCGACGTCTCGGGCATCGCGGTATTGCCGGTCGCGAACAGACGATTCCACGTCGCCGGATCCTCCCAAGCCGCATCCAGACCAGTGAACGCCTTGGAATACTCATCCGTATCGAATCGTCCGACGCGCCGTCCGGATTTCCGGAACAACGAGGACATGCCCGTCTTCTCATAGTTCAAACGCGAGCCAAGCCGGGTGTGCAGCTTGCGCTCTTCTGCGAAGACGAGGTCGGTATAGAACGCGCTGAAGGCGGCTTCAGGCGGCAGTTCGTCAGAATTCGAATCCCACGACCGCAACGCCTGAACCGTGCGCGGGATGGTATCGCGGACGATGTTATTCTCGACCGAGCGGAACAGCATGTCGGCAATTGGGGCGACGAAGGTCACCATGATGAAAATCAGAAGGGGCGCAACCAGCAGGAACGCCCGCATCTTCTCGCGCCGAAGCGCCCGCGCAAGACTGCGCTTCAGTGGTGTACCGTCTGCGGCAAGGACCGGGCCGTCGCTCATCCGTCGTGGCCTTCCACGACGATGATGGTGCTGGTGGCACAACGTCGCCGGATCTCGGCAACTTCCTGGTATTCGGGGTCATTGTAAGCGGCCAGCGCCGCTTCATAGCTGGGGAATTCGATCACCACGTGGCGATCACCCGCTTCACCTTCCATCACCTGGCTTTGCCCGCCGCGGACGACGAACGACGCCCCGTGGCTTTCCAGAATAGGTGTGTCGCGGCGCACATACTCGGGATACCCGTCCGGGTCCGTCACGGTGATATGTCCGATGATATAGCCTTTGGGCATGATCTTCCCCCAGAAGAGGTAGGGCGGGGTCACCCCCGCCCTACACCACAGATTATTGAGCCAGCCACGCCTGGAACTTGGCGTCCAGGTCGTCGCGATAGTCAGCCCACCATTCGTAGTTGAACAGGAAGGTGTTCACAGCGTTGGCCGGATCGGTCGGCATGTGCGGCGCCATGTCGATGCCCAGATCGGCGTGCTTGCCAACCAGCGGAGCCGACGACGCGCGCGCCGGGCCGTACGAGATGTACTTGGCCTGGTCAGCCAGACGCTGGGTGTCGGTGGCATAGCTCACGAAGTCCAGCGCACGGGCAAGACGATCTTCCGGAAGACCGGCCGGGATGATCCAGCCGTCAAGGTCGAACATCTGCCAATCCCACAGGATGCCAACCGGCTGGTTCTGCTCTTCGATGACCGAGAACAGACGACCGTTATAGGTCGAGCCGATGGTGACTTCGCCGTCTGCCAGAAGCTGAGGCGTTTCAGCGCCAGCGCTCCACCAGATGGTGTCATCCTTGATGGTGTCGAGCTTGGCAAACGCGCGCGCCTGGCCTTCTTCGGTTTCCAGAACGTCATAGACTTCCGAAATGTCGACGCCATCGCAGATCAGGGCCCATTCGAGGTTCGCGATCGGACGTTTTTCCAGCGAACGCTTACCCGGATAGGTTTCCTGATCAAAGATCGCGCAAACGCTGGTCGGCGCGCTGTCCAGCAGGTCGGTGCGATAGCCGAACGCGGTCGAGTAAACGATCTGCGGAATGAAGCAATCGCTGACGATCAACTCGCCAAAGTCTTCCGAAGCGGGCGTGCCATCAGGTGCAGCAGCCAGTTGCTCGTCGTGGTCGATTTCCAGCGCAAGGCCTTCGTCGCACAGACGGATGGCGTCGGCAGCCACAACGTCGACAACGTCCCAGGTGATGTTGCCGGCTTCGTTCATGGCGCGCAGCTTTGCCACGGCTTCAGCCGAGCTTTCGTCCCATGTGAAGGACACGCCGGTTTCGGCGGCGTAAGGCTCGGAATAAGCGCGCTGCTGCGACTTCTGATAGGCGCCGCCCCACGAGACGAGCGTCAGTTCGTCGGCCATGTGGCCGTCAGCGAACGAGGCGCTGGCCGAGATAGCCAGCGCGCCAGTCGCCAGGATGGTGGTCGTGAGTTTCATTTCATACTCCCATGTCCCGATCTTGATGACGAAGGCCGGACCTCGGGACTGGCACCCAACCTTCTTTGTTCCCGCAACCCCGATGCGTATCGAAGCGCGGCAAGCGTCAGGCGTCAAGCGCCCGGCAATCTTCCGGCAGCCAGCCGATCTCGATGGTTTCGCCCGGCTTCAGGCGGACCTGATCCGGCGCGTTCCGTGTTTTTACAACGAAATCATCCCGCCCCGCCACGCGCAGCCGTGTGCGGAAGATGTCGCCCATATAGATAAATTCCAGCACTTCGGCCTGCAGCGTATGTGCGCCAGCCTGAAGGCGGTCCTTGTTGAACTCGACCCGCTCGGGCCGGATCGACACCAGCGTCCGTTCGCCAGGTTTCGACACGTTCACCGGCTTTGCATCGATGATATCACCCGAATCGAGTTTCACGGTGCAAACGCCGTTCTCGATGGTTTCGACCACCCCGCCCAGCGTGTTGTTTTCGCCGATGAACTGGGCGACGAAGCTGTTTTCAGGCTCTTCATACAGGATGTCAGGCGGCGCCAGTTGCTGAATGCGGCCGTCATCGAACACGGCAACCCGGTCCGACATGGTCAGCGCCTCGGTCTGGTCATGCGTGACGTACACGGTCGTGATGCCAAGATCGTGCGCCAGATTGGTGATCTCGAACTGCATATGTTCGCGCAACTGCTTGTCCAGCGCGCCAAGCGGTTCGTCCATCAGGACCAACTCAGGCTCGAACACCAAGGCGCGTGCAAGGGCGACACGCTGCTGCTGACCGCCGGACAACTGCGCGGGGCGCCGTCCGCCGAAGTCGCCCATCTGCACCATATCAAGGGCCCGCTTGACCTTGGCCTCGCGATCCGACTTTCCCATCTTCCGGACCTCAAGCGGAAACGCGAGGTTCTCGGCCACGGTCATGTGCGGGAACAGGGCATAGTTCTGGAACACCATGCCGATTCCCCGCTTGTGCGGGGGAATGTTGTTGATCGGATTACCGTCCAGAAGGATTTCGCCATGCGTCGCGGTTTCGAAACCCGCCAGCATCATCAGACATGTGGTTTTGCCCGACCCTGACGGGCCCAGCATCGTCAGGAACTCTCCTTTGCCGATGGACAAGTTCAGGTCTTTGACGACAAGGATCTCCCCGTCATAACTCTTCTGAACGCGATCAAAGACGACGAAATCGCCTGTTTCTGTGTCTAGCGGCACGTGATCTCCCCAGTCCCGGCAGTCAATCCCGCGCCAGCCAACACGATGTGCCTTCGGATTTCAACACGATAGCGACATTTGACGCCAACTGACCGACGAATGCCCGGTTTCAAGGCAGACGGCCTGCTGATCTGTCAGCCAAGGATCACAGACGGTCTCGGGAAGCGTGCGCTGTTTCGAACAAGGCTTGCCGGAAGAGCCGCATCGCCGGCGTTGGGTCTTCTTCCGAGCGCGCCATCACGCCAACGGTGCCCGCCATCGCGCTTGTGTCGATCGGCAAGCGAACCATGCGGCCGGCACGAATATCCCGCGCCACGACGCCCTCGCTGATAATCCAGATCGCCCGGGCCGGGCCCAGTGTCATCGCGCGTCCGAACGGGCCCGAGACTGTTTCAAGGCGATTGGGCCAATCGACCATGCCCGAGTAGACCAGAAACTGGTCGACAATCATGCGAATGGCGGCACCCGGCGGGGGATAGAGGATCAACGACGCCCCGATCCTTTCCAGCGAAGTGCAGTCCGCAAGGGCGTGATCTGGCGCCGCGGCGAAGATGACCTGCTCGGTGTAGAGCTGTGTGAACGACAGCCCCAGCATCAACTCGGCCGGTCCCATGCGACCCAGAACAAGGTCAAGATCATTCGTCCTGAGACGCGCCAGCAGATCACCGACGCGCCCGTCTTCTACGACAACCGGCACCGAGGACAGGGCAGAGAAGCGCTGAATCACATCCGGCAGATAGTCGGCAGCGACACTGGGCAAGGCGCCGATCCGCACCGGCGCTTCGCGCCCTTCGCCCAAGGCATCAAGGCTTGCAAGCCCGTTGCTGACCGACGCAAGGCCTTGCTCGGCAAACTGCCGGAACACGGCGCCTTCACGGGTCAACTCTATGCCACCCCGATCGCGCTTCAGAAGAACGACGCCAAGAATGCTTTCCAGATCCCGGATCGTCTTAGAAATCGCGGATTGGGTCACGTTGATCCGCGCGGCGGCGGCCTTCAAACTCCCACACCGCACGGTCTCGACGAAAGCCGAGAGGTGGCGAAGTTTGATGGCGCGAAGGACTTTGGTTTCCATTTTGGCAAGTATTAAGCCAAAACTTTCATTTTTTATATCCCTTTTGGGCTGGTAACCTGCAAAGCAGACGGGATGGAAAGGACATCATGAAAACCCAGGTTGCCATCATCGGCGGGGGGCCGTCGGGCTTGCTGCTGTCGCAGCTTCTGCACACGCGCGGCATCTCGTCTGTCGTGCTGGAACGGAAAACCAAGGACTATGTTCTGGGCCGGATCCGCGCTGGCGTGCTGGAGCGCGGGCTGGTGTCCCTTATGGAGGAAGCTGGCTGCGCAGACCGGATGCACGCCGAAGGGTTCATCCATGACGGCACATTGCTGTCTTATGGCGACGAGCTTTTCCGCGTCGATTTTGCCGAACATACTGGCGCGACGGTCATGGTATACGGCCAGACAGAAGTCACGCGAGACCTCTATGCCGCGCGCGAAGCGTCTGGCGGGCAGATCGAATTCGAGGTTGAGAATGTCGTGATTCACGACACCAAGACCGACACGCCTTTCGTGACCTATGACGTGGCCGGGGACGCACGGCGGATCGACTGTGACTTCATCGCCGGATGTGATGGATTTCACGGCGTCAGCCGCAAGACCCTCCCCGAGGATGTGCGGCAGGAATACGAGAAGGTCTATCCCTTTGGCTGGCTTGGCGTCCTGAGCGAGACGCCACCCGTGAACGACGAGTTGATCTATGCCAACTCTCCGCGCGGCTTCGCACTATGCTCGATGCGGAACGCGAATCTCAGCCGATACTACATTCAATGCCCCACCAGCGACCGGCCCGAGGACTGGTCCGATGACGCGTTCTGGGCTGAACTGAAGCGCCGCATTCCAGCAGACCAAGCGGCGAAGCTGGTAACCGGCCCATCGATTGAAAAGTCGATCGCCCCGCTGCGCTCGTTCGTCACCGAACCGATGCAATGGGGCCGCCTGTTCTTGTGCGGCGATGCCGCGCATATCGTGCCCCCGACCGGCGCCAAAGGGCTAAACACCGCCGCGTCCGACGTGCACTATCTCTACAATGCACTTCTCGAGTACTACGAAACCGGCTCGGAAGCTGGCGTGAACGGATATTCGGCCAAGGCATTGAAACGGGTCTGGAAGGCCGAACGGTTCAGCTGGTGGTTCTCGTCGCTGATGCACAGGTACCCCGATCAGACCGAGTTCGATTACAAAATACAGGTGGCCGAGCTTGAATTCCTGCGCTCGAACCGTGCCGCGCAGCAAGCGATGGCCGAGAATTACGTGGGACTGCCCTACTGACCCGCGAGGAGGTCCAAGATGTCCGAGAAACACGACAAAGGCATGGCGGTCCGTCGCAGTGTGCTGGGGGATGCGCATGTTGATGCCGCCGAGGGTGACAAGACCGCCTTCGACGCCCCCTTTCAGACAATGATAACCGAAACAGCCTGGGGCACGCTTTGGGCCGATGACACGATCTCGCGCCGGGATCGGTCGCTTTTGACATTGGCGCTTCTGGCAGCCACGTCGAACTTCGAAGAAATCCCGATGCACATTCGTGCCAGCCACAACACCGGCGCGACACCAGACGAGATCATGCAGGCCTTTCTGCATGTCGGGGTCTATGCGGGCGTGCCAAAGGCGAACCATGCCATTAAGCTGGCCAAGAAGACCTTCCGTGAGATGGGAGTGGCGCTATGAGCAACACCGACAGGCCCGGCGGCTATATGCCCCGCGACAGGGACTGGCAGCCCGCCGGTTTGACGCCTGCCTACAAGACAACAATCAAGCGCAGCCCGCAGGCTGCCTTGCTGTCCTTCCCGTCGACGCTCAGCGAAGAAACGTCGCCAGTCTTCGGTCATGGCCTGATCGGTGCGCTGGACAACGACCTGATCCACAACTTTGCGCAGTCGGGCGAAAGCGCCATAGGCCCCCGGATCATTGTCCATGGTCGTGTGCTTGACGAAACCGGGCGCGGCGTGCCCGGCGCCTTGATCGAGGTTTGGCAAGCCAATGCAGGCGGACGTTATCGGCACAAGAAGGAAAGCTATCTTGCGCCGCTCGACCCGAATTTCGGCGGCTGTGGGCGCACGATCACCGGCGAAGATGGGTCATACGAGTTCCGCACGATCCAGCCCGGCCCTTACCCGTGGCCGAACGGCATGAACGACTGGCGCCCGGCCCATATCCATTTCTCGATCTGCGGCCATGGTTTCGCGCAACGCCTGATCACCCAGATGTATTTCGAAGGTGACCCGCACATTCGGTTGTGCCCGATCGTCAACTCCCTGAGCGATCCAGCCGCAGTTGAAGCACTCACCGCGCCGCTCGACATGCACCGCACGGTTCCGATGGACAGTCGGGCCTATAAGTTCGACATCGTGCTGCGCGGACGACGGCAGACCTATTTTGAAAACCGCGCGGAGGGAATGTGAGATGCCGCAGTCGCTCGCCTATCTGAAGGAAACCCCCAGCCAGACCGCGGGGCCATATGTTCACATTGGTTGTACGTCGAATTTCAGTGGTATCGACATCTATGGCGGTGATCTGGGGACGGCGATGAAAACGGGCCCGGTGAAAGGCGAAGAGATCGTGCTGAGGGGAACCGTTTACGATGGAACCGGCACGCCCTTGCGCGATGCGATGATCGAGATCTGGCAACCCGACGCCGCCGGCCTGTTTGCCTCGGCCAATGAAACGCGCGGGCAGGCCGACCCAAACTTTACCGGCTGGGGCCGCTCGCCCGGCGACATGAACACGGGCGAGTTTGTTTTCGAAACAGTGAAGCCTGGCGCTGTCCCTTGGCCGGGCGGCGGACTTCAGGCACCACATATCTCGGTCTGGGTTGTCGCCCGAGGCATCAACATCGGCCTGCAAACGCGCGCCTATTTCGAGGATGAAGCCGAAGCGAACGCCAAGGACCCGATCCTGACCCGGATCGAGCATCAGAACCGGGTGCCGACCCTTCTCGCCAAGAAAGAAGGCGCGGGGTCGTATCGGTTCGACATTCACCTGCAAGGTCCGCACGAAACCATCTTCTTCGACATCTGAGGCACTGACATGGGCAAACCCTGCATCATCTGCGTCGCGATCACTGGCTCGGTTCCCACCAAGGCCGACAATCCCGCCGTGCCGATCACCGTGTCAGAGCAGGTCGAAAGCACACATGAAGCCTTCGAGGCCGGCGCAACGATCATGCACGCGCATGTCCGCAATGACGACGGCACGACCACCAGTGACCCCGAGAAGTTCGCCGCGCTGAAAGAGGCAGTCGAAAAGCATTGTCCAGGCATGATCATCCAGTTGTCGACGGGCGGTCGCTCGGGCGCGGGCAAGGAACGGGGGGGCATGCTTCCCCTATGCCCTGACATGGCTTCGCTGTCAGTCGGGTCGAACAACTTTCCGACGCGTGTCTACGAGAACCCGCCGGACCTGGTTGAATGGCTGGCAGGCGAGATGCGCATGTATGACATCCGCCCCGAGATCGAGGCATTCGACCTGAGCCACATCCTGAAAGCGGCAGAGCTTGCCGAGAAGGGTGTCTTGCCCGGAACGCCTTATGTGCAGTTCGTGATGGGCGTGAAGAACGCGATGCCCGCAGACAGGGATGTCTTCGACTTCTATATCAAGATGGTGAAGCGCCTCTTTGGCCAGGATGCCCCATGGTGTGCTGCGGGCATCGGGCAGAACCAGATCGTGCTGAACGACTGGGCCATTGCTGCCGGAGGGCATGCGCGAACGGGGCTTGAAGACAACATTCGGCTCGACCGGTCTACTCTTGCACCGTCCAATGCGGCCTTGGTCAAACGGACGGTCGAGGTCTGCGAGAAGCACGGGCGGCCTGTCGCAAATGTGACCGAAGCCCGCGAGATCCTTGGGCTAAGACCGGCGGCCTAGTGCGGCACGCTTCCGCCCTTTCCCATCGGTAAGCGGCAACAGACGCTTTTCTTGGCCGTTATCCCCTTTTATAGTCACTGTTACGGCAGCGAGGGGCGGCCGTGAGACAAGGCAAGGCAGAGCAGTGGCCCATATTATAGTCGTCGGAAATGAGAAGGGCGGCGCCGGCAAGTCGACGGTATCGATGCATATCGCCACGTCGCTGGTGCGCATGGGCCATCTGGTCGGTGTCCTTGATCTTGACCTCAGACAGCGCAGTTTCGGGCGCTACGTGAACAACCGAAGAGCGTTCATGGAGGCCGAGAACCTCGACCTGCCGTGCCCGATTTATCGCGAATTGCCAGAGATCTCGCCCAACAGTCTGGGGCCTGGCGAGAACATCTATGACCAGCGCCTGTCTGCCGCAGTCACCGGGCTCGAACGCGAAGTCGAGTTCATTCTGATCGATTGCCCCGGTTCGCACACCCGCCTTAGTCAAGTCGCGCATTCTCTGGCTGATACGCTTGTCACGCCGCTGAACGACAGTTTCGTCGACTTCGACCTGCTGGCGCAGATCGATCCGCAAACCAACAAGGTCATGCAGCCATCTATCTATTCCGAGATGGTCTGGAACGCCCGCCAGTTGCGGGCACAGGCCGGGCTTGATCCGATCGACTGGGTCGTCGTTCGAAACCGTGTCGGCGCGCAGGCCATGCACAACAAGAAGAAGATGGCCGAGGCGGTGCAGGCGCTTGCGAAACGGATCGGTTTCCGCGTCGCTCCCGGCTTTGCCGAGCGCGTGATCTTCCGCGAGTTGTTTCCGCGCGGTCTAACCTTGCTCGATCTAAGGGATATTGGCGTTCAGAACCTGAACCTGTCGAACGTCGCCGCGCGGCAGGAGCTTCGCGAACTGGTCAAAGAGCTTCGTCTCCCGGGGGTGACGGTCGACTTTTGACGTTGTCTTCGGACCGTCCGTCATCAAAGAAGCGCGAAATCACAGCACGACGCGTCGTCGTACGCTCTTCCATCTCCTGAGCCTGGATTTCTTCCTGCGACCGGATCGGTTGAAAAGCAGCGGAACCGCTTCGGGTCCGTGCAGACATCTCGCTCTCCACTTCTTTCGCGGTCTCTTCCGGCACCCTTGGCCGGTTGAGCAGGGATATGAGCCAATTTCTTAACACGGACGACCTCGTTAACAGTTCGTGCAATGTGCTCCAGCAACAGGGCGGCAACATGGCACTTTCTGGGTCGATTGTTCGTGAACGCGGAACAGAGAGTTCTCGGTATAAAGGAGAAAGGCCACCACGCAAGCGTGATGGCCTGGCTTGTAAAGCGATTTCTGGACGAACGACCGCTAAATGCCAGCCAGCTCCTGCTCGAGATCGCCCATTTCGGCACCACCAGCCATCAAGCGCCGCATTTCGTCGTTGCCGATCTGGTCCGATGTTCCGGCGCCAATCACCTTGCCCAAGGCAAGGAAGGTGAAGCGATCCCCAACAAGGCGCGAGTGGATCTCGTTGTGGGTGATGAAGATGATCGCGATATCCCCACGGGCACGCACCCGCTTGATCGTTTTCAGAACGCCCATCTGCTGCTTCTGACCCAAAGCCGAGGTCGGCTCGTCAAGGATCAGAACCTTGGCCCCGAAATGGATCGCGCGGGCAATTGCCAAGGTCTGACGCTGACCGCCCGACATGGTGCCGACAGCCTGTGTCGGGTCCGAGAAGTCGATCCCGATTTTCAGCATCTCGTCATGGGCGATCTGGTTCATCTCGTCCATGCGAAGCGTCCCAAGGGGGCCCTTGAGTTCGCGCCCCATGAAGAAGTTGCGCGTCACACTCATCAGCTGATTCAGCGCGAGGTCCTGGTACACAGTACCGATACCCGCCGCCGACGCATCACGCGGCGAGCGGAACGATACCGGCTTGCCCTCGATATAGATCTGGCCGCTGGTCGGTTGGTGAACACCCGCCAGTGTCTTGATCAAGGTCGACTTGCCGGCGCCGTTGTCACCAAGCAAGGCGTGGACTTCGCCGGGGTAGACCTCGAGGTCGACCCCGCCGAGCGCCGTGAAAGGCCCGAACTGTTTCGTCAGGTTCTCGACGCGAAGATACGGTTCAGCCATATCAGATGCCTCCCGTGATGCGTTTACGGATTCGCTCGTTGGCGAACACGGCCGCCAGCAGGATCGATCCCAGGAAGACGCGGAACCATGCGCCGTCAATCTCGGGGATGAAGAACACGGCGTTGGCCACAAGGCCCACCGTGATCGCCCCGAAGACCACACCGATGATCGAGCCGAATCCGCCTGTCATCAGCGTGCCGCCAACAACGGCAATCGCGATAGCAAAGAGTTCCATCAGGTTGCCCTTGGCCGCATCCGACGTGTTGGTGTCGAACACCTGGCAGGCGGCGAACATGGTGGCGCAGAAGGCCGTGAACATGAACAGGCCGACTTTCACTCGGTTGACCGGCACACCGTTGGCGCGGGCGGCTTCCTTGTTGTCGCCGGTCGCATAGATCCAGTTGCCAAGCTGCGTACGGCTCAGAACGAAATAGGCGACGGCGGCAATGATAAGGAACCACATGAACCGCGCATCGAACCCGGTCACCCACTGTTCCAGACGACGGTTGATGTTCAGCGCCGCAAGGTAGTTGATGTTGTCCGCGGTCAGACGCGCAGGCCATTCGACGCCTGCGACCATCTTCTGCCCGAACCAGTACCAGGCGTCATAGAACCAACCGAAAACCTCGCCGCCAAGGATATTGGCGAACCAGCTTTCTTCCTTGTAGTCCGGCAGACCCGAGACCTGAGTCGACTGGTTGATCAGGCGGAACGACACCTCGGTGGTGCCGCGCAGGAAGAACAGGAAGGCAAGGGTCACGATGAAGCTCGACAGGCCGGATCGGACAACGATCGTGCCGATGATCCAGCCAATCGTCAGTGTCATCGCCAGCGTGATGATGAAGGCCAGAAACGGGGTCGCTTCGCCCAGACCGAACGGTAAGCCCCATTTGAGCATCAGCGCCATCGACATGCCCGCGAAACCGATCATCGATCCGATCGACAGGTCGAATTCGCCTGCAATCATCAGCGCTGCCGCACCAAGTGCGATGATGCCGTATTGCGCAATAATCTTGATGTTGTTCTTCAGGCCCAGTGCATTGAAAGCCTTGCCGTCAGATGCAATCGCCAGTGCCACGATAATGACGACCATCACGATGAATGCGCCAATCTCGGGCCGCCGGACCAGGCGTTGAAGCCACGTTTCTTCCTTTAGCCGGTCCGCTTCGCTGCGTTCAGCCATGTCGCCTCCCCCTTGTTCGTTCTTGTGTCCCCTGATGGAACAGGCGGGGAAGTCCCCGCCTGTTCAGTTTTTCAGCAATCCCTCAAAGGATCAGCGGTCGATGCCCGCCAGTTCCTTAACAGCCGCGGCATTCGACTTGTCGACGAAGCCCGGGCCGGATGCGATGTTGTTGCCCGGCAGAAGGCCGGCATGGTTGTTGTAGAGGTGCAGCACGATCACCGGCATGTAACCCTGCAGACGCTGCTGCTGGTCGATGGTGAACGAGGCCTGACCGTTTTCGATCATGTCCATGACGCCCGGGCTAAGGTCGAAGCAAGCCAGGTGCACGTCGGCGCCAACAGCTTCGATTGCCTTGACGGCGGCTTCGCAGACATGCGGACCAACAGCCAGAACGCCGTCGATCGACGGGTCAGCCTGAAGCGCAGCAGCGGTACGGGTCTCGATCTGGGCCGGGTCGTTCGACACGTCGATCATGTTGAGATCGCCACCGAGACCAGCGAAGTAGCCTTCGCAACGGTCAACAAGTGCGGTGTTGAAGGCTTCCTGGTTCAGGCAGAGACCGTTGGTCACGCCTTCGGCGGCAGCACGGCCACCAGCAGCTTCACCAGCGTCACGCTCGGGCTGACCAACATGCATCAGTGCGCCCAGTTCAGCCGACGACTCGAGGCCCGAGTTCATCGTGATAACCGGGATACCGTCAGCAACGGCAGCCTTGATCGCGGGCCCAAGCGCAGCAGCGTCAGGCAGCGACACGATGATGCCGTCCGGGTTCGAAGCGGCGGCGGATTCGATCAGTGCAGCCATTGCAGCCATGTCGCCCGAAACGTCGAAGTTGTACTCGAGCGTCGCGCCGATAGCAGCGGCAGCGTCGCGGCCACCCTTTTCGACCACCGGCCAGAACGGGTCGGTGCCCTGCGTGTGGGTGATCATGACATAACGTTCACCGTGGCCGTCTGCGAATGCACCGGTCGCAACAGTGGCGGCGAGCGCGCTCGCCAACAGAACTTTCTTCATTGGGTTCCTCCCTAATTGAACCGAGCCTGATTAAAACCCGGAAAAATGTTAGCGCAAGCGAATTCTTCCCGATTCCGGAAATTTTTGCAACCGGTTGCAAATTTTGTGACCAATCCTGCCCGAAAGATCGTCATTGCTTGCAGGTTCACCTTCGTTCGCTATCCTCGCACGCAACTGGAGGAACAATGTTGAAGCAGGCCCAAGGCGCCCGTCACTGTATCAAGCGGACAGGATGGCGGGGATGATGCAAGCAGCGCTCATCGGTTTGGGCATGGTTTCGAAGACATACGGCGAGGCCTTCCGTGCAAGCGAGACCGTCCGCTTGCGATCTGCTTACGCCCCCAGTCTCGACAGTCAGGAGCGGTTCATTTGTGCCTTCCCGGACGTGTGTGCGCAGATCGCACAAAGTGTTCAGCACATCGCGGACGATCCGGAGATCGACTTTGCCATCGTGACAACACCGCCGAACGTGCGGCGCAAGATCGTCGAAATTCTCGCGGCTGCCGGCAAACCCATCCTGATGGAAAAGCCCATTGAACGCACCTGCGACGCAGCCGAGGAACTCGTCGAGCTTTGCGAGGAGTTGAATGTGCCACTTGGCATCGTGCTCCAACATCGTGCGCGCCCGGCCGCCGCGGTACTGGCGAGCAAGATAGAGGAGTTGGGCACACTGGTCGCGGTCGAAATCACGGTCCCGTGGTGGAGACCGCAATCCTATTATGACGAACCCGGCCGCGGCAGCTATGCCCGCGACGGGGGCGGCGTCTTAATCAGCCAGGCCATCCACACGTTGGATCTGATGCTGTCACTGACCGGACCCGTGTCCGAGGTAACGGCCATGTGCGCCACCACGGCGTTCCATTCCATGGAGGCCGAAGACTTCGTGTCGGCTGGGCTTGGGTTCGCGAACGGGGCGGTCGGTCACTTGTTTGCCAGCACCGCAAGTTTTCCCGGACGCGGCGAGACACTGACTTTCCATTGTCAGAATGGCACGGCGCGTTTGAATGCCGGCACTTTGCGGATCGATCACCGTGATGGACGCCAGGAGGAGATCGGCGAGACAGCCTCGTCCGGGGCCGGCGCCGACCCGATGGCGTTCACCAGCGACTGGCACCAGGCGATCATCGAAGACTTTGCCGACGCCATCGCGCAAAACCGTCCCCCCATGATCACCGGACGCGACGCATTGGAGGTGCACCATCTGATTGCGGCAATCGAGGATTCGGGACGGCTTGAGGAACGGCTGCATGTGCGGGGTCGGACTTGACGCAAGACTGCTGAAACTTGGCAAGGCACTGCGACTTGTTGAGACGCCGTCATAAACGGAGGCTCGTGGCGTCACACATTTCGCAAAATGAAATCAGCAGCCCGGCTCTTCTCGATAACAAGCCGGACGTTCGGAAGATCGTTCTCTTCCATCTTTACGCGCAGGCTTTCACCTTCCAAATCGGTCCAACGGCTCAAGAGGCGTCGCTCGAGCTCGCCCATTGGCACGTCCAGAAACACGGTGCTGTCAAACTGCAGGTCCGACCACGGCGGCTCGTCAAGCAGCAGGTAGTTCCCCTCCACAATCACATGCCGCACATCCCGCGAGATGAAACGGGCGGCATTGCGCGAGATCTCAATCGCACGATCGAAGACCGGAACAGCAACTTCGTCTTCCTGATTGGCACGCAGACGGTCTAGCATTGCAGCGAAACCACCCACATCGAAGGTATGCGGCGCACCTTTGCGCGGACGCCAGCCGCGTTCGATCAGAATGCTGTCGTCGAAGTGATATCCGTCCATGGGGAACACCGCGGCACTTCCCGGCTCGTGTTGGTTCAAGCGCTCGGCCAGCCGATCCGCGATATGCGACTTGCCCGCGCCCGGAGGCCCGGCAACAGCCGTTATATGCCGACCCGTGCCCTCTTTCTTGGCCAAGGCTTCGACAAGGGTCTCCAGATCAATCTCTTGCACGTCTCAATCGCTCCACTGCCCAGCGTGCTGCGTCCGCTACCACGCTGTCGGAATCCTCTACCAAATCCTGAGCTATAGGCAAAAGGTCTGCCCGTCCCGAGTTTCCGATTGCATAAGCCACATTGCGCACGAATCGATCCCGTCCGGTTCGCTTGATGGGCGACCCCGCAAACCTTGCCCGAAATCCTGCGTCGTCCAACGCCGCAAGGGTCGCCAAAGGTGGCGCGTCAAGATCACCCCGCGCAGCGAAGCGTTGATCGCGGCCCGACTTCGCAAACTTGTTCCAAGGACAGACCGCAAGGCAATCGTCGCACCCGTAAATCCGGTTTCCAAGTCCCGGCCGCAGGGCTTCGTCGATCGGGCCCTTATGCTCGATGGTCAAATAGGAAATGCAGCGCCGCGCATCCAACTGATAGGGCGCCGGGAAGGCATCGGTCGGGCAAATGTCCAGGCAGCGCCGACAGCTGCCACAATGATCGATCTCGGCCGGGTCAGGTTCAAGTTCAGCGGTGGTGAAGATCGCACCGATGAAGAACCAGTTTCCAAGCTCCCGGCTGACAAGATTGGTGTGCTTCCCTTGCCAGCCCAGCCCAGCCGCCTCGCCCAGCGGTTTTTCAGCGACCAGGGCCGTATCCACGAAGACCTTCACCTCGCAGTCCGCTTCGGCCACCAGCCAGCGCGCCACACGCTTGAGCCGTTTCTTGACGATATCGTGGTAGTCCCGCCCGCGTGCATAAACCGAAACGACGCCCCGGTCCTTGTGCGCCAAATCCTCCAACGGATCGTGTTCGGGCGTATAGGGTTCGGCCAACATGACGATCGACCGCACGTCGGGCCACAGCACCGAAGGGGCACTTCGCCACGATGCCCGGTCTGCCAACCAACCCATCTGTCCATGGCGCCCGGCTTCCAGAAAGGCCGCCAACCGATCCGGCACGTCCGGTATCGCATCCGGTCCCGTCACCCGACACATGGCGAAACCGGCGT
The DNA here is from genome assembly GCA_022826385.1 of Silicimonas sp. GTDB lineage: Bacteria > Pseudomonadota > Alphaproteobacteria > Rhodobacterales > Rhodobacteraceae > JAJDOD01. The sequence goes on from JAJDUZ010000051.1 coordinate 59,906, forward strand.
CGCGCGCTTCGGTTTGCAGTCGGGACTTCAGGTCGGGACCATTCAAATCAAACCGCCCTTTCGCGCACGAAGTTCAACCCGGCGCGCGAGGCCATGCCCCGCACATGCCTCAAAAGTCCAGATCGGCATAATGTTGCGGCGGCGGAAAGCCCGGCACGGCATCGGCAAGGAGGCTCCGAAACGCCGGGCGCGACTTGATCTTGGAATACCAGTCACGGACCGTCTCGTTCAACGTCCAGTCGACGTCCGAGATATAGTCCAGTGACGACAGGTGAGCCGCGGCGGCGAAATCCGCAAGCGACAGTTCCGAGCCCGCCAGCCAACGCCGTTCGTCCAGAAGCCACCCCAAATATTCGAGATGAAACTTAATGGCACGCGCACCGGCCTTCACGTTGCTGCTGTCCGGATAACCTTCTTTGGTGATCTTCTTGTTCACCCGTTCATAGAGAAGCTTCGACGTGACCTCGGTGTGGAACTTGTCATCGAACCAACTGACCAGCCGCCGCGCTTCGTGACGCGCCACCGGGTCTTTCGGCAGCAGGGCAGGCTCGGGATAGCGCTCCTCGATGTATTCGCAGATCGCGGTGCTTTCCGACAAAGTGACGCCGTCGATCTTCAGAACCGGAACTTTGCCAGCCGGGTTGCGCCGGATGAAATCCGGGTCGCGTTCCCAGTACTTCTCTTCGACAAGCTCGACATCCAGCTTCTTCTCCGCCAGCGAAAGTCGCACCTTGCGGCAGAAGGGTGAAAGCGGAACGTGGTACAAACGGATCATGACTGGCCGTGCCCCTCAGACAGTTGCCTGTTTTTGCCGCGCCTCGCGCGGAGTTTCAACTCGGCGGCGTTCATTCGAAACATGTGGCCCGCCCGTCCCGACGAATGGTCGCCGCCCCGTCGGCAATCTGCGCGGCGCGCCTCCGGACAGCCGTCGATGGATTCACGGCCTGCCGCCCCTTTGGATTGGGCAATACGGCGGCCAGCAGCGCCGCCTGTTGTGATGAAAGTTCTGCAGCGGACACACCAAAATGATGACGCGCCGCAGCCTCAACCCCAAAGACGCCGGTATCAAACTCGGCGACGTTCAGATACACCTCGAGAATACGTCGCTTGGACCACAGCGCCTCAACAGCGGGCGTGAAGACAGCCTCCAGCGCCTTTCGCGGCCAACTTCGCCCGTGCCTTCGCCCGTGCCACAGCCAGACATTTTTCGCAGTCTGCTGGCTCAGCGTCGAAGCCCCCCGGTTGGCCCCTTCGGCAATTGCCGCGCGCAACTGGCCCATGTCGAAGCCCCAATGCAGACAGAAATTGGCATCCTCGGCAGCCACGACAGATCGCAACATCACAGGCGCAATCTCCTCGACCGGCACCCATTCCCGACTGATGCCATCGACCTTCAGACCTTCGGACAGCATGTAGGGCGTCGTCGGCGGCGGAACGATCGCATAGGCGCCGACCCAAACCAGTATGGCCAGCACGAAAGCCACGACACCCCGGCGCAGCCAAGCAAACGGGCGCCATCGCCGGGGCGGTGGGCTCTTGGTCTTGCGGCGGGTGCTGGCTTTTCTGCTCGTTGCCTTTTTTGCCATGCCTTCAAGTCGCACGGCGCGAGCATCAGGGCAAGTGCGGTGACATCACTCGGCGGCGGCGCGCTTCGAGATGACCTCGGCCTTCTCCTGCTCGATCCGGCGCGAGATCGCCCGCTCGCGGCGCTTGGCAAACTTCTTCTTCAGCCTTGCGACACGAGCTTTCTGATACGCCACGATCACCGGGTTGGCGAGAAAGTACGAAGCGAAGGCCGCGGCAAGGCCGGGGAAGAAGCCGCCAACAAGATACGGCAGGAAGACGCGATCCCAGAACCGCGAAAGACCGCCCCAGCGGGCCACTTCATCGGTGAAGAGCGCGACGAAATTTCGCCAAAGGTCATTGGCTGCATCGGTGAACGAACCAAGCACCAACGGCAGTGGCAGCGTAGGCTCACCAAGGATGAACGAGCCGATCTCCATCGAGACCGCCGCAATCAGGGGAAAGGTCAGTGGATTACCGACAAATGTCGCCAAAAGGGCTGCAAGAACATTCCCGCGCATGACCCAGGCCAACGCGACGGAAAAGATAAAATGCAAACCAAAGAAAGGCGTGAAGGATGTGAACACGCCCGCCGCGATCCCTCGGCTGATCTTGTGGGCCGGATCCGGCAGCCTGCGCAAGCGGTGGACGATGTACTGCGAAGCCCGCCGCCATCCGCCCTTGGGATAGAAGCTCTGGCTCACAAACTCCAAATAGGTCCTTGGCGTACGCCGTTTGAAGACCAATTTACCAACCCCGCTTTGGCCCCTGTCAGGGCCGACGCTCCAGATCCCGGTGTCTTTCCATCGAAGCCACATCGCTATCGGCTTCGAGGGCAAGCATCAACCGGTGCAGGTGCTCAACATCGCGAAGTTCTACGTCAACAATAAGACGGTAAAAGTCCGGTTTTCTGTCGATGAACACCAGATCCGATATGTTGGCTTCCTGCTCTCCGATCAATGTGCAAATGCGACCCAACACGCCACTGTCATTGGCAATGGTCAAATCCAACCCGACATTGTGAACGGCCGGGTGGCGCCCTTCCTGCCAGTGCAAGTCGACCCAGCGCCCGCTTTCATCCTCGAGATCCGCCAAGGCACCGCATTCGATCGCGTGGATCATGACGCCTTTGCCCGGATAGCTGATGCCAACGATTCGTTCGCCGGGGACGGGCAAACAACATGCAGCCCGGCGAAACGTCTGCCCGGGGTTCAACCCGACCACCGCGCGCGCGGCGTCGATTTCGTCGCCTTCCCGCTGCGACAGACCGGGATAGAGTGTCTCGATCACTTCGCGGGCCGTCAATTCAGCCGACCCGATCAGGGCCAGCAGTTCTTGCGCGTTGCTTTGCCCCAAATGCTTCGCCGCCGTGCGCAGAGCCTTGTCGGTCGGCTTCTTTCCGATGTGCTCGAACGCCACGCGCACCAATTCGCGCCCCAGCTTGATGAACCGTTCGCGATCCTCTTCCCGCAAGCTGCGCCGGATTGCAGCCTTGGCGCGCCCGGTTGCCACGATGTCGATCCATGTCGCCTGCGGGCGTTGTCCTTCAGCCGTCATGATGTCGACGCTTTGGCCGTTCTTCAGCCGGGTCCAAAGGGGCACGCGGATGCCGTCGACCTTCGCGCCCACGCAGCTGTCCCCGATCCGCGTGTGGATGACGTAGGCAAAATCCAGAGGGGTCGCGCCACGCGGCAGTTTCACGACCTCGCCCTTCGGCGTGAAGCAGAAGACCTGGTCGGCATACATCTCCATCTTCACGTGTTCGAGGAACTCGTCATGGTCTTCCTCGGCGTCGAACCGTTCCGACAGGCCCGCAATCCATTTGGCAGGATCGACAGCAAACGGGTTCTCGGCCCGGACACCGTCCCGATAGGACCAGTGAGCCGCCACGCCGGCCTCGGCCACTTCGTGCATCTCGCGCGTGCGAATCTGGATCTCGACCCGCTTGCCGTCGCGCCCCGACACCGTCGTGTGGATCGAGCGATAGCCGTTCGACTTCGGCTGGCTGATGTAGTCCTTGAACCGCCCCGGAACCGCCCGCCACCTTTGGTGAACCGCGCCCAGCGCGCGATAGCAATCTGCATCCTGTTCGACGATGATCCGGAAGCCATAGATGTCAGAGAGACGCGAGAAGCCGATCTTCTTCTCTTCCATCTTCCGCCAGATTGAATGCGGTTTCTTTGCACGCCCCAGCACATCAGCCTCGATGCCGGCCCGTTCCAGCTCGTGTTCAATGTCGGCGGTAATCTTCTGGATGACGTCGCCGGTTTCGCGCTGCAACGTGATGAACCGGCGAATGATCGAGCTTCGCGCCTCGGGGTTCAGCACACGGAAGGCAAGGTCTTCCAACTCTTCCCGCATCCACTGCATGCCCATCCGGCCAGCCAAAGGCGCAAAGATGTCCATCGTCTCACGCGCCTTCTGGGCCTGCTTCTCGGGCCGCATCGCGCGGATGGTGCGCATGTTGTGCAGGCGGTCGGCCAGCTTGACCAGAATGACGCGCAGGTCCTTCGACATCGCCATGAAGAGCTTGCGGAAATTCTCGGCCTGCTTGGTCTCCAAGGACGAAAGCTGCAGGTTGGTCAGCTTCGTGACGCCATCGACCAACTCGGCAACCTCTCCGCCGAACTCCTTCTCGATTTCGGCATAGGTCGAGCGCGTGTCTTCGATCGTGTCATGCAAAAGCGCCGTGACGATCGTTGCATCATCAAGGCTCTGTTCGGTCAGGATCGCAGCAACTGCGACTGGGTGCGTGAAATAGGGTTCACCCGAGTGGCGGAATTGCCCCTCGTGCATGCGCTGCCCATAGTCATAGGCACGCTTGATCAAATCTGCATTTGTCTTGGGGTTGTAGTTTTCGACCAGTGCAATCAGGTCGTCGGCTTCAAACATCCCACCCCCGAAGAGCGGCGGCCAGCCTTAGGGCTGACCTTGGGCTTCCATCAAAGCGCGCAGAAGCTTCTCTTCCGAGAGGTCGTCTTCAGCGGGCTTGTCATTTTCGGCACCCATCAGAAGAGCCATCGCATCTTCTTCCGGCTCATCGACTTCGATCTGCGTCTGATGCGCTTCGATCATGCGCTCGCGCAATTCGTCGGCCGACTGGGTTTCGTCCGCGATCTCGCGCAGCGAGACAACAGGGTTCTTGTCGTTGTCGCGATCCACGGTCAGCGGCGCGCCCGTCGAGATCTCGCGAGCCCGGTGAGAGGCAAGCATAACCAGCTCAAACCGGTTCGGAACCTTGTCTACGCAATCTTCAACCGTCACGCGGGCCATGAAACTCTCCGTCGAATTGGGGTCAGGGGCGTTACCTAGTGTGTCACTACCGAAAACACAAGTAGTTTCGCTATAGACAAATGTACTAGCAAAACGATTCCATTAGTGATTCTAATGCCACATTAGCAAACGTGACGTTGCGTCATTTGGACAAAAGGGCTGGTTGCAATAGAGCCTCTTGCAAAACTATTGCGATGAAACGCTGGCGCGGCGGGTCTCATGTTCTGCGTGGGGTTTCGGTCGCCAGAGGCCGCGCATTGGTCGGGAATTGCCATGCCTCCAGCGCCTGAAGAAGAACATAAGGCGAACATGTCGGGGCCGCGGCCAAGTCTCTCCGGTCGCCAGCCTGTCGGAGCGCTTCCTGTCAGGTTTGTGGGTGTCGAAACCGTCCCGTGGGACGGGGCAGCGCGTCAGGGTGGGACGGCGAGGCGCATCAAC
>JAJDUZ010000062.1 GCA_022826385.1 Silicimonas sp.
CTTACCGCAATATCTTACAGCAGCGACAGCTAAACCCGGCCCCTGATGATGCGCGCTGCGAATACGCTCGTTGGGAACCAATGACGCCCAGTTCCCACAGGCGTCCAACGTTCCTGCGCAAGGACTGTGGCGGAGGCTCAGGGATTCGAACCCTGGGGACGCTTTCACGCCCGCCGGTTTTCAAGACCGGTGCATTCGACCACTCTGCCAAACCTCCGTTCGGCGGGTTTAGCGCGGCTGATACGATTCTGAAAGCCGCCCCTTCGGCATCCCTTCGCTTCACCGCGTCTGCCATCTTTTCTTGACGCTTCGTTACGGATACACTGCGTCAAAACGGCAAAAACAAACCCGGTTCGACACCGGGAGGCCAAGGAGCAGAAGATGACACGGCTGGCAGTACGGGCGGTCCTGGTATCCACAACGATTTTCGGTCTCGCGGCGTGCGAAGACGGGTTCAACTTCGGTCAGACCGACACCACGACAGATGGTGCCTCACCGGCAACGCTGGCGGCCTCTGAAACCGGCGTCCAGGACGTCGAACGACCCGATATCTTCTCGACCACGGAAGCGGCCCTTTGGGACGGGCGTCCGTCGCTGGGCGGCATCTGGGTGGCACACCCAGACGTGACAACGCCGGAACGCGCGATCATCACCAATGACACGACCGGGCAACGCATTGCGGGCGCGCTTTTCCGCCGCGAACGGGAAGCGCCGGGGCCTAAAATCCAGCTTTCTTCAGATGCGGCAGCCGCGCTAAACATCCTTGCCGGTGCACCGACGCAAGTCACGATCATCGCCGTCCGCCAGGAAGAGGTCGAGATCGAACAACCCGACCCCGTGATATCGGAAGAAGAGGTTGGGGAAACCGCCGAAGACGCAACCGATGACGAAGTGCTGGCCGCAGCCGCCGCCGCCACACCCGATGCAGACACCGAAGAGCAGGCCGAAACGGAACGGGCGCCGGGTGGCTTCTTCCAACGTCTCTTTGGCCGCCGCAGCCCAGCACCGGAAGCAGCCGCCGCCGGGGCAACCGTCGCCGCGGCAACCGACACGGACACTGCCGAAAGCGCAGCCGCTCCGGCCGTCGAAACGCAAACGCTTGACCCGGTCGCTGCCGGGGCCGCCGCCGCCATCGCGCGCGCGGAAGCGGACGACAAACCGGCGCCCCGCCCCGAACGCGAAGCCGCCCCGTCGGGCCTGCGCAATCCGTTTATTCAGGTTGGTCTCTTTACCGAGGAAGCCAACGCCTTCTCGGCCCGCGACAACCTGCGAACCGCCGGGATCGTGCCGACTGTTCTGGAAGGCTCCAACGACAACGGCCCGTTCTGGCGCGTCGTCGTCGGGCCGGTGACAACCGCTGAAGACCAATCCGAGTTGCTGGCCCAGATCAAGTCGCTCGGCTTTTCGGACGCGTTCCTGACGTCGAAGTAAGCATCAAGGGAGGCACGCATGTATCGCCCCGTCTTCGCACTTGCCTTTGCCACGCTGGTCTCGGCCTGCGCCGTCAGCGTCGCCCCGGAACCCGCCCGCGCCGCGTTCGAAACGCAGGCCACCTCGGCCTGGCTCTATGACGTCGAAACCGACACGGTGCTTTACGAAAAGGCCTCCGACATCCCGAAGCCACCCGCCTCGATGTCGAAACTGATGACGCTCTATATGCTGTTCGAAGCCCTCCGCGACGGGCGCGTGACGCTGGAGACCACGTTTTCGGTCTCGACCAAGGCGCGGCAGATGGGCGGCTCGACCATGTTTCTGGACGAAACCGACCGGCCCAGCGTCGAAAACCTGATCAAGGGGATCATCGTCCAGTCGGGCAACGATGCCTGTATCGTCGTGGCCGAGGGGCTGGCGGGCACCGAAGACGCCTTCGCCCGCCAGATGAACGCCCGCGCCCGCGAGCTTGGCATGTTCGACAGCACCTTCGCGAATGCCAGCGGCTGGCCCGACCCGAACCACCGGATGAGCGCGCGCGATCTTGGCCTGCTGGCCAAGCTCTTGATTACGGAATTTCCCGAGTATTACGGCTATTTCGCGCTGGAAGAATACGACTTCGACGGCCGCTCGCCCGCCAACCGCTTCAACCGCAACCCGGTCCTTGGCATCGGGCTGGGCGCCGACGGTCTGAAAACCGGCCATACCGAAGAAGCAGGCTATGGCCTTGTCGGATCGGCGCTGCAGGGCGACCGCCGGGTTATCTTCGTCTTCTCGGGTCTGCAAAGCCAGGCCGAACGCCGGACGGAAGCCGAAGCCATGATCAACTGGGGTTTCCGCCAGTTCATCGAGAAGAAGATGGCCTCGAAAGGCGATATCCTTGCCGAAGTGCCGGTCTGGCTGGGCGACCACCAGAAAATCAAAATGACCGTGGCCGAAGACATCGAGTTGCTGGTCCCCGCCATCGGACAGGACAGCGTCGAGACCCGGATCGAATACCGCACCCCGCTGGAAGCTCCGATCAGCGCGGGCTCGACCGTGGCGGAACTGATCGTCACCGCGCCCGATATGCCGGAAAAGCGCATTCCGCTGGTCTCGGACCGCGACGTCATCCGCGGCGGCTTCCTGCCCCGCGTCCGGGCCAGCGCCTCGGTCCTGTTTGACAAGGCCATGGGTCAGGTGCAAAGCCTGATGGAATGAGCAAGGGTCGCTTCATTACATTCGAAGGCATTGACGGGTCGGGCAAATCCACCCAGGCCCGCCTGCTGGCCGCGTATCTGAAAGCCCATGACACCGACGTTGTTTTGACTCGCGAACCCGGTGGCGCGCCGGGGGCCGAGGATATCCGCCGCCTGCTAGTCGAGGGCAACCCCGACCGCTGGTCGCCGGAAACAGAAATCCTGCTCTTCACCGCCGCCCGGCGCGATCACCTTGAAAAGACAATCACGCCCGCGCTTCAGCGGGGGGCCACCGTGATCTCGGACCGGTTCGCGGACTCGACCCGTGTCTATCAGGGCGCCGCCCGAGGCGCGCTGCGCGATCTGGTTGACCGTCTGCATAACGAGGTGATCGGCGTCGAGCCCGACCAGACCTTCATCATCGACATGGACCCGGGCGAAGCGCTTCGCCGGGGCCTGGCCCGGCAAAGCGGCGAGGACCGGTTCGAGGATATGGGCGAAAGCTTCCAGCACCGCCTGCGCGACGGCTTTATCGCGCTGGCCAAGGATGCCCCCGACCGCTGCCATCTGATCGACGGCGCCCGCGACCCGAACGAGATCGCCGCCGAGATCGCCCGCATCGCGACCAACACATGAGCGACGACGACCTGCCGGAAGCCGACCGCGCCGAAGGGGCGCCGCACCCGCGCCACACCGAACGCCTGTTCGGGCAGGACGCCGCGGCGCAAAGCTTCCTCGACGCCACAAGCCAGGGCCGCCGCCACCACGCATGGCTGCTGACCGGCCCGCGCGGCGTCGGCAAGGCGACCTTCGCCTGGGCGATGGCGCGGTTCCTGCGTACGGAAGAGGACGGCGGCCCCGGCCTCTTTGGCGACGCCCCGGCCCCCGCAACGCTCGACGTCTCGCCCGAGCATCCGGTGGCCCGTCGCATGGCGGCCCTTTCCGACCCCGGCACTCTGTTGATCCGCCGCGCTTGGGACCCGGACCGGAAGAAGTTGAAAGCGCAGATCACCGTCGACGAAGTGCGCAAACTGAACGCGTTTTTTGGCCTGTCCGCCACCGATGGTGGGTCGCGCGTGGTGATCGTCGACAGCGCCGACGAGATGAACCCGTCGGCGGCCAATGCCCTGCTGAAAGTGCTGGAAGAACCGCCCGCGAACGCCGTTCTAATCCTGATCAGCCACCAGCCCGCCCGGCTTCTGCCGACCATCCGGTCGCGCTGCCGCACCCTGCGCCTTGCGCCGCTTGGTGCCGAAGACCTGGAACACGCGCTGGCCCAAGCGGGCGTCGAGATCCCCGATGCCGTGGCGCTGACGGAACTCGCCGGAGGCTCGGCAGGGGACGCGCTGCGGCTGATCACCGGCGACGGGCTGGGGCTTTACGCCGATCTCGTCGCGCTGTTGGGCACCGCGCCGCAAATGGACCGACAGGCGGCGCGACGCTTTGCCGACGCGGCCGCCGCGCGCGGGGCCGAAGCCCGGATGGAACTGACCTTGCGCCTGCTCGACCTTGCCCTGGTCCGCCTGGCCCGCACGGCCGCCGGGCATCCACCCACCGCAAATGCCGCGCCGGGCGAGTCTGAGACCTTGACCAAACTGGCCGCCATCGCCTCCGCCCGACGCTGGGCCGAGTTGCAGCAGGCCATCGGGGCGCGGTTGGGGCACGGCATGTCGGTGAATGTGGACCCGTCGAGCTTGTTGATGGACGCGTTCCTGCAAATCAACGAGGCCGCGCGGGGCTGAAATCGCGGGGCTTGGTTAACGCACGCAGCGGTCGCGAATTCGCAAGCTTTTCCGGGAATGATCCGCCCCGAAGCTTCCGTGTAGGCTGACACCCTGCATGTCGTGACCATTCAACGTGTTTGCCAAGGCACGCCCTCGCAGCCCGGGGGTGTTTGCAGGAATGGCCCGGTGGCGGGCCCGTCGCATCTTTTTGTTTTTCCTTTGTATCTTCGCAACCTAGCGAACCAGTCTGCCCCAATAGACGTCCCCGCCCCCTCGGTTACCGAGCGGCCGGGCCATACGCCGTGCAGGATTGGTGTCATAGGTGCAGATGCGCCTGACCTGTCTGGCCAAAGGCTCACACGCGCGCGCGCCCCGCCACAGCACAGCGCCCTGCCCCGATCAAAACCCCTGAAACATCCCGCCAACGTTCACCCCACCTTAACCACCACCCGACGATTCTAGGGGTGGGAGGACGGTGGCACGCACGCTCAAAATTTTGATTCGCGCCCTTCCCCCGGCAGACCCCGCCGCCTTGCGCTTGACCCTCCCCGTCAAACTCCCGATACGTGCCCCATGACCGACGCGGCACGCATCACCGACAGCCACTGCCATCTCGACTTCCCGCAATTCGACGGCGAAGTCGCAGACCTTGTGGCCCGCGCCGCCGACCGCGGTGTCCACCGCATGGTCACCATTTGCACGAAGCTCGAAAGCGAACCCGCCGTCCGCGCCATCGCCGAGGCACATGATCCCGTGTTCTACGCCGCCGGCACGCACCCGATGTCGGTCGGCAAGGTCCCCGACATCACACTGGACGACCTGACCCGTCTCGCCGCCCATCCGAAATTCGTGGGCATCGGCGAAACCGGGCTCGACTATCACTATACCGCCGACACCGCCGCGGCCCAGCAAGAGAGCTTGCGCCTGCATATCGAGGCCGCGCGCCAGACCGCCCTGCCCTTGATTATTCACGCCCGCGACGCCGACGACGACATGACCCGCATCCTGACGGACGAGCACAAGGCCCAGCCCTTCACCTGCGTCATGCACTGCTTTTCCTCGGGCGCCGCGCTGGCGGAAGCCGCGCTGGAACTTGGCTTCTACCTGTCGATGTCCGGCATTGCCGCCTTCCCGAAAAGCCAGGAGTTGCGCGACATCTTCGCCGCCGCCCCGGTCGACCGCATCCTTGTCGAAACCGACGCGCCCTATCTGGCGCCGCCGCCGAACCGGGGCAAACGGAACGAGCCGTCCTTCGTGGCCGACACCGCCCGCGTCGGCGCCGAGGTCTTCGGCCTCGACTATGCCAGTTTCGCTGCGCAGACCGAGGTGAATTTCAACACGCTCTTCCCCAAGGTGGCCGCATGGGCCAGCTGACCTTTACCATCCTAGGCTGCGGCTCGTCGGGCGGGGTTCCCCGCCTTGGCGGCCATTGGGGCGAGTGCGACCCGGAGAACCCAAAGAACCGGCGGCGGCGCTGCTCGATGCTGGTCGAACGCACTGACGCGGGCGGCACCACCCGCGTTCTGATCGACACCTCGCCCGATATGCGCCAGCAATTGCTGGACGCAGGCATTGGCGATCTGGACGCCGTTCTCTTCACCCATGGCCACGCCGATCATGTCCACGGCATCGACGACTTGCGCATGATCGTCTTCAACAAGCGCGAGCGGCTGAAAGTCTGGGCCGATGGCCCGACGCAAGAGCGGCTCTATTCCGGGTTCGGCTATGCCTTCACCCAGCCCGAAGGCTCACCCTATCCGCCGATCCTCGACATGCACACAATCGATGGCGACGTCACCATCGAAGGCGCTGGCGGGGCGATCACCTTCCATCCGTTCCGGGTCGGCCACGGATCGATCGACGCGCTCGGCTTCCGGGTGAAGGGCGTCGCCTATCTGCCTGACGTGGCCGAGATCTATGACGACGCATGGGACAGCCTTCGGAACCTCGACATCTGGATCGTTGACGCGCTGCGCCGCACGCCACATCCGACCCATGCGCATCTGGACCGGGCGCTGGAATGGATCGAACGCGCCCGCCCGACGCGCGCGGTGCTGACCAACATGCATATTGATCTCGACTATCAGACCCTGATGGACGAGACCCCCGAACACATCGAACCGGCCTATGACGGCCTGGCTCTGACCCTCGAAGACTGACCCCATGCAAGCCTTGCTCGATGTCATCCTGCCGGTCTTCCTCGTCATCGGCGGAGGCTACCTGGCGACATGGTGGGGCATCATCAGCGATGAGGCGATCGACGGCGTGATGAAGTTCGCGCAAGGAATCGCGATCCCCTGCCTGCTCTTCGCCGCGATGGCGCGCCTTGACCTTGCGGCCGAGGTCAATCCCAGCCTGATGGCCAGCTTCTATCTGGCAGCTTTTGCCTGCTTCGCGCTTGGCATCGCGGGCGCGCGGCTGATCTTCCGGCGCACCGGGCCGGACAGTGTCTCGGTGGGCTTTGCCTGCCTCTTTTCGAACTCGCTGCTTCTGGGCCTGCCGATCACCGAACGCGCCTTTGGGGCCGATGCGCTGGCGGGCAACTATGCCATCATCGCCTTTCATGCCCCGGCCATGTATTTACTTGGTGTCACGGTGATGGAGATCACCCGCGGCACCGGGGCCACCGCGCTGACGACCGCCCGCAAGGTGGTCTCGTCGATGTTCCACAACGCTCTGATCGTCGGCATCGGGTTGGGCCTGATCGTGAACCTGACCGGAGCGCCCTTGCCGGCTGTGGTGTTTGACGGGGTCGACCTGATCGCACGCGCTGCCCTGCCCGCCGCGCTGTTCGGTTTGGGCGGCGTTCTGGTGCGCTATCGCCCCGAAGGCGACCTGAAGGTGATATCGATGGTCTGCGCCATCTCGCTGATCGTGCACCCGGCGCTGGTCTGGGGGCTGGGCAGCCTGCTGGAGCTTGACCGCGACAGTTTCCGCTCGGCCCTGCTGACCGCCGCCATGGCGCCGGGAATCAACGCCTATATCTTCGCCAACATGTATGGCGCCGCAAAGCGCGTGGCCGCCTCTGCCGTATTGCTCTCAACCGCACTCTCTATCCTAAGTGTCTGGTTTTGGCTGCTTATTCTGCCGTGATTGGAAAATCTTTAGAGACATTAACCGAAAAGATACCCGTTTTATGCCCATACTCGGACACAATGAGAGGCTTTACGAGAATGTGGGTAACGGGAGTCCAACTTGATGCAGAACGTCATTGCATTTCCTAAGCAGGCTGTAGAGCAACCGGTGGCCAAGGCCACGACCGGGGCAAAAACACTTTTCCTGCATATCAAGCGCACAACGCTGATCATGCACCTTGCCGCACCAGCCGTGGCTGCAGCGGCGAACAGCCGGGCCAGCACCAAGGGCTAAGGCCCTTCGCGGGATTGCACCCGCCGCCATTTCACGCTGTAGTCGCAGCGTGATTACCCATATCGACCATATCGTCCTGACCGTCCGCGACATCGAACGCAGTGTCGTGTTCTATCAGCGTGTCCTGAAGATGGAGGCCGTAACCTTCGCCGGCGGACGCCGCGCGCTGACATTCGGCAATCAGAAGATCAACCTGCAAACTCTGGGGCAGGAAACCCGCAACTTCGCGGGCATCGGCTCGGGCGATTTGTGCCTGATCACCCAGATGACGACCGAAGACGTGCTGGCGCATCTGGCGGCGGAAAACGTCGAGATCGTCGAAGGTCCGGTGGAAAAGTCAGGGGCGCAAGGCCCGATCACCTCGGTCTATTTCAACGATCCTGACGGCAACCTTGTCGAGGTCTCACGCTACGCTTGAGCGGCGTGCCGAATTCTTGGAAAGAATTCGGACCGGAAACTTCGAAAGTTTCCGGCCCCGTCGCTATTTGGTGATCAGTTCCGGTCCCATGAAGGTCGTCGGCAGCCAGGTCGACAGCCACGGCACATAGGTCACAAGGATCAGGAACACGAAGAGGACGGCCAGGAACGGCAGCGCCGCGCGCACAACGCTCATCATCGGCATCCCCGCCACCCCCGAGGTGACGAAGAGGTTAAGCCCGACCGGCGGCGTGATCATCCCGATCTCCATGTTCACCACCATGATGATGCCAAGATGGATCGGGTCGATCCCCAACTCGATGGCAATCGGGAAGACCAGCGGCGCCACGATGACGAGAAGGCCCGAGGGCTCCATGAACTGCCCGCCGATCAACAGGATCACGTTGACCACGATCAGGAAGACAACCGGTCCAAAGCCCGCATCCAGCATCGCACTGGCGATCTTCTGCGGTACTTGCTCGTCGGTCAGAACATGCTTCAGGATCAGCGCGTTGGCGATCACGAAAAGAAGCGTGATCGTCAGCTTGCCCGCGTCGAACAGCGTCTGCTTGGTATCGGGATGGAAGAACGCCGTCACCACGGCCCATGGCTTCTGCAGCAGCGTCGAGCGTCCGCCCGACAGCTCGACATCCACCGCCGCTGCCGAAAGGCTGCGCGCTTCGGGATGCGCCAGCGGCCCCATGTCGCGATAGACGAAACAGGCGATGAAGAAGGAGTAAACAGCGGCCACGGCGGCGGCCTCGGTCGGTGTGAAGATACCGCCATAGATGCCGCCCAGAATGATGACGATCAGGAACAGGCCCCACCCGGCTTCCTTGCCCGAGACGAAGATCTCGCGCCAGCCCTGCCACTCGCCCTTGGGCAGGTTCTTGACCTTGGCCATGATGTAAATCGCGACCATCAGCATGAAACCGGCCAGCAATCCGGGGATCACCCCGGCCAGGAACATGCGCCCGACCGAGACTTCCACGGCGGCCGCATAGACGACCATCACGATCGAGGGCGGGATCAGGATGCCCAGCGTGCCTGCGTTACAGATGACGCCTGCCGCGAACTCCTTGGTGTAGCCCACCTGTCGCATCCCCGCGATCACGATCGAGCCGATGGCCACCACGGTCGCCGGGGACGAGCCCGAAAGCGCGGCGAACAGCATACAGGCAAAGACGCCCGCAATTGCCAGACCGCCGGGGAAATGCCCGACACAGGCGATCGAAAACCGGATGATCCGGCGCGCCACCCCGCCGGTCGTCATGAAGGACGAGGCAAGGATGAAGAACGGGATGGCCAGCAGGGTGAAGTGCCCCTCGAAGGCCGAGAACAGTGTATGGGCCACCGACGCCATCGAGGTGTCCGAGAACCACAGAAGGAACAGGATCGAGCTGAAGCCAAGCGCCACCGCGATCGGCACACCGATCATCAGAAGGCCGATGACCATGCCAAAGAGAAGAACGACGTCCATCAGGCTTTCTCCTCGTGACCGGCCCGAACCTCTTCGAGCTCTTGTTCAACTTCGTGGCTGGCGACGATGCGGTCGGCCTTGCCGGTCCAGATCGCCCAAGCGGCCTGCAGGAACCTATAAAGCAGAAGCGCCATCGACAAAGGCAACACGGCATAGGGGATGAAGCGCGGGATTTTCTCGTATTCCTCGCCTTCGTTGAAGACGTCTTCCATCCAGCGCAGGAACTCGGGATGCGGGACCGAATAGACCTCGTACCAGCCCTTGTCGCGGTACTTCTCTTCGAAGCCCAGCGGGAACCAGCGGCCCTCGGTCGCGGGCAGGTTGGCGAAGTTGGCCCAGTAATCCCACGCGCCTTTCAGCATGAGCAGGGTAAAGATCAGGCAGATGCTGACGGCGATCAGCCCAAGGATGCGGCGGACCGGCGGCGAGACCAGCTCGACCACAAGGTCAACGCCCAGATGCGCGTTCTGCTTGACGCCATAGGAGGCGCCCAGAAGCACCAGCCAGGCAAAGAGGAAAACCGTCGCTTCCAGAGCCCAGAGGATGTTCGAGTTATAGACATATCGCGCGACGACATTCGCGAAGGTGATCATCGTCATCAGACCGAGCAGGAGCGCGATGATCGTCTCCTCTATCGTGTCTGTCCAAGACCGTTTCATCGGTCGTTCTCCCTACCCCAAAGGATGGGGCCGGCGCTTGGGCCGGCCCCGGTCTTTCGTCAGATTACATGGACGCGTTGATGGCTTGCGCCGCGTCGATGTTCTCCTGGCCCACGTCGTCGGCGAACTTGTCCCAGACGGGCTTCATCGCTTCCACCCAGGCGGCACGCTGTTCTGCGGTCAGCTGGCGGACTTCACCACCGGCGGCCAGAATGGCCTGCTTGGCTTCCTCGTTGACCTTGGTCGATTCCGAGTTCCGGGTCGTGGTCACTTCGTTGAGGATCGTCAGGAACTGGTCGCGGGTGCCGTCTTCAAGGCTGTCGAGCCAATCCACGCTGGTCACCACCAGATAGTCAATGATGCCGTGGTTGGTCTCGGTCACGCCGTCCTGCACTTCGAAGAACTTGCGGCCGAAGATGTTCGACCATGTGTTCTCCTGACCGTCGACAACGCCCTGCTGCAGCGCGCCATAGACCTCGGCAAAGGCCATCTTCTGGGGCGAGCCACCAATGGCTTCCATCTGCGCGACCAGCACGTCAGACGGCTGCACGCGGAACTTGAGGCCATTGGCATCGGTTGGGTTGATCAGCGGCACATTGGCCGACATCTGCTTCATGCCATTGTGCCAGAACTCGAGGCCCTGCAGGCCGCGACGCTGCATGGCGTTCTTCAGGTTGGTGCCGGCTTCCGAAGCCTGGAACTTATCCACGGCTTCAATGTTGGCGAACATGAACGGCAGGTCGAAGATGCGGTACTGCTTGGTGAACTTCTCGAACAGCGACAGCGACGGCGCGGCCAGCTGGATGTCGCCCTGCAGCAGCGCTTCCAACGCTTTCTCGTCGGTGTAAAGCGTCGAGTTCGGGAAAACCTCCATGCACATCGTGCCGTCCATTTCGGCATTCACGCGCTCGGCCAGAAGCGTGGCGGCGATGCCTTTCGGGTGCTTGTCGGTGTTGGTGACGTGGCTGAACTTGACGACGATCTCGCCGCTGTCGCAGGCGGCAAAGGCGCCAGTGGCGGCAACGCCAAGGGTCGTGGCCAGGGCCACGGTTTGCAGGAATTTCATGATATACCTCCCAAGGATGTAATTCCGAGACCAAGCATCGGCGGCGGAAACGGCCAGACAAGCGGGAAGTTAACGAAAATTTTAGCGTATTATTTCAGCGCGTTACGCGGCCACGCTGAAAGCTTGTGCGAGATTCGAAACACCTGTTGGCGCTAACTGTGCGGATTTCCGCACAACGGCTCAAGTCAGGTAACCCTGTACAAAAGGTGTCCATTTCATGCCGCATTCCTGTGGAACGTTCCTTAACTCAAGCACTGAAGCCGGATCGCATGAACACCATCTTCAAAACACTGACCAATGATGAAAGCATCATGGTCGCCTATTGGACGGTTGCGGTCGCGGCTCTCGTCCTTGGCGGAATCCTCTGGTTCGCCAGCCAGATCTTCGCTTTGCGGCGGCAAGCCGCCCTGCGGGCTCCCACACCCCAGCCGTCACCGGCTTACGCGCCCGCACCCGCACGCGCGCCACAACCAGAGTTCCCGCCGGACGAAACCGTTTGGTGGGTCGGAGCCACCACACCTCCGGACAATGCGACGGTGAAAATCACGCAGCCTCCCCTTGAGATCGAAGACAGCATCGAGCGGCGGTCCAAGGTCATCGCGCGCGGTGAACGCGTCGAGGACGAAGTCTTCCCGACCCGGCTGGACATGAACGCACCCTTCTGCACTGACGCAGGCTATTTTCGCGGGGGGCGTCGCCTTCCCGTGTTCTTCTATCAGGACCTGTTCTGCATCGCCCATGAGGCCATCGACATTTTCGCGGCCCATGATCTGGGCGAGGCGCAATTCAGGGATGTCGAGATCTATGAGTTCGACGGCGAAACGCGCGTCGAGGAACCCGTTCGTGTCCTCGTACCCGCCAACGCCAGAAAAGCGTTTTCGATGGAACACTCGCCCGCGGTCAAGGCCTCCACGCTGCCGGTCCCCGAGTTGCTGGCAGCGCCCGTCGCCAGCTTCATGGCGAAGAACGGCGATGTCGCGGTTGCGCGACACGTGCTTGACGGACCCGATGTCTGGATCGACCCAACCTATCGTCGCACGTTTTTCATGAGCGACCGCCTGGCCCAAGCCTTGCGGGAGGCGGGCCTTGCGGACGATTTCAACCTCAGATGGGCGCGGCTGGTCTGAACCTCACCCGTTCCACAACTCTGTTCCCGGGTGGAATTGCGACCACGCGAACCAGAACGCCTGATGGCTGCCAAGATCGGCCCCGTTCGCGTCGACCGCCTTCAGGCCACCGCCCACCAGCACAAGACGAACGTTCTCGAACGCCACCTCCTGCCCGGCGGCAAGCGCCACCATGGCCGCCGTCCGCTGGAACGCGACGGGCGTGCCTGACGCGGTGACGATCCCCACCACATCCTCGTGCACCGGCAAACGCGGGTCGACATCGCCCACCGGGAAGATCGGGCCATTGGCATCGCGCCCGTTCCGGAAGTCGAAGTCGCGGCCCAGGGCCAGCGCCTCGATCAGAACGGTCGTGTTCGGATGCGCGGCCTTCCATTCGCCCCATGTTGTGGTGATCACCGGCGCCTGTTCCAGTTTCACGCCCTTCTCGAACAAAGGCCCGGTCACCGCCTCGCCCAGAAACGTGTCGAAGACCGAGAACGTGTTGACGTCAAACATGACCTTGTTCGAGCGTATCAGCAGACCCGATGTGCGCAGCACCGGGCGCTCGACGCCCGCGGGCAGGTCGTCTGTGTAGTAGGCCTGCGCGGCACCGCAAAGCGTGCAATAGGGAATGCCCAGATCGCGCCCGCCCAGCGTGTCGTTCACCATCTCGCGCACTTCCATGATGCGGCGCGGATAGGCACGGGCCTCGCCGTTGATCTCGATCCCGAAGACCACGGCATCGTCGGCCAGCCACGCGGCCTCGTCTGCCGGGCTGACGCGCGGGTTGTCAGCGGCCGGGATGCAGTTGCAGGGCTGATGCGTGGTGTCGAACGGACGGTCATCGATCAGCACACCGCCCCACGACACCATGCGCCAGTCGATGTCGCCTTCAACGAAAAGCCGTTCCCATTGCGCCACCATCCGCGCAAAGATCGCGCGCTTGGTCGCGAGATACCCCGGAGGGGCTGGGATATCCCACGCAATCAGGTGATCGGTGATGATCCCCCAGCCGTTCTGGCGGGGCGTCTCGATCTCCAGCAGCGTCGCCGCGACCTTGGTCAACTCGGCGCTCAGCCGCGGGCCGCTGGCAAAGCGCATCAGGTCGCTGACAACCCACGCAATGCGAGGATCGCCCGAGGCGGCGACCTCGGCCAGCGCCGCAGTCTGATCCGGCCCCCAGACCGCGTTGGTCACGCTGTCGACAAAGGCCGTCTGCACGGCGGCCTGCACGTCCGGGCTGAGCGCGCCGCTTGGCACAGCGGGCGGTTCCCCGAACTGGTCGGTCACGTAGTCCGGCAGCGCCTTCTCGGCTTGCACGACGGGCGAACACGCCATGGTCAGCGCGATGATGACAAAGAGGCGTTGACCCAGGCGAGCAAGCGAAGACATGGCGGTCCCTTTCAATGGCGCGCTGTCACCATCGGGCCAAAACCGGCATCTGGCCAATAACGATTGGGTCATAGCTGCGTGAGGCCGAATTCCGACACGGAATTCGGACCGGAGTTCGCCTCGAACTCCGGCTCCGACCTAACCGCGGTAATCCTCGGCCCGGATGCCGTATTTCGTCAGCTTGTCATAGAATGTCTTGCGCGGCAGCTTCAGCGCCTGCGCCGTCTCGGTCGCGTTGCCCTTGTGGCGCGTCAGCGCGTCGATCAGCAGCGAGGCTTCGATCTGCGCCATCTTCTCGGCCAGCCCCATCTCTTCGCCTTCATCGGGCGACAGGCCGAGGGCAAAACGCATCGCGGTGTTCATCAGCGCCCGCGCATTGCCCGGCCAGTCCTGCACCATCAGCGAGGCCAGAAGCCCCGGCGGGATCGGGCGCGGCGCGACGCCGGATTGTTCCGAGGCCTGCGCGACATAGTGGCGGAACAGCACCGGGATATCCTCGGGCCGTTCGCGCAGCGCGGGGATGCGCACGCGCAAGCCTTCCAGACGATAGAAGAGGTCCGCGTTGAACGCCCCCGCCGCCGCCATCGCGCCGGCATCCTGCGTGGTCCCCGCCAGCACCCGATGATCGCCGCCCCGGTCAAGCGCGTCGAGAAGCGCATATTGGCTGTCGACCGGCAGCGAGGTGATCTCGTTCAGGAAAAGGCTCCCCTCGCCCGCTGCGACCAGCGCGTCATGCAAAGGTTCGGGCTCAAGCCCGGCCGCGCCCAGCTTGACGAAAGGCCCCGAGACGCGCGGCGACAGAAGGTGCAGCACCTCGGCCACTTTCGAGAGCCCCGAGCCCGGCGCACCTTCGATCAGCACCGCCCCCGGCACGCGGGCGATCTGGCGGCACTGGTCGCGCAACCGTTCCGCCAGAGCCGAATGCCCGTAAAGCAAGCGGGCGGCGGCGTCGCCGGTCTGGATATCGGCCTTCAGGCGGCGGTCATCCAGCGCAATTCGGCGGGCTTCCAGCGCCCGCTCGACCGTCGAGACAAGCAGATCGGTCGGACACGGCTTTTCAAGGAAATCGAACGCCCCCTTGCCCAGCGCCTTGACCGCCATCGGAATGTCGCCTTCGCCCGTCAGCAGGATCACCGGCAGATCGGGGTCGACCTTGTGGGCATGGCTCAGCAGTTCCATCCCGTCCTTGCCCGGCATCCGGATGTCCGAGACCACGACGCCGTCAAAGGTCTGGCTGATATGGTCTTTTGCCACCACGAACGCACTGGCGGGCGTCACCTCGAGACCCGCAAGTTCCAGCGTCTGCACCAGCGCCTCGCGCACCGGCGCGTCATCTTCGACCAGAAGAACACGCCCGCTCATGCCGCCATCGCCTTGGTCCAGGGTTTCAGACGCACGGTGAAGATCGCACCGCCCGCCTCGGCATTCTCGCCTGAGATGTTGCCGCCGAAGCTTTGCACAAGGCCATAGGAAATCGAGAGACCAAGCCCCGTCCCCTCGCCATCGCCTACGGTTTTGGTCGAATAGAAGGGTTCGAAGATCTTGCCCGGATCGGTGATGCCCGGACCGGTGTCCTTGACGCGGATCATCGGCTCGGGGGCATCGGTGACGGTCAGGCTGATGCGTTTGTCAGCACTGGCCGACATGGCGTCGGCGGCATTCGTGATCAGGTTGACCACCACCTGCTGCAGACGCACCTCGCCGCCTTCGACCCAGACCGGCGTTTCGGGCACGTCCAGTTCGACGCTGATCCCTTCGCTGACAATCACCGTTTCCGTCAGTTCCAGCGCGGCTTCCGCGACCGAGACCAGATCGACGCGCGAGGCCGGTTCGCTTTCCTGCCGTGCGAAGGCCTTGAGGTTCTTGATGATCCGCGCCATGCGCCCGGCCAAATCCGCGATCTTGGCAAGGTTGCCGCTGGTCTTGGCACTGTCGCCCCGGTCAAGAAACTTGGTCCCGTTCTCGGCGAAGGACCGAATGGCCATCAGGGGCTGGTTCAATTCGTGGCTGATGCCGGCGCTCATCTGGCCCAGCGCCGAAAGCTTGCCGACCTGCACCAATTCGTCCTGCGCGCGTTTCAGCGCCGCTTCCGCCTCGCGCCGTTCGGTGATCTCGCCGCGCAAGGTCTCGTTGATGCGCGACAACTCGGCGGTCCGGCTGGCGACCCGGCTTTCCAAGGCCGCATTGGCGCGGGCCAGCACCTGCCGACGCTCGGCGGTCAGGAACAGGATGGCCCCGAAGAAGGCCAAGAGCGCCGCCGTCACGCTCGCCTGCAATCCGGCGACGGTATAGGCGGGCCGCGCATCGACCAGCGCTTCCGCCGTCAGGTCCAGCACCGGAAGATCCCGCGCGATGTGCAACGCCCGGTCCGGCACGTAAGGCCCCGCCTCGATCTGCCACATGTCGCGCCCCTGCACACGCGAGGCCGAGAACGGCACGAAAGGCCGAAGCTCGGCCCGGTCATAGCGCGCGGTGGTGTCGCGCAGCCGCTCGCCCCGCTGCATCAACACCAGTTCCGACCGGTTCGATGAAAACGTGACCCCCAACGTGTCGGTGAAAAGAACCGCCGGAATTTGCCCCCGCCCCTCGGCTTCCAGCGGATCCATGTCGACGATGGCCACCAAGGCCCCCGCCACCGGCCCTTCCGGCGCAAAGACGGGGGCGGCGAAATAGAAGGCGCGGGTGCCGAAGGTCGGGCTGATCGCGTGAAAGTTGCCCAGCGCCCCGGTCAGGGCGCGGTCGATGAACCCTTCCTCGATCCATCCGCCCGGGGCTTCGCCGCTGGCGCTGGCAATGGCCTTGCGGTCGGGGTCGATCAACACAAGGTCCAGCGCGCCCGAGAGGTCCGCGGGACGCAGAAGCAGGGCCTGCAACTCGGCTTCCGGAATCGACGGGTCGCGCAATTGCGGATCGCCCGCTAGCACGACGATCAATTCGCGATAACGCGAGAGCTGCTTGATCAACCGGTCCGAGGCAAGGGCAAGGTCCGACTGCCCACGCCGCTCAAGTTGGTCCAGCGCCTGCCCCAGACCGATCCACCAGACGGTGAACACGAACGCCAAGGCGGCCAAGGTAAACGAGAGAACGCGGAGCAGCTTCATGGGACGCGAAGCTAAAGCATCTTAAAATCAGGGTAAATCGCGTTTCGCGGCTTGGCCCGTCATTCCGTCACACCCGCGACGCACGGATCGGTGCCGAGGCTTGGCCCGCCTCAATACCCGGTCAGATTGGCCTCGCGAAACGCCCGTTTTGACTTGGGCTTCTGACCCAATACCGTTTCCAGCACGTGGTTCATCGTCTTCCGGTCCCGGTCGAAGCCGCGATGACTTCGGGCGTTGGTGACACGATCCCGGCCCGCCAGATTGACCTGATGCGCAGCTGGCAGGTCAGCGTCGGCCAGATGTGCTTCCAGCCCCAGAAGCGGCGTGCCGGTCCGCGCTTCGATCGCGTTTGAGACAAGGTAAAGCAACGACTTTCCGTACACGTCCAGACTGTCCGCCTGCTCGCGCGCTTCGACCAGGCTGTATTGCACGAAACCCGACACCGTCCGGCCCAGATGCGGGCGCAGACGTGTGTTGTAATGCTCGAGGCTGCAAGCCGGAGCCATCATCATGGCCGAGGCCACTTGGTGCCCGCCCTCGGCCACGCGGTCCAGAAGTGCGCTCGACAACAGTACGCCCGCGCTTTGCGACAGGATGTGACGGTTCAGCGGGGCGGTCGCCGCAAGAATATCCTCGACCGCCTGCCCGGCGGGCAAATCGGGCGACAGCGTCAGTTCAGCTGTCGTCTTCAGATCCCGCCAGAGCTTCCGGCCCAGCGGGCGCGCCATGTCTTCCAGCCGGTTGTCGATGAACGGATCTCCCTTGTTCATCCTCTGACCGGTCTTGAGCAACAGATCCTTCACCACGTCGACGACCTGATTGTTGAAGCCGGTCTCCCACATCAGGTGGATCGGATGGATGCGGTTGGCGTGGAACACGTCGCGCCATGCCTTGACGCGGGCCGCGACATCTTCGGCCCGTTGCAAGGCGCCGTGTGCGATGAAAAGCACGTGGTCGATCTTGCGCGACGGGTTTTGCGCCTCGGTGCCCAGATGATCGATCAACGCGGCCACGTCCGATGGCTCCTGCGCATAACGGCCCCGGCCAACCAGCTGCCCGTCGTCGATATGCAGCACATGGCCCACCACATCCTGTCGCCGCGCCACGAAGGGCGACGCGGCGGCACCGGGTGCCCGAAACGCGGCGTGATTGCGGGCGAACTTGACCCGGAACGCATCGGGGCTGGAAATCGCAAGGCGCATCACCCAGGCGTCTTCGACATTCTCGAACCAGTCTTCGTAGCGCCAGCGCGCCACGCCCTTCAGGTCGCCCAGCGTGCTCCAGCGTCCGCCCCACGAGTTCTGCACAAGGAAGCCCTCGCGGTCATAGCCGACAATCGCGAAAGCATGCCGCCCCTCGTCGCGGGTCGACAGCGCAATCTCGCCCTTCTTGGGCTTGATCCAACCGGAATGGATGCGGGCCGAGACAAGGATGGCGTCGGCCTCGTTGATCGCGGCGTGATAGTCGTTGATCTCGTGGTTCAGCCGGTAATAGGCGCCCAGCGAAATCTCGCGGGCCCGCTCGGCCAGTGCCATGGTCAGCTTGAACGGGGCGGCGTTGGTCAGCGCGTTGAATGGCGCGTCGGTCTCGGGCACGACGCCATTGTGGAAGAACCCTTTGAGCGCGCCGCGCAAGGTCGAGCCCGCTTGCGTGGCATCCGGCAGATCATCGTGCAGCCGCGCCATCTGAAAAAGCATCCGTGGGCTGACGCGACCATGCCCCGACCCGTTGAACAGATCGCGCGCCTGCCGGTCGATGACGCTGGCCAGCGCGAACCCCGTGCAGGCGCTGGACCGGCCTTGATCGAGGATCTGCAACTCGCCCGGTTTCGGCACTTTCTTTTGCGGCAGCGCCATCAGCGCGGGTTGGTAATAGCGGTCGCGCAAATCCACCACATCGGGCGAGACAAAGAGACGGCGCTCGGTTCCGGCGGCTGTCAGGGTATCTGGCATGGAAGCCTCGTTCCGTTGAAAACGATGCGGGCGCGACGGGGACGGTCGCGCCCGCATCCCCCGTGATGCGTCAGGCCATCAGACCGCAACTGGCCAGCATCTTCGGGAAGTCGGTGATCGCGGTGCCACCCACCGGCATCTCGGCCGGGGTCCAGTCGCCTGTCCCTGCCCCTTCATGCCAATAGGAAGTGCCGTCCTCGATCACGAGACCCACCAGCGTCTCGGCCACGATCCGGCTGCCAAGCGGCCCCAGCGTGTCGCCCTCGGTCACTTCGGCTTCCTTCAGGATATAGAACCAGAGCGGCGTGTTCTCGAGCATGCCACCATCGCCCAGGGCTGCACCGGTTGGACCATCGGCCAGAACATCCATCGGCAAGGGCGCGATCCCGGCATTGCCTGCGGGCGGTTCATATTTCACCGCCAGATTGCCGCTATAGGCGACCTGATGAACCGACGCCTCGACGGTTGAGCTTTCCGTCTGGTCAAAGGCGTTGATCGCCGCGACGGCGGCCTGCCCGGACGGCACGTTCAGCCGGTGCGACCGGCGGAGGTTCCTTTCGGCCAGATGACGCAGGATACGGCCAAGTTCGTTCTGCGCGCTGCTTTCCTTGAACATATCCTCAAGAGGCGGTGCCAGCTTGGTGTCGATCTTGCGCGCCACGCGGTCGGCCTCGGTCGGCGCATCCAGCGCGAAGCGGTCCCACTCGATCGGCCAGTTCGACGGCAGCTTGTCGAAGGTCGCGCCAATCGCTGTCTGCCCCAGATTATCACCGCCGGTGAACGAGAAGAGCTCCATGAAGGAGGCCCGCCGGTTGCCGCCAGCGGCCGGACGGCCAAAGTTGCGGTTGTGGTCATACTCGGCCCGTACCATCGAGTGGCCGAAGCGGAAGGCCGAAACCGAGAACTCCAGCGGCAAAGGCAGTTCGGGCGCGGCCGAAGCCACCCGGTCGCGGAACGCCTTGTAAAGCGGCGCGCCTGCCGCCTTCACACCGTCGACGACCGAAGGCATGCAGATCTTGGGCAAGTACACGTTCACGACCAGCCACTGATAGATCATCGTGGTCCGCCGCTTGGCCTCCTCGAACCGCATGTCGGCATCAGGCACCGTCGCCGCAAGATCGTCGGCAATCGCGTTGTGGAACCGCAGGAACGCAAGGTGAAGCTGGGCCACCAGCAGGTTCTCGTCGTTCCGGCCATCGCCGATCATCGCCATCGGACGATTGACGACACCGCCCTTGATGAAGCCTTCCTTGAACGCGATCTCGTCCGGCGTGCCTTCGGGCAGTGCCTCCAGATCGGCCTGCGTCAGACCGCTGGCCGGGTCGTCGATGATCTGGCCAAGGCGCGGGAGATCGGCCCCGCCATCGGCGGGCAGCGGGATCGGATCGAAGCCCGGGATCGGCGGCGTGATCTCGCCCAGCCGCATCTTGGACCGGTCCGAGGGGTCGCGAAGCGCGTTCCGCACCTTGGTGGTGAACGGCGTGTCGCTTGGCCCTTCGCCATAGAGGCTGTCCAGCCGCAGCGAGCCGTTCCGCAGGTTCATCAGGTTCGAAACCACCTTGGCCCGGTCAAGCGGCACGATCGTGTCGCCCGTCATGGTGGTGGCATCGGTGCTGTCCAGATCGGCATCGCGGTCGGTATTGGCCGTGATGTCATGGTCGATGAGCTGACCGAAATAGGTCATGATCGGCGCGATCGAACTGTCGGCCGCAACCGGATCACCGGTGGCTTCGACCATCGCAGCCGCAAGGTCCTTCATCGCGTCGACCGCGGCTGTCGTTTCGCCGGTGACGCCCGCGCCATCGGGGAACATGTAGCCGAAGCTTTGAATGTCGGTCCCCGAAAGACCGGCCTCGACCCCGCTTTCCGCGATCTTGCCGATCCGTGCGCCCGGCGCGACCGAGCGCATGGCTTTCACCTGGGCCATGTCATAGCCCTTGTCGGCCTTACCGTCCGTGGCAATCAGGATCGATTGTCCGTGTCCGTATGAAAATAGCATAGCTCTTCTCCAAATTTTGACGTGTCAAATAGCTGTGTCGTCTCCTTCCGGCCCCGGTTCAGTCCAAGGCTTCTGATATTGCGGGCACCCAATGCGCGTAATTGCGCGACCCGAATTTGCCGGCAAAGTGCAGCCCCGCCACACGCATGCCGTCCGCGCCTTCCATCATCAGCGATGATCCGGAAGACCCACCCAAAGTTGTTGCGTCATGCAGCAACACGCTGCCCGCATGACCGCCCAAGGCATCGAATGTGCCGGGCTTGGTCATCACCATGCCGGGCGAGAACCGTTTGACGCCGAACTTGTCACCGATCAGCGCAAAAAGGATATGCCGCGCCAGCGTTGCCGGGTTGCCGTCCTCGGTCTCGACCAGCCATGACCCGTGCGGTGCGCCGGGATGCCCGACATTGAAGAAAAGCGGGCGTTCACCAGCCAGAAGCGCCGGGTCGTTGCCCGCCAGCGGGATCGGCTCGGGAAAGTCCGCCAGACCGTTGGGCGCCAGCTTGAACGTCGCGACATCCAGTTGCGTGGCGTCGACCGTGCCGTTGATCAGATCCGGGCTGAGGAAATCGGGCCCCTCGATCCGGAAGATGTGCTTCAGGTCGGCCGTCGCATCGGCCTCGACGTTGAAATCGACGAAATAGGTGCCATCAAGGAACAGAGCCCCGCCCATCGGTTCGGACATGAACTCGAACACGTGCTTGGCGGTGGCAACCCGCCCGTCCGCCAGCATCCACGCGCTGCCATAGACCCGGTCCGCGGCCCGGTCGAAGCCCCGGATGATCCGGCCCGTCGCCGCGATCTGGCGCTCGATATCCGCCAGTTTCGGCGCAACGACATCCCTCAACCCGCTGCGTTCAAGCGTCGGCGCGTTCAGATCGATGGTTCCGTTCTTCACGTAAAGCGCAGGCCGCGTGCCATCGACGGCAACAAAGGCTTCTATTTCGGACAGAGCTGCGGGGTCCACCGGCATGTCGTCGTGGTCGCCCCCCAGCATTTCAAGGATGTGGCTGGCCCAACGCATGAAGCTTTCGGCCCCGTGTTCGTCGACAGGCACATCCGGCACCGCTACCGCGTCGCGGTGGACGGCCTCGCGCAGAACCTCAAGTTCATCCTTCCGGAAATCGGCATCGAAGCTGGGCACGTCTCCGGTCGGACGCCGGAACAAGGCCCGAACCTCGCCCATGGTCGGGGCCGAAGCTTCGACCGCGCCCGTCATCACCGGTGGGGCCGAGGCCTGCCACGAAGCGCAAAGCACGTCCTGCCCCATCTCCAGCACCTCGCCTGCAAGCCACGCGGCCAGCACACCGGCAATCGCCGCCGGGACGCCAAGGGGTCCGGCCACCAGCCAGCCCGACACCGCAACCGCCGTCGCCTCTTTCCCGTGCGCCAGCGCGGCCACCACGGCTTGCTCCAAAGCGTTGTCCGGTTCGGCCCCACGGCGAATTTTTTCTGTGCATGATCGTCTGTTTCTACATTGGGTTTTCTGAACCGGCTGGACATTCTTCTGTCAACCGTCTATGACGATTTCTAACCGAAATCGGATCAGAGGCCGCAATGGATCTCTCGAACCTGA
>JAJDUZ010000035.1 GCA_022826385.1 Silicimonas sp.
GACGCGCAAGGGCCTATAGGCAGCACAGGCTGCAAGAAGAAATGCTAAAGTGGCAACCAGACAGAAAATGAGAACCCGTTTCAAGTGTACTGTCATGCGTTTCCTGTCACTCGCGTTCTGAAACAGACATTCGCGGCAATGCAGAATTATTGCAAGTAGGGCTCAGAGCGGACGATCGCTGCGAATTTTAGCAATGGCCGCTTTGGGCCGTCTTCCAATAGACCAACGTCGGCTTTGCACGCATCAGTTACTCAGGCAAAGTGCAGCATTCGGTAGGTATGGGCTCGAAACAGGCATTAGCTGCGTTTAGCGTAACTACTGCTAACGACCTATTGGAGACATGGTGTGGTATATTATGTGGTAATCCCACCAAATGATTCAGAAATATTCTTTAAATTCAATAGATAGAGAAAATTATCTAGCGGACTGCATATCCGCGAGGCAATATCAAACACTCAAATCCTTCCCCATTTCACCGATCTCCTTCCTCAACTCAATACATTCCCTCGACCTCAATCCATGCCTGTAAGCGGGATTGGCCTTACCGGGCCGGTGGCCGCCGCCTGCGCCATGCATCCGACAGACGCGCCAGCCTTTGACGGCAGGACTTTTGCATAGAAGGCCAGAGCGTTTTGAACGCGCGGTGCATCGCGGGGAAGCATGCGCCCTTTGCATGGGGTTGGCGTCATTTTTCTTCATGGACCCGCCCCCGGTCACCAACATTACCGACGATCGCTTGACCGCCATCCCGGACGTTGACGTGCTGGACCGTCACAGTCTGCTTGCCGCCGTTCCTGTGCTTCCTCAGCGCCTCCATCTGCGAGACATAGGCGCGCGCAAGCTTCGTGTACCCATTGTAGTGGGCTTGCACCTGATCAACGCGCTCTGAGTTCGAGAGCCAACGTCCGGACCGGATCATCGCCAAATGGGTCGCTGCCATCTGCACTGAGAGAAGTCGTTCAAATGTGTCGCGAGGTTTGATCTCGGCAACAACCGACAACAGGAACTCACGCTCATCATTGCCAGGATAATCATCGCTTGCTTCATCCGATTTGAGTATCTTCAGACAGTGACGCAGCAAGCCGTTTTCGATTTGAGAGAACTCCGAACCGAAGATGCCCTTCAATGCGTCAGCATCGGACAGCTCGATCCTTTGACCGTCTTCCGGCGATCCTCTTACCGATAGCCCAAGACCGTTCGGCTTGGGATCCACCTTCTTGGTCACCGTATTCTTTCCTGTCATCCTTTTGCCTCTTCGTTTCACTCAAGGAGGAGTGGTTAGTATTAGTGTCCCACCTCAGGACCCAGCAGAGCCGCTCAAACTGGTTTGACGGGTCCTGAAGCGGACCCAATTCGATGCCTTCGGTCCCCAAATGGGACGACGCAGGAAGCTGACGGGTCCGTTTCAGGACCGCGTTCTGTTTTTCTTGGCCTCCAGTCATACCAATCATTTGTGGCGAGCTGCTTGCCTGACGCCAATTGCATTGGCTTGGTGGTGAGCCGCCACTCATGGGCCTGTCGGTGATACCAACTGCCCGGTTTCATCAGAACAACGAAACCTTTTTCCTGCAGTTCATGGAACGCGCGTTGAGCGGTGCTCTTGCCCAAGCCCAATAGTGAGCAAGCTTCGTTCAAAGACAATGTGAGCTTGCCATTGTTCCCACCGTTAAAACGTGTGTGAAGCTCAAGCCAAACTTTCAACGCCGGCCCGGATAATGAGCGCCAGGCGGGAGAGCGAAGAAAGCTGTACGGGAGGGGCACATATTGCCCCTCTTTTTTCCTTTGACTCTTACTCATGCTCGATAATCCCCTTGCGTACTCGAAGGGGCTCACAGGCATTCGATTTGTTTGACCAATAGTATCGGCGCTCATTTCTTCTTGTCGGCGTAAGGGCGTCTGTGCCATCAGATGAACTTGTGAGGGTGGCTTCCAATGTCACTCGAAAAGCCCCGGCAGCCTTTTCGGCTCTGGGGTTTTTCATTAGGCGGCCTCATTGCTGGGATCAGTACGTTGAGCTGAAATCCACGCGTTCAGATCAGCGCCCAGATAGGCCACCTTGCGGCCGATTTTGATCCAGGGAGGGCCAACCCGTCGGTGCCGCCATTGGGCGAGCTTCTCACGGGTGCCAAGAACGTCCAGTTCCGGATCGCCTAGCACATAGGTTCGATTTTGCTCGAAGATGTCTGCCATCGCCCAGTCCTTTCGATTTGGTTTCGATGGCCAATCATTAACCACATAACGTGTACGTCGGAAAAAGGAGATTATCAGGCTTAAGCAAATTCTGAGAAGCATCAAGGCCGAAGGGTTTCTTAGAAATTCAGAAGGCTAAAGCCTTTGTTTTGCTTCGAGTGCAGAAACGATTTCCAGTCACATGTCCTCGATATTCCTTAAAAACCATTCTTTGCGATAAGAGCGACCAGCTCTTTGAAATTCAAAGGGTTTCTCTTTCAGAGCTTTCTGGCGCAACTCGGCGGCTTGAACTTCGCGCGGTGCCAACAAAAACCTAGGGCCAAGATCTTCCGCAAGCTCCACAAAGGCAAGTACACAATATTCACGTAGTGCTTTTGCCTTTCTTTGAGTCGCTTCAGTTCCCTTTTGCCGGTTCCTGTGTTGATCCGCCAATTTCGAATAGTACTGCGATAAGTCGCCCTCAAATTGCTGTTTAACACAAAGTTCTTTGAACAACTCACCAATCAAGTAAGCAGAATTCGCACTCACAGGGTATTCCCGGAAGTACTCATAGAGAATGCGGGCATGGTACCATTCTTCGGAGATAAAACCTCCGCATTCACAAATGTCATGGACTATAAGTGACAGGACTAACTCGAGCGGGTCTCGCTCGCTGGCTTGAAGCATTTCATAGGTGTAGAGCGTCGAGCCGTGGAAATCTGCAATGGCAAAGTCTATCCAATTTTGAATGTATGCACCTTCTCTCTCGCCTTCTGGAAGCGCGCCAAATCGAGAGCCAACTTCAGTCGCTTCTGGCAAGTATTTTGTGTTTTTGAGAAACATTGCACACACTGTGACAGCCGAGTCGATGTCTTTATCTAGTGTGTCGGACAAAACGAAGTCGGGAACTGCTTCAATTTCCGCCTCGGACATTTCATCTAGCCAGTAGACCGTTGAAACGAGACTTGTGACTCCTCCAAGCACGTGATGCTGTGAGCTCTTGTCTATGCCAAGAAAACCTTTCCATTCGTCACTTCGAACTAGCTGCGACGACTTTTTCGGAAATTCATCCTGCAATTTCTTTGACCCGATTCAATGAATTGGTTATGTACTCCGACCATCGGGTCATAAGGTGACTTCGTTTATCTAGAAGATCCGACCTAGCGTATGCGCGCTCCACTTCTGATCCAACTTGATGCGCCAGTGCCGCCTCGGCCAGCTCTCGAGGCGCGTTCGCCGCTTCCGCTGCCCAATCCCTAAAGCTACTGCGGAAGCCGTGCACGGTGAACCCATTGGCATCCATGCGTCGCAGAAGCATCAGCATCGACATATTGGACAAGGGCTGATGCCGCTTCTGCCCTTCAAAGACATATTCAGACTCCATCGCCTTCAACGGCTCCAGAATGGCAATCATCTCATCAGTCAGCGGAACCCGATGCTCCTTACCGCCTTTCATCCGATCTGCCGGAACCGTCCAAAGCCGTGCTTCAAAATCAACTTCGGGCCATTTCATCTCCAATACCTCCGAGGTGCGGCTGGCCGTCAGAATGGTGAACATCAAAGCCTTGGCGGCCATCGCACTTCTGCTCTCCAGCCTCGCATAGAAGGCAGGCACATCACGCCAGGGCATAGCGTCGTGGTGTCGGACACGGGATTTAACTGACGGAAGCACCTTGGCATCCAAAATCGCGGTCACAGGGTTCTCGCCCGACCGAAAACCTCTCGATTTAGCAACGTCCAGTACAGTTTTGATGCGTTGCGAGAGCCTGCGTGCAGTTTCATGTTTGTCTGTCCAGATCGGGGACAGACACATCAAAACTTCAGGTTGATCGATGCTGCTTACAGGCATGCGCCCGATTTTTGGAAAAACATAACTGCGCAAAGTTCCTATCCACTGTTCCTTGTGCTTGGCGTTTTTCCAAGTGGGAAGGCGTTCAAGAAAAACTTGTTCAGCGATCTCCTCAAAAGTTGGAACATCTTGGCGCACATTGTAGCGTGGGTTCAGTCCTTGTCTCGCCATGCGCCGATATTCGAGCGCGCGTTCGCGCGCTTCCTGCAGCGTGACCAGGTCAGCACCGCCAAGCCCGAAGTCAGTGCGTAAGGGGGCGCCTTTCTTATTGCGCTGGCCCTTCACTGTCACGCGAACGATCCAACGACGCGCTGCGTTCGGTGTAGAATCTACGACAAGGTAAAGCCCCCCACCATCACCGTGACGCCCCGGTTCCAGGCTTTCCACAAGTTTCTTTGTTAGCTTACCAGTTAATGCCAAAATACCACTTTCTATACCACGCAACGAAAGCATACAAAGACAACTGTGAGAAATCCAATGAAATTAGATTGCAAAGTTGAATCTATGAAAACAAGGCGTATGTGCAGCCTGGCGCAACTGACTGCGGTTCAAGAAAGTGGGAAAATGGTGGAGCCTAGGGGAGTCGAACCCCTGACCTCTTGCATGCCATGCAAGCGCTCTCCCAACTGAGCTAAGGCCCCTATCTTGAGGGCGCGGTGACCCGCGCCGTCAGTGAGTTAGTGGCTTGGCGCCGTGCGCGCAAGCAAAAAGCGACTTAGTCGTCGTCTTCCTTGGCAACGTCGGCAATGTCGTCAAGCGAGACATTGTCGTCGTCATCGTCGTCGTCCAGCACGTCGTCGCCCAGATCGACATCCGTATCATCATCGTCGTCTTCCAGAACGATGTCTTCTTCGTCCTCGAAGGCCTCTTCTTCCTTCTTGGCCGAAGCGGCGTCCGATTTGTCGGCGGTCAGGCTGCGCTTACCCTTGCCGGTCTCAAGGTTCACGACCTCGCCGGTATAGGGGCTGACGATCGGGTTTTTGTTCAGGTCATAGAACCGCTTGCCGGTCGTCGGGCAAACCCGCTTGGTGCCCCATTCTTCTTTAGGCATGGCTCTCGCGTCCTTTTGGTTCTCGAATTTGGCGGCAGGTGCCACATAGAGGCGCGGCTGTCAAAGGCTTTCGCGCCGGGAAAGGGGGATGTAATCTAGCCTCAAGGCAAGAACAAGGCGGGTGATGCAGGATTTTACGCTCAAATCGGCCCCCGAGGTCAGCGTGACGCTGCGCCGTTCCTCGCGGGCGCGGCGGATATCGTTGCGTGTCTCCTCGCTGGACGGCCGGGTGACCCTGACATTGCCACAAGGCACGCCCGAACGCGTGGGCCGCGCCTTTGCCGAGGAGAAAGCCCGGTGGCTGCGCGACGCGGTCGGGCGCGTCGGTGCGGCCATTCCAGTGGTGCTGGGCGCGTCCCTACCCGTCGGCGGGGTCGACCGCCGGGTGGTTCCGGGCACGGGCCGCGCCGCCCGTCTGACTGACGCCACGATCGAGGCGCCGGCGGGGCGGGAAGGCCTGGCCGTTGAAGCGCTGCTGAAAAAGACCGCGCGCGACCGGTTGGCTGTTTCCGTCGACCATTTCGCGCGGGTGCTGGGCAAAACGCCCGGACGGCTCACGTTGCGCGACACGCGCTCGCGCTGGGGGTCGTGCTCGTCCGAGGGCAACCTGATGTTCTCGTGGCGTCTGATCCTCGCCCCGCCGCGGGTGCTGGACTATGTGGCCGCCCACGAAGTCGCGCATCTTCAGCACATGGACCATTCCCCCGCGTTCTGGGGCGTGGTCGAAGACCTCTTTCCGAACCACCGCAAGGAACGCCGCTGGCTCCGCACCGAGGGCGCCACGCTGCACCGCTACCAGTTCCGGGGGGAAGATTGACCTTCGCGCGCGATGTGATCACAATTCCCGCATGCTGACACGAAGCACCGATCCGCTGCCCGCCGCCCATGACCGGGTTTACCGCGCGCTCCGCGGCAAGATTATGCATGGCGAGCTTGAGCCGGGCACCGCGCTGACGCTGCGCGGCATCGGCAAGGACTACGAGGTGTCGATGACCCCGGCGCGCGAGGCGGTGCGCCGTCTTGTGGCCGAAGGCGCGCTGACGCTGTCCAACTCGGGCCGGGTGTCGACGCCCGAACTCACCAATGAACGGATCGAGGAACTCGCCGCCCTCCGCGCGCTGATCGAGACCGAGCTTGCCAGCCGTGCCTTGCCGCGCGCGCATCTGGCGCTGATCGACCGGTTGAA
Source organism: Silicimonas sp. (assembly GCA_022826385.1). Taxonomy (GTDB): domain Bacteria; phylum Pseudomonadota; class Alphaproteobacteria; order Rhodobacterales; family Rhodobacteraceae; genus JAJDOD01. The sequence continues at coordinate 6,256 of JAJDUZ010000035.1, forward strand.
CATGATCAACCACGAGGTGGCCGAGGCCGTCGCCAAGGGGGACGCGGTGTCCTATATCCGGCGCAACCTCGAGTTCCACCGCACGCTTTACCTGCGCGCGCAGGCGCCAGCGATGCTGGCCATGGCGGAAACCGTTTGGCTGCAGCTTGGCCCCACCATGCGCACCCTTTATGGACGGATGCGGCAGGGCAAGCCGCCGGAAAGCCACCGCCTGATCCTTGCGGCCCTCAGGGCAGGGGACGAACCGGGGTTGAGGTTGGCCGTCCGAACCGACGTCACGCAGGGCTTGCGGATGCTCGCAACCTGAGGGCGGCGGAAAATGATGCATTTTCCGCCACAAAATCTGTGTCAGATTTTGCCCCCGGGCGTCACTGCATGGACGCAATGCCGAACATGTTGCCTTCCGTGTCCATCGCCAGCGTCACGAACCCGTATTCCCCGATCGAGAACTTGGGCCGCACCACCTGTCCACCGGCCTCGGCCACGCGGGCTTCTTCCACGGCACAATTCTCGGCATTGAAATAGACAATCGTTCCGCCCACACCCGGCCCCCCGTGCGGCGACTGGGTCAAGGCACCGCCTGCGCCGTACACATTCATATCCGCCGGAAAACTCATCATCCGCGTCTCGCCCGTCGGGTCGCCCATCGGCTCCAGCGCGCATCCCAGCACGGTTTGGTAAAAGGCCACGGCCCGATCCAGGTCTTCCACAAAGATATCGAACCAACCGATTGCATTCATCTTCGACATGTCAAACTCCTTCGCGTGTCTTGTCTGGCACTGGCCTAGCAAGCGAAAAGGGGGCCTGTATTGTAGATTTCAGACATCGAACTTGCGGGCGAATTGGCCGGGCGTATAGCCGGTGGCTTTCTTGAACGAATGGATGAAATGCGACTGGTCGGAATAGGCCAGCGAAGGTTCGCCGCGCAAGGATTGCTGCAGCCGAAGTACCTTCAGGAAGTCATGCGGCGAGAACCCCGTGGTCTGTTTGAGCACGCGCTGCAACTGTCGGGGTGACAGCCCGGCGCCGTCGGCCATGTCCGCCACCGACAGAATATCGTCGATCTGGCGGAAAATGCGCTCGGTCACCGGATTGGGCACCACGATGCCTGCGGCCTGCAGGTCTTCGACGAACCTGCACAGGATACCCTGCTGAGCTTCGAAGCTTTGCCCTGCCAATTCGTCGCTGACGTCTCTCAACGGCAAATCCCCTGCATAGGGGCTGTCCACCAACCCATAGGCAACCGGCACGCGCTCGGTGTTCCAGACGCCGGGCAGGAACCGGATGTTCACAAAGTGAAACGACCGGCCAAGGTTCAATTCCTCGGACGAGGCACGCAGCCGGGTGATGCCACAGACCCGCGGGTCGGTCTGATCGAAGACGGCATAGGTGCAGGCATCCGGCAAGGCATGAAAGCGATAATCCTGCTCAAGCGATGTTGGTGTCGACAGGTCCAGAAACCTGTGGACCACGCCGCTCAGATGTTCGGGCGGTTCGGCTTCGGTGAACGCCGCCTCGACCGTCCGGTCCTTGCTATTGCCCTTGGGATCGTACATGACGGTGCCGTATCACGCCTTGTGACGTTCCTCATCAGCAATTCGCATTTGACCCAGGCCCTGTCGGCAGGAAAGAACGGTCCCATGACGAAATCCTCCCTGATCACGCCTGTTCTGATCGCCGGATGCATCATCATGATGCTCAGCTTTGCCGTGCGCTCGGCTTTTGGCCTGTTCCAGATCCCGATTGCGGATGAGTTTGGCTGGGCGCGGGCCGAGTTCAGCCTTGCCATCGCCATCCAGAACCTCTTCTGGGGGATCGGCCAGCCGATCTTTGGCGCGATTGCCGAAAAGATCGGAGACCGGAAGGCCATCGTCATCGGCGCGGCGCTCTATGCCGGGGGGCTTGTGATGTCGGCCTTCGCGACCACGCCCTTTGCCATGCAAAGCCTTGAAGTGCTGGTGGGCTTCGGCATCGCGGGCACCGGGTTCGGTGTGATTCTTGCCATGGTCGGGCGGGCAAGTTCAGACGAGCACCGCTCGATGACGCTGGCGATTGCAACGGCCGCCGGATCGGCGGGGCAGGTCGTCGGGCCGCCCTTCGTCGAAGCGCTGTTGCAGGTCTTGTCGTGGCAGACGGTCTTCATCGTTCTTGCGGGCGTCATGATCGCCAGCCTGATGACCTTGCCGATGATGCGCGCGCCGACGGTCTCGAAGACCGAGCTTCAGGAAAGCATGGGAACCGTGGTGCTGCGCGCCTTCCGCGACCCGTCTTACGGGATGATCTTCCTTGGCTTCTTTTCCTGCGGCTACCAGCTGGCCTTCGTGGCTGCGCATTTCCCGGCCATGATTGCCGAGTTCTGCGGCCCTATCCAGCAAGGCGGGCTGCTGCATTCCCTTGGCATCACCACAACCTCGGCGCTTGGGGCAACGGCGCTGGCCCTGATCGGGCTGTTCAACATCGGCGGCACGCTGCTGGCCGGTTGGGCGGGCAAGCATTACTCGAAGAAATACCTGCTGGCCGTCGTCTATACCGGGCGCACACTGGCGGCTGCGATCTTCATTTCCTTCCCGATCACACCGATCAGCGTGCTGATCTTCTCGGCCGCCATGGGCTCGCTCTGGCTGGCGACGGTGCCCCTGACCAGCGGTCTCGTCGCGCATCTCTATGGGTTGCGCTATATGGGAACGCTTTACGGTTTTGTCTTCCTCAGCCACCAACTGGGCTCGTTCCTTGGCGTGTGGCTGGGCGGCACGCTCTATGACGTCACCGGCGATTACACGATGGTCTGGTGGATTGGCGTGGCGGTCGGCGCGTTCAGCGCCCTGATCCACCTGCCGATCCGCGAAGAACCCCGAACCGTGGTGGCCTAGGACTGCGACGTCAGGAAGTCTTTTAACGCCGCCGCGACCTCGGTCGGGTGGGTCTGCAGCAGAGTGTGGCCGGCATCCTTGATCTCGACATGCCGGGCATCGCTGTTCAGCCGTGACAACTCGGCCAGCGCCCGACGTGGGATGACCGGATCGGCGCTTCCCCAGATCGCCAGAACCGGCAGCCGAACCTCGGCCACCTTGCGGTGGTCCTCGTGGCCCAACAGGCTCAACACGTGACGGCGGGACGAGAGCAGGGCGGGCAGATACCCCCGCATCCGCGTCTCGGCCGCTTGCCGGTCTTCGAAATCGGGAATGGCGGTCGCGATACTGGTATGTTCGACCAGCTCCCGTCGCAGCGCCATGCCGCCGAAAACCCGCGTCACCCAGTCACCAATCACCGGAGCGGTCCAAATCCATGCCCGTTCTTCAGGCTCCGCTTGCGCCAGCCCGGAAGGGGCGACAAGGATCAACCGCTCGACGCGCTCGTCATCGGCGGCGAGTTTCGTGGCGATCTGCCCGCCCATCGAAAACCCCAGCAGCGTGAACCCGTCGAACACTTTCTGATCCGTCAGAAGCGCCAGCAACTGCGTTTGAAAAAACTCCATGTCCTGCGCGCCGCTCGCCCGGTCGGAATAGCCCCGCCCATAGAGGTCATAGGTCAGTACCCGGTAGCCAAGCGCCGTCAGACTGCGCTCGGTCGCTGCAAAGATATAGGACGGCGTCGACACGCCATGCACGCACACCACGATTGGATCGCCCTCGCGCCCGCTCCAGCGGTAATGCGTGCGCCCTTGCGGCAGATCGGCAAACGATCCCGGCGCCATGCTGCGGCGCGCCTCGGACAAGGGTTTGCGCATCAGTTCGGCGGCGAAGGGCCAGACGGCCACGATCAGCAGAAGTCCAAGCAGGGCAAAACTCACGCGGGCAGAACCCCCTCGGCCACAAGGCGCGCGCGCCAGCCGGCCGCGCCTTCGTACAGATGACCTTTCCAGCCCCGTGCTTCGGCGGCTTCGATATTCTCGGCCTTGTCATCAGCGAACAGCAGCGACGCCCCGGCAAGGCCCGAGCCGTCTTCCAGCGCGGCGTAAATGGCGGGGTCGGGCTTGATAAGCCCGAGATGGGCCGACACATAGGTCTCGTCGAACCCGGTCAGAACAGGATGCAACCCCTTCGCGATCTCGAACGTCTCGGCGCCGAAATTCGACAACGCCAGCATGCGGATGCCGGTCGCCTTGACCTCGGCAAAGACCTCGGCCGCGCCGGGGACGGGCGTCTTGAACATCTCGGCCCAGTCATCGACCCAAAGCCGGATCTCGTCCGCCCATCGGGGATGCGCCTCGGCATGGGCATAGATCGTCTCGCGGGCAGGCAGACCGCGATCAATCTCTACGTTTACGGCTTCAATGCCCGTTTCCTCAAAGAACTGTAGGCGACCCTCCGCCCCAAGACGCGCATCGTAATAGGCCTCGGGTCTCCAGTACCCCAGTACATTGCCGATATCCCAAACAACCGCGTCTACCACACTACGGTCCTCTCAAACCCGTTCCGGCCGGTCCACCTCGCCCGAGCGCCGTGCCACGGCCTCGCGCCAGATCAATACCATGCCCGAGACAAGGATCAGCGCGATCCCCGTCAAGGCCCATGCATCCGGCCATTCGTCGAAAACGACAACCCCCCAAAGCACAGAAAGTGGCAGTGCGGCGTATTCGAACGGCGCGATAAACGCGGCCTCCGAGCGGCGATAGGCCTCGGAAATGGCGAAGCCCGACACCGCGATTGAGACCCCCAGCGCGACAATCAGCATGGCATCAAAGGGCGTCGGCCAGACCCACGCGCGAAAGAGAAACGCAAGCGACGGGTGATCGAACACATCGAACCGGCCATTGCCGAAGGCCAGCCCGGCCAGACCCGCCACGCTCAGCATGATGAGTTGCGTGTAAAAGGTCAGCGTCACCGCGTTTTCGGTATCCCCGATCTTGCGAGTGATGATGTGAAGCATCCCGTACCCGGCCGCCGCCCCGATGGGCAAAAGCGCCGCAATCTGGAACGCATCGGTGCCGGGCCGCAACACGATCAAAACGCCAAGCAGACCCAATCCGATCGCCGCCCAGCGCCGTGGTCCCACGGTTTCGCCAAGGAAGACGATCGAGAACAGCGCGATCAGGAAGGGGCTGACAAAGAAGATCGCCACCGCGTCCGCCAGCGGCATCGCGGCGAGCGCCAAGAAGAAGCAGAGGTTGGCAAAGACCACGCAAATGCCCCGCAACAGATGCGCGCCAAACCGCGTCGTGCGGAAATTGATCTTGCCGGTGAAAGGCACCACCAGAACGAACAACACGACCACGGCCACCAGCGTTCTGAGGAAGGTCAGCTGGTAATGCGCGTAATCCCCAGACAGGAATTTGACGATCACGTCCACGCCCGAGAACCCCACGGTCGCAAAGAGCGCCCAGAGGGCACCAAAGAGTGGCGCGCGGTCGGTGGCGATGGCCATGAAAGGGGTCCGAATCAAATGAAGACAGCGCCAGAATACGCCTGCGGCGGGGACGGAAAACCCGTGTTTCTTCCCAAATGGAATGCGGAATGTGCTGGGGCAGCCAAGCCCGCCTCAGAACGCGCTACCCCGACCGCAAGGCCCGGTCCAAGGCTTCCAGAAACCGGCTGCGATCCGCTTTCGAAAACGCCCGCCCACCGCCTTGGCGGAACGGGTCCGCGGCGCGCAGATCGGCGGCCAGATCTCGCATCGCCAGCGCTTCGCGCACGTTTCGCTCGCTCAGAACCTCGCCATTTGGCTTCAGAACACGCGCACCGGCTTCGACGCATTTCGCCGCCAAGGGAATGTCGCCCGTCACAACCACGTCGCCCGGTCCCGCACGGTCAGCGATCCACTTGTCGGCCTCGTCCGCGCCCTCCGAGACATAGATGCTTTCCACCAGTGGATTGGCCGAGGGCCGGATGCCGCCGTTCGAGACCATCGCCACCTTGACCGATCTCCGCGTGGCCACGGTTTCGACCTCGGACTTCACCGGGCAGGCATCGGCATCGACATAGATCATGCCAGATGCGTGGCGTGGAACGCGACATGGTCCGCCATGAAGGTCGACACGAAGAAATACGAATGATCGTACCCGTCCTGCATCCGAACCTCGGCCCGAGGGTTGCCGGCCAAGGCCGAGGCCAGCGCCTCGGTCCGCAAAAGCGGTCCGAACTGGTCCGCCGTCCCGGTATCCGTCAACACCGGAAGATCAAGCGCACCGCCGGCTGCCAGCAGGCTGGCGTCATGCGCGCGCCCGGCCTCGACCGACCCCAGATAGGCGGTGAACTGTTTCTGCCCCCAATCGCTTTCCGTCGGGTTGCAGATGGGCGAGAAGGCCGAAACCGACCGGAAGCGCCCGGGCGACTTGGCCGCCAGCGTCAGCGCGCCATGCCCGCCCATCGAATGCCCGGTGATCGCCTGCGCGTCGGGGGTCAGGGGAAAACGCTCGAACAGCAGCGTTGAAAGGTCGTCCAACACGTAACTCTGCATCGAGAAATGCGGCGCCCAGGGCGCCTTGGTGGCATCAACGTAAAACCCGGCCCCTTGCCCCAGATCGTAGGCCTCATCGTCGGCCACACCATCGCCGCGCGGCGACGTGTCGGGGAAGACGACCGCGATCCCGGCGGCCGCTGCGCAGGCCTGCGCGCCCGCCTTCACCATCGCGTTCTCATGCGTGCAGGTCAGCCCCGACAAATAGAACAGCACCGGCACCGGACCATCGGCCTCGGGCAGGAACAGTCCGAACGTCATCTCGGTCCCGGTCGCAACGGAGGTATGGGAATAGACCCCCTGCACGCCACCGAAGCATTTGTTCTCACTCACCGTTTCCATAGACAACCCTCCGTCAAAGCGTCCCGATCCAGGCAATCGCCAGCGCCACCGTGACGACAGATATGGCCGTCGAAAACAGGATGGCCGCCGACACCCGTTGCGGCGCAACACCGTAATGTTGCGCCAGAATGAACACGTTGCCCGCCACCGGCAAAGCGGCGGCCGCAATCATCACACCCGCCGCAAAAGGCTCGACCGGAAAGATCAGAAGCGCGCTTATGGCCACGGCAGCCGGGTGCAGCACCAGTTTCGCGAATGAAAGCCAAAGCGCCACGCTCGCCCGCTCGGCGCTTTTCGAAGCCAACGACGCCCCGATGGCGAACAACGCCCCCGGCGTCGCGGCAGCGCCAAGCAGGGTCAGGAATTCGGCCCCCACGGCGGGCATCGGGATGCCGAAGCCCGACCACGCGAAGCCCAGCACGATGGAAACGATCATCGGGTTTTTCAGAAGGCCCATCACCACCGTGCCCAGCACGGCGGGCGACAGGCGTCCGCCACTGCCGGTGACAAGGATGACAATCAACGAGCCGAAAACGATCAGGTCGACCGCCAGCATCAGAATGATCGGGGCCACGGCAGCCTCGCCCAACAACAGGGCCAGCATCGGAATACCCAGGAACCCCACATTGCCGATCACCGCGCATTGTGCCTCGAACGCGCCTTCGGCCAACGGCAAACCCCGCATCCGCGCGACAATGGCCGCGATCAGATAGACGACCGTCGACGCGGCGAGATAGGCGATGACAAAGGTCCAATCCAGCACATCCGCGATCTGCAGGGTCGCCGTGAATTGGAAGATCATCGCCGACAGCGCGAAATAGAAGACGAATTTCGTCAGATAGGCGGTCGCTTCCTCGGTAAAGAAACGCGTGCGGCCAGCGCCATAGCCGAGGCCGATCACCGCGAAAAACGGCAGCGTCTTCAGGAAGATTTCCCACATGTCATTCGCCCTATCACGAGGCTCGGGGCGGCGGAAGTTGGGAATCCGCGCTGACCCGAAGTCGGATCGGGTGGACGGGTCAGGGACCGCCTCCGGCGGCCGTATTTGGACCAGGAAGAAGCCCCGGCTGACCTTAATGACCATTAAGGTTAACGGCGCGGGTCAAGGGAAAATACGAAGGATGCCCCCAACAGATCGCCGGGGGCATCGCAAGAGAAGTCGCCTTCTCCCTGGGCGGTCATCGGGACGGCTCCCTGTACCGCTCGGACAATTTGACTCAAATGTCTTTCTTCCTGGTTAAAATACGGCGGGGGACGTTGGCGCAGCCAACGGGGGGCAGAGCCCCCTCTGCCGTCACCGATCCAGCGCTTCGGCCAGCCGCATCAATGTCACCGCTTCGGCCCGATAGCCAAACGGGTCGTCGCCACGCGCACCGTTCGCCAAGGCGATGGCATCACCCCAACCCCAGCTTCCCAGATAGGTCCCGCCCCGCAGCAATTCGCCAAAGCCTGCCATGGCCACCCCGAAGCGCACCTCGCCCGAAGCGTCGCTGGCACCAACCGGAATGGCCTCTTCCAGCAACACGCTTTCGCTCTCGCCGGGCCTCTTGTAGCGCAGCTTGAAATACCCAAGCTCAGCCGCATCTCCGGCAACCACGGGGGCATCGCCATACCGCAACGGCCCGTTCCGCACCGCGTCCGAGCCAACCGGTGTCACTTCGTACAATGCCGTTACCCGGTGCCCTGCGCCGATGTCGCCCGCGTCGACCCGATCATTGTTGAAATCCTCGCGCTTCAGCGCGCGCGTTTCGTATCCGATCAACCGGTACTCGGCCACCGCCGCCGGATTGAACTCGACTTGAATCTTCACGTCATTCGCAATCGGGAAAAGCGCCCCGGTCAACTGATCGACCAGAACCTTCCGTGCTTCCGACAACGTGTCGATATAGGCCGCTTGCCCATTGCCGTTCTGCGCCAGCGCCTGCATCGTCGCATCGTCCAGATTGCCGCGCCCGAAGCCCAGCACGCTCAGATAGGTGCCGCTCTCGCGCCTGTCGGCAATGAAGTCCTTTAACGCATCCGGGTCCGACAACCCCACGTTGAAGTCTCCGTCGGTCGCAAGGATCACCCGCGTCACCTCGCCGTCACCGGCCATGCCCTCGGCCACTTGATAGGCCTGTTGCAACCCGGCCTGACCCGCCGTCGAACCACCGGCTTCCAGCCGGTCCAGCGCATCGAGGATAACGGACCGCTGCCCGGCGGGCGTCGGCTCCAGAACCTGCCCGGCCGATCCGGCATAGGTCACGATCGACACTTCGTCTTCGGGGCGGAGTTCTGACAGCATCAACCGGAAAGACTGCTTCAGAAGCGGCAGCTTGTTGGCATCCTGCATCGAACCGCTTGTATCGATCAGGAAGACGAGGTTCAGGGGCGGTCGATCCTCGACCGTCGGCAGGTCGCCCTGCAAGCCGATATGCACCAGCTGGGTCCCCTCGTTCCAAGGGGTCGGCACAACCGAGATCGTCGGCCGGAAGGGATGCGCACCATCCGGGGCCGGATAGTCGTAGGGGAAATAGTTGATCATCTCCTCGACCCGCACGGCCTCGCGCGGTGGCAGGCGCCCGGCGGTCAGCGACGAACGCACGACGCCATAGGACGCCGTGTCGACATCGATCGAGAAGGTCGAGACGGGGTCTTCGCTGACCACTTTCAGCGTATTCTCCGGCGCCGTTGCAAAGGCTTCGGTATCGCGCTCGGGGCGTGGCATCGCCATATCAGCCGGAGCAATCCGTTTCGCGCCCGCAGGCGGCGCAATGGCCAACATGTCGCGCATTCTGATCTGTGACCGAACGCTCTCCTCGGCAAGCCCCGTTTGCGGCGCCGGTTCCGCCAGAACCATCGGCGCCTGAGCAAAACTATCTGCGACCGTGTCGTCCGCAGCTTGTGCCCTGTTTGCGGGTGCGACCTCCTGATCTGCACGCAGGTCCGATCGCGCGCCATTGTCCACCAGAGCATCCGTCAGCTCTTGGCGCGCGGCGCCACCATCCAGAACAGACGTCTCGGGCGCAAACGAGGGGCCGGGCGGGCGCATCTCGGGCAGAAACGCGATCAGGCCGACCGCGACGAGCCCGGTGGTCATCGTCAACCCGGCGCGGGATGTCAGGAATTCAGTCATGGCAAATACTCCGTCCAGAAGCCGGGACATCCGGCCTTTCCGAACAGTCTGACGGGCGGCAGAGCGCGATCCTTGGGCGCGGGCGAAAATTTCCTCGGCATCGGCAATGGCTGTGCGTTTCCGAACCGGGTCCGGCTCGGGGGTCGCTGCCTCCAACGCGCGTTTCAGGTCGTCGAGTTCGTCAGCCATCCGTGGCCTCCTTCATCGTGCGCAGGCGTTTCTTTGCCTCGGACATGCGCCAGCTTACGGTGCCTTCGGACACGCCCAGCACCAACGCGGCCTCGGCATGGGTGACGTCGTCCAGAACCAGCGCAACGGTGTCGCGCAGGTCGTCGGGCAGGGCGCGCATCGCGGCTGTCAGCCAATCCAGAGCTTCGGTGGTTTCCGCCGCCTCGGCGCGGCGTGCGACTTCCAGCGTGCCCCAGTCCTCGGCGGCCTTGGCGTGGGTGGCGCGACGACGCCGGGCGTCCGACGCCGCGTTGACCACGACCCGGTAGAGCCACGTGGTGAACTTCGCATCGCCCCGAAAGGCCGAGAGCTTCGCGGGCAAGGCCGCACAGATGTCCTGACACAGATCCTCGGCCTCGGCGTGTCGCCCGGTCAGCCGAAATGACAGCCGAAAGACGCGGTCGTAGTGGCGATGAAGCAGGGCGGAAAACGCCTCTCCATCGCCATGGGCTGCTGCCTTGGCTAAAGCCTCGTCTGAAACCGTCATGCGCATCACGTTGGATAAGACGCACGCCAAAGGTCAATCCTTGGTGATACGGACAAAAAAATCCCGATTGAGATGTTGTAACCTTGACGTTACATGGTTGGTAGATATAGAAATGTAACCTGTAGGTATCAAAAAGTCACCTTAGGGGTACATATATGAACATCGTTGCTGTCACTCGCTTTCTCGGAAATCTCCTCGTATCTGTCGGTTTCGTTGTGGTTATTCTGCTGGCGATGCCGGGGTTCCCCGGTGTGTCAGGCTGGGTGTGGGTCGCCCTTCTGTTGGGCTTCGTGTTGGTAAGCGGGATCGCGCAACTGGTCGTGATGGGTTTGCGACCACAAGAAGCGAAGACGGCCAACGACGAACAGGTCGCGCTCTCGAACAAGGACAGTTACCTGTTCGGCTATTGGTGTGTGATGGTCGTGTTTCTTGTATTGCTGGGCTTTGTTTTGACAGATCGGTTGAGCGCCACGCAGGCGTTCTTCTTCCTTGGCCTGCCCCTTGGGATAGGACCCTCGATTTACATGGTTTTCGCGTTCTTGCGCGGACGCGCCGGATGAGCGGTCTGGCCAACCGGATGCGCGAATACCGGGCGCGTGCCGGCCTGACACAAGCCGCTCTAGCGGACCGGGTTGAAGTCAGCCGCAAAACCATCAACACGGTGGAGAACGGTGTTTTCGTACCCTCTACGATCCTCGCGCTAAAGCTTGCGGCGGCTCTGGAAACCACGGTGGAAGAGTTGTTTCAGTTGAACAGCTGACGCTGTTTTCGCTTGTGACGCACCGCGATGGGCGTTCCGCAATTGTATGCAGCGGTGTGAATTGGTAACAAAAAATGACCAAGAAGTGCGGAGGGCGCATGCCAGTCATTACAGAAATCGCTGACCTGAAGCGGCTCTATCGGCGGCGCGTGCCGAAGATGTTCTATGATTACGCCGAAAGCGGATCATGGACCGAGCAGACATTCCGCGAGAACACCAGCGACTTCAACGATCTGCGTTTGCGTCAGCGCATCGCGGTCGACATGTCGAACCGCACGACCGCAAGCCAGATGGTCGGGCAGGACGTGACCATGCCGGTGGCTCTGGCGCCTGTGGGTCTTCTGGGGATGCAATGCGCCGATGGCGAGATCAAGGCGGCGAAGGCGGCCGAAAAATTCGGGGTGCCCTTCACGCTGTCCACCATGTCGATCTGCTCGATCGAGGACGTGGCCGAGCACACGTCGAAACCGTTCTGGTTCCAGGTTTATACGTTAAAGGACGACGACTACATGCAACGACTGATGGAACGGGCGCGGGCGGCCAACTGCTCGGCTCTGGTCATTACGGTCGATCTTCAGATCATGGGTCAGCGTCACAAGGACATCAAGAATGGGCTTTCGGCGCCGCCGAAACTGACACCGTCGTCGATCGTCAACATGGCCACGAAGGTCCCGTGGGGGCTGGAAATGCTGCAAACCCAGCGCCGGTTCTTCGGCAACGTCGTGGGCCATGCCAGCGGCGTCTCGGACCCGGCCTCGCTTTCAAGCTGGATTGCCGAAGCGTTCGACCCATCGCTGGACTGGGACCGCATCCGCCAGTTGATGGACATGTGGGGCGGCAAGGTGATCCTGAAGGGCATCCTTGATGTCGAAGACGCCGAGAAGGCGGCCGAGGTCGGGGCTGATGCCATCATCGTCTCGAACCACGGAGGCCGGCAACTGGATGGCGCCCTCTCGTCGATCCGCATGCTGGAGCCGGTCGTTCAGGCCGTGGGCAACAAGACCGAGGTCTGGTTGGACAGCGGCATTCGGTCGGGCCAGGACGTGCTGAAAGCCATCGCCCTTGGCGCGAAGGGCGTAATGATCGGTCGGTCCTTCGTCTATGGCCTTGGGGCGATGGGCGAACAGGGGGTGACCGAGACTCTGAACGTCTTGCAGAAGGAACTGGATGGGTCGATGGCCCTTTGCGGACGGCGCGATATTGCCGATGTCGACCGAGACATTCTTCTGGTGCCGGAAGACTTCTCGGGTCGCTACGCGTGATTTCGTAAACAATCCGGGCAGATAGCGGCACTGTGTCTGGTTTGACGGGTGTTCTGCCAATCGATTGTCGGGTTTTTGCCTATTTCTTGCCGCATTCCGACGTCGAGGCTAGGATGCCGGCATGTACAAGGGTTTGCTGCCACTCGTCCTAAGTACGGTTCTTGCCAACACGTCCGTTTCAGTGGCCGTGGCCGATGGTGTGTCCGCGACGCCGATCGAGTTTCCGACCGAAAGCAAGGCGCTGATCGCGGCGACACTGGATTTCTTCGATCGCGTCGAGGCTTCCGAGGAAGAACGCGACCGACCCCCGGTGATTGGCATTCCGCTTTCGGCCACCCGCTCAAGCGCGGCGTCAGGTCCGCTGGAAACCGATGTGTTGACCAGCATGGGGCCCGTGGAGCACCTGACAGGCTACCGGATCACCTGGTACCCGATTGATGTGCTTTACGGCACGGTTGATTTCATGGGCACATGGGGGCGCAACGGAAATCTGGTCTGCGGCTATCTCAGCTGGGACCTCAGCGATACCGAGGCGCCGCGTCTGGACACGGTGACGGCCAGTTTCGTTGATCTCGGTGCGTTGCGAAACGCGACCGACAGCGAAATCCATGGCAGCCTGATGGAGGCGAATTGTGCTTTCGGCGCCATCGACGCGAATTTCCACGTCTTCGACGTCTCCGGCTAGCCGGAAACCGTAACGGTTTCCGGCCCGCGGTGCACGCTCAGACAAGCTCGGCGAGGATCTCGGCCATGACATCCATGCCTTTGCCCCAGCCCTGATCGAGGTTGTCCAACGCGGCTGCAAAAGCCGCATTTTCGGCCTCGGTCGCCTCATGCGGTGTCCATTCCAGCGTCATCCGCGTGCCGTCACCCACCGCATCGAACAAAACCGTGGTCAGCAATGTCCGGGGCCAGTTCTCCATCATCGGGCTCGGGATAACCTCCCAGTCGCGGCTGGCGTTCGACATCAGCATGACCAGACGCGCCGGAGGCTCGACCTCGATATACTCCATGCGCTGATACATCGACTGCTCGCCCATCTTCATCTCGTGCAGCCAAAGTCCGCCCACGACAGGATCGAACCTGTGAACTTCGGTTTCAACGCCGGGGCCATACCAACGCCCCAGCAGATCGGGTTCGGTCCAGCAGCGCCAGACAAGGGCAGGGGGCGCGTCGAACTGGCGGGTCATCGAAAAGACAGGTTGGCTCATGTGGTGTCCTCTTGTTTCAATTCCGTTAACAGGCGGTCGAGACGATCCAGCCGATCTCCCCAATGCGCGCGGAACCCTTCGAGCCAATGCACGGCATCTTGCAGGCGCGCCGCGTTGAGCGTGGCCGGACGCGTCTGGGCTCGAATTTCGCGATCAATTAGCCCGGCGGTTTCAAGCACCTTGAGATGTTTCGAGACGGCCGGTTGCGACATCTCGAACGGGGCGGCCAATTCGCCAACCGTTGCGCTTCCGTCGCTCAGGCGCGCCAGGATCGCGCGGCGTGTCGGGTCGGCCAAAGCCGCGAACACCGCGTCCAGATCCTGTTCATAACTCATTGGTTCCATAACCCATAAGTTACATAATGCGACACAGAAGTAAAGCCTGCCATTCGTCTTGCTGCATTCGCTCTTCCCAAACGCCCGAATCGCCGCTATAGCCACGGCTTCACGGGATACGGACACCCTTGGAGGCCGGTCCCAGACACAATTTGGAGAAAACCCATGGCTGGCGAGATTCCTGATCTCAACGCCACGGTACGCGCGGGGACAGGCAAGGGGGCCGCCCGCCAAGCTCGCCGCGACGGGCTCGTACCTGGCATCGTTTATGGCGGCGGAACCGATCCGCTTCCGATTAACATCCCCTTCAACATTCTGTTCAAGAAGCTGAAAGACGGACGCTTCCTGTCGACCCTCTACAACATGAAGGTCGATGGCCATGATGACGTCCGCGTCATCTGCCGGAATGTGCAGCGCGACGTGGTCAAAGACTTGCCGACGCATGTCGACTTCATGCGCCTGAAGCGCACCACGAAGATCAACCTCTTCATCCCGGTCGAAGTGACGGGCGAAGACGATTGCCCAGGGATCCGCAAGGGCGGCCTGTTGACGATGGTGCGTCCGGAAGTCGAACTGGTGGTGACCGCCGGCGACATCCCCGAAAGCATCACGATCAGCGTCGCAGGTCTCGACATTGGTGACACGATCACCATCTCGAACGTTGACCTGCCGGCCGGTTCGAAGCCCACGATTGATCGTGACTTCGTGATCGCCAACATCTCGGCCCCGTCGGCGCTGGCCAGCGCTTCGGGCGACGAAGAAGGTGACGGCGAAGAGGGTGACGCACCCGAGGCCGAAGCCGCAGGTGACGAGGGCGGCGAAGAGTAATCTTCACGCTCAAGCGAATACGAAAACGGCGCCGCGACGGCGCCGTTTTTTTGTTGAAGGGTTCGGTCTCTTATTCCACGGGCCGGATCACCCGCACAGTCGAGGCAATCGGCACCCCGTCCACCGACCATTCGCTGTGGTCATTGGCGTTCAGGCTGACGCTGACCAGGTTCACGCCGGGCGTCAGCAGGGCCGAGGGCAGGTGCGCCCAGGTGCCATAGATGCGCCCGACCTTGCTGCCATTCACATAGAGATGCGCATGCCCCGCGTTGTCCTCGACCGCACGATTGATCGCGGCAGGGGTAAACGTGAAGTTCTCGGTCAGGATCTGCACGTTGTAGCCATCAACCGCATCGGGAAACACCAGATGCGTGACCGTTGGCACCGGCAGACCGGGGTCAACGTTCCGGGCCGGATGCATATGCGCGGCCATGTCACCGGACATGCTGCCCATGTCGCCGCTTGCCGTCGCCGGCATGGCACTTGCCGACATCACATGCACCATGGGGTCGTCTTGAACCGGCGCACCGTCACCGCCGTCAAAGCCGAACCCGGAAACCAGCGCCACCCCAACCATCAGGCCTACACCGCCATAGAGAAACTGTCTCATGTCGTCCCCCTTACTGGCCCGGAGGCGGCGGCAAAGCCTGCCGCAACTCTTCAACCGAAATGCCCAGAGCTTCGGACGCAGCCTCGAAATCCGGCGGCCCGTCGCCAAGCGCCTCGACCAGCTCCGCCTCGCTGATCCCCAGCGTTTCGGCCACGGCGCCGAAATCAGGGCGCCCGCCGCGCGCCGCGACCTCAACTTCGCCCGCATAGCAGTCGATGGAGTATGGCGCCTCGTCCGCCGTCAGGTGATAGTGATAGATGCCGTCGGGAAACTCGGGCGTCGCTTCGATATGCCCGCCACATTCATCCAGATCGGCATTGGTCACCGTGCTGCCGTCCAGCCCCTGATCGGCATAGACCGGAAACCCGTCCTGCAAGACGCCGATCATGAAAGAATGCGTGCCCTCCTGATCGATCTCGTCGCTGATGCACAAGGGGACTCCGTGATAGTGATAGGTCGTCCCATCGCCCAGCGGGTGGCCGTTGCATTCGTCGACAAAGGCCGCGTGATCGTGAATGACATTGTCGTTCAGTGCCACAACCTGCCGCTCGCGGTCTTCATAGTCGTTGAAAATACGCGCCCCGTCGATCGCAACACCGATCTGACCCAGATCCGTGGCCGTCGGGGTCGCCGCCAGAACCGGCTCTGTGGTGATCGTTGTGTCGATGGGCGTTTCCTGAATCTCGTCGCCTGACAGGGTGAAGAAGGACTCGGGCGGGTCATCGTTGAATGGCATGGTGCTCGGATCCTCGGGCACCAGATAGGCGTCCGCCGGACCGGATGCGGGTAACCCATCCGACTGATAGCGGAACGTGTCTTCTTCCGCGTTCAAAGTGATCGTCACGTTGTCACTCCAGTTCGCGTCCGCGATGGCCGCCGACGTATCGGTCCCAGCACCTGAAGCGCTTTGCGCAACCAGAGAGGTTGGCGGGGGAAATGTGGCCGCCAGCATCGCGGCGGCGGCGGTTGAAAGAACAAGTGTTCCCAAAAGCTTGCGTTTATCCATCTGAATTCAATCCGATCAACGGCTAGGTCTCTGTGATGCCCCGCCTTTTCGGGCCGGGTACACATAGAACGCCGCAGAACAGAAGTTCCGTTGCGACCGCGTAAAGATTTACGTGCTCGCACGGCAGAAAACCGCGCCCCAAGCTTCGCTCTATCGGTCGCGCATGGCGTCGCCTATGCTGGCCCCATGACCCATACACCCCCCATCCTGACGCTCAGCGCCGCGTCACTTGATCTCTTCCTGTCGCTTCTGCCGCAATCCCGGATCACCCGCGAGGCAGACCGCATCACCGTCCACGCCGACACCGGCGACGCGATCTGGCATGCCCGCGGTGGGCGCTGGCTGACAACCGCGCCGGGCGACGACACCGCCCGCCGCTTCGGGCCACAAGGGCACGTCCAGTGACTGCGACCCCGGCGCTGATCCTCAAATCAGAAGGCCCACTGCGGATCCCCGACCTGATCGAGCGCCTCGCCACCCTCGACCCCGCCCGCGCCAGCTACACCGCCCCCTGGAGTCTTGCGCGCACGCTGCACCACCTCGCCCAAGGCGTCGAGTTCTCGCTGCAGGGCTATCCCGAACTGAAGCCGGTGCTGTTCCGCGCGACGCTGGGCCGAACCGCCTTCCACCTGTTCCACCGGAAAGGCCAGATGCGCCACGCGACCGACGCCCCGATCCCCGGAGAAGCCATCCTCGATGGCGACCCGAACGCAGCCCGCGACCGGCTGGTGGCGTCGCTCCAAGCGTTTGAAACGGCCGATGCCTTACACCCGCATTTCGCCTATGGACGGCTCAGCAAACCGCGATACGCTGCGGCGCACGCCATGCACGTGGCCGATCACCTGCAGGCCTGCCGGGTCTAGGCGTCAGACCTGCGGAAAACCGCCCTTCATCACCGTCAGGAACCAGTCCGTGTCGATATTCCCGCCGCACAGGATCACGGCAACCTCGCGCCCGCGCATCGCCTCGGCCTCTTGCATCAACGCCGCCAAAGGCGCGGCCCCCGCGCCCTCGGCCAGGTTGTGGATGTCGCGATAATAGACCCGGATCGCCTCGGCCACCGTGGCTTCGCTCACCGTGACAATCCGTTCGGCGCCGGGCCCATAGATGTCGAGCGCATCCTGCACCGGCACGCGCACCGCCATGCCATCGGCAAATGTCTTGGCCGAGTTCGTCTCAACCAGCCGCCCGGCCTCGGCGGAAAGCTTTGCTGTCTGCGCATGCTCGCTGACCACGCCAACGATCTTGGTGTCGACGCCCAAAGCATCCCGTGCCGCGATGCAGCCGCAAATGCCCGAGCCGCAACCGATCGGCACGTAAAGCGTGTCGATCTGCGGCTGTTCCCGCAGCAATTCATAGGCATAGGTCGCCACGCCCCGCACCAGTTCGCGGTGGAACGGGGGCACGATGAAAAGACCTTCGGCCTCGGCCACGCGAAAGGCTTCCTCGCGCGCCTCGTCAAAATCGGCCCCATGCACCACCAGCTCAGCGCCAAAGGCCTGCATGGCGGCATTCTTCTCGACCGAGTTGCCTTCGGGCACATAGACCACCGCGCGCAACCCCGCCGCCGTCGCCGCCCGCGCCTGGCTCTGCCCGTGATTGCCGCGCGTCGCCGTGATGATGCCGGGGCTGTCGGGATGCGTGCGTCGCAGCCAGTCGATGAACGTGATGCCACCCCGCACCTTGAACGCGCCGGTGGGGCCGTGGTTCTCGTGCTTCACCCAGACCTTGCAACCCAGCCGCGCTTCCAGTTGCGGCCACGCATATTGCGGTGTCGGCGCCATCTGCGACGTCACCAGGGTTGCGGCCGCCTCCAACTCCTCCAACGAAAACATGGCGCTTCCCTTCTTCTGTTCGAAAATACTTCGGGGTGCGCGAGGGGCAGCGCCCCTCGCTCCCGCACTTACCTATTCGAGATCCGACCAGGACAGTTGCGTGTTCTTCGCAACGTCCCGCAGCAGCCGTTTGCCGACCACCTGGTCGAAGTCATAGACGCTGATCTCGCCTGAACCGGGGCGCCGCGCCCAGATGTCCGCCTCGCCGATCACATGGCCAGCGCCCAAGTCGCGATCCGCCACGACCGAGCCGCGGGCGAAGCGGTACACGGCCTCTTCGGGGCCGGTACGCTGCTTGTTATTGTGCAAGGCCGTGTGAATTTCCCGGCTCCGGTCGATCAGGAACTTGAGCTCGGCCGGGTCCATCGAGCACGAGATATCCGGGCCTTCGCGATAGCGCGTGTCGGTGAAATGCCGCTCGAGGATCGAGGCGCCAAGCGCCACCGAGGCCAGCGCCATCTCGGGCCCGATCGAATGGTCCGAGAAACCCACGACCGCGTTCGGGAACGCCGCCTGCAACTCGGTCACACCCTTGAGCGACACGATCTCGGGCGGCGAGGGGTAAAGGTTGGTGCATTCCAGCAGCGCATAATCGATCCCGGCCGCGTCCAGAATGGCCACGGATTTCGAGACGCTCTCAATGGTTTGCATGCCAGTCGACATGATGACCGGCTTGCCCTTGGCGGCGATATGACGAATGAGCGGCAAGTGATCCGCTTCGCCCGACCCGATCTTGAAAGCGGGGACGTTTTGTTCGTCCAGCCAATCGGCGGCGGCGCGGGAAAACGGTGTCGAGATGAAGATCACACCCAGCCGCTCCGCATGGGCCTTCAACGCCGCTTCGTCTTCGGGCGAGAGCGCGCATTCTTCCATCACCTGCCAGATCGACTTGCCACCGGCATTCGGCGGCAGCACCGACTTGGCCTCGTCAGTCATCTCATCCCAGACGAAATGGGTCTGGTGCTTGACGATCTCCGCTCCCGCTCCGGCGGCGAGGTCGACCATATGGCGCGCGACGTCCAGATCGCCCCCGTGGTTGATGCCGATCTCGGCAATGACAAGGGGCGGGTGATCGGGGCCAATTTTGCGGTCAGCGATTTGCATGGCTTCAGGTTTACACGCGCCATCGAAACCGGGGAAAGCGGAAAATGACACATTTTCCGGTCCGAATTCCGTGTCGGAATTCGGCTTGCGCTGGACGTGCGAACAAGGTCTCTAACGCGCATGGCGGTTCCCACCCTCAAACCAGCGCCGAACTGGCGCTATCGCGCCTTCCTCGCGGCCTATTCCGGCCTGCTGGCCGTGGGGGAGCCGCTGGTCTGGCGGTACTTCCGACGCCGCGCCAAGGCCGACCCGGCCTATATGGAGACCCCCGAAGAACGCCGCGGCGAAGGCGCCCCGTTCGTCTGCGACCTCTGGGTCCATGCCGTGTCACTGGGCGAGTTCACCTCGGCCGCGCCCCTGATCCGGATCGCGCTTGACGCCGGTCACCGCGTGCTGACCACCCATGCCACACCGGCAGGGCGCAACGCGGCGCGCGCGGCATTCGGCGACCACCCGGCCTTCGCCGCCCGCTATATGCCGATCGACCGGCCACGCTATTGGCGGGCCTTCTTCGCCACGGCCCAACCCAAGGCCGGTCTCGTCATGGAGGTCGAGTTCTGGCCCGCGATGATCGAAGAGGCCCGGCGCGCAGGCTGTGTTCTCTGCCTCGCCAACAGCCAAGTCCCCTCCAAGACCTTCCCGCGCGCCCGTCGCCTCGCCGCGCTTGCCGGTCACCCCGTGGCGCACGCGGCGGCGGTCTTCGCCAAGTCCGAGCCGATCGCAGACCGCTTCCGCCAGCTTGGCGCATCGCCGGTGCTGGCACTGGGTGAGACGCGCTTCGACATCCCCGCGCCGGAGCACCTGCTGACGGCAGGGCAGGCGCTGAAGGGCAATCGGAACATCCTGACCCTTGCCAGCGTCGTCGCGGGCGAAGAGGGCATCTATCTCGATCTTGTTACCCGGCTGATGGACACGCCCAACCCGCCGCTGGTGATCTGGGTGCCGCGCGCGCCCGAACGGTTCGAGGATCACGCCCGCCTTCTGGAAGACGCAGGCCTCAGCGTTCTGCGTCGGACCGACGCCTTCGACGACGGATTGACGCCGAAGCAGGATCTGGCCGACACTCAGGTCCTGCTTGGCAATTCGATGCGCGAGATGTTTTTCTATCTCGCACCCGCCGATGCCGTGATCGTGGGCGGCGGGTTTACCGAGAAAGGCGCGCATAACGTGATCGAACCCCTGTCGCTTGGAAAGCCCGTGATCACCGGGCCCTACACCTGGACGATCGAGTACCCGGCTGTCGAAGCCGAAGCGGCGGGCGTGCTGACCGTGGTGTCGACGCCCAAATCTCTCTTCGATGCGGTGACGACCGCCTTCCGGGACGGCGCGGCGGCGAGCGAATTTCATCGTCAGAACACCGGCGCGTCGCAGCGCATCTTCGAAGCGATCCGCCCCGCGCTCGAGGGGGCGCCATGACCTATCTTGTCATTGGCAGCGGGTCGATCGGCACCCGGCATCACGCGAACCTGACCGCACTTGGCGCCGAGGCACGGCTCCTGCCGTGGCGCGGGCTCGACCTGACCGAGCTGAAGGCCGCGATGCGGGACGCCACCGGCGCCGTGATCGCGACGGCCACAGACATCAGGTTGCCCCTGATCGAAATGGCCGCCGAAGCCGACCTGCCGCTTTACATCGAGAAGCCGCTTGCCTTCCGGCCCTCGGATGTCGCCACGCTTTATGACGTCGCCGCCGGCATCGCCTCGCGCTCGGTCCTTGGCTACATGATGCGCTATCATCCGGTGATCCGGGCGGTTCATGCCGAGCGGCCCGATCTTTACGGGTTCACGCTGCAGATCGGACATGACGTGCGCCAGTGGCGGGCGAACTGGCGCTTTGCCGACAGCTATGCCGCGCGGGCGGAGGGCGGTGGCGTGCTGCTGGACCTCTGCCACGAGATCGATCTGGCTGCCTGTTTCGTGCCGGACCTGCAGGTGACCGGCGTCGATTGCGTCGGCCATGCCGATTTCCCCGGCGTCGATTTCGCGACCCGCATCGGGCTGGCCGGCAGCGCGACGGGCACCGTGGCGATGGACTATCTCTCGCCGGTCTTTGCCCGGCGCACCGTGCTGGAGGGGCGTGCGGCCCGCTGGGAGCTTGACCTGTTGGCCAGCCGCGCTGACCGGATGACGGGCGAGGGGACGGACAGCCAGACCTATCCGTTCGAGCGCAATGACATGTTCCTTGACCTGATGCGCGATTTCATGGCGCTGGCCGAAGGCCGCGCGCCGTCGGACAATCCGCTTCTGCCGCGCCTCGATCTTTGTCGCGCCAGTGCCGAACTTGTGGCAAGTGCTTGGGACAAAAGAACGTTTCACGGAACACTGACAGGAGGGTTCGCATGATCGTCGGACATATCGGCGTCCGCAAAGGCTCGAAAGGCGTTGTCGGGAAGAACTTCCGCGATTTCCTTGGCAAGCCCTTGATCGATTGGTCGCTGGACCAGCTTCTGGCCCATGACCGCGTGGATCACGTCGTGGTCAGCACGGATGATGAACGCATCTATGACCACGCGGTCTCCAAGGGCTGTCTGGAAATGGGCCTGCGCCCGCCGGAACTGGCATCGGACACCGCTGCCAAGTGGGATGTCTGGCAACACGCGCTGGGCCGGGCCGAGGAGCTGGTCGGGCCGGTTGACGCCTTCCTCGACCTCGACTGCACATCCCCCTTGCGCCTGCCCGAGGATATCGACGGCGCGCTGGACGCGTTCTTCGACAAGCGGCCCGACATGATCATGTCCTGTACCGAGGCGCGGAAGAACCCGTATTTCAACCTCGTCGAACCGGACCAGTCGGGGTACCTCCACGTGTCGAAGCCGCTGCCGGGCGGCGTCGTGGCACGCCAGCAGGCGCCGGTGGTCTGGGAACATGCGGCGTCGACCTATGTCGTCGATCCCGCCTATCTCAAACGGGCGCGTGGGCTGTTTCAGGGGCGCGTGCTGCCGTATCTGATGCCGGTCGAGCGCTGCCTCGACATCGACACAGAACTCGATTTCAAGATCGTGCAACATCTGATGCAGGAGCGTCTCAATGGTTGATCTCGCAGGCCGCACCGTTTTCATCACCGGCTCGGGCGGTGTCCTTGGCTCGACCTATGTCCGCCGGATGCTGGCCTCGGGCGCCAAGGTGGTGGCGACCGATCTGCCGGGCGCCCGGGCCGACGCCTTGATCGACGCGCATGGGGACAACGCACAGTTCGGGTTCTATGAGCTTGATGTCTCTGACGAAGCCGCGGTCGAGGCGATCTTCACCCGCGTCATGGCCGATGGCTGGCAGCCCAACGTGGTGCTCAACAACGCAGCGATCACGGGCGAGATGCTGATGGGCAAGGGCAAGAGCTTTCCCGATTTTGCCGACACCACGGTCGAAGACTTTGAAAAGACGCTGCGCACCAACCTGACAGGCGCCTTCATGATTGCCCGCCAGATGGATCGCGACATTGTCGGCAAGTATCCGTCCACTTTGGTGAACGTCGCATCGATGTACGCGCTGAACGGGGCACATCACCGGATCTATGACGGGATGCCGTTCAAGAACTTCTCGGCCTATGGCGTCACCAAGGCGGGCATCCACGGCCTGACGGTCTGGCTGGCGGGTTACTGGGCCAACCGGGATGCCACGGTGAACACGATTGCGCCGGGCGCGGTCTTGAACGGGCATTCCGACGAGTTCCAGCGCCGCGTGGGCGAGTTGATCATGGCCGACCGCATGGGGCAACCGGACGAGATTGCCGATGTCATGCTGTTCCTTGCGTCCGAAGGCGCAGGCTACATGACCGGTCAGTTGATCAACGTGGATGGTGGCTTCTCGGCGTGGTGACGCGGCACTGATGCCTCAGCTTCGGCCCCGCGGGTCCAGCAGCAAAGCAGCCAGCCATCCGGCCACGAACCCGCCCAGATGCGCTTCCCACGCCAAGCGGCCGCCCATCGCAAAATAGAGTGCCACGTTCAGCGCAATCAGCAGCAAGGCCGCCCGCGCCACCGGCCATAGCCCCTCTTTCAGGATGAAACGGTCGACATAGTCCCAGGCCAGGATCGCGCCCGCGAGGCCGAATAGCGCGCCAGAGGCTCCGACCATCGGACGATAGGTCTCGGCCAGCAGGGCATAGCCCGCGCCGCCCCCAAGGATGGACAGGGCATAGACCGACAGGAACTTCAGATTGCCGACCCGTTCAATCACGATCCGGGCAAGGCTCCAGAGCGTGACCATGTTCAGCGCAAGGTGCCAGAACCCGGCATGAAGAAACCCATAAGTCAGGAACATCGTGCTGGACTGAAATGGAAAATTCGGTTGCCAGTTGGCCAGCAGTCCCGGCCAGAACCCGCCAAATTCATAGACCAGCGCCCGGAACCGTGGGATGCCCCATAGCCCGGCATCTCCCAGCCGCAGCACGATCTCGATCCCCACGCAGGCAATGATGAGGACAAGGATCGGAAGCGGCGGAAGCCGGAACCGATCCTCGGGCAGGTCTGTCGTCATTCCATGGTCATCCCATCACAAGGCGTGTCCCTTGGAATAGAGACCAGCGCCTCATTCCGAAACTGTCTTGAGGCGCGCAATCTCTGAACGGGCTTCCGCGATTTGCGGGCGAGGATCGTCTGCCTCGGCCAGTGCCATCACGTTTTCGAACTGGGCGAGGGCGTCTGCATTGCGCTCCAACGCAAGATAGGCCTTTGCCAGATGAAACTGCACAATCGGATCGCCTGCCAGCGCCTGCGCGGCCGGCTCGAGATAGTCCACGGCTTCTTCGAACTGGCCCTGCCGGTACAGCAACCAACCATAGGTGTCCTGGAACGGCGGAAACTCGGTTCCGCGCAGACGTTTCCCAACGGCAATCGCGCGATCCAGGTCGGCTTGCTCGGTGCGATAGGTCACAAGAAGGCTTGCCAGGTTGTTGGCGGCGACCTGGTTGCCCGAGTTCAGCGCGTAAAGCTGCTCGTAAACGCCGATCGCCCCATCAATGTTGTTGGCTTTTTCAAGGAACGAGGCTTTGGCCCAAAGCAGATCCGGGTGATCTGGTTGCCGCTCGAGGCTGGCATCGACAAGCGCTTCGGCGTCGCCGGGCCGTCCCAGAGCATTCAGGGTCCGCAGAAGCTGAACGGTCGCCATGGCATCGTTCGGTTCGATCTCAAGCGCGGCACGGAAGGTCGTTTCGGCGTCTCCGAAAGCGGCCAGCGCAACTTGGGTGTTTCCAAGAACCATCAGCGCCGGAACCTCACCGGGATTTTCGTCTACGATTTCCTGGGCAAGCGCCAGCGCGTCGTCAGCGCGGTTTTCCTGCAATCGCGCCTGGATCAGAGCCACCTTGGCGGCTGTCGTATCACTGCCGTTTTGCACCAGTTGCTCGAGGAAACCGATGCCCTGTGCACGCCCTTCGCGGCTCGAAATAAGCTGCAGTTGCAGCTCGTCCGCGAGTATCCCGGCCTGAGCGTTCTCTTGTCTGCGGATCGTCCGGACAACCTGGTCCGCGCGGCTCCAGTCCGCCGTCGCAAGATAGACCTGACCCAAAGTGCTGAGAAGTTCGAGTTGGCCGGGGGCGCGGCGCAGCGCGTTGATCAAAGTCTCTTCGGCCGAGCCAAAGCGTTCTTCGTCCAGCTGAATACGCGCAAACCGCAAGCTTTCAGCCGGTGCGAACCCCGACGCCTCGACGGCAAGGGCCAGCAAGTCCTGCGCAAGTTGCGTGTCGCCGTTGCGGTCATGCGCGCGCGCCATGATCGTCATCGCTTCAGCGTCATCCGGTTCGCGGTCCAGAGCCAGTCGCAACGTCGCGATGGCGGCGTCGGTTTCGTCGGCATCGATCTGCCACGAAGCGCGCATCTTCAGCGCCTCGACATGCGACGGGTCATGCTCGAGAACGGCCTCGACCAATTGGCGGGCTCCGATTTCGTTGCTGCGTCCGATCAGCATTTTGGCCAGCGTCACTTTGAAGTCGTCGACCTGGGCGCTTGGCTCTTTGCCTTCGGTGATGGCTTCCATCAAGGCAATGGCCGCATCCTGTTCGCCGCGATCATACAGCAAACCTGCCTTAAGGGCGTTGATAAGCGACGGGTTTTCATAGGTTTCCAGCGCAACATCGATCTCGGTCAGCGCAGCATCGTCACCGCGCAACTGGCGGATCAAGGCGATCAACGCCACATGAGCGGATACTTTGTCCTCGGCGGCCGCGATCTCGTCGCGCAGGAAGGCTTCGGCTTGGTCGCTGCGGCCTTCTGCAATCAAGAGGCGCAACAAGTTGCCCTTTGTATCTTCGTCATCGGGGAACCGAGCGATCATCTCGCGGAAGTGCTGCTCCAGACCGCCAAAGTCACCCTTTGTGACCAGCAGCTCGGCCATGATCTGATAGAAGACCGGATTGTCGGTGCCGTCATCAAGAATCGCGCGGGTGACCGCGATTGCGTCGTCGACCCGGCTGTCGGCAAGGTAGCCTTCGATCATGATACGGGTAAGGATCTGGTCGTTTGGCTTGGCCTCGGCCAGTGCCTCGGCGCGGCCGGTCAGTTCTCGAATCAACGGATTGTCTTCGTCGAGAACAGCCTGTCGGAACTCGAGGGCCAAGGTCGCGATATCAGCGCCTTCAAGCTCGGCATTCGCTTCGACCAGTGCGGCGCCATGTCGTTCGGCTTCGTCCCAGTTCTGGGCAAGGATCGCGATTTCGGTCAGGGCAAGCCGGGCTTCCATATCGTCCGGGAAGCGCTCGACCACGTGAAGAAAGTTCGAATAGGCTTCGGAAACATTGCCGCGTTCGCGAGCCGCGCGTGCATAGCTCGCGCGGGCGCCCCGATGATTGCCGTCCAGCGCCAGCGCGTTGCGAAACTCGACGATTGCACGCGAAGCATCACCTGATTCCAGAAGTTCCAAACCGTTCTGAAAATGCTTCTCTGCTCGTTCTTCGGAACTGTCGCAAGCCGACAAGGCAAGCAGAATCGCTGCGACCATCGCAGCGCGTGAGGCGAAACCCATTACAAAGTACTCCCGGACAGAAATAACGCGGAAGTTAAAGTAACAACTCCCGCGTCGCGCGACCAGACTTTCGCAAGTTTGTGAACTAAGTTCTCAGATGCCGGTGCAGCGGAACACCACACCCACCGTCTTGGCGAGAATGCTGACATCCGTCGCAAAGGTCAGGTCGGCTTCGTAGCTGTCATCATAGATCGCCCGGTCCGCAAAGGTCGACTTGTGACGCTCGGACACCTGCCAGCTGCCGGTCAGACCAGGACGCAGCCGGTAATACGCATGACCAGGATACAGAGCCTGCTGGCACGGCATCATCGGCCGCGGGCCCACAAGCGACATTTCACCAAGCAACACATTGATAAGCTGCGGCAATTCGTCAGCAGATGTGCGCCGCAGAATGCGACCTACACGCGTGATGCGATGATCATTCGTCAGTTTCTGATTGGTTTCCCACTCGGCCCGCGCCTCGGGGTTCTCTGCAAGATAACGTTCAAGGATGGCTTCCGCATTCGGCACCATCGTCCGGAACTTCCACATCGAGAACCGTTTGCCGCTCAGGCCAACACGCTCCTGCCGGAAGAACGGAGAATGACCGTCCATAGCGATCAACGCACCGATGATGGCGAAGAAAGGCACCAGGAAGGGCAGAGCAGCCACTACGACAACGAAGTCCAGTACCCGTTTCAGGCCCGAAGCATAAGAGCCCTTTGATTTCAAATGGTTGGAGATCGCCTGAGACTCGGCGGCGACCAACTTGGAAGAATGCACCGTCACTACTTTAATACCGGCCTTAGCCGGCCCCCTAACTCACACTTACATAATCACGCCACATTTGAACGGCAGCAGCCACAACAAACGCATATTTGGTTTACCATTCCGCACCGCAGAAAGCAAAGACATTCCTTACGCAACAGTATCTACAAATGTGAATTGATCGTTAATCGGTAGGGTTAAGGTTAACGCTAACACTATAGATTGAGGGGTTCTGCCTGAAATTGCTGCCCAAATTTGGCCACGGTTTGCCGCAGCGCCGAAGCCGTGACGATTTCAACAGTTTGAAGCATTTCGTGAGAGTGTGCCGGGTTTTGAAACGGGGCGGCGGGGCGCGTCGGTGGTAATCCCGGCGAATCGCTAAATCAGCGGCAAACGATTGCAGAATTGTCTCAGACGCGACATGATGTCGGCACACCGCTTTGACACTTGGACACCTAAGGCCGCACTGCATATATGTATGGCCTGCTAGCCCAGTGAGAACATGACGAGTACCGACCTTTATATTGAGTTTTTCGGGTTCACCGAGCGCCCCTTCACGCTGCTCCCGGACCCGGATTTCATCTTCTGGTCCCGCGCACACCGCAGGGCCTATTCCGTGCTGGAATACGGCGTGATGACCAGATCACCCATTACCGTGGTCACAGGCGAGGTCGGGGTCGGCAAAACGACCCTTGTCCAAAAGCTGCTTCAGACCCTTGATGACGATATCACGCTTGGCCTGGTGTCGAACGCTCAGGGCGGTCGGGGTGAATTGCTGCAATGGGCGCTGAACTCGCTTGGTGTCGAAACCGACCTGACGGCGGCCTATGTCACGCTGTTCCAGCAATTGCAGGATTTCGTGATCGAGGAATATGCCAGCGGTCGACGTGTGATCATTCTGATCGATGAAGCGCAGAACCTGTCGATCGAAGGGTTGGAAGAGCTGAGAATGCTCACCAACATCAATTCAAACAAGGACGAGTTGCTGCAGCTTATCCTCGTTGGTCAGCCGGAGCTGCGCCAGATGATCCTGCGCCCCGAGCTTCGCCAATTCGCGCAACGCGTCACGGCCACCTATCACATCGGTTCGCTCGATCGCGCCGCGGTGGCCGGTTACATGCAGCATCGATTGCAGCATGTCGGCGGCACGGGCTCGGAGTTTACGGCTGATGCCATTGATCTTATCCATGCGCACACGCACGGCATTCCACGTCTGGTGAACAAGCTCTGCGATGTCTCCATGGTTTACGCTGCAACTGAGGAGCGCCGCATCGTAGATGCCGCGATCATCGAAGAAGTGCTGGATGACGGTATTTTCCTTCCGATTGTACAATCAGCCGGGGAGGCTGCGGAATGAGTGGTGAGTTGAAGTTTTACTGGGAGCTGGTCAAGAAGCGGCTCCCGGTCATGGTTGTGATCTTCGTCCTGTGCGCCGGTGTTGGCGTCGGTCTCGCGATGACGATGCCGCCCAAGTATCAGGCCAGCGCGGCACTTGTCGTCGAGGGCGCAGCGCTTCCCGATACGTTGTTCACCCCCACGGTTCAAAGCGAGTCGAGCAAAGAACTCCAGGCCATCCAACTCAGGCTCATGACGCGCGCCAACCTGATCGATATTGCCGCGAAACATCGCGTTTTCAGGGGCGAAGCCGATATGTCGCCGGACGATGTGGTCAGCGCGATGCGCGATGCAACTGATTTTAGCTTGCGGAGTGGTCGGAATGCGGCAACGGTTCTGCGGATTTCGTTTGAAAGCGGCAATCCGAATGTTGCCGCCGAGGTGGTAAACGAGTTCGTGACGTATGTTCTGCGGGCCGATGCCGAGCGGCGCCGTGGCGACAGCGGTCAGACACTGGAATTCTTTCAGACACGCGTTGAAAACCTCGGCCGCCGGCTGTCCGAACAAAGTGCCGAAATCGTCGCGTATAAAGAAGCCAACAATGATGCGTTGCCGGATAGTCTGCAATTCCGCTTGAACCGTCAGTCGCAGCTTCAGGAACGCATGAACCTGAATGCAAGGGAACGCACTTCGCTGGTGGAACAGCGGAACCGCATCGTCGAGGCCGGATCAGCCGCTGGTATTGGCGCTATGCAGTTGACGCCGCAACAACAGGAAATCAACCGGCTCGAAACCGAGATCCGCTCAAAGCTGGCCTTCCATGCGCCTGACAGTCCGACCATCAAGTTCCTGCAGGAACGCATCCGCGTTTTGAAGGAAGATGAGCTTCCGGGAAGCTCCGACGGCGAAGAAAACGAAGCGACCTCAATGCTCAATGTGCAATTGGCCGCTATCGAATCCGAGATCCGGTCGATCGACAAGGATACGGCGACGATGGAGGCCGAGCTGGAAACACTCCGCACTGCCATCGAGCGCACGCCTCAAGTGGCCATTCGCCTCGACGAACTCGAACGCGAGTACGAAAATACTCAGACCCAATACAACCAGGCCGTCCGTTCGCGGGCGACCGCCGAGCAAGGCGTCGATGTCGAAACGTCGGCCAAAGGCGAGCGTGTTGTCTTGGTCGAGCGAGCCTCGGTTCCCAGCGGACCGACGTCACCCAATCGCAAACTCATCGCGGGAGGGGGCGTTTTCGTAGGCTCGGGTCTGGCGGCAGTGTTCTTCGTTCTGACCGAGCTGATCAACAGCGCAATCCGGCGTCCGGTCGATCTGGTTCGTGGTCTTGGTGTGCAACCCCTTGCAACAATTCCCTATCTGGAAGAGCCGTCCGTGCGCCGCCGCCGCCGGATGCTGAAGATCCTCTTCATTGTCTTCGTCATGATCTCGATCCCGGTCGGGCTTTGGGCGATTCACACGTATTACATGCCGCTCGATCTGCTGCTCGAAAAGGTGCTCGAGCGTTTCGGACTTTAACGATGGACTTGGTCTGACTTATGGAAAAGCTACAAGCCGCGCTGGCGCGGGCCCGCGAAAAGAGAGAAAACAACGGTCGTCCGGTGCGCCGCACGGACCCAACCAGTCGTGGCAACACGCGTCGGGCGACACGCGATCAGGAGATCGCCGAGCGTTGGGACGCGTTGCAGGTTTTCGAACCTGCGGCGGGTCTGTTGCAAGAGGCTCGGATCTACGCCAACGAGGCGTCGGTCGAAGCCCAGCACTTTGATATCCTTCGGACCAAGCTTCTGCTGGAAATGCGTCGCAATGACTGGACACGCATTGCAATCACATCGGCAACGCCCGGTTGCGGCAAGTCTACGCTGGCCTGCAATCTGATTGCTGGCCTCGGTCGGCAGCCCGAACTGCGGGGCATGCTGTTCGACATGGATTTTCGCCGCCCGACGATTTCGAAACTGTTTGGTGTCTCGCCGACCCATAGCCTGGAAGCGGTTCTGAGCGAGGAGGCAAGCTTTGCCGAGCACGCGCTTCGTTTGCATGAGAACACCTGCATCTCGATGACATCAAGCGTGGTCAAGGACCCGGCCAAACTTGTGTTGAGATCGCGCACGATGGAGATCATTGATGCTCTGCAGGATGACTACGCTCCGCATCTGATGCTGTTCGACACACCGCCGGTCATGGTGAGCGACGAAACGCGCGGCTTCCTTAAGAATGTCGACGCCGTACTTATTGTGGCCGCTGCCGGCCAATCATCGGTGTCTCAGATCGATGAAGTCGAGCGCGAAGTGGCCCAGTACACCAGTGTGGCGGGCATCGTGCTGAACAAGTGCCGTTTCATGGAAGAAAGCTACGGCTACAGCTACTGAGCGTGTCATGCGTACGGTCAGTTTACCGCATCTCTATCGTTGATTGAGAGAAAAGCGCCGTTCGAACACAGGTCGTTTCAACCACGACCAACCTTCCACGCGGGGGCCATCACACCTCGCGTTGGCCAAGTACGCGTTGCGATCCGCGTCTGAAAGATGCAGATGGCAGCAGCCACACGGAAGGGCGCAGCGGCGCCGCTGACTTTAAGATCAATGCGGTCGATCAGACCTCAGAGGTCAACCGGGAAAGGTTTCCGACCCACCGAGACATAAGCTTCGAACCCGGCCGCGGCAGCGCGTTCGGCGTCATAGATATTGCGCAGGTCCGCCATACGCGACGTCGCCATGCCTGCCGCGATCCGGTCCAGATCCAGTGCGCGGAACTCGTTCCATTCCGTCAGGATCACCACAAGATCGGCACCCGCTGTCGCGGCATAGACATCCGTTTCCCAATGGACATGCGGCAACAACGCCTCGCCTTCGCGGCGCCCTTCCGGATCGACAGCGCAGACCTCGGCGCCGCCACCCACAAGGGCCGGCACGATCGTCAGGGACGGCGCATCGCGCATGTCGTCGGTATTCGGTTTGAACGTGACGCCCAGAACGGCCACTTTCTTGCCATTGAACGAGCCTTCGCAGAGATCGCGCAACTTCTCGATCATCCGGCGTTTGACCTTCTCGTTCACTTCGATCACGGCCTCGGTGATCGTCATGGGCGAGGCATAGT
This sequence comes from Silicimonas sp., assembly GCA_022826385.1. Classification (GTDB taxonomy): domain Bacteria; phylum Pseudomonadota; class Alphaproteobacteria; order Rhodobacterales; family Rhodobacteraceae; genus JAJDOD01. The sequence goes on from JAJDUZ010000035.1 coordinate 37,924, forward strand.
CTTGCCCGATCCGGGCCAGCGCGCTGGTGTCCTTCGGAAAACAGGACCCGCCATAGCCAGGCCCGGCATGCAGGAACTTGTTGCCGATCCGGCCGTCCAGCCCCATGCCTTTCGACACCTGCTTCACATCTGCGCCGGTCTTTTCGCAGAGCGCCGCGATCTCGTTGATGAAGGTGATCTTGGTCGCCAGAAACGCATTCGCCGCATACTTGATCATCTCGGCGCTCTCGAGGTCTGTCGTGACAATCGGGAAGTCGCGCAGGAAGAGCGGGCGATAGATCTCGGCCATCACCTCGGCCGCGCGGTCGCTTTCGACACCGACGACAACGCGGTCTGGGCGCATGAAGTCGTCAATCGCGGCGCCTTCACGCAGGAACTCGGGGTTCGAGGCCACGTCGAAATCCAGATCCGGGTTCGTCTCGCGCACCCATTCCGCGACCTTGCGGTTCGTGCCAACGGGCACGGTCGACTTCGTGACAATTGTGATCGGCCCGGTTGCGGTTGTGGCAATCTCGCGCGCGGCCGCTTCGACGTATTTCAGATCGGCATGGCCATCACCGCGCCGTGTCGGCGTGCCGACGGCAATGAACACCGCGCCCGCGCCATCCAGCGCGTCCGCCAGATCAAGGGTGAAGGAAAGCCGCCCGGCCTCGACATTCTTGGCCAGCAGCACGTCCAGACCCGGTTCGAAGATGGGGATCTCGCCGTTTTCAAGTTTCTCGATCTTGCCCGCGTCCTTGTCGACGCAAATGACATCATGCCCGAAATCCGAGAAACAGACACCCGAGACAAGCCCGACATAACCGGTTCCAATCATCGCGATGCGCATGAAATTAATCCTTACTCTTGAGACTGTTACACGTCGTAATAGGTGCGGTACCAAGTGACGAATTCAGGAATGCCGTCGCTGAGTTCCGTCGTGGCTTTATACCCGGTCAAAGCTTCCAGCAAGCGCGTATCCGACCACGTGGCGGGGACGTCACCGGCTTGCATCTCCATCATGTTTTTCTTGGCTTCCAGCCCAAGCGAATGTTCGATCTCGGCAATGAAATCGCCCAAAGCGTCGGGTTTCGCCTTGCCAATGTTGACAATTCTAAAGGGCGCAACCGGGCTGAGACTGTCGAAATCGCCCGCAGCTGTGGCCGTGGGCCGCGCATCGGCCAGTTTACGGACCGCTTCGACCAGATCGTCGATATAGGTGAAGTCGCGCCGCATCTGACCGTGGTTGTAAACGTCGATAGGGTCACCATTCAGCATCGCCTTCACGAACTTGAAAAGCGCCATGTCAGGCCGACCCCACGGGCCATACACGGTGAAGAAGCGGAACATCGTGACCGGCAGATCATAGAGATGCGCATAGGAATGCGCCATCGCCTCGGTCGCCTTCTTCGTGGCCGCATAGAACGACATCTGCGCGTCGGCCTTGTCGGTCTCGGCATAGGGCATCTTCTCGTTCGCGCCATAGGCGGACGAGGTTGAGGCCAGCAGCAGATGCGCGCCGGGATGGGCGCGGGCCGCTTCAAGCAGTTCGAACGTGCCTTGGATATTCGCCTCAAGGTAAGTGCGCGGCGCTTCGATGCTGTAACGGACCCCCGCCTGCGCGGCGAGGTGCACCACATGGGCCGGCTTGTGCTCTGCAAAGAGGTCCATCAAAAGGCCCGGCGTTTCCACCTTGCCTTCAACCTCTTTATAGCCCGGATAGGCGGCCAGCATGGCCGCGCGGTCGCGCTTCAACTGCGGGTCGTAATAGTCGCTGAAACTGTCCAGCCCGATCACCTGCCAGCCGTCATCCAGCCAACGCCGGGCGCAGTGATAGCCGATGAACCCGGCAGACCCTGTGATCAGCGCGGTGTTCACTCGGCCTCTCCCGCGATCTGCATCAGGTACTGACCATAGGCGTTCTTGCCCAAGGGTTTGGCAGCGGCCAGCAGGTCATCCTTGGTGATCCAGCCATTCTCAAAGGCGATCTCCTCGGGCGAGCCCGATTGCAGGCCTTGCCGGGCGGTCAGGGTACGCACGAAGTTTCCGGCATCCAGCAGCGACGCGTGCGTGCCGGTGTCCAGCCACGCATAGCCGCGGCCCATCCGCTCGACATTCAAGAGCCCATCATCAAGGTAAAGCTGCAGAAGGTCGGTGATCTCCAACTCGCCCCGATCAGAAGGGACCACACGCGCGGCACGCTCGGACGCGCTGCCGTCAAGGAAATAGAGACCGGTCACGGCATAGTTCGAAGGCGGGTGTTCGGGTTTCTCGATGATCTGGCTGACCTTGTCGCCGTCATAGGCCAGCACGCCATAACGCTTGGGGTCGGCCACACGGTATCCGAACACCGTGCCGCCTTCAGGCATCGCGTCGGCGCGTTCAAGGATCTTGGGCAGGCCGTGACCAAAGAAGATGTTGTCGCCCAGCACCATGGCCGAGGGGGCGCCGTTCAGGAAGTCGCCGGCCAGAAGATACGCCTGCGCCAGACCATCCGGCGAGGGCTGGATGATCCACTCAAAGCGCAGGCCCCATTGCGACCCGTCGCCCAACAGGCGTTTGAACTGTTCCTGGTCCTGCGGCGTTGTGATGATGGCGATCTCGCGAATGCCCGCCAGCATCAGCACCGACAGCGGGTAATAGATCATCGGCTTGTCGTAAATCGGCAGAAGCTGCTTCGAGACCCCGATCGTGATCGGGTAAAGCCGGGTGCCCGAGCCACCTGCAAGGATAATGCCTTTGCGCTTGGTCATGGAAAATGGGTGTCCTTTCAGGCGCTTTGCTGCCGCAGGTCTTCTAGCACATCCGCAAGCCCGGCGCGCCAGTCGGGGCGTTTGATGCCAAAATCGGCCTCCAGACTGCTGCAATCGAGCCGCGAATTGAGGGGTCTTTTGGCAGGTGTCGGATAGTCGCTGGTCGGAATGTCAACAACAGCGGGTGTTAGCCCGGATTGTGCAAAGATCTCGCGGGCGAAATGAGCCCAGCTGACATCCGGGGCGCCCGAGAAATGATAGGTTCCACCCGGTGCTCCGTCCGCCAGTCCGTGCGCCAGCGTCAGGCAGGCATCCGCGATGGCCGCGGCCGGGGTCGGTCCGCCGAACTGGTCGTCCACGACCCGCAACTGGTCCCGTTCCGCCCCAAAGCGCAGCATCGTTTTGACGAAGTTGTTGCCATGCGCGCTGAACACCCATGATGTCCGGAGTGTTGCGAACGCGCCGCCGAACCGGGCAAGGGCCAACTCGCCCGCCCGCTTGCTGCGGCCATAGGCCCCCTGCGGGTCGGTCGGGTCATCCGGCGTCCAGGCCTTGGTGCCGTCGCCCGAAAACACGTAGTCGGTCGAGATGTGAACAAGCGCCGCGCCGGTGCTGGCGCAGGCGTCGCCAAGCGCGGCAACGCTTGCGCCGTTGACGGCCTGAGCCAGATCGGTCTCGTCTTCGGCCTTGTCGACGGCGGTATAGGCAACGGCGTTAAGGACGGCATCGACCTGCAGCGCCAAGGCGACATCGCGCACTTGGTCGGGGTTGGCAAAGTCGGCGCGGTCGCGCCCGATGACCTCAAGCGTCAAATCCGCCGGTGCGCGCCGCTGCACTTCGGTCGCGACCTGTCCGGTGGCTCCGAATAAAGCGAGTTTCACGCGCCCGTTCCCCGCCGTTCCATCGCGATGTCCAGAAGCGGGCGCCACCAGTCTTCGTTCTGCAGATACCAGTCGACAGTCTTTTCCAAACCCTCTTCCAGCGTGACCGAAGGCCGCCAGCCCAGTTCGGTCCGGATGCGGGTCGGGTCAATGGCATAGCGCATGTCATGCCCCGGGCGATCGGTGACGAACTCGATCAGGTCGGCATGCGGGGCGCCGTCGGGGCGGCGCTTGTCCAGCACGGCGCAGATCGTCTGCACCAGATCGATGTTCCGCGCTTCGTTTTCCCCGCCGATGTTATAGCTGCGCCCGACCTCGCCCTTGGTCAGAACCGTCAGCAAGGCGTCGGCATGGTCTTCGACATAAAGCCAGTCGCGCACGTTCTCGCCTTTGCCATAGACCGGGATCGGATGCCCGTGGATCGCGTTCAGGATCACCACCGGGATCAGCTTCTCGGGGAAGTGGAACGGCCCGTAATTGTTCGAACAATTCGTCATCACGACCGGCAGGCCATAGGTCTCGTGCCACGCGCGGACCAGATGGTCCGAGGAGGCTTTCGAGGCCGAGTAGGGGCTGCGCGGATCATAGGGCGTCTCTTCGGTGAACATGCCCGTCGGCCCAAGCGAGCCGAACACTTCATCGGTCGAGATATGGTGGAAGCGAAACGCTTCCGGGCGGTCCATGCGTTCCCAATAGGCCCGCGCCGCTTCCAGCAACGTATAGGTGCCGGTGATATTGGTCTCGACAAAAGCCGCGGGTCCGTCAATCGAACGGTCGACATGGCTTTCCGCGGCAAGGTGCATCACCGCGTCGGGCTCGTGGCGCCGAAACACGTCATCAAGGGCCGCGCGATCGGTGATGCTGACCTCTTCAAAGGCATAGCCCGGCGCGTTCGAGACGCCGGCCACATTGGCAAGGTTGGCGGCGTAGGTCAGGCTGTCGAGGTTGATGACCTCGTGCCCGTCGCGCACGGCTTGCCGCACGACCGCCGAGCCGATGAACCCGGCGCCACCTGTCACAAGTATCTTCATGCGCCCTCCCAAACGAACGGGCTGTCAAACGCGTCCAGCGTTTGCGCGCCGCTGTCCTTGGCCGACAGAACCGGGTCGCCTGTAAGGCCCCAATCGATCCCGCAGCTGTCCCAGCGGACCGAGCCATCAGCCTCGGCCGAGTAGTAGTTGTTGACCTTGTAGATCACCTCGGTGTTGGGCACGCGGGTCACGAAGCCATGCAGGAACCCTTCGGGCACCAAAAGCTGCAGCCCGTTTTCCGCACTCAATTCGATGCCGAAGCTTTGACCATAGGTGGGCGAGCCCTTGCGCACGTCGACCACGGCGTCGAACAGGCTGCCTTGCCCGCAGCGCACCAGCTTGGCTTGCGCGAAGGGCGGCGCCTGGAAATGCATACCCCGCAACGTGCCGGTCTCGGCCGAAAGCGAGTGATTGTCCTGCACGAAGTCGATATCCAGCCCGGCATCCGCCATGCGCTGCTTGTTCCAGCTTTCGGAAAAGAACCCGCGCGCATCGCCATGGCGCACTGGTTTCAGGACGAAAACGCCCGGCAGGGATGTGTTTTGTACGTCCATCTTACTCCACACGCACTGGTTACCCGCGTGTCCTAGCATTTGCCTGCTCGCAGGTCACCGGCAGCAAGGGCGGGACATGCGGATTCATTGCAGGCGTGGCGTTGACGCGACAAATGGTTAACGCATGGGCATCGGTCATGCATAGCCTGCGCGAAACACAAGACTGATACCTGTGCTATCTGAAATTTTGATTAAATATTGTGTGGTTAGTGAACGGCAGGTTCTCTTGGCAGGGCCTCACAAGTCGGCGTGATACTCCGAGATCAACGCGCGGACCACGTCGCGCAACGCTTCCTCGTGATCGGCTCCGGCCTCTTTGGCCTGTTCATAGACGCGGCGCTGCCGCTCGGCGCTGTTGCCGCCCTGCAGGATGTCGCGCGTGCCCGCGATTTCGGCGGTGGAGTTCAGCACGGCCCCATCCTCGGCCAGAATGTCGATCAGTTCGTCCAGCAGGTCCGAAAACGGAACCACTTCGCCCCGTCCGAAGTCGATCAGTCCTTCCGACATGCCATAGCGCTGCGCCCGCCAGCGGTTTTCGCCCACAAGGAAGTGGTCATAGATGCGCCAGCGCTGGTTGCGGGTCTTCAAACGCCAGAGCATCCGCATGATGCCCTGTATCACCGCTGCGATGGTCAGCATGTGTTCCAGCCGCGGACACATGTCGCAAATCCGCGTTTCCAGCGTGGCGAACCGATCCGAGGGGCGCAGATCCCACCAGATTTTGGTGGCATCTTCGATCGCGCCGGTGCTGACGATGGCCTGAACGGCACGGCGATAGCTTGAATAGCTCTCGAGGCGCGGGGGCAGGCCGGTGCGGGGCAGGTTGTCGAAGACCGTCAGGCGATAGCTTGCCAGCCCGGTATCCTCGTTCTGCCAGAAGGGTGACGAACACGACATCGCCAGAAGATGCGGCAGGAAGTAACTCGCCTGGTTCATCAGATCGACGCGCAGGTCGTCATCCTCGATGCCGACATGCACATGCGCGCCCGAGATCAGCATCCGCCGCCCGACGGCCGCCAGATCACTGCGCAGCGCATTATAGCGTTCGCGGTCGGTGTGGTGCTGGTCCTTCCAGTCGGCGGTCGGGTGGCATGAAACGGCAAGCGGCGCGAGGCCATGCGCATCGGCAATCTCGGCCACCGTCGTGCGCAGGTGTTTCAGGTCGGCGCGAGCCTCGCCAATGTCTTTGCAGACCTTGGTGCCAACCTCGACCTGGCAGCGCAGAAACTCGGGCGAGACCTGATCGCCAAGCGCGGCCTTACACTGGTCCATCAGCGCTTGCGGCGCTTCTGCCAATGCCAGTGTCTTGCGATCAACAAGGAGGTACTCCTCCTCGATCCCCATCGTGAAGCTTGGTTCAGCCATGTCGGTCCCCTCATCCTCATGAAACCAGAGCGTTGAACCCGCTTGCAACCGAAATCAGCGAAGGAATGGGGCAGAGATTCCCCGGAATGGTCCAATTTCGACCACGGTCTTTGTTTCTTTTTGGGGAACAATGACTGGTGAAAGACGGGATTGACCCATGCGTATCCTGACGCCCCTTGCGCTTTGCGCCGTTTCTTTCTTTGCCCCCTATGCCGTGGGCAGCGAAGGGCTGATCGAAGATCAGTACTTTGACGCGGCGGGCGCTTCCGGCTCGGTCCGGGCGCTGGAAAACTTCGTGCTGAGCTTTCCCGACAGTCGCTATGTCAGCGTTGCCGAAGGCATGATTTCCGAGTTGCACGTGGCGGCCCTTGCAACGCCCGCGGTCGGGCTGCGCTACGTGCAATAGGGGCCTGAGCCTAGCTCTCGGAACTGAGGATCTCGCCGATCTTCAAGGCGCGCATCGGGTTTCCGTCCACCTTGAGCTTCCGCATCATGAAGGCCTTCGCGGCGTTCAACTGTCCCGTCGCAATGGCGTGAAAGACATCCGCCGGCGCGGTCAGCGTGATGTCCGCGTCGCGCTCGCTTTCGACGGCCCCGGTCTCATCCACGAACAGTTTGGCGAAACCCGGCATGTCCAGCCGAACGCTGCCCTTGATGCGCCCCTTGGCGCGGGCGGTGACCAGTTGCAGCATGTCGTCGCGGGTCAGTTCTGTCATCTTTGGCCTTTCCTGATGGCGCCAAGGGTCATGGTTCACGGGCGGCTGTCCAGTGTGACGTTGGGTTCCGAGCCGGGCCTTCGGCAAAGAAAAACGCCGCCCGGGCGAGGGGCGGCGTTTCATGACTTGATGTCCGGGTCGATCACTCGGCGGGCGAGATGCCCTTGCGCTTGATCGGCGCCCAGAGACGCTTGTTGGTCAGGTACAGCAGCACGCTGAGCACGATCAGGAACACAACGGCGATGAAACCGGCTTCCTTGCGGGCGTTCAGCTTCGGCTCGGACGTCCACATCAGGAACGCCGAAACGTCCTGTGCGGCCTGTTCGATCGTCGCTTCGGTGCCGTCCTCGAACTCGACATCGTCACCCCAGAGCGGCTGACCCATGGCGATCCACGAGCCTTCGATCTTCGGCGTGCCGTCTTCGTACTTACACTCATCCGGCATACCGCCCGCGGTGAAGACTTTATTGTAGGAGCCTTCGATGTCGCTTTCAGCGGCGCATTCCGGCGGGTCGGTGTAGCCCGCCAGCAGCGAGGCGATGTATTCCGGACCGCCCATGCCCTTGAAGAGCTGGTTGGTGCCCAGACCATAGGGGCCCGAGAAGCCGGCGCGTGCCTTTGCCATCATCGACAGGTCGGGCGCGTTCTCCAGCGCCGAACCCGGGAAGTGGTCGGTCGGCTTGGCCGCACGAAAATCATCGATCTCCGGGTCGAACACTTCATAGAACTCGGCATAGGCGCGCACCTGGTCTTCCGGCAGATGCGGACCGCCTTCGTCACCCAGCGTGCGCAGCGGCACGTATTGCAGACCGTGACAAGCGGCGCAGATTTCAGTGTAGACCTGCAGGCCACGCTGAAGCTGCATCTCGTCATAGGTGCCGAACGGCCCTTCGAACGAGAAGTCATAGTCCGTCACCTTCGGTGCCTTCCCCGCCGCAAGGGCGGGGCTGGCAAGGCCCATGACGAGGGCTGCGGAAAGAGCAATCTTGCGGATCATTGTCGTGTTCCTTCTCATTCCGCTGGCGTCGGTGCAGCGGCACCGGCGTCCTCGCCTTTCGGCGGGTAGTGGGCATCGAAGTCTTCTTCGATGGTTTCCGGGACCGGCAACGGTTTCTCCATCACGCCCAGAAGCGGCAGGATCACCAGGAAGTAGGCGAACCAATATGTGGACGCGATCAGGGCGATGTAAGGATAGATGCCTTCTGCCGGCATAGCGCCCACCCACATCAGGACAAAGAAGTCCACAACGAGGAGCCAGAACCACCACTTGAACATCGGGCGATACTTGCCCGATCGGACCGACGAAGTGTCGAGCCAGGGCGCAAGAGCCATCACTGCAATAGCGCCAAACATGGCGACCACGCCGAAGAACTTCGCGTCCACGATGCCTGCGGTCAGGAAGTCGACTGCGATAACCAGCCACACTTCGGTGTCGAAGGCGCGCAGGATCGCGTAGAACGGCAGGAAGTACCATTCGGGCACGATGTGCGCCGGCGTCGCCAACGGGTTCGCCTCGATATAGTTGTCCGGGTGGCCCAGATAGTTCGGCATGAAGCCGACAATCGCGAAGAACACGGCCAGGATCACGGCCAGCGCGAAGACGTCCTTGATGACGTAGTAGGGCCAGAACGGCACCGTGTCGCGCTCGGCTTCTTCCTTCGACCCGCGGCGCACTTCAACACCCGTCGGGTTGTTGTTGCCGGTGGTGTGGAAGGCCCAGATATGCACGATCACCAGACCTGCGATCACGAAGGGCAGGAGGTAGTGCAGGCTGAAGAAACGGTTCAGCGTGGCATTGTCCACCGCCGGTCCGCCCAGAAGCCAGGTCTGGATGGCTTCACCCACAAACGGGATGGCGCCGAAAAGCCCGGTGATCACAGTAGCGCCCCAGAAGCTCATCTGGCCCCAAGGCAGCACGTACCCCATGAATGCCGTGCCCATCATCAGGACGAAGATCAGGATACCGATGATCCATGTGACCTCGCGCGGTTCCTTGTACGAGCCATAATACAGGCCGCGGAAGATATGCGCGTAGACCGCGACAAAGAACAGCGATGCGCCGTTCATGTGCAGATAGCGGATCATGTGACCGCCATTCACGTTGCGCATGATGTGCTCGACGCTGGCGAAGGCCATGTCGACATGCGGCGTGTAATGCATCGCCAGCACGATGCCGGTGATGATCTGCAGCGCAAGGCAGAAGGTCAGGACAATGCCCCAGATCCACATCCAGTTCAGGTTCTTCGGAGTGGGGATCATCAGGGTGTCATACAGAAGGCCCACCACGGGGAGGCGGCGGTGCAGCCACTTCTCGCCCTGGGTAACCGGTTCGTAATGGTCGTGCGGGATACCAGCCATTCTCTCGTTCTCCCTTAACCGAGGATCAGGTCGTCGCCGTCGAACCGCGCAGGCGGAACAGGCAGGTTTTCAGGTGCGGGGCCTTTGCGGATGCGGCCCGACAGGTCGTAGTGCGACCCGTGGCAAGGGCAGAACCAGCCGCCGAACTCGCCGGCGTCGTTCAGGGGCACACAGCCCAAATGCGTGCACACGCCCATTTGGACCAGCCATTCACCGGCTTCGTCCAGTGCACGGTTTTCGTCGGTTGCTTCGGCACCGTCGACGCCGTTGGCGTTGCGAGCCAGCGGGTCCGGCAGGTCCGACACCGGCACGGCGCGCTCGGCTTCGATTTCTTCCGGTGTGCGGCGGCGAATGAACACCGGCTTGCCCAGCCACTTGACGGTCAACTGACCGCCCGGTTCGAGGCCCGACACATCAACCCTGATCGAGCTGAGCGCCTGCACGTCGGCAGAGGGGTTCATTTGGTTCACAAGCGGCCAAACGGCTGCGCCAGCCGCCACCGCGCCTGCACCGCCGGTGGCATAGTACAGAAAGTCCCGGCGCGTGCCTGTATGGTCATCTGGGTGCGACACAAGATTCTCCTAAGTTTTTCAGGGCGTTTGGCCCAAACGGCAAAAGGCCGGACCATTCCCCCGGCAATCTGAACGGCTACTTAGCGCTCAGGGATGAAATCGTCCAGCGGACAATGGCGCGCACCTTGTCGCAGTTTTGCTTGGAAGAGGGTGTGAAAACGAAAGAAGCCACCGGAGGCCGGTGGCTTCATCTGTCAGGATACGAGGTCCGTTCAGGCTTTCTTGCGGCGCATTGCTCCGAAAGCGCCCAGACCGCCCAGCAGCAGAAGCGCCGATGCCGGAACCGGCACGGCCGAAACGTCGACGTTATCGATCAGACCACCATAGGTGTCTTCGCGGCCAGTTGCAGCAAAAGACAAGCTATAGGTGCCAGCCTCTTTGACTTCGAAAAGCTCGGTCACAAGCGTCCAGTCCTGGCGGGCATACGTGCCGCTCGGGCCGTTGACATGGCCAAGAACGAAGTTGCCGATGCTATATGCGATCCCATTCGAGTCGGTCCGACCGGTCCGGGGGGCATAATAGAACGACAGCTTGTAGTTCCCGATCTTCATGTAGATGAGCCTTTTGCAAAACTCGCCGAGGCGCTGGAATTTCCCGCCGATTTCGACGGTTTTAGCTTGGTAGTTCTGGAAATCGGGGCCGCCACAAGCTATGGTGTGATTAGCAATAAACCCATAAACAGAGGCAACCCCGA